>JAZLIQ010000005.1:0-30259 GCA_045617465.1 Mycoplasmoidaceae bacterium | reverse complement strand
AACTCGGCTCATACCCGGGGTGTCGTGAGTTCAAGTCTCACCCCTGCTACCATGTTGGATCTTTAGCTCAATGGTTAGAGCCCCCGACTCATAATCGGTAGGTTGTAGGTTCGAGTCCTACAAGATCCACCATAGTAAAACAGTTTAATAATATAATTAAAAAGACACTGTTATAACGGATGCTTACCCAAGTGGTTGAAGGGTTCGGTCTTGAAAACCGAGAGGTGGCGCAAGCCACGCGGGGGTTCGAATCCCTCAGCATCCGCCATGTTATCGCGGAGTAGAGCAGCTTGGTAGCTCGTCAGGCTCATAACCTGAAGGCCGGTGGTTCAAATCCACCCTCCGCAACCATTTACGGTCGATTGGTATACGGATTATTATATCCCCCTGTCACGGGGATGAAACGAGTTTGAGTCTCGTATCGACCGCCATTAAGGTTCATTAGCTCAGTCGGTAGAGCAACAGACTGAAAATCTGTGTGTCCGTGGTTCAATTCCGCGATGAACCACCATTAAAAAAACACGCCAAACGCGTGTTTTTTATTTTTACAAATAATAGTCGAAATATATCTCGTATTGTTCTTGAACAACAACTCGTAAGTGTTTATTTTCCATATCATATGTTGAGTTATGAGTTGTTTGCCAGAACTTAGGTTCTGGTGGGTTACGATAATCTAATAATCTAGCTAATCAATAATCTTGTTTTAATTTATCAAATACTTCTGTGATTGGTGCTAACTCTGAAATGTCTTCTCCTTGCATTGATTCAATTTTTGGTCAATCAAAGGATTCAGAATATCATTCAGAATCTAAACCGCCCTCAACATCTTCCGTTCCATCTTTCATTGTTAAACCAAAAGGTACAATATTATGGAAATATCGATATGAATTAGAGAATATAACTTTTTTCATTAGCGCTTCCATAGTAGCAAACGAATCAACACTGTTGTAGCCGGCTTTCAAGATCTCATATCTCTCAACACCGTTTTTCTTGTCATTATCAAAATATATATTTTCACCATTGTTAACATAGAAGTTCGTCATGATTGGTAAATCATATAATTCTGTAGAGTCTTCTTTTTTTTCATCTACAACCACATTAAAATATTTATCAGTATCGTTTGTATCAAAGAATTCAACAACAACCGTTCTATCTTTATCAGCAATCATAATGTGCAAGTGATGTGTTCCACCTAGATCACCTTTGATATTTAAATCTTCAGATTCTAGTAATTGAATAGCTTCATCAACACTAGAAGCGTTGTCAAGAATATATCTAGGTACAAACAATTGATGAAGTTGGAAAGCATCAGGTTTGTCTGGATGGGTTTCAGCAATAACACCTTCTTTTGCATCTGGTTCCATAGACACAACATTATGTGAACAAATTACACCCGCATCGTTTATTCCATCAAGTGTAATGTTTGGAATTAATTCCAATTGCTTGTTATATTCACCATTTAATAACTTTGATTCTCTTAAACCAAAATGGGTAGCCATACCAATAGAAGCATGTCTATGCTTTTCTTTATTAGCATTGACTCTTACTATAAATTCAGGTGTGTCGTTAAAGACATAGTCAAAGTTTCGTCCATAAAAATTACCTTTTCTAACAGATGAACAGCCAAATGCTTCAGCATCTTTTGTTGTCACGAAATCACTATCATAAGTGTAATCGTTATATGTAATTTCATGTAGGTATGGAGCGATGTGTATAACATTGCTATGTGTTCCACCACATGAAGTAGCAGGTAGTGCTACCAAGCATCCACTAGCTAAGGTTAGGGGAGCAATAATTTTGCTTATTTTTTTATTATTCTTTTTCATACTTTCATTATATGTTTATATAATTATTTAGTTAAGTAGAGATATTTAACACCATAAAAATTGATCAAGCCGTTGTTGGCTCGTATTGGCTATTATAGAGAGCCTGCGCTGGTGGAATGCAGACATAACCAGAACCAACTATTCACTTGATTAAACAACTTAATAGAATCTAAGAGCACATTAATTTGTGAAGCTATGTGGTACCACCCTAACGGGTCATAGCATCATAAATTTGGTGTGCTTTTTGTTTTGAAAGGAAAGCAAATGATTATCAACAATAAACAAGAGATAGTTGAACAATTCAAAAAATTACTTGAACAACAAGCAGTTACAAGCAAGCTTATTGAAAATAAGAACATCTTCTTTAAGCAACATGTTGCTGGACTATATACTCAATTAAAAGCATTACCACCAGAACAAAGAAAAGAAGCTGGTTTAGAAATTAATGCTTTTAACCAAGAGTTAACAGCTTTATTTGAAGCAAGAAAAGCTCAACTAGATGGTGCTAATGAATTATCAAGCAACAAACTAAACTATGATTTAAACATTGATACATATAATTTAGCAAAAGGTTCTAAAACCATTTTGTCTATTATCAATGATCAAATCATTGAATACTTTAAAGCTCTTAACTTTAAGATTGTTGAAGGTGATGAAGTAACAACTATTGAAAATAATATGGATCGTTTAAATATTGAAAAGTCCCACCCAGCAAGAGACCCAAAGGATACATTCTATATTGATGGATATAAAATGTTAAGAACACATTGTACATCTACAACTGCAGAAGTTATCCATGATCAAGACAAAGAGATTAAAGTCTTATCATATGGCAATGTTTACCGTAATGATGACGACGACTTAACTCATAGCCATCAATTTAGTCAAATTGATATTGTATGAGTAAAGAACAATTTATCTATCAATCACCTTAAATCAGTTATTGATGGATTAATTAAACATATCTTCGGTTCGGATGTTAAGACAAGATATCGTTTGTCTTACTTTCCTTTTACTGAACCAAGTTTCGAAGTTGATGTAAGTTGTTTTAATTGTGGTGGTAAAGGATGTCCAATGTGTAAACACACTGGATGAATTGAAATTCTTGGTGCAGGAATGTTACACAAGAATGTTTTAAAAGCAGCTAATATTAAAAAAGTTAATTCTGGTTTAGCTGCTGGAATTGGTATTGAAAGAATTGCAATGTTAAAGTATGGAATTAAAGATATCAGAGATATCTATAATAATGACTTTAGATTGACAAACCAATTGAAAGGAGTTAGATAATGTTATTTACAAGAAAATTAATAACAAAGTTTATTCCTGATTTTGTTAACATCACCGATGATAGATTTGTTCAAGCAATAAATGCTTTAGGAATGGAAGTAGAATCCATTACTAAGCGTAAACCACTTGAAAAAGTAGTTATAGGTGAATTAGTTAGTGTTAGACCTGTAGAAGGAACACATTTATCAGAGTGCGAAGTAAAAGTAACATTCACACAAACTAATAAAATAGTTTGTGGTGCTAGTGGATTAAAAACTGGTGCAAAAGTAATTGTTGCTCTTGATGGTGCTAAATTACCTAATGGAGTAACAATTGCTAAAAAGCAAATCCATGGTATGGAATCTAATGGAATGATGTGTGCTTATTCTGAATTAATTGGTAATGATAATGTAGTTGCTGATGAAGAACAAGATGAAATCATCATGTTAGATGAAGGATTAGTTGGATCAAATAAGTGACCTGAACTAATTGGTTACGATGATACTATTTATGACATTACTGTTCCAGCTAACAGAAATGACGAAAACTCATATCTTGTATTCTGCTATGAACTTGCCAACAAATTAAATCTAAGATTTAACTTTGATCTTAAAGGAATGGCTAAAACTATACCAAGCCAAGGTAATAAGTTACAAGTTAATGCTGATGCATGTTCATTCTTGTCTTTCTTAGACTATAAGGTGACACCTGACCATATTAAGAGATCTCCATGATCAATTAAAGCGCAATTAATGAATCATGGTATTAAACCAATTAACCAATTGTTAGACAGATTAGCATTAATTACCTTATTAACTAATTGTCCAACACATGTATATGATGCAGACAAATTACAAGGTAATTTAAGTTGTCGTTATGCAACTGGTGAATTAAAATTTGTTGCTTTAAACAATAAAACATATACATTAGCAACAAATGATGTTTTGATTTGTGATCAAACACAACCTGTATCAATTGCTGCTATTATTGGTTCAAATAATACAAAACTTTCTAACAAGACAACTAAAGCTAAGATTGAAGTTGGAAACTTCAACTTTGCTCAAGTTAGAACTACATCTATTAGATTGAATTGTGAAACAGATGCAAGTAAAAAAGCATCTAGACCACTAAGTAACTATTTAAACTTAATTACTCTTGAATTAATTAAGAAATATTTAGGTACCCCTGTATCACAAGTTGTTTGATGTAAACAAAATTGAAATACTAACCGTATTCCTTTAGACTATCAAACACTTGCTTGATTTATTCATGAACCATTAAGCAAAAGCTTTGTTGTTTCTTCTTTGAAGAAATTGGGTTATGAAAATAGTTTCTTCTTCCCAAGAAAATTCAAAGCTCCTGCATGACGTCTTGATGTAACAACTCAAGAAGATATGTTTGAAGATATCTTAAAAATCATCGATATGAACAAATTAAAACCAATTGCAATCGATGATAACTTGTTGCCAATTGCTGACAACAGAGAATATGAACTAAAGCAATCAATTAAAGATTTATTCTTAAACAACTATTTCACTGAAGTTAAGACATATAACTTAACAAATAAAAATAGTGTAAACAAGTTTAACTTGTTTGGTTATGACAAACCTGTTAAAATTATGTCAAGTAATTCAAATCGTGAATACTTCCGTTTGAATCTAATGGATGGAATGTTAAAAATTTATAAATATAATGATGCTCGTAAACTTGATTTACAACCTATCTTTGAATTGCAAAAAGTCTTTACACAAGATAACAAAGCATTAAACTTAACCGCTTTAGCAACTGATAGATATGTAATTGACTCAATTACTGGAAGTAAATTAGCTATTAACTTAAACTACTTCAAATCTGTTTTAAGACAACTTGGTCAAATTCTTAATACAACATTTACATTTAAATCAGCTGAAATTAAAGAATTTTACCAAAATGAAACCTTAGCTATCATTAATGGTAAGCAAATAATTGGTTATATGGGTAAAGTTAAATCAAGTGCTTTAAAAGATTATGATTTAAACAATAAACCAATCTATGCTTTATCAATGAACATTGATAAATTAATAACAGATTATTCTAAATCTAAATTTAATGTTCGTTCTTTTGGCGTTTTCCAAAGAATATCTAAAGATGTAAACATTATTCTTGATCAAGCTAATGTTCACTTAGTTAACCAAAAGATTGATCAAATAAAAAATATTAAAGATGTAGCTGATGCAAAAATCATTAACATCTTTAGTAAGGATAACAAAACGATCTATACGGTTAGATATTATTTAGTTGATACAAGACAATTTACAACAAACGATCTTGAAGTAATATCTAAACAAATAGAAAACTTAAGCAGCTTGTAAAATAATTTCTATTTGATCAAAGAATTTATTCTTTGCATCAGGTTGATACCATACCAAATCCACAGAAACGGATTTGGTATTTATTTTGTAATGACAATCAATGATGTAACTTAAATAATCATCTTTGAATGTAGAGACTTTACTAAGTGCTTCTTGCACAATGTTTTTTATATTGCTTATAAACCTCTCTTCTTGAATAATGTAAGTTATTCCCTGTTGTGATGGAACAACAGTGATTAAACTATTTAAGTTTGTTGTTTTTTTAATTTCATTACTAATTGAAAAATAGTGATAACTCTTATCACGGTTTAAAGGATTGGTATTAGGTATTTTTCCAATCTCATCCTTTAATAGAACATTGGCAGTAACTGTAGCACCAGCAATTAATACTGCTGATGAACCTGCAATCACACCAATTACTTTCTTTGACATCTTAATCATCTATTAATATCCTTTCATAACCTGTTAAATCATTAATCACCTTATGAACAACACTCAGTGTTGGTTGTTCTTGGTTTGTAATAAAGTTAAAGTAGTTTCTTATTACAAATTTACTTATTGCACTATTTTGTAAAACTTGTAGCTCCACATCATAATATCCATGTGAATATTTGGGAATATAGAATCCTTTTACTCCAATAGGGTCAAAACACACTTCATTCTTTTCATAATCAAAGAAAGTATTATCATCTAATGATACAGTTGTCGACCCTGTAGGACTATGACTTAATATTAGAACCTTTTCTAATGTTTTACTTTCTGTTTCCAATTCTAGTCAATAAGTAAATTTAACTTTTCCAGCAAGAATTTGAAATGGAACAGAAGATCTAATGTTTAGTAGATCATTAAAGGCAAATTCTTGTCTTTCATAATTCTTACTAAAGACTTTAATTTGTTCTGATATAGGCATACATTCATTACCTAATGGTAATGAGTAGCCTGTTATGTTGTCAACAGTGTCAGATTGATCAATTAGATGTGTGTTGGAGTAGTACATTGCAAAGCTTCATCTTTGCTCTGATGTTTCTCTAACAACACCATCAAATGCCTCTTGTTCCACATCATCACCAGCAGCTTGAGCTGCTTCTTGATCTATTAATAAATTTAATTCAAGATTAAGTCTTACATTTTCTAAATCTTGTTTAAAGTATTCATTTTGACTAATATCAACATTGAATGTTCCAGTATATAGTCTTGCATATTCTTTGTTATATTCAACATTATCATCTGCATGAGATTGATCTGTAGCAAGATTAAATGTTAAATTTTGTACTTCTTGAAATGGTAACTGTAGGTTACCAGTCAATGAATTAACGGGTAAACTAAAATCATTGATACTATATAAATCTATTGCAAATGTTCAATAGTTTTCATGTAGATCAATTACTGTAGTCATATGATCTAAATAATGATATTTGTTTTTGTTATGTTTATTCTTTTCTAAGATATGAACGTAATAAGCCATATTACCTCCATATACTTATTCACCTAAAAATTTGTAAAATTTAAAAAATATTTTTTCTTATGTCATAAAGGTGCTTAAAAACTGAATAAACGAGGAAAAAATTTTTGGCAAAATATATAAATTTATATCTATATAATGACTACGGAAGATAGATATAAATATCTATCTTCAGGAGACAAAATGAAAAAAACAAAATTGTTAATGCCATTATTAGGTGTTAGTGCTATATCAGGAATGGTTCTTCCTGCTGTTAGCTGTAGTACCAATAATGCAAAAATAACTTTAACTTTGTATACAGATGCTGGAACATTCTCTAATGGACAAAGATTTATAACTTTGCCATTAGATAGTGCAACAAAGCTTGGTGAAATACAAGGTTATGAAGAACCAACATTACCAACCTACATCTTTACTAACTGAACAGATGTTAAGGGTGATGTTGTAGATACAACAAGAATGATTGATAAAGACACAGCTTTAATCGCTAATTTTGAAGAACCTAGTGAAGATACACCACCTGCTGACTTTTCAACAGATGGTTGAGGAACATTGTGTAAAGTATGTGATGAAGTTGGGTTTATACCATTTGCAAAAGCTTACTGCGGCTATTCAGGCAGTGTCGAAAGTGAAGCTAAGAAAGCAATTAATCAATGAATTCTATCTGATCAAAACATCAGATATATGGGGTTAAATTATACTGATATTCCTGTTCTTGCTAAAGTAAGATTAATAGGAATTGAACAAGATGAAGGATCAGTAGGTGGCACAGCTAAATTTACATTTGAATTTGCTGATGTTATTGATATTGGTTCATTCGATACATATGTACCGCCAGAGAACGGCGAACAAAGTGGTTATTTCAATAGATGAGATGACACAGAAGATAATGTAAGAGAAGAATCATTGCTATATATGTATTTAAATGATTTAGAGGGTAGTCCATTAATACAAGCACTCCCAGATTCATTATCACCAACACTTACAGCAAAATTGGTACCAGTCGCTAAAAAAACAGTTGTCACAAACCAATGAGGTACAAAATTATCTGATGCTACAGGCATTTCTGACACAGACTGTTTCTTCTTCCCATTAAGTAGAGCAGAATTAAATGACTATAATGGAACAGCTACTCATGAGTCTGGTGATCCTTCTCAAATAGATGCAGATGAATTTGAAGATGCTGAAAATGAAGCATACACTTTCTATAATCGCGGTGAACCAACTGGTGAATATGAACAAATGGAATGTAGAATTAAATGTTATGCTGGAACAAATGAACCAGCTAATTATTGAACAAGATCACCATATCTAGGTGACTACGATGCTAGAAGCAGTTTGATGAGTAGAGAAACGTGAGAGAACATGTATGAAGGAATGTATACCGTTGCCGGAGTTGTATATGATGGTGGTGTTTTCACAACATTCCCATCATTCACTGGTTTAGGTATTGCGCCTGCATTCTGCATAGGAGTAGAAGCATAATATGAAAAAGACTAAATTATTAATTCCACTTTTGATTACAACTGGAATTGCACCAGCAATTTCAAGTTTTACAAGCTGTTCTAAAGGAAATGAAACTCATTCTGTTGTTTTATATTCAGCAGAAGGTACATTTGCTAATAAACAACAATTTATTACTTTGACAAGTAATGGAAGCACAAACCTTTCATCATTGAATAATTATGTTGAACCAACATTAAGTAACAAACAATTTGTTGGATGAACAGATGAAGATGGTAAGTTTGTATCTGAAAATGACATTATTACTAAAGATACTTTATTAGTAGCTAATTATGATGAAAAAGCAACTACACCAGTTGCTTTCCATACAGATAGCTGACCAACAGTTATTAATGTTATTAATAAAGGATATGTAGAGTTTGCAAAAGCATACTGTGGATATGAAGGTAACGATGAAGATGAAGCTATTGGTTACATCAAACTATGAATGGTTGGTGCAATTCAAACTGAGTCTAAACCTATAATACCATTAGACTTAACATTACAAAATGGTGTGATACGAGCATATGTCCACCCAATCGATTTAGCTTATGATACTATTACAGGTACTGAAGAAAAAGCAAAATTCACTTTTGAATTTTATGACCTTATCGATGTTTGCTTATACAATAACGATAAAGAATTTAAATATTGATATAAAGCTGCTGAAGGTGACAAAGCTGAACAACAAGCTTTCTTAAGAAAATATTTAAATGACAATATTTTCAACGAGTTACCTGTTGTTCTTAGAAGAGAAATTAAAACAGTAGATAAATATTCTCCTGATATTAAATTTAATGCAGGTATGATGACTAATGCACCATCTCCATACATAATTGAAGATATTAAAGTTACTGAAAAATCTCCAGAAAGACTTTTCCCTTTAAGTTGTATAGAAAATGATGCATGATTAATGTGAACTGATTTACCAGTAAATTTTGATCCCGCTTCATTTGAAGGATATTGATTCTATGACTATCTTAGCTCTGTTATGGGTATAGATTATATGTCACAACAATTTCTAACAAAACCCGCAGCCGAATCTTGGAACCCTAAATTTGATAATCCTCTACCAAGCCCACGAGGAGAAGGCTTATATGCTGATTATTGATTAAGAAACAACTCTTTAACATATTCAGATGAAGATTTACCTGAAGAAACATTAACAGCAAATGCATTAGCAATGTATGTACCAAATGCATGAAACCCTAGCGTTGCTTACCCTTGTCCTGGATCTTCATTCGATGTAGCTACAGGTGTTGCTCCTGCTTTCTGTATTTAATTAAAAAAGAGGTTGAACCTCTTTTTTATTTCAAGTTAATTTGAGCTAAAGTTTTCCCAACCGGTTCATTGATTACTAGTTCAGCACCAACTTCTCTTCCAGTCTTATCACGATTAATTAAGATTAAGTGTTTGCCACGGAAGTAATCAATTAATCCTGCCGCAGGATAAACTGTTAAACTTGTACCAGCTACAATTAATGTATCAGCATTAGCAATAGCTTCTACTGCTCCTTGCATTGTGGCAGGGTCAAGGCCTTCATTATATAGAACAACTTCAGGTTTGATTATTCCTCCACAAGAACATTTAGGAATACCTTTGCCTTTAAATTTAATAATATCTTTAGCATCATAGAATTTATTACATTCAACACAACGGTTTTTATGAACTGTTCCATGCAATTCATACACTACTTTGCTTCCAGCAAGCTGGTGAAGTCCATCAATATTTTGTGTAACTATTGCTTTAACCTTGCCTAACTTTTCTCATTTTGCTAATTGTTTATGTGCATCATTAGGTTTAATTGATAAATCTAACATCTTAGCAAAATAGAACTCATAGAATTCTTTTGTATGACTAAAGAAGAATCCATGAGAAAGAATTTCTTCTGGCGGGTAGGCAAACTTTTGATGATATAAACCATCAGCAGATCTAAAGTCAGGAATACCACTTTCTGTACTTACTCCTGCTCCACCAAAGAAGACAATGTTTTTAGAATTTTGTAATATTTCTTGTAGTTGTTTAATCTTGTCCATAAATATATATTTATTATAAAATAATAATATGAGAGCATTAGGATTAGATCTTGGCATTAAAACAATGGGAATAGCTATTACCGATAGCAACAAAAAGATTGCTAGTGGAATAGAAAATTTTTCATATGCAAAAAATGATTTAATGTCATGTGTTAACAGAATTAAAAAATTATTTGTTAACTATCCTGATATTGATACCATTGTTTTAGGATATCCTTTATATCCATCTGGAGATAAAAGTCCTAATTGCTTATTAGTTGACAAAGCTAAAGAATTAATTGAAGCTAACATTAAGAATGTTAAAGTTGTGTTAGAAGATGAAAGATACACAACTTTAGAAGCAACAGGAATGTTAAAAGAAGTTGGTTTAAAAGCTAGTCAAATAAAGAAGATTAAAGATAAGATGTCTGCTGTTGTCATCTTAAATTCATGATTAGAACATGGAAAACTTTAAGAAATTTAATTTAGCTCATAATATTCCTATCATGAGGGATAAGACCATTGATTTCTTATACCATATGTTTGATAATTATCAAATAGCTCAAGTATTAGAAATAGGAACAGCTTATGGTTATTCATCAAGATATTTAGCTAGACATCCTAGCATTTCTAAGATTATTACTCTTGAAAATGATACAGCTAGATTTGGTGTAGCCCAAGAATATATGAAAGGTGAAACAAAAATCTTTCCTGTCAATATTTCTGCTTTTGATTACGAACCTAAACAAGATTTTGATTGCATTATTTTTGATGGTCCTAAAAGCAATCAAGAGAGACTATTTGAGAAGTATTCACCACATTTAAAACCTAAAGGTTTTATCTTTATTGATAATTTAAATCTTTTTCAAAAAACTGATAAAGAGATGACTAAGAATAGAATAAAATTAAAAGATAAAGTAGCAGCTTTTAAAGAATATATTCAAAAATTGTCAACACAATCATGACATGTAGAGATTCATGATATAGATGACGGGTTTGCTATCTTAAGGAGAAAAGATGAAACTTTGAATTAATCCTTTAAGTTTTAAACATGCACAACAATTAATCAAAAATAAAGATGTTGATTATGTTGTGGTTGGATTAGACAGTCAATTATCAACTAGAAATACTTGTTTGTTATCTTTTGAACAAATAAAGAAGTTAAACTGTTCTAAACTTGCAGTTAGTTTGAATAATTTGTATGTTGATGATCAATTAGCAACATTAACTAAAGCATTAAAACAATTAAAATCATTAAAAATAAAGACTTTAGTCTTTACTGATTTTGCAGTTAAACAAATTTGTCAAGAAATAAATTACAAACCAAATTTTGTCCATAACTCTGAAACTTTAACAACAAATCATGAACAATTACCATTCTTCTACAGTCACAATATTAAGGAAGTTGTTTTACCAGGGGAATTACATTTAAACGAGATAAAAGAATTTGGTAAAAACAAACATAAAGTTAAATTACAAATGCAAGCTGAAGGTTTTGGCTTAATGATGCACTCAAAGTGAAAACTTTTAACAAACTTTAAAAATCAATTCAAAATAAAACAAGATTTAACTAACAAAATGTTTTATTTAAAAGAAGAAACAAGACAACTACCTAACATTATCATCGAAGATGATACTGGCAGTCATATGTTTACTGGTTACAATGTTTCTATTCTTGAATATTTAAATGAAATAGTAAAAGCTAAAATAGATAGTATTTACTTCTTGAGTTATTTACATGATGAAAAATGAGTAAATGAAAACATTAAGTTATATTCATCTGCATTAAAATGTATAAAAGATGGCACTTTCAATAAAAAGAAAGCAAATTTCATCAAGCAAATTAAAAAGATGAATAAAGTATCAGGTTGTGGTTTTTTAGATCCTACAAAGGGTTTATTACATCTAGAAAGAGAGGTTAACAATGACTAAGCGTGTTGAATTGTTAGCCCCTGCGGGTGATTTAGAAAAAGCAATCACAGCTATTAACTTTAATGCTAATGCTATATATTTAGGTGGCAAAAAATATTCATTAAGAGCAAGAGCAAATAATTTTGATCTTAATGAAATAGCTAAAGCTATTGATTATGCTCATAAACATAAAGCTAAGGTTTATTTAGTAACAAACATTTTATGTCATAACGGAATGACAAAAGATTTTAAACCATATCTAAAACAACTAATAGCTCTCAAACCTGATGGTTTTATTTGTGCTGACCCTTTTATCATGAAAACAATACATGACAATTATCCTAAAAAGGAAATTCATGTTTCAACACAACAATCTGTCTCTAACTCTAAAGCTGCATTATGGTGACATAATGCTGTTGGTGCAACAAGAGTTGTAACAGCAAGAGAAGTTGATTTTAAAAACTTAGCAACAATGGCTAAAGTTCTTAGAAGTGTAATGGAAGTTGAATATTTTGTTCATGGGGCGTTATGTGTAAGTTATTCTGGACATTGTATGATGTCTAACAACTTCTCTTTAAGAGATGCCAATGTTGGCGGATGCGCACATAGTTGTAGATGAAATTGAGAATTAAGAGATAAAAACGGTAAATTAATTTCTAAGAAATTTACAATGTCAACTAAAGACATTTGTCATGTTTGTCATTTAAAAGATTTGATCAAAGCAAACATTGCAAGTTTTAAAGTTGAAGGTAGAATGAAGTCATTACACTACATTGCTACAATCTGTAATAACTATTCACACGCATTGAAAGATTATTATGCTAATAATCTTACAGGTCAACGTATTAAAATGTATGAACACGATTTAGCAAAAGCAGCTAATCGTGAAACATCATTTGCTTGATATGACGGTCAACCAAGTCAAAAGCAAATGTTATATCGTGCTAAGGAAAAGAAGTTATCTCAAAACTTTGCTTTCATTATTACTAAAGTAATAAAAGGTGGTTATGAAATTATTAGCAAAAACTTCTTTACTTGTAAAGATAGATTTGAAGTGTTTGGTAAAAACCATGATTTAGTAACAAACATTAAAATAACTAAAATATTTGATGTTAAGGACAAAAAAGAAGTAGATCGTGTTAATAAACCAATGTATCATTATGAAATAAAAACAACTTCTAAAGGATTAGAAGTTGGTGACATTGGAAGAATAACAAACAATTAGTTGTTATTTATTTTCTTTTGCTTTAGCTCTTTCTTTTTCAAGACGTGCCAACATTTTAGCTTCTTTTCTTCCTTCTTTGGAATATTTAGTAGCTTTTATCATCTTAACTGGGATTCATTTGTATAAGAATTGAATTAAATGCAAACTAAACATAGGTGTGTTTTTAATAATTCGCATTAAAGGCGTATATAATTTACCTTTAGCATTATTAATGCTTTCGCAACTATCAACTTTGACAAAGACATCTTTTAGAATTTGTTTTTTCTTTTCTTTGTCTATTGTTCAAATGTTAGCTAATACAACACAGATCCAATAAATGTGGTGACTAATAATCTTACGGGAAATTTGGATTCTTTTCTTCTTTGTTAAATCCATTGGGATCTTTAACATTCAATCTAGAATCTTAATAAAGTCATCAAATTTCTTTATTGAGTTATTAAGAGAAATAAGTTGTTGCCCACGTCTAATATTGTAGTTATATAGACATACTTGTCTATTTAAGTAGGCAGCACGATTTACTTTTAATAAAACCTCATAATATAAAACACAATCAGAGAAACCAACCTTTTCTGGTAATGGTTTAATCTCTTTTAATAATGATGTTTTATAGATTGTAGAGTGGATAGTAATTAAACTAAATAATGATAAATTATCAATATCTACATATTTAATAGGTTTATATGTTTTAGAAATTTTAACTGTTTCAACTTTTGTTTTATTAGGTGAAATAAAACGGAAGTTGTAGTTGTTAATGATTAAATCTACATCATCTATGTTTCTTAGTTGACTTAAAACTTGATTGAATGATTTACGGTTGTATGTATCATCACTATCCAATAATGAAAAGTATTTTGAGTTAGCTCTTTGGATTCCAAAATTAATACAACTACCTTGGTTACCATTTTCTTTACGGAAGTAATGTATTACTTCGGGATAAGCTCTTACATATGGTTCAACAACTTCTTTCAAATTGTCTTTCGAACCATCATCCACAACAAAAACATCAATATCGTTATTGTCTTTGTAATCAATTGAATCCAAAGCATCACGAATTGTTTTTGTTGAGTTGTAACAACTAATTAAGATTGTTCAAGTTTTCTTTTGGCTTTCCATTATTTTACATATGTCTTTCTAAATTTATAGTCAGAAAGCATCATATCCTTCAATGAATATTTTACTCTTCAACCTAATTTTTTCATTGCTTTCTTATTTGAAGTAATTAAAGCATCAGGGTCTCCTGCACGATTAGGTTTAAATTCATATTTCATTTTCTTATCAATTAATTTTTGTGCAGTTTTAACAACTTCTAATACTGTAAAACCAGAATTAGAACCTAAACAATAAATCCCTGATTTATTAGCTTTTAATTGCTTCAAAGCTAGTAATGCTGCATTAGCTAGATCTTCAACATGGATGTAATCTCTTAAACATGTTCCATCTTTTGTTTTATAGTTTTTACCAAAGATAGAAACTGTTTTGTGGCGAATAATGCAATCATTAATAGCAGGTATTAATAATGAAGGTTTTTTCTTCATCATTCCATATTTTCTACTTTTGCTTGCCCCAGCAACATTAAAGAAACGGTAAGAGATAAAGTTAATACCTTGCGTCTTATTTGCATCAACTAATAATCTTTCACACATTAATTTACT
Source organism: Mycoplasmoidaceae bacterium (assembly GCA_045617465.1). Lineage (GTDB taxonomy): Bacteria > Bacillota_I > Bacilli_A > Mycoplasmatales > Mycoplasmoidaceae > Hennigella. The sequence continues at coordinate 15,048 of JAZLIQ010000005.1, read as the reverse complement.
TGCTCCATATGGGTTGCAAGGATTAGTTGGTGATTTTTCATCAACTGGTACTTTCTTACAAACACCATACACAGCAGCAGAACTTGCAAAGATAATGTTCTTAACATTATTTTCATGCATCGCTTTTAAGATAGTAGCAGTTCCACCAACATTTGTTAAATAGTATTCAATTGGTTTAGCAACTGATTCGGGAACAACGATTTTTGCTGCATATAAAGCAACAACATCAATTTTATATTTCTTAAAGATACGATCAAGCAGTTTGTAATCTAACATTGATCCTTTAATGAATGTTGCTTTAGGATGAACTAAACGTTTAAAACCTGTAGATAGGTCATCTAAGACAATAACTTTATGACCATTTCTAATAAATGTTTCAGTTGCAACTGAACCAATGAATCCTGCCCCACCTATATTTAAAATAGTCATTATTTTTTACCTCTTATAAATTTTAAAACATCAGTTTTAAGTTCAGGATTATTTAAAGCAAAGTCAATTGTTGCTTTAACCATTCCTAATTTATTACCTAAGTCATATCTTGTTCCTTTAAAGTTACAAGCATAGACTTTTCCTTTTTTTAACAAGAACTTTAGAGCATTAGTAATTTGGATTTCACCAGATTTATCTTTTGCTGTTTTAGCAATTGCAGCAAAGATATCTGGAGTTAAAACATATCTTCCTAAGATAGCAAGATTACTTGGAGCTTTATCAATATCTGGTTTTTCCACTAAACCTTTGATAGCAAATAAGGATTTGTTTGCTTCATTTTTGTTTTTAGGTGTAACTATTCCATATTTGTTAACAACTTTTTTCTCAACAGCTTGCACACCAACAATTGATGCCTTAGTCTTTTTGTAAGCATCAATACATTGAGCTAAAGCAGTTTTTCCTTTGGAAACAACCACATCATCACCTAGTAAAACTGCAATAGGTTGACCTTTAGCAAAAGTCTTTGCACAACCAATAGCATGTCCTAGACCAAGTTGTTTGTCTTGGTAAACATAACTAATGTTAGCAAGTTTAGAAGACTTTTTAATTTCTTGTAATAAACTATGTTTTTTCTTAGCTAACAATTCTTTTTCTAATTTTGTATTTGGTGAAAAATGATTTCTAATTGCTTGTTTTTCTTTAGAAACAATTATTAGAATGTCTTTGATTCCTGCATCAACCGCTTCTTGGACAATATATTGCAATGCAGGAACGTTAATGATAGGCAATAATTCCTTAGGGATAGCCTTAGTTGCTGGTAGTAATCTTGTTCCCCATCCAGCAGCAGGAATTACCGCTTTAGTAACCTTGTTCATTTTAACCTCCAAGTTTGCTATATTATATATATAATTTAAATATATATTTAAATTATAAAGAGAAACAATATGAAAACAGTTCACATCATATATAACCCCACTTCTGGAAAAGGAAGTACGAAAGATGCTCTAGACAAAATTAAAGCTTGAGCAACTAGTCAAGAAGATTTAAACTTAGTTCTACACCAAACAGAAAATGTAGGACATGCTACAATCATTACTAAAGATTTAACATCATCTACTACTCCTGTTACCATCTTTTCTTTAGGTGGAGATGGAACACTTAATGAAGTATTAAATGGTATTGAAAACTTTGAAACAACACAAGTTGGTATCTTACCATATGGTTCAGGTAATGACTTTGTTAAGGCATTAAATTATGGTAATCCTGATCCAGTTCAATTAGTTGATGCATACATTAATAGACCACATGTCATGAAGTGTGATTATCTATTATTAAATGATAAATACCGTGCTATCAACGAAGTTGGTTTAGGTATGTCTGCTGAAGTTATAGCTTTTAGAAATAGTATGAAGCACTTCAAACCAGCAACACAATATAAGATTGCTACAGTTGTTAGAGCTTTACTATGAAAGAAGTTTAATTACACATATTCAGTTGATAAAGGTCAACCACAACAAATTGATTCCATGTGATTCACTATGAATAACGGTTTTGCTGTTGGTGGTGGACTAATCACTACTCATCAAGCTAAAGTTAATGATGGTATCATGAATGTTTCATACATTAAGAACTTCCCTCGTATTGCAACTTTAAGCGTTTTAACTAAAACTAAAAAAGGCAAAATTGACCAAATTAAATATCATGGTGAATTTGCTTGTAAAGAAATTGACATTGAAACAAACAATGCCACTGTTGAATACGATGGTAACTTGATTGAAAATCAAAACCATGTTAATGTTAAGATTATTCCAGGTAAATTAAACTTACTATTACCTAACTAGGAGAAAATATGGCTTTCAATTCAACCCCACACATTTCTGCTCATAAAGGACAAATCGCCAAGCGTGTTTTAATGCCTGGTGATCCAAAACGAGCAGAATGGATTGCTAAAACTTTTCTAAAATCACCAAAATTAGTATCCGATGTTAGAGGAATGCTTGCTTTTACAGGCAAATATAAAAATGTTCCTGTAACAGTTATGGCACATGGTATGGGTATCCCATCCATTTGTATTTATGTTCATGAATTATTTAAATTCTATGAAGTACAAGTTATCTACCGTATAGGTAGCTGTGGTGTAATGAATGCAGCACAAGCTAAATTAGGAGAAGTTATTTTAGCTAAATCATGCTGATCAGATGTTCCCATTAAACACTGAACAAAAGTTAAAACAGATGGTCCTGGTCGTTTTAATCCAACACCATGCTGTATGACAAATATTAAGAATACTGCTAAGAAATTAGGCATCAATATTAAAGAAAGAAATGCCTTCTCTGCAACATTCTTTTATAACAACGCAACTTTTGAAACAACAAAAAAATTATCTGGTGCTGCAGTATCAGAAATGGAAGGCTTTGGTTTATTCTTAGAAGCTAAGAGCCATAAGAGAAAAGCCGCTTGTTTACTTACAGTAAGTGATAATATGGAAACAGGTGAAGCTATGTCAGCTCTTGCTAGAGCTACAACATTCCATGATATGGCTGAATTAGCTCTTGAATCAATCATTAAAGAAAAGGTTTAGTATGGAATTAAACAAATACATTGATCACACTTTACTTAAAGCAGATGCTAGTAAAAGTGAAATTGAAAAATTATGTGCCGAAGCAAAACAATATCATTTTGCTTCTGTTTGTGTTAATCCATACTATGTTCCTTTATGCGCCGATTTATTAAAGGGAAGCGATGTTAAAGTTTGTACAGTTATTGGTTTTCCTTTAGGACAAATGACAACTAAAGCTAAATGTGATGAAGCTTTAGATGCATGTAATAAAGGTGCTAATGAAGTAGATATGGTTTTAAATATTGCTGCTTTAAAAGCAAATGATTTAGCATATGTAACTGATGAGATTAAACAAATCAAAAATATTTGTCATCAAAATAAAGCAATTTTAAAAGTCATTGTGGAAACATGCTTGTTATCACAAGAAGACAAGGTTAATGCTTGTAAGTGTGTTTCAGATGCACAAGCAGATTTTATTAAAACATCAACAGGTTTTTCTGTTGCTGGTGCAACAGTAGAAGATGTTGTGTTATTTAAACAACATGTTGCTCCATCAGTAAAAATTAAAGCTGCAGGAGGCATTAGAAACAAAGAAGATGCCCTAGCAATGATTAATGCTGGTGCAGATAGATTAGGAACTAGCAAAGGAGTAATGCTAGTTAAATAATTATGAAGATAGTTGACATTATTCAAAAGAAGGTAAATAAGCAACGCTTCACACAAGAAGATATTGATACAGTTGTGGAAGGTGTTTTTGATAAGACCATTCCAGACTATTTAATTACCACTTGATTAATGGCAATTTATATGAATGGTCTTAACATTGATGAAGCTTACTATTTAACTAAATCAATGTGGGAACATTCAGACCATATTGATTTAAGATCTTATGGTAAATCAATTGTAGACAAACACTCTACAGGCGGAATTGGCGATAAAGTAAGTTTAATTCTATTACCAATTATTTCCAGTTTAGGGTTAGCTGTAGCTAAAATATCAGGTAGAGGTTTGGGCTTTACCGGTGGAACAATTGATAAGCTTGAATCAGTTGGTGTTAAAACTGCTTTAGATAAAAAACACATTTTAAAACTATTAAAAGAACATAAGATCTTTGTTATTGGTCAAACAGAAAACATTGCTCCTGTTGACAAAGTCTTATACAACTTACGTGATGTTACTGGTACTGTTGGAGAATATGGACTTATTGCAAGTTCCATCTTATCGAAGAAGTTTGCTATTTTAGGAACGCACGTATTTCTTGATGTTAAATATGGAACTGGTGCATTCTGTCCAACATATCGTGAAGCACTACAACTAGTTAAATACTTATGTGGTATTGCACAAAGAATGAACCGTAAGCTAACGATCATTATTAGTGAAATGAATCAACCACTTGGTAGAGACATTGGTAACAGTATAGAAATGATTGAAGCTTTAGACTTCTTATCTGGTGATGTTGATACAACACCAGATTTAAGAGATCTAATTTATAAATTAGCTTCTGTGATTTTAATAAGCTATTACCCAACTATGACACAAAAGCAAGCATATGAAAAGATTCAAGATACTATCATGTCAGGTAAAGCTTTGAAAAAACTTTGCGAATGAGTTGAAGCTCAAGGTGGAAGTGTAGCTGATTTAAGAAGTAGAAAATTCTTCCGTCCTAAACATCAATATGTAGTTAGAGCTAAGAAGTCTGGATATCTATCATTTGTATCCAATGCTGCTGTAGGGATGTTATCTACAAAATTGGGCGCTGGAAGAATTTTAAAAACAGATAAGATTGATATGCATGCTGGATTATGATTCCATCATAAATCTGGTGAATGAATTGAAAAAGGACAACCAATCATTCATTGTTATTCATCAAACCCAATTGATGCAAAAGAGATCGAAAAAGAATTTACTTATTGTTGTAAATTAACAAAAGAAAAACCTAAAAAGGTTCCTGTGGTAAGAAAAGTAATATACGCATAGGACCTTGGGCAGAAATGCCCAAGACAAATTAAAGGTATAAGGAGAAAATATGAAAAAGACAAAAACAATTGTTCATGGACTAGATGCAACTAATCCTGCCAACTGATTAAACCTTAAAGGTCTATCAGATGAATTAAAAGAACAATTAAAAAATATGAGTAAGAAAGAGCTAAAGATTGCTTTTTCTAGAAAACAATTAGCTTTTGGTACAGCTGGTATCAGAGCTAAGATGGGACCAGGTACACAATATCTAAACAAATTTGTGTATCAACAAATGATGATTGGATATTGTAAATATATTCTTTCAAAGAAATATCACAATCCAACCATCTTAATTGCTCATGATAACAGAATGTATTCAGACGAATTTGCTATGGAATGTGCAAAGGTTGCACAAAAAATGGGTGTTGATGCCTATTTAATGGGACAAAACAAATTATTACCAACACCAATCCTTTCTTATGCAATAAGAAAAAATAAATTTCATGGCGGTGTTAACATTACTGCTAGTCACAACCCAAAAGAAGATAATGGATTTAAAGCTTACAACCAACTAGGTGCACAAGTACTACCTGAAGAAGCAGCAGTAATTGTTAAGAACATGCCAGAAAGCAAAGAAATTCTTGATCTATCTAAACATTATGAAGGCAGAAAAGAAGGTCAAATTCTTTATCTAGACTATGATTTAACAATTGAAAACTTCTTTGATGATTTAATTCGTGCTACAGTTATTGATAAAACATTCTTAGTTCCATCAGCACCAATTAAAAACTTCCCAATTGTTTTCACTGGTTTCCATGGTACAACAACTGAATTGTTACCTAAACTACTAAAACAAATTGGTTTCAAGAAGATTTATGTTTATCCTAAACACGCATCTATAGATGGTAAGTTTGCAAACTGTCCAATTTCTAACCCAGAAAATCCTAAAGCCTTTAATGATATCTTGAAGTTTGCTACTGAAAAGAAAGCAACTGTAATTATTGGTTGCGACCCAGATGGCGACCGTGTAGCAATGGGCTTTAAAAAGACTAATCGTTGAAGATTCTTAAAAGGTAATGAAATGGGAGCTATCTTTGCTCACTATTTAATTACTAAACGTCCTTATACAAAAACACCTTTAATTATTACAACTCATGTTTCTTCATCATTTGTTGATCGTATTGCTGCTAAACATAAAGCAGAAGTAATGAGAACAAAAACAGGATTCAAATGATTAAGTAACATGATTGATTCATTACCTGAAAAATATCAATTTGTTTTAGGTTTTGAAGAAGCTATTGGAGCACTACCTCACGACATTTGTCGTGACAAAGATGCTTTTGGTACTGTTCTATTAGCACTTGAAATTCTAAATCATGGTAACGCATACTTTGTTGATTTACACGACTATGTTTGTGACCGTTTATATGATGTATATGGCCCAACATTTACTGAAACATACAGTTACACAATTAATGCAGATGATTGACAACCGATCGCTAAGAAATTAATGTATCGTGCTTTAAGAACAAAAGAAAAGAAATTGTTTGACTATACAATTCAAAAAGCATGATATCAAAGAGAAGCTGATGCGGTTGTTTGAACTCTAGATAAAGATTCATGAATTAAATTTAGAATCTCTGGAACTGAACCTAAATTTAAAGTTTACTTTAACTTTAATAATGAAATGGCAGGACAATTAAAAGCTGCTGCTGTTATGAACATTGCAAAGATTGAAAACACAATCTTGAAAGGTATTGACTATAGCAAGTAAAAAATACGTTCTTGGTAATTGAAAGTTAAATAAGAATAACAAAGATATTGTTTCTTTCTTTAAAACTTTTAACAAGAAGTTGATAAAAAGCAATAAATTAGTTTATGGGTTTGCCCCTACTTATTTAGGTTTAGCTATTGCAGTCAACCTAATTAAAGGTCAAACTATTTTGATGTCTCAAGATGTTAGTGATAAACTTCAAGGTAGTTTTACTGGACAAGTTAGTTGTCAACAACTTAAAGATCTAAAAATCAATTATGCTATTGTTGGTCACTCTGAAGCTAGACAATATTTAGGTTGTGATGATAAATTAGTTAATAAAAAAGTTTTAACATGTTTAGCTAATAACATTCATCCAATTATTTGTATTGGTGAATCATTAAATCAATATAACAAGAAACAAACTAAACAAGTATTGGCTAAACAATTGAAAACTATTTTTAACAGAGTTAAAGATGTTAATAAATGTTTAATTGCTTATGAACCATTATGAGCAATTGGCACTGGTAAAACACCAACATTAAAAGAAATTAGTGCTTTATGTCATTACATTAGACAAGTAATAAAACAATTATTTGGTAATAGTGTTGCTAAACAATTACCAATCTTATATGGTGGATCAGTTAATGAAAAAAATGCTTTAGATATCATTAGCTTAAAAGATGTTGATGGTTCATTAATAGGTGGGGCAAGTTTATGCCCTAACAAATTTAACAAGATAGTTAAGGATTTGAAATTATGTTTAGAAAAGTAGGATTAATAGTTTTAGATGGAATTGGAATCAATCCAAATAAAGTTGGTAATGCTTTTGCTTTGGCAAAGACACCAACTTTAGACCATCTTTTAGCTAATTATTCATATTGCACAGTACAAACAAGTGGTGTTGCAGTTGGTTTACCACATGGTCAACCAGGTAATAGTGAAATTGGCCACTTAAATATTGGTGCTGGTAGAAGTTTGCAATCTGAATTAACAAGAATTAATAATGATATTGACAATAGCCAATTCATTTATAACTCTAATTTTCAAAAAACTTTACAACTTGTACAAAAACGTCGTTCTAAATTACATGTTATTGGTTTAACATCTTATGGTGGTGTACATAGTAATTTAACCCACCTATTACGTATCTTAAACATATGTGGTACCAAAGGTATTAAGACTGTTGCTCACATAATTGGTGATGGTCGTGATGTATCAATTGGATCTATTGCTTATGATATCCAAGAGATCCAAAATCTAGATATTGAATATGGTGAAACAGTTAAGATTGGAACCATCAGTGGTCGATACTATGCGATGGATCGTGATCAAAACTGAGACCGCACAAGAAAAACTATTGATGCAATGATGCAAATTGGTCCAAGTTATGAAAACATGGAAAACTATATGGCTAAATGTTATAGTGAAGATGATGCTACAGATGAATTCATCAAACCTGCTTATAACAAATTAGCACCAGATTGTAAGCTAGAAAAAGATGATGTTGTTTTAGTTTTTAACTTTAGACAAGATCGTGTTAGACAACTTTGTCATATGCTTAAAAAATCAAAGGTGTTCAAAGAACAATCACCAGCTTGAGACTTAAATCTTGCTTTAGTAACAATGGTACAATATGATGGTATTGACGCTGATCTTGTTCTATATCCACCTCAACGTCCAAACAACACTTTAGGGGAAGTAATTTCAGATGCTGGCTTAAAGCAACTAAGAATTGCTGAAACAGAAAAATATGCCCATGTTACTTTCTTCTTTGACGGAGGAAAAGAAAAAGATCTTCCTGGTGAAGATAAGATCTTAATTCCTTCAGCTAAAGATGTAGCAACATATGATTTAAAACCTCAAATGTCTGCTCTTGAAGTTACAGATAAACTAATAGAAAATATGGACAAGTATGACTTTGTTCTATGTAACTATGCTAACCCAGATATGGTTGGTCATACTGGTAAATTAGAACCAACTATCAAAGCAATAGAAACAGTTGATAGTTGCTTAGCAAAGGTTGTAGCTAGAGCAAGAGAAATTGGTATGACTTTATTCATAACATCTGATCATGGTAACTGTGATAGGATGTTAGATAAAGGTAAACCATTCACATCTCATACTACTGCTCCAGCTTTCTTTATCTGTACAGATTTAAGCATTAGATTACATGATGGTAACCTAAACAATATAGCTCCAACAATCTTAAAATATATGGAGCTAGATAAACCTAAAGAAATGGATAAAAAACCATTGTATTAAAAAAAGAGGCAAAAGCCTCTTTTTTATTCCTCATATCAAATTGTGGTTATAGGATAATATTTTTTAATAGATTCTACAACTTCAAATTCTATTTTAATTTTAGAATTATTATTATTAGAATTATTATTAATTGTAACTTCTCCTGTTTGCAAACCATACATGTTGTCCTCAGGCATATATTCAAGCCAAAAAGCATTTGTTTTATCAGCGAAGTCCCTTGGAACTTCCATTAATTTTTTTCCATCAATTTGCAGACCTAGTTTTTGTATGGGCGTTGTGTTTTTTTCATCCCAAAGCATTTTGGGTGCTTCTTTTGATAGAAAAAAACCAATTACATTTTTGGGTCCAATATCAAATTTTTCCATATTAATATCGAATATGTATTTAGTTCCATTGACAAAGTCCATTTGTTGGTTTATATAAATGTAGTGAGCATTATGTTGGCTTTTAGCATCCATTTCTTGTGTTAGTTCCATCTCAACAACATCAGATTTACTACAACTTGTTGTAGTAAATATACCTGTAGCTACTGTTGCAACAGATAGCGTAGGGATCAATAATTTAAGTTTATTCATAATTTACAGACCACTTTCTTCTACGAAGACTAGGTATTGCTCTTCAACCGATGGCGTGATTTGAAATTCCATTTTGATTGTATCTTTAGAAAATGTTTCATCCAAAGCTATCACAATTCCACTACCCTTAGCACTTTTTACTAATGCGTAGCAATTACTACGATCGAATATATCATCTTCATCAACTTCTTCAAGTTTTGTCTTGCCTGATCAAATATCGAGTTTTGTATAGTTAAAATTTGGTGTATTAATTTTTTGTAGAGAACGTGTCATCATTACTTCAAAATGAACATCAGGTTCATCATCATTGTTCTTGAATAAGCTAAGATCGGCAATGACTGTATATGTTGTGCCTTGTTTGTATTCAATGGGCTTCTTTGTTGTTAATGCATCAAAGGCTTTTGTATCGCCTCGAACTTTAGTAAGATTATCCAAATTGATTGTTACATTTTTACTACAACTAGTTGTAGTAAATATACCAGTAGCTACTGTTGCAACAGATAGCGTAGGGATCAATAATTTAAGTTTATTCATACTTATCTCCTATAGTCAAATTATAAAGATAATATCGTGTGATTTTGCACGTTTTTACCCTTATTTTTGCCTAAATTCACGCACCCAGGCACAAACCCCTAAAAAATGGTCATTTTTTAAAAATTTTTTGCTAATTTAATATAAAATTTTGTAAACAAAATTTTATATTAGAAAAGTTTTTTGATAAATTTTTTAAGTTTTTTGTGATTTTTGGCAAAACTCCTATATACTTATATAACCACGCAAAACAAGGAAGTTCGCTTCCTCTATGTAGTATGCGTCGGTAGCAAGATCTTTGAAAACTAAATAGAATCCGTCAATTTTTTGAGAGTTTGATCCTGGCTCAGGATTAACGCTAGCAGGATGCCTAACACATGCAAGTCGAACGAGGTAGCAATACCTAGTGGCAAACGGGTGAGTAATACATGCTCAATCTACCCATAAGAGGGGGATAACAGCTCGAAAGAGTCGCTAATACCCCATAACATGTAGAAACATAAGTTTTTACATCTAAAGTTGCGTATGCAACACTTTTGGATGAGGGTGTGTCTTATCAGATAGTTGGTGAGGTAACGGCCCACCAAGTCGATGACGAGTAGCTGTGCTGAGAGGCAGAACAGCCACAATGGGACTGAGACACGGTCCATACTCCTACGGGAGGCAGCAGTGGGGAATTTTTCACAATGGGGGAAACCCTGATGGAGCAATCCTGCGTGGATGATGAAGGCCCTCTGGGTCGTAAAATCCTTTTATAAGGGACGAATGGTATAACTAGGAAATGAGTTATATTTGACTGTACCTTTTGAATAAGTAACGGCTAACTATGTGCCAGCAGCCGCGGTAATACATAGGTTACAAGCGTTATCCGGATTTACTGGGCGTAAAGCGAGCGCAGATGGACTTACAAGTCTGGTGTTAAAGACTTAGGCTTAACCTAAACACGCATTGGAAACTGTAAGTCTAGAGTTTGATAGGAAGTTTTAGAACTCCATGTGGAGCGGTGGAATGCGCAGATATATGGAAGAATACCGGTGGTGAAAACGAAAACTTAGGTCACAACTGACATTTAGGCTCGAAAGTGTGGGGAGCAAATAGGATTAGATACCCTAGTAGTCCACACCGTAAACGATGGTTGTTAGACGTTGGTCCTTAAGGACTAGTGTCGTAGTTAACGCGATAAACAACCCGCCTGGGTAGTACATTCGCAAGAATGAAACTCAAACGGAATTGACGGGGAGCCGCACAAGTGGTGGAGCATGTTGCTTAATTCGACAATACACGTAAAACCTTACCTGGGCTTGACATCCTCTGCAAAGCTATAGAGATATAGTGGAGGTTAACAGAGAGACAGGTGGTGCATGGTTGTCGTCAGCTCGTGTCGTGAGATGTTGGGTTAAGTCCCGCAACGAGCGCAACCCCTATTGCTAGTTAAATCATCTAACAAAACTGCTAGCGCAAGCTAGAGGAAGGTGGGGACGACGTCAAATCATCATGCCCCTTATGTCCAGGGCTGCAAACGTGCTACAATGGCTGGTACAAAGCGTTGCTAAACTGCAAAGTCATGCTAATCGCAAAAAGCCAGTCTCAGTTCGGATCGAAGGCTGCAATTCGTCTTCGTGAAGTTGGAATCACTAGTAATCTCAAATCAGACATGTTGAGGTGAATACGTTCCCGGGTCTTGTACACACCGCCCGTCAAACTATGAGAGCCGCTAATACTTAAAACCGTTCCAACAAGGAACGTCTAGGGTAGGAGTGGTGATTGGAGTTAAGTCGTAACAAGGTACCCCTACGAGAACGTGGGGGTGGATCACCTCCTTTCTATGGAGTAAAAATATTAACTTGTTTTTACAAGTGTACACATTAAATCCTTATTATCTAGTAATTACGCAAGGACATTATGTAATTACACTCACAAATTTAATAAGGTCGGATTCTATTTAGTTTTGGAAGAACTTGCGTCTTCCAGGAATGTTCTTTGAAAGTTTTATAAAATCAACAATCTTTCTAGTCCAAATATTTTTTGATCACAATGAATATAGGATTAGTCAATTCTAACAATATAAAGTTATGAAGAGTTTATGGTGGATGCCTAGGGACTGAATGGCGATGAAGGTCGTACTAGTCTGCGAAAAGCCACGGGAAGCTGACAAGAAGCTCCAATCCGTGGATGACCGAATCAGGAAACTGCTTTAACAGTGATGTTAAAGATCCTGTAATGAATTCATAGTTACAGGAGGCAACACGCAGTGAAGTGAAACATCTCAGTAGCTGCAGGAAAAGAAAACGAAGCGATTCCCTCAGTAGTGGCGAGCGAAAGGGGAGAAGGCCAAACCAAGTTTGACTTGGGGTTTTGGGTTCCATTTAAGATGTGCAAGGATAGTAGAAGCTGTTGGAAAGCAGCGTCATAGAGGGTGATAACCCCGTATACGAAATTTAAGCACACTGAGGAATACCCAGAGTAGAACGGGACACGTGAAATCTTGTTTGAAGATACCGGGACCATCCGGAAAGCCTAAATACAAATCAGTCACCGATAGCGAAACAGTACCGTGAGGGAAAGGTGAAAAGAACCCAGAGATGGGAGTGAAATAGAATCTGAAACCATAAACTTACAAGGAGTCAGAGCACATTAATGTGTGATGGCGTGCGTTTTGAAGTATGAGCCGGCGAGTTATTGTTGCATGCAAGGTTAAGTTGTAGAAGTGGAGCCGTAGCGAAAGCGAGTCTTAATAGGGCGTCTAGTATGTAGCAATAGACCCGAAACGGGTTGATCTATTCATGGGCAGGTTGAAGTGTGAGTAACATCACATGGAGGACCGAACCCACTTTCGTTGAAACGACAGGGGATGACCTGTGAATAGTGGAGAAATTCCAATCGAAATCCGTGATAGCTGGTTCTCGTCGATATAATTTTAGGATTAGCGTTAGTTGTTTATGTATGGAGGTAAAGCTCTGAATACCTGATGGCGCCGCCTTGGCGTACTGAATGTAATTAAACTCTGAATGCCATACAACAGAAACTAGCAGTCAGACTGTGGGGGATAAGCTTCATAGTCGTGAGGGAAAGAGCCCAGATCATTAGCTAAGGTCCCTAATATATGTTAAGTGGAAAACGATGTTGAATGTCTTAAACACCAAGGATGTTGGCTTAGAAGCAGCCACCGTTTAAAGAGTGCGTAACAGCTCACTTGCCGAGACATTCTGCGCGGAAGATTTAACGGGGCTAAACATATAACCGAAGCTATGGGATAGATTTATCTATCGGTAGACGAGTGTTGTATACGGGTTGAAGCTAGAGTGTGAACACTAGTAGACTGTATACAAGTAAGAATGCCGGCGTGAGTAACGAATGAAAGTGAGAATCTTTCAAGCCGAATTGACTAAGATTTCCAGGACGAGGTTCGTCCATCCTGGGTTAGTCGGAACCTAAGCTGAGGCCTACAGGCGTAAGCGATGGCAAAAATGTTAATATTCATTTACTAAAAGTAATGTCGAAGGAATGACGAAGAAGGTTAATGCAGGCAGATTATTGGATTTCTGCTTAAGTAGCAAGTTTTGTAAGTTGGCAAATCCGCTTACTATAAGAATAAGCTACGAACACGAGCGAACGTTTCGACAATTAGCGAAGCTGCAAACATCACACTTCCAAGAAAAATTTCGTAGAATTATCATTATTTTTATCCGTATTGAGAACGAACACACGTGGTCAAGGAGAATATCCTAAGGCTAGCGAGAAAACTATTGTTAAGGAACTCTGCAAAATGACCCCGTAAGTTAGCGAAAAGGGGTGCCTACGTGAGTAGGCCACAGTAAAGAGCGAGGGGGGACTGTTTATCAAAAACACAGCTTTATGCTAAGTCGTAAGACGATGTATATGAGGTGACACCTGCCCAGTGCCGGAAGGTCAAGGAAGGGAGTTAGGCGCAAGCCAAAGCTTCTGACTTAAGCCCTGGTGAACGGCGGCCGTAACTATAACGGTCCTAAGGTAGCGAAATTCCTTGTCGGGTAAATTCCGTCCCGCTTGAATGGTGTAACCATCTCTTGACTGTCTCGACAATAGACTCGGTGAAATCCTGATATGAGTGAAGACACTCATTTGGCGTGATTGGACGGAAAGACCCCATGAAGCTTTACTGTAACTTGGTATTGAAAAGTTATTTTATTTTTAGAGCATAGGTGGGAGACTTTGAGACATTGCCGCTAGGTGATGTGGAGTCGACCAGTGTAATACCACCATTATGAAATAATTTTTCTAACCCATGGCTGTCATCCAGCCAGGGGACAGTGCTAGGCGGGCAGTTTGACTGGGGCGGTCGCCTCCCAAAATGTAACGGAGGCGCGCAACGGTACCCTCAGCACGGTTGGAAATCGTGCCTCGAGCGTAATGGTATAAGGGTGCTTGACTGTGAGACTTACAAGTCGAACAGGTAAGAAATTAGGTCATAGTGATCCGGTGGTTCTGTATGGAAAGGCCATCGCTCAACGGATAAAAGCTACTCTGGGGATAACAGGCTGATACTGCCCAAGAGTTCATATCGACGGCAGTGTTTGGCACCTCGATGTCGACTCATCTTATCCTGGAGCTGTAGCAGGTTCCAAGGGTTCGGCTGTTCGCCGATTAAAAAGATACGTGAGTTGGGTTCAAACCGTCGTGAGACAGGTTGGTCCCTATCTGTCATGCCCGTAGGAAGATTGAAGAAATTTGCTCCTAGTACGAGAGGATCGGAGTGAAGTTACCTCTAATGCTCCAGTTGTCACGCCAGTGGCACAGCTGGGTAGTTACGTAGCGACTAGATAAACGCTGAAAGCATATAAGCGTGAAACTAATTCTAAGATTAATCTTCCCCACCCGCAAGGGTGATAAGAATCGTTGTAGACTACAACGTTGATAGGTTAAAGGTGTAAGTGTAGTAATACATTAAGCTGATTAATACTAATAATTCGAAAGACTTTGTTAAAAGGACTAATCCT
>JAZLIQ010000004.1:0-118490 GCA_045617465.1 Mycoplasmoidaceae bacterium | reverse complement strand
GGATTCGAACCAACGCATGTCAGAATCAAAATCTGATGCCTTACCGCTTGGCTACAACCCAATTAATGGTGGACAGAAGTGGATTTGAACCACTGAATCCGAGGGAGGCTGATTTACAGTCAGCTGCGTTTGGCCGCTTCGCTATCTGTCCATTAATTGCACGTTTTTTTGACGTGCTTTATATTATATCTTATAAGCGAGAAATTTTAAGGATTTTAACTTTATAAGGTTTCTCTACGCCTTTAATCTCAACAATCTGTCCTTCTTCATGGTCTAGAACAGCCATTGCTAGAGGAGAAACGTTAGAGATTTTGTCTTGGTCTGGGTCTGCTTCTACTTCACCAACGATAGCATATTCATATGTTTCATCGTCAGACATATCTAAGATTTTTACCTTAGTTCCAACTTTAACTCTGTTAGTTGATTTTTTTGATGGTTTATCATCAATAATTTCAGCATGATCGATGATTGCTTGATATTCTTTAATTCTTGCTTCAATTTCAGCTTGTCTATTTTTAGCTGCATCGTAGTCAGCATTTTCAGAAAGGTCACCTTGTTCTCTAGCTTCTTGAATAGCTTTAATAACTTTTGGTCTTTCTTCATGAATAAGCTGTTCTAATTGTTTTTTAATTTCAGCTTCTTTTTCTTTTGTTAAAAGTATTTTATCTGCCATAAAGTGTCCTTTCTATTCTGGTACAAATGTGCAATCACTAAAGCGGTATGAAGGCAAGTATAAAATTGACACATTAGAATCGATTATTTCTCTAATTGAAACAACAACACATTTCTTTTCAGGACTGTATGAGTAAGGCGATGTGGGATCTTGGAATAAATCACAAGAAACACCATCCAGTGCAAAAGTAATATGTAGATTGTCTTTATCAAATTTCCAATTTGATAAAGTGAACTCTGGGTTTTGTTCAACAAAAACTCTAGAAGCAATAATGTCATAGTAAGTCACTTGGACATTTTCTTCTTTGTAAATTTCGTCATTTACACCTTCTAGCGTATCAGATGTAATTTGCCCCGCAGGTTCTTTTAAAGCTTTAGACTTTACTGCATTCTTCACATCATCAAGACTGTGGTAGTTTTCTGCTTTTTCATCTTTACAGTTAACATCATCACCATAGTTGATAACATAACTGTTACCGCCACAACTACAAGAAACAGTAGCAGGAACTGTAGTTCCTAATACTACTGCTGGTAGTAATGCTGTTAAAATTTTAGTTGATAGTTTCATTATTTCTTTGCTGCCTTATTTGCTGCTTTAGCATTTCTTGATTTAATTCTGTTAGCTTTGTTTCTGTGAATAACATGTTTTCTGCTTAAGCTATCAGCATTAGAATAAAGAGTGTTTAGATCTTTTGCATCTTTGCTAGATCTAACTTTCTTTGTGTTTTTTCTCAAAGTATCTAATGCCCTAGCATTTTTAGCATGCTTCTTATCAGATTGTTTCTTTGTTTTTATATTTGATTTAATGTTTGCCATATGTCAAAATCCTTAATTTTTTGTTTTATAATTATAATACATATTTTTAATATAAATAAAATATAATCTAAAAACTACAGGAGGTTAGCGTATGGGTGGAACATTAGGCGGAATAATGCCTTTATTACTTGTTGTAATTGTTGGTATAGCTATTTTTGCTTGATATAAAAAACGTAAAGCAAACAGAGAAGCTAACCCCTTCCTTTCTTCAAGAAAAAATAAAGACGAAGTTTGAAAAACAATCAAACAATTTTTAAAAGACAATGGTGAACAAGGAAAAGAACTTGTTGACAGTTATGTTTGCAAAAGAGATCATATTGATGCAATTAGACCAAATGGTTCAGATCAATACAAGAAAAACAAGAATTACGAATTAAAAATTCGTAAATGACAAAGAAAAGAACTAAATGAAGACTTAAAAGCACGAGGCAAAAAACAATTAAAAGCTCCTGCTGCAAGAGATTTATTTGTTGTTGTATTTCAAACTAGAGATACTAAAACTGGAGAGAAAGACAATCCACGTTGTTTTGAATGTGAAGTAATCAATAAAAAGATTGATAAGAAAAACTATGATCGTAAGATTGTTATTCATCATGAATTAGATTACGATACTGAAATGGAATGAATTGCACCAGTTAGAGTTGCTGAAGCAGAAAAGAATGCTGCAATCGAAAAACGTATGGCAAAACAAAAAGCTGCTCAAAAGAAAAAAGAAGAGAAGCGTTTATTAAGAAAACAAAAGAGGGCTCAAAAACATGGCAGCAAATAACAAAGTTATTTTTATGGGCACTCCAAAGATAGCAGCAGTATGTCTTGCTGCTATTTTAGAACATAAAGATATTGATGTTGTTGCTGTAGTGTGTCAACCAGATAAACCAACTGGCAGACACAAAGAAATTATTTTTTCACCAGTTAAACAATTAGCATTGGATCACAACATTCCTATTTTACAAGACGCCAAAGTTTCTAATCTATATGAGAAAATTAAAGAATTAAATCCAGATTTAATTTTTACATGTGCTTTTGGACAATTTATCCCATCCAATATTTTAGAATTGCCACAATATAAATGTGTTAACTTACATGCATCATTATTGCCTAAACTAAGAGGTGGAGCTCCTATACAATGAGCAATCATTAATCAAGAAAAGACTACCGGTTTCTCATTGATGTATATGGATAAAAAAATGGATGCTGGTAACATTATTAAACAATATCCTATTAATATAGATCCTCAAGAAACATATGCGTCTTTATATGATAAGCTTTGTGTTTTAGCCGGAGATATCTTATCAAAAGATTTTAAATTATTGTTTGATAAGAATCTTAAATCAATAGTCCAAGACGAAAGCAAAGTAACCTTTGGTTACAACATCACTAGAGATGATGAAAAAATTAATTGAAGAAAATCTAATTTAGAGGTTGATGCTTTAATTAGAGGTCTTTATAATGTTCCAATCGCATACACAACATATGAAGATCAAATAATTAAGATTCATAAAGCCACACCTGTCCAATCATATGCAAATGCAGCACCTGGATCTATTATTTCTTTGACTAATAAGGAAATGATTGTAGCCTGTGGACAAAACGCAATCAAGTTAGAACTTATTCAAATGGCTGGTAAAAAACCATTATTAATTAGTCAAATAGTAAATGGTAACCACCCATTTAAAGTTGGAAGACTATTTAAATAGTTATTTATCTAAATTTAATTGTTTATTCATTCCTAACAAAAGAACAATTAAATCATTTATTGTTTCACCAAACACATCTATAATTTGCTTTTTTGCTTCAGCAAATAATTTTGTGTTATTCAAAATTATTGTATATTTAGTGTCATATTCATGATCAGTTAAGATCTTTTCTATATCATATGGAAGATTACATCCAATATGGTTATATAAAAGATAACCAAAAACACTAACCAATAATTGCTTTATTTTTGTTTCATGAATATTTGTATTTAATTCATGTTGTTTTAAAAAGTCAATCAATGAATTAATAAAAGGATTAAAATATTCAAATTTTTCTATTGTTTGTTCCAAAGGAACAATGGGGTTGATTTCGAGCTTTTTATATAGATTGATAATTTCTTGATTTTTATAAAGTTGAGAAAATAACTGAACTCACTCATCTTTATTAATTTTTAAATGATTAAGAACTTTGTCTTTTTCCAGTTTGTTTTGTAAGATAGCAATGATAAAAACAATATAACAACCTTTACTATCGAAATGATTTGATAATAAGGAAGCTAATGTTTCATCATTAAAAAGAAAAGCAAATTGCTTTTTATATTTTAGAAAAAGCTTCTCATCCTTAGTCATTGTATTTTTTCTCTAATTCTTCTTTCAAGAAATCTAAAATACCTTGTATTTGAGAATAATTCATTCTGTTAGGTCCAACAACAGATATTTGGTGAGAGTTTTTATCACCTTTAACATTAACTGTGGCAATAGCCAATTCTTTAGCACCAACTTTTTCACCTGATGTAATTAAAGTTGTTTTACCAGTTTTAGATTGTTGGTAAGCAATATGTTGTCAAATGCTTGTTTGATCTAACAAGTCTAAAATTTTATTTAAATTCTTAACATTATTTTGGAATTCTGGTTGAGTTGTTAAATATTTAGTTCCATGAACAGAAGTGTGGAATTGATATTTAATATCAAAGATCTTCTTAATTAGATCTTGCATAATAAATTCATAGTTTTCTACGCTGTTTTTGATAATGTCTTTGATACCTTCAATCTTTTCAGGAAGTTTATCAAGAGGTGTATCAACTAGTCTATCATTAAAGATTCTGATACATGTAGCAATATCATTTAAAACTTTATTTTCATTAAATGTGATGGTGTTTTTTGTAATGTTACCACTAGATGTCACAACAATAACAATTGCCATATTTTTGTGAATAGGAATTAAATCAATTCTTTTTAAAGTTTCATTAATTTCACCTGTTGTAACAATAGAAGGTAAGTGTAATGTTTCATTAATAACAGCCATTGATTCATCAATGATTGTTTCAATGGATGTTAAACGTTTAGCAAAAATTTTAGTTAATTTTTTCTTTAGGTCGACAGATAATGATGGTTGTAAAATTTCTTTACGATAAAACTCATATCCTAAAGAAGATGGAATTCTTCCAGATGAAGTATGAGTCTTTTCAATTAACCCAACCTTTTCTAGATATGCCATTTCATTACGAATTGTGGCACTAGAAAGGTCTTTAAAGAAATCACGAATAACTTCTTTACTTGACACTGGATTAGCATCGCTGATGTATTGTTCAACGATGATTTTTAGTAGCTTTGTTTGTCTTTCAGTTAACTTAATATTTTTCATATTTTTACCTATTAGCACATTATCTTTATCATTGCTAATTATAAAATATATTAAATATATTTAAATATTTTTATTTTTTTGTTATTATTTAATTGAAAATAATATTTTCAATTAATAAAAATTTAAGAAAATGAGTAACAAAAAATCATCATACAAATTGTTATCAATTGATTTAGATGGAACACTGCTTTCACCTATTTTGAGACGAGCAAAAAAAGCAGATTGTATTGCTATTCAAGAATTCATGTCTGCAGGCGGAATTCCATTTATTAATACTGGTCGTGCTCCATGAGCTGTAGAAAAAACATTGAAAAGAATTAATGAAGCCGGACCAAACAAAGTTAAATTAGTTTCTTTTTGAAATGGAGCATACATCCGTGATTTAAGTGATGGAGAAGAATGAAAGAGACAAATTAGCCATCCTTACTGTAAAAAGATTTATGAAATCGTAAAAAGAAATAAGGGAATGATTTGATTTCACACACCAAAAGGTTTGGAATCACACACAATTTATGTTGATCCTTTAAACTTTTTCATTAAGTTAGGATATCACTTAGCTCATTTACAAAAAGTTAAATCAGATGCAGATCTAGCATCATATAAGATTGATATCTTATCAACCAACAAAACAATTGTTGCTAAGATTTATCATGAATTAATTAAATCTAATCTTGATAAAACTGTAACTATTTCTCACTCTTCACCAAGATTAATTGAAATAACCCCTTTAAATACAAACAAAGGATCAGCCATTAGATATTACTCAAAGAAATACAATATTCCTAAAAATGAAATTGTATCAATGGGCGATTCATTTAATGACTTATCTGCATTCAAAGCTTCAGCTTTATCTATTGGTATAAACCCAAGAAACCCAAATTTACTTGAACACTGCGGCGCAATAGTAAATCATAAGTCTAAAGGTGTAAGAGAGGCAATTAGCACTTATATCTTAAATGATGTTGATAAACAAAACTATCAATTAATCTTTGCTGACTTAGATGGAACACTAATTGATGGAAGAACTAAATTGTTTTCAAACGAAACTAAGTTAGCTCTACAACAATGTACTAACCATTTAATTCCTATTGCTATCGCTAGTGGTAGAGGAATATATGATGGAACAAACATTGTTAACTCAATGGAATTAAATCCTAAAACAAATATTTACATTATTGGAAATAATGGTGCAACAATATTTGATATTTATACAAAAACTTATATTTCTCAATCACCAATAGATCAAGAAGTTGCAAAACAAGTGTTTGCTGCACTAAAAGTATTTGCAAAAGAAAATAATGGAAATTTAGGATTCATTATTCACCCACACTCACAAGGTTTACTTTTCTATAATGAAAAATTCTGAAAACCTCTAAACTTTAAGAAAACAGGTTTTGAAGATCAATATGATCCATGAATTGAATCACAACCCACTTATGTTGATGAATATCCACAAGATATCATTTGTTATAAATTTGTTGTTAAGTTCCCTAACCCAGAATCTGCTAAAAAAGGTTATAAACAACTAAAAGAAAGATTTAAAGATCTTGAAGTATGTTTATCTTCAGATGTTAATCTAGAGATTAATAAGAAAGGTATTAATAAAGGATTTGCTGCTAAGAAACTAGTAGATAAGATTGGAATATCTTTTGATCACACATTAGCAATGGGTGATGGACAAAACGATATTGAAGTTTTAAAACTTTGTAAAAACTCATTTGCCCCTCACTATGCACCAGACATAGTAAAGAAGGAAGCAGCTCATGTAATTGAGGGTGTTACAGTAGCAGATTTTGCTAAAACTGTAATTGACAATTACGTGTTTAAGAGAAACAAGGCAGAATAACAATGAACAATAACCCGTTTATACAATTAAAGAACATCGCCAAGCGATATGATGATGGATATCTTGCTTGCAGCAAGATTAATGTAAATATTGACAAAGGAAAATTTGTCACTATTTTAGGACCATCAGGATGTGGTAAGACAACATTATTAAAGATGTTGGCCGGTTTTGAAATGCCAACTGAAGGAAAAATTATTGTTCATGGTGTTGACATTAAGGACCTTCCTATTCATATGCGTCCAACAGCAACAGTATTCCAAGACTATGCATTGTTTCCTAATATGACAATTTATGAAAACATTTGCTATGGTCTTAAGATCATGAGGACAGAATTAAAAGATGTTCCTGCAAAAGTTTATACAGAATTAGCTAAAGTAAAAAAGAATGCTATTACTAAAGCTACTAAAGAAATTGAAGACTTAAGAAAAGATCAAGTAAAACTTGATAAAGATATTATTAAAGCTAAATTAGCATATTCAAAGAGTGAAGATCTTTTCAAAATACAAGACATGCGTTTTGATCAATTTCAAGCACAAATCTATTTGTATGAAAAACAAATGTCTAAAAAAGATCCAGAGTTTGAAGGATTTAAATTAACAAGAAGTAACTCTGGAAAGATTACTTGAAACAAAATCAAATCTGCTTTTGGTATTCATAGATATATTAAGTTTGACACTAAAGGAATGAATACGATTGAAAAGAAAGTTTACAATCTTATTCGTCTTTATACATACAAACAACCTATTGATAAGAAGGTTGATAAACTTATTGCTAAATACAATGATGCTGACCAATGAATATCATATTGAGAAAACTATCCTCAAACTGTAGTAGAACAATTTGAAAAGATTCATACAACCAGACCACTAACTAAAAAAGAGATAGATCGTAAAGCTAGAGAAGTAATTGAACTAGTTGGTCTTGAAGGCAATGAAGATAAATATCCAGCAGACTTATCTGGTGGTATGCAACAACGGGTTGCTTTGGCAAGAGCCATAGTTGTTAAGCCAGAAATTCTTTTACTTGATGAACCGCTTTCTGCACTAGATGCTAAGGTTCGTAAGAAAATGCAAGAAGAATTAAAACGTATTCATAATGAATTAAAAATTAACTTCATTCTTGTTACACACGATCAAGAAGAAGCGTTACGTTTATCTGATCAAATAATTGTTATGTCTAAAGGTAAGATAGAACAAGTTGGTTCACCACGTAATATTTATGAACACCCAAGCAATCAATGAGTTGCTAACTTTATTGGACAAGCAAACTTCATTGATTGTACATATCTTGGTAATGAGAAGATTAAGATTGCTGATAAGGTAATCAAATACCACATTACTAACAAAGAACTTGAATCTAGTATGAGAAGAAATTCTGAATTTAAGTTATTAGTAAGACCCGAAGATGTGGAGATTTGTTCTCCAGCAAGAGCATATATGATGATGCGTATAACATCTATTTTATATAAAGGTACTTTATATGAAATTAAATGTCGTGCTAGAGACAAGACAGAATTAACACTTCACACAAATCAACACTTGAAGGTTAATGACAAGATTGGTGTTAAATGAGACTTATCTCTTGCCACACCAATCATGCCTAAAAAGAGGGATAACAAATAATGAAAGACATCATCTCTCATAACAGGAAAGTAAATATTAGGCAATTAAAGCCTAAAACAAGAATCAGTAGCAAACTGCTTCTAGTTATTCCTTTTATAGTGATGACATTATTACTATTCATTGTTCCTTTAGCAATGGTAATTGTTAAATCGTTCCTACCAACAGATTCTGGTGATGTTAGCTTAAACTGATCAATAATGAATAACTTTGTCTTTGGTAAGATTATGTTATCTATTGGTTTAGCTTTAGCTGCTACGGTTATTTGTACAGTCTTAGCTTATCCATTTGCTTATATGATGGCCTTTAATAAATCTAAGAGCTTTAAAGCAGTATTGGTGGTATTAATTACTGCACCGATATGATCAAGCTTCTTGGTTAAGCTAATTGGTTTAAAAACATTTTTAGATGTTTGTGCAGGTTATTCTAACTCTACATATGGACACATCTTTACTGTGATTGGTTTGGTATATATCTATATACCTTTTATGATCTTACCTTTGTACAATGTTTTAGAAGATATGCCTAAGAACTTAGTCTTTGCTAGTCAAGACTTAGGTCAAAGTATGTTCAAAACATTCTTTAAGGTAATCATACCTTATACAAAGACAGCATTCTATGCAGGATTAACAATGGTGTTCTTACCAGCAGTTACAACTGTTGCTGTACCTCAATTCTTAAATAATGCTACAAATAATGCAACTATTGGAGACATTATTGTCCAAGAAGGTGAAGAAGGACTTATTAGTGATATTGCTTTAGCTAGAAGTAGCTCATTATCACTAGTGGTAAGTATTATTGTTCTAGTTCTTTATTTAATCGTAGCTTTCATTCCTAAGCTATTTAAATTAAGACATAGGAGGGTTAAATAATGAGATTAGTATCTAAACCTCCTAAACATATTGGAGCTAAAAGAAGATTTAGTTGATTTATGAGCAGATTCTATATCTTCATCATTTTAGCTATTATCTACATTCCATTAATCATCATTGTCTTATTAAGTTTCAATGGTCAAACTGATCGTGGTAACGTAGTTATGAACTTCGGTGTACCTGATGTTATTAACTACATTGAGTTATTTAAAGATAATGATTTCTTAAATGCATTAATGAACTCACTAATCATTTCGGTAATTGTTGTACCAATATCTGTTTTGATTGCGGTTATAACGTGCTTTGGTATCTGAAATAGTAAGAATAGATATGTAAATACTATTGTGGGTGCAAGTAAAGTGTCAATAGCTATTCCTGAACCAATTACTGCTATATCATTAGCTTTATTGTTTTCATCTACTATCTTGCCATTAGGATTAGACTTTGGTTTATTCACGGTGTGTCTGGCACACATTAGTTTCTGTACGCCTTATGCCATTGTCTCTATTTTCCCTAAGATGCAAAAGATGCCAAGAAACTTAGTGTGAGCAAGTTATGACCTTGGTTATTCTAAGGTTAAAACATTCTTTAAGGTTATTATTCCTTATTTAGCCCCATCACTACTATCAGCTAGTGCAATTGTATTAGCTATGAGTCTTGATGATTTCATCATCACAAGTTTAATCAATGGTTCAACTCAAACTTTATCAACAGCTATTTATACAACAAGAAAAGGAATTAAAGCTTGAGTTGTAACATTTGGAGCATTATTAGTTATCTTAACAGCAGTTATTGTTATTGTTGTTTCTATTGTTAAGGTTAGAAAGAGCAAGAAAGCTAATGTTAAATGAAAGAAGGGGATTTATGAAAAACTTTCTAAGTAAAAAATTCTCTTTAGCATTTGCTAGTGTTGTAGCTTCAGCTACACCATTTGTTTTTGTTCCACTAACAAGCTGCTCAGGTAATAATGCAATCCAATTTGCAAACTTTGAAAGTTATATGGATAATGGATTGATGCGTTATTTAGAAAGTGAGTATGGAGCCCAATTCCAATGATATACAGTAACTGAAATGATTGAAACTAAGTTTCAACACACTTATGATATTGCTGCACCATCTGGATACGAACTTAGTGTTTTAAAAAACAAGGGTTGATTAACTAAAATAGACTGAAAGAAATTTAATATTTCAGGCGTTGAAAATTCAGAAGATGCAAAAGAATTGTTTGCTGAACCAATAAGAGAAGCGCTTAACCAAATGGAAAATCAACTTGGTTTAAATGTACTTGATTATGGTATTCCATATTTTGCACAATCATTTATGTTTGTTTATAAAGGTGACAAACCTATTGACTTCTACGAAAACGGGACTGAAAATATTACAAGATCACCAACATGAGCTGATATCTTTTATACAATTAGCCCATTAAACAAACATCTTGATCCAAGATTCAATGGAAGAATAGGAATGATTGATGACTCAAAATCAATCTATGACATTTCTCGTATCATTCAAACAACTGAACAAAATCCAGGCAAACCAAGAGAATGAAATAACTTGATGCCTAAAAATGCTACTATTGATGATTTGTTACAAACATTTAAAGTATTAACAGATAAAGCTAAGAGTAATTGATATACATTAAATACTGACTCTGGAGTCATCTCTAGAAATTTAGCAGACCACGGAAGTCATGGTTATACTGCAGCATTAACTTGATCAGGTGATGCTTTATATGCTGCACAAGGAGCTGGAGAGTTTGAACCATATACTGGTGATAAGATGTTTGTACAAAAACCATATGGTGCATCTTTAGATGAAATAGAATTTTTGGTTATTAACAACAAGAATGAAAAAGATAAAGAAAAACTAGATAAGATCTATGATTTAATTTATGATGTATGTCTAGATGCTCATGATGCAACACCAGAAAAATTAAAAGAAAAAGTAAAAGATGGTTTTTGTACTGGAGAAGATCGTTATAAATTATGATCAATGCAAAACTGAGATACAGTTAGCTATACTCCAATTCTTGAAAGTATTTATAACTACGCAATTGATCCTCTATCTGATTATTGAGATGACTATTGTGATAAAACTGATGGTGCAACAAGAACACTATACACATCAATTTTAAGAACAACAGATGCACAATATGCTACATCATTGTTTGGTAATCCTTTAACACCATTACAAAATTCAAACACTCACTGAGCTTGATTACAATCTAGAGGTAACTTATAATGGCTAAACGAGAAATTATTTTAGCTATTGAAAGTAGCTGTGATGATACGTCTGTAGCGATTACAAATGGTAATCGTGTTATTGCTAATGTTACTGCTACATCTATGAAACAACACCGTAAATATGGTGGTATTGTTCCAGAAGTAGCAAGTAGAAGTCATTGTAAAGAAATAGATAGAGTTTGTGCTATTGCATTAAAAGTAGCAAATATTACTTTAGATGATATTGATTATGTTGCTTATACTGCTGAACCTGGATTAGTTGGTTCATTACATGTAGGAAAAGTATTTGCTAATACACTTGCTACTTTATTAAATGTTCGTATCATTAAAGTAAATCATATGATGGGACATGTTTATAGTTACTTTGTTGACCATGACACAAAACAACTTAAATTTCCAATCTTATCATTAGTTGTTTCTGGTGGACACACCTTTATTGCAAGAGCAACAAGCATCAACAATTTTAAATATTTAAATGAAAGTATTGATGATGCTGTGGGTGAAACGCTAGACAAAATAGGAAGATTTTTAGGACTAGAATATCCGGGCGGAATTTCCATTGATAAAATCTATAATCCTAAAAATCTAATTACATTAGCCCCAAATAAACCGGTTGATGCTCGTTTTACATTTTCAGGCATTAAAACTGCTGCTTTAAATGTAATTAATTCTTACAAGATGAAAAAGAAAAAATTACCAGTTGAAGTTATCGCTAGTTCATCACTAGAATGAATAACAAATGATCTGGTTAGAAAACTTGAATATTATCTTGATAAGTACAAAGATACTAAGATGGTATTAGTTGGTGGTGGAGTATCAGCTAACAAATTACTAAGAAAGAAACTTTCAAAGATTAAAAAAGTTCCTGTCTTATATCCAACATTAAAGTTTACAAATGATAATGCTGCAATGATTGCAACATATGCTAGATTAAAGAAGTAAAGCAGGTTTTTGTTCAATTTTATATATATATATATAATCCCGTATTATAAGGAGAAACAAAATGGGATTATTTAATAGAGTACCTAAAAATGCATTTGAGATTGATAGAAAGCACATGAGCGATCACATGATAGATTCTGCAACTGTTGGTGTTAATGCTGATAATTTAGCTAAAGCCTTTGAAGCTGAAGGATTTTCACTACAAAGAGGTTTAAAGTCTATAGTATGTAAAAAACCTTGTTATATTAAAGGTCTTCCAAAAGGTGTTTGAAACCTTGAAGTTCGAATTGAATCAGAAGGATCGTCAAAGAGCAAGGTTACATATATCATTATTGGTGGACAACCTGCAATTGATTACATCTTATCCATTATTAAAAAAGTAAATTAAAATATTATCAATTACTTTATAATAGTTTTGAGTTCATCGGATATCACTCCGAATAAAAAAGAGATGGGCGCTAACCATCTCTTTTGTTTTGCACATTTGATTAAAAAGATCATATAATGATTATGGATTTGTCATGTTTAACTCTGACAAAAAAAGAGACAGTCGTTAGCTGCCTCTTTTTTCTTGCCTTTCGGCGGTTAGAGTGCTATACCACTGATATTATATATATAATTTACTTTATTGGAATTATGTACTATAATAGGTAATACCATAAAGAGTGTGGCGAGAGACAAGCTCGTTGACCCACCAGCAAAACCGCAAGGCAGTGCTAAAGCTTGAACGATGGGAATGATAATAACAAACTCCCATCGTGACGATAGGAGTTTTTCTTTTTGGTGAAAAAGGAGAAAGTATGAAAAATGAATTAATAATTACATCTGAATCAGTAGGTAAAGGTCATCCAGATAAAATTTGTGATCAAATTGCTGATGCTGTATTAGATAAATGTTTGAAGCAAGATCCACAAGCAAGAGTTGCTTGTGAAGTCTTTGCTCATAATAGATTAATTGTTATTGGTGGACAAATTACAACAACCGGTTATGTTGACGTAGTCAAGGTAGCTTGGGATGTTTTAAAACCATTAGGCTATGAAGAAAATGATTTTTCTATCATTGCTAACATTAACAACCAATCTGAAGACATTGCTAAACTAGTAACAAAAGCAAACAACAAATTAGGAGCAGGAGACCAAGGTATGGTTTTTGGTTATGCAACAAACATAACAAAAGAATACATGCCATTATCAATTATTCTTGCTCATGAATTACTAAAACAAATTGAAAGATTAATTAAGAATGGAAAACTATCATATTGCAAGTATGATATGAAATCACAAGTATCAATTAAGTATAGAGGTAGAAAACCAACAGTTGATGCTGTAGTTATTTCTGTTCAACACCAAGAAGAAATAAATTTAGCTAAACTAAGAAAAGATATTGCTAAATTAGTTATTGTTCCTGTTTTAAGAAAACATCATTTAAATACTAATTGCAAACTATACATTAACAAAAATGGCAAATTTGTTATTGGTGGACCTGTTGGAGATACAGGTTTAACGGGTAGAAAAATCATTGTTGACACTTATGGTTCAATAGCTCACCATGGTGGTGGAGCATTTAGCGGTAAAGACCCAACAAAGATTGACAGAACTGGTGCATATTTTTGTAGATACATTGCTAAAAATGTGGTGGCAGCTAAGTTAGCAGACCGTTGTGAAGTAAGACTATGCTACTGTATTGGTGAACCAAAACCAATCTCAATGTATGTGGATTGCTTCGGAACAGAAAAAGTCTCTATAAATAAAATTTATAGAGGTATTGAAAAAACATTTGATTTTGATCTATATAATATTATTAAGAGCTTGAAATTACAAGCACCAATTTATTCTCAAACTAGTGTTTATGGACACTTTGGTAAAAGCGGTTTACCTTGAGAAAAATTGGATAAAGTTTCAGCCTTAAGGAGAGCAATAAATGGCTAATCAAGAGATCAACGAAAAGATCTTAAACAAGAAATTTAAGAAAGCAGTATTCTCTGGATACGATTCAGCCGATGTTGACACCTTCTTTGATTCTGTAATTGAATACTTAAAAAATAATGATAAAATGGTAGAATTATATAAGAAGGAAGCTGAAAAGCTTAAAATGGACATTCAAGCTCTTAAAGTAGCTAATAATAGTCTTGAAAAAGACAATGCAAAACTACAAAGAGAAATCAAAGAATTCCGTGATGAAGGTTATGGTAGTATGCGTTTACGACCGAGTAACCAAAAATAAGGAGAAAATATGGCAGAAAATAAAAAAGATGAAGGTCAAACAATTAAGGCCCAATCAACAATTAAAAAATTAAAAGATCCAGACTTTTCAAAAGAAGTTGTAATCGATAGATTAGTTGCTGATAAACAAGCAATCGATTTTCACTTCAATAGAATGAAAAAAGAATTTGGCGACAAATTGTCTGATGCTGATATTCAAAAGAGAATTCACAACATGGTAGTAAGAGACAACATCTTCAATGCAGCAATGCATATCTTAGTACCATGTTATGAAATTAAGATTGACCCAAAAGATCTTCAAAATATCATTGATTCATTCATTAAAGGTGATCCAAGATTAGGTAAAGCACCTTATGAATATGTAAAGACAATGGCAACCAGATTAATGGAAAAAGAAATGCTATTCTCCGTTATTGCTAAAGAATGAAATATTGTCGTAGATGACAAAGAATTAAGAGATTCTTTAGACAACTACTATAAAGAAACTAACCACCCAATTCGTGATATTTTAGCTGATCCAAAACGCATGGAAGCAGTTAGAAGAACAATTCTAGAACAAAAGATAGCTAACGCTATTTGTGCAAAATTAAAATATAAGATGG
Organism: Mycoplasmoidaceae bacterium; assembly: GCA_045617465.1. GTDB lineage: Bacteria > Bacillota_I > Bacilli_A > Mycoplasmatales > Mycoplasmoidaceae > Hennigella. The sequence goes on along the minus strand of JAZLIQ010000004.1, from coordinate 103,311 downwards.
ATAATGAAGCTATAAGAAAGAATGCGGAAGCTTCAAGAAAGGCAATGGAGGAAGCATTAGCAAAAGCTAAAGCTAACACCAAAGTCTCAGATGAAACAAAGAAGGATGCGAAATAATATGAAATTGAAATTATTAAAAACTATAGCCCCAATAGCTGGTGTAGCAACGATTGTAGCTTTACCACTTTCTTCATGTGGTGAAACAACAACATACACTGCTGACATCAAAGCTATTAAAGAAGGCGAATACCAAAGAATAACTGAATACAAAGAACCAGACAGTATTGATGCAGATGAAGCATTATCTATCTACATGAATGATGTGAGAGATAATCCAGCCATCATCTTTGATGATGCTTGTGAATTCTTTGCCATGATGAACGAATGAACAGAAGAAGTTAGTGGTACTGTTAGTATTACTGTAACTAAAGCAAGAGGAGCTAGATTATCATTTATAGCCGATGCTAATCTTACATTCTTACACTCAGATGAAAGTTACCAACGTAAAGAGGAAGTTCGTGGAAGAATAGTAGCAAACAACATTAAGTTAGTTATGTCAACACCAAGAGTGTATCGTCCAGGTATGGCACCTTGATATATTAATGCAGATTATTTTGATGAAGATAGTCAATTAGATCCAGGATTACTTAAAGCAGACACAAAATGATCTTATACAGTTGATGGAGTTCTTACTGAATGAATTGGTGAAGAGAAGGTAGATTATGAAGTATCTTCTAAATTTAATCACGAATCAGATGCTGAAGAATTGACAGAAGGACTTGGGTCTTGAATTAAATATTTAGGATTCAGAGCTCAATACTTTTTAGATATTATTGCAGAAGAAGAATAAGGAGAACGAATATGAAATTATTTAAGAAATTAATTCCATTAGCAACTATAGGTGCAACAGCAGCTGTTGTAGCGCCATTAGCTACATCATGTAGTTCGTCAAGCTTATACACTCAAAATATATTAGATCTATATTATGGTAGATTCATTCGTGAAACTGAAGTAATTAGTGGTGGTTCAATGAGTAGAGAAGAAGCACTTTTAAGATACACACAAGATATTGAAAAGGATAACAAGATTCTTGTAGATGATTATTTCCAAAATATCCAAGATATTTTGTCAATCGTTACAATCAATGAAGAAAAAGATCCAGTTAAAGGTACTTTATCTATTAAGGTAGTGGATATTCAACCATACTATCATCGTTTATCTCTTCATTTATGTATTCATGCTTCTATTCCTTCTGAAATTTTGTATGGTGATGAAGGAAAATTTGACAATCTTGATTTAGAAGTTGACATTAATAATTTCCATTACGAAATGGAATATTATAAACCTGATCCTAATGAAAAAGGTTATTGAGAATATGCCCCAGTATATGTTGGTATAGGCTATGCACCAGACATTCGTGAGTTAAAAGAAGACCACAACTGATCAATGAAAGCAAAAGGAAGCTTTGATGTGAGTATGAGTGGCACACGTGCAAAGGTTAATGTTGATCATTCATATGACCACAAAAACCTTACACAATCTATGGGTATTTGAATATTCAATATATTGAGTCCATTCCTAACAATCTATTCAAATTATTTGGATAATGTTATAAATGATGAGAGCAAATAAAAAATAGGCTTTTGCCTATTTTTTTTGTTACTTATTGCATTTGCAAGTACAACCTTCAAGTGAATATGTGCAGCCACATTTAGCTTGTTGGTAAGATTGTGGATGTTTGCAAACATCACAAACTTTAGGGGCTGTTGTTGCATAAACAATTCTTCCACAGTTATTACATTTTCATGCAATCTTTTTAGTTTTCTTAAACATTTTGCCTTTAGTAATAAGTTGTAATAAAGCTAAGAATCTCTTTTCATGTTCTTGCTCAACTTCAGCAACACCTAAGAATAATCTAGCAATATCATCAAAGCCCTCTTTTTTAGCTTCTTTTGCCATTCTCTTGTACATTTTTGAGTATTCAAAGTGTTCACCAGCTGCAGCAGCTTTTAAGTTAACTCTAGTTGATGAAATAGAACCACCATTAATTAATTTGTATCAAAGTTTAGCGTGTTCTTTTTCATTCTTTGCTGTTTCAGTAAAGAAGTCTCCAATTTGGTTGAAGCCGTCTTTCTTTGCTTGGCTAGCAAAGTAATCATATTTATTTCTTGCTTGACTTTCACCAGCAAAAGCTTCACATAAATTTGCGTAGGTTTTTGTACCTTTTAAACTTTTTTGTTTCATTTTAAATACCTCTTAAAAGTATTATAATACTTTTAAGAATTATGAAATTACATATCGTTCTTTTTGAACCTGAGATTCCACAAAATACAGGAAATATTGCTCGAACTTGTGTGGGATTTAATGCAACTTTACATCTAATTAGACCATATGGTTTTGTTTTAAGTGATAAAAACTTAAAACGATCAGGATGTGACTATTGAAAGCTCTTAAAATTAGTTGAACATGATTGTTATGAAGAGTTTATTAAAACACTTAAAAAAGATGATGAGATCTATTACATAACACGTTATGGAAAACATCTTTTATCAGACATTAAAAAACCACAAAAAAATGGTGATATTTATTTAATGTTTGGTCGTGAATCTACAGGTATAACAAAAAGCATTTTAGTAGCTAATAAATCACATACTATTCGTTTACCTAGTTCAAAGAATGTTAGAAGTTTAAATTTAAGCAACTGTGTAGCCATTTGCGCCTATGAAATAGCTAAATTATCTAATTTTTCATCTTTAGAAAAATTAGAACCTCATAAAATAGATTTTTTAGATAAATAATATAATAGTATAATTACTTCATATTGCGTTATGAATGCAAGAGATACAAATACCGGTAAAAGCATAAAGAACCGAAATATTTTTAAAAGAATCGGTTCTGTTATTGCTTTAGGTAGTAAAAAAGCTGTAAGAATAATTGTTGGTAGAACCCTACCACAACGTTTATTTAGACTTTATATCATCATCATAATCGTAGGTGCATTGTTATTGTGTGCACCATTCTGTTTGAACCAAATTGAAATTAATGGTCAAATGGTTCAACTAGATGGTTTTCACAATGTTAATGGTTATAATTTTGTCCAAGCATTGTTTATAGCTTGTTCAGGATTTAGTGATACGGGATTAACGCCAGTTAATATCTATCAATACCTAAACCCGGGCGGGCAAGTAGTTTTGATGATTCTAATTGAAGTTGGTGGTATTGGGGTAGTTGCCCTATTCTACTACGTATGAAACTTCTTCAAGAAGAAAGATGACAAGATTGACGTTTCACAATTGTATATTTTACAAGCTGAACGTGGTGGAAGTAAATTATCACAATCATACCATGTGATCAAAGTTGCGCTGTTATTTATTTTCGCAACACAAATTTTATTCATGTTCTGTTATGCGCTGTGTTTCTGCTTTATTCCTGCCTATGAACAACAATTCCTTACAGGATTAGATCCAACACTTATTCAAAATGCTGCATTCCAAGGTATTTCATTCAATACAGAAAACCTACTTCCAATGTACCATAACTTTGGAAACTCTCTATGAGTAGGTTTATTTACAACTGTATCAGCAATGAACAACGCTGGTTTTGATAACATCTCATCAACATCAATGGCACCATTTAGAAATGATATGGGTATTGCTTTCCAAACACTAATTGTGCTTGAATTGATTATTGGTGGTTTGGGTCACTTTGTATGATTCGATGTAATCGAAAAGATTAAATGTAAAGCAACAGGTAAACGTTACAAGATGTCACTTTACTCTAAAGTTGCCATTAGTGTTTATGTTATGGTTGCAGTGTTAGGATTGGCTGGAACATTTGCTGCAGAATTTACTGACCCAAGAGCAAGTTCTGAACTAATCGTCGGTTCAGTTGGTGGACATTATATTATGCTAAAAGATATTACCATCGTAGGTAATAGAAACCTATTTGGTGAATTTGGCGCTAACCCAATGGTAAACAAATGTTTTGGTATCATTTTCCAAACATTTAACTGTCGTTCATTAGGAATGGAAACAATCAAGACAAATGTTTTCTCTGAAGGAAGCAAGTGAGTATTGTCTATTCTAATGTTTATTGGTGCTTCACCATGTTCAACTGCCGGTGGTATTAGAACAACAACATTAGCCGTTATCATCATTACCATCTGATGTAAATTGTGTGGTAGAAAGAACGTCTTCTTCTTTAAGAGAAGAATTAGTCAAGATACTGTAACACAAGCATTCATGATTTTCATCATCTCACTTGTTTTATTGTTAATTGGTACTTTAGTTCTTTGATCTGCAACACCTATACCTCCAGAGTTTAAAGATGATCCAAACATTTGATTCACATACTCTGAATATATGCTTGAATGTGCATCCGCTTTCGGTACTGTGGGATTGTCTGCTGGTATTACAGCCGTCACAGAATGATGAGGATTGGCTTACCTAATTTTATTGATGTTCGTTGGTCAATTAGGTGTAATTAATACACTATTGTCTTGGACAAGATTCCACCCTCACTTCAATGATATTGAATATCCATATGAAGACATAAAAATAGGATAGTTAACTATCCTATTTTTCTTTATAATTAAAAAGATATGAAACGTTATATCTTAACAATTGATGAAGGAACAACATCTTTAAGAGCTGTTGTTTATGATGTTAAGAAGCAAAAGATTAAGGGCTTTGAGAGAGCTTTCACTCAACTTATTCAACCACAACCAACTTGGGTTGAACAAGACGCTAATGATATTTGAGAAAAGACTGTTGCTTGCTTAAAAAAAGTAACAGCAGATATTAACTTAGAAGATGTTTATGGGTTGGGAATCACTAACCAAAGAGAAACTGTGGTTGCTTGAGATAAGAAGACAGGTAGAGCTTTATCTAATGCCATTATCTGAAAGTGTAGAAGAACTGCAAAATATTGTGAAACACTAACAGACAATCAAATTGCTAAAGCAATTAGAGAAAAGACTGGGTTGATTGTTAACTCATATTTTTCTGCAACAAAAATTAAATGATTATTGGAAAATGTCTCTGCTGTTAAAAAAGCATTAGCCGAAAACAATCTATGTGTTGGAACAATAGAAAGTTATTTGGTATATCGTTTGACAAAAGGAAAAGTTTTTGTAACTGATGTAACAAATGCATCTAGAACAATGTTATTTAATATTCATGATCTTAAGTGAGATGATGAACTATTAAAATTCTTTAAGATACCAAAAACAATATTACCTAAACCAGTTGATAATGATCAAACAGTTGGTTATACAAATATTCTTGGTACACCAATACAAATTGCTGGATTAATTGGTGATCAACAATCATCTCTGTTAGGACAAGGATGTTACCATCAAGGAGATGTTAAGAACACATATGGAACAGGATGTTTCATGCTAGCAAATATTGGTTATAAACCAATAGCATCCAAAAATCATTTATTAACAACCGTTGCCAACAGAATAAATAACAAAACTTCTTATGCTCTTGAGGGAAGTGTATTTAGTGGTGGTTCAATCATTAATGAAGTAATTAAACAAGGTATTGCTCCAGATCATCGCAAGTTAACAAAGCTAGCAATGAAAGCAAAACAATCTAATGTTTATTTAATTCCTGCCTTTAATGGACTTGGTGCACCATATTGAATTATGGATGCTCAAGCAAGATACATTAATTGAGACAAAAACACTAGACCCGCAGAACTAGCAAAAGCAGCTTGAGAAGCAATTGCTTTTAGAAATTATGATGTTTATGAAGCATTAGTTAAAGATATGGCAACTGCACCAAGTAAATTATGTGTTGATGGTGGGTTAAGCAAGAATAAATACTTGATGAAGTTACAAAGTAACCTTCTACAAGTACCTATTTCAATTATTAACTTAGAATCAACATGTATGGGTGCAATTATTTGTACAGGTTTAGCAACTGGTGCATTTAAATTAGAAGACTTAAAATTTAAAGCAATTAAAACATTTAAACCAAAGTTATCTAAACAAGAAATTCAACCTAAAATTGATGGTTGAAAGAAAACAATCAATAACTATATAAAAGGAAATAAATAATGAAAGCTCGATATATTTCTAGTTTTGATAATAGTAAGATCTATTGCTATGAATGAAATGATGTGAAAAAACCTATTGGTGTGGTTCAAATCTTTCATGGCATGGCAGAACATGCAAAAAGATATGAACATTTTGCCAAGGCATTAAATAAAGCTGGTTTTATTGTTTTTGCTGATGATCATCGAGCTCATGGCAAAACTGCAAAACAACAAAAACTAGGAACATATAAAGGAAAAGACGTTTTCTTTGATACATTGAAAGATGAGATCTTCTTTAGCAAAATGCTAAAGAAAAAATATAAATTACCTTTGTATGTGCTTGGACATAGTTATGGTTCATTCATCGCACAAGAATATATTACACAATGCAAAGCATATGATAAAGTAATCATCTGTGGCTCAGCTCTTATGAAACATAGAGTTGATGTTAAGTTTGGTTTGTTGCTAGCATGACATCTAAAAATCTTTGGTAGCAAGAAAGAAGCGAAATTAATTGAAAAGATTAATTATTCAACTTACAACAAACTTGTAAAACATGGAAGTTGATTAAACCGTGATGACAAAGAAGTTAAAAAATATTATGCCGATCCACTTAATGGTAAACCATTAAGTAACCAATTTTATTTCAATATGTTTAATGCCTTTAGACATATTTATAAAAAGTCAGCAGAAAATAACATTTCTAGAGATAAACCAATTTTCATTATTGCAGGAAGCAATGATCCTGTAGGATTAATGAGTAAATCAGTTATTGATCTATATTATTACTATTTGGACTTAGGTGTTAAGCATGTTGATATCAAACTATATAAAGATGCTAGACATGAAATCTTAAATGAACCTAAGATAAAACAAAAAGTTTATCAAGACATTATAAAGTTTATAAAAAAATAAAAATAGGGATGCCCCTATTTTTTAAATGGCGTTCACGGGCCGAGTTGAACGGTCAACCTGTAACTTAGGAGGTTACTGCTCTATCCAAAATTGAGCTACGTGAACATATTTAATATAGTTTATTATATTTTTTAATATAATAAATAAACATTTATATAAATTTATGTTTAAACTATTTAAATTATCAAATAGAAAAACGAAAGTATTAGCTGTATTGGCTATGGTTTTTGTTGCTCTACAAGGTGTATTTGAGGGTCTTCAAACATCAATGCTAGCTGGAATAATCTCTATTATTACTGCTTCTGAGACGGCAGCTGAAGCTGGTCCAGAATTCTGAATCGCTACATCATGATTATTAGGAAACGCTATTGCTTCATTAGTGTTTGGCGCATTAGGATCATGAATTGGAACTAAGGCATCACTGTTGTCTGCTGAAACGATCAGACATAATATGTTCTATAAAGCATCAACGTTATCTTTTGGTGATATTGATAAAGTAACAACATCAAGTATTATTACTAGAATTACTAACGACGTGCAAAAGTACCAAATTGCTTTGCAATTAGCTTTAGCACTATTTATTAGAGCACCAATTATGTTCTTCTATGGAATCATTACAAGTTTCGTCAGATTCTGAATGTTTGGATTAATGTTCTTAGGAATCATGGGATTAATTGTTATTGGCTTCGTAGTAGTAGCCAAAACCGTTATTCCTGCTTTTGAGCGTGTTCAATACGAAATAGATAATGCCAACGTAGTTGTTCGTGAAAACGTATTAGGTATGAGAGTTATTAAGTCTTTCTGCTTAGAGGAACAAGAAGCACAAAGATTTGACATCTACAATAAGAAATTAAGAAAGCAAAATACTAAAGCGTGAGTTGGTTTTGCTGTAGTTTTCCCTTTAATTAACTCTATTATGAATGCTGCTGGTTCTTCAATCTTCATGATTGCAGGCGCAACAGCATTAAACCAAAGCTGAAAGACAATTTCACAAGTAGGACAAATTTATGAAATATTTAATTTGTTAATGGTTACATTAGCATCAGTTATCATTTCAGGTATGGTTATTATTAACTGCGTAAGAGCACAACCATCAGCTAAACGTATCCAACAACTATTAGATCTTGAACCAAGTATAAAAAATAGCCCAAATGCTAAGAAGCTAGACAAAAAACATTTAGATATTGAATTTAAAAATGTTAATTTTAAATACTTTGATGATGCTCAAAACTACGTTTTGAAAAATATTAACCTAAAAATTAAACAAGGTGAAATGGTAGGTATTGTTGGACCAACCGGCTCTGGAAAAACATCATTAATTAACTTAATTTCTCGTTTATACGACCTTCCAAAGAGTTGTAAGGGTTCTGTTAAGATTGGTGGAATTCCAGTTAAACAAATCGATTTAAATAGCTTGCAAGACAATGTTGGTGTTGTTCTTCAAGAACGTATTTTGTTCTCTGGAACAATTAAATACAACTTGTTATATGGTGATCAAAAAGCAACAGACGCTGAACTAATGAGAGCAGCTAAGATTGCTTGTGCTGATCAAATTATTGAAGGCAAGAAAGGTAAATTACATGGTGTTGTAGAACAAAGAGGAAGAAACTTCTCTGGTGGCCAACAACAAAGATTGTGTATTACAAGAACACTAGTTAAGAAACCAAATATTCTTATTCTTGATGACTCTACATCAGCTCTTGATATGTTAACTGAAGCAAGACTTCAATCAAACATTAGAAAAGAAATGAAAGGTATGACAACTATTATTGTTGCTCAACGTATTTCTTCAGTAAAAGACTGTGACCACATTGTTGTTATGGAAAAAGGTAGAATAGTAGGTTATGGAGACCATAACTCTTTAAGAAAGAGTAATGCTCTATACCGCTCTATTGTAGTATCACAAATGGGAAAGGAGGGTTTAACTAGATAATTATGGCAAGATTCCAAAAATCAAAAAAACCTGATATTTCTCGTAAAGCACTAGGATCAAACTTAAAAAGAATGTTTGATTTATTTGCTGGACAAAGAAAAGTTCTAGTTATTACTGCTATCCTTTCAGTAATAGAAGCTTTAATGATTACATTTACAACTTTCTGTATTTGTGTTATCTATAGTAACTTCTTTACTAACCCAGATCAACAAGAAAGCGAACAATTCTTAGCAGCTAATTGACACCAATTCTTAATGATATGTGTGACGATGTTGCTTGTTTATGTTATTTCACAAATATCATTCTTAATACATAGCGTATGGATGGCCAAGGTATCAGAAAAGGTAATGTATGGACTAAGACGGAGTACATTACAAAAGCTCCATTTATTACCAGTTAAGTTTTTTGACATTGTCCCTTCTGGTGAAATTATGACCAGAATGTCATCAGATATTGATAACATTTCACAATTAACGTCACAACACTTGTCAAGTATTTTCTTTTATGGTTCATTAATTATCATGAACATCATAACAATGTTCTTGATTAACTGATTCTTAGCATGTGTAACTATGGTTGCGGTGCCAATCATGATAATTACAAACGTTATCATAGTTAAAAAAGTACAACCAGCTTTCATTAAGCAACAAAACTCCATCTCTAAACTTAATGGTTTTGCTGAAGAAAAGATCTCAGGAACCAAAATAATTTCATTGTTTAGAATGCAAGATAAGTGTGTGGCTGAGTTTGATGTTGTTAATAGAAAACTAACAAAAGATTCAATATTTGCTCAAACAGCAAGTAACATGATGATGCCACTTAACCATTTCCTAACAAGAATTGCAATCTTCATTATTTGTGCAATGGGATTTGGTATCTTACTTCAATTTGGGTTCCAATCAGAAACAGGTAAATGATTAATTAACCAATCTGTATTTGATTTCTGAATTGGTAATGTCCATGTTGGCGGTTTTGATAAAGCTGCATTATTGATTGTTTGTACAAGTTTTGCAAGAAACTTTACAGAATCATTTAACAACTTAATCTCAAGCTTTAGCTTCATCTTCTACGCAGTAGCTGGTGCTCAACGTGTATTCCAAATTCTTGATTCTAAGGAAGAAATGGATGCACCTGATGCTAAACCATTAAAAGAAATTAAAGGTAAGGTTGAGGCTAAGAACTTATCATTTGGTTATGAACCAGGAAAATTAATCCTTAAGAACTTAAACTTTGTTGCTAAACCAGGACAAACTGTAGCTATTGTTGGACCTACAGGTGCAGGTAAAACTACAATTACTAACCTTGTTACTAAATTCTATGATCCAAATAGTGGTAAATTATTATTTGATGATGTACCAGTAGAAAAGATTTCTAGAAAATATTTAAGACAAAACATTGCTGTTATCTTACAAGATTCATTCTTATTTGCTGAATCAGTAAAAGATAACTTAAGATATGGTAGATTAGATGCTACAGATAAAGAAATTATTCAAGCTGCCAAAGATGCACACTTGCATGATTTCATCATGCAATTGCCTAATGGTTACAACACTATCCTAAGAGATAATGGTTCTGACTTATCGGCTGGTCAAAGACAATTATTAACTATTGCTCGTGCCTTCTTAGCTAAACCAAAAATTGTTATTCTAGATGAAGCAACAAGTTCTATCGATACTAAGACAGAATTATTAATTGGTGCAGCCATGGATCAATTAATGAAGGGTAAGACATGCTTTGTTGTAGCTCACAGATTATCAACAATTGCTAACGCTGACCAAATTCTTGTTCTAGATAAAGGAAGAATAGTTGAAAGAGGAACACACAAGTCTTTATTAAAACAACATGGTTTCTATTACAAACTATATGATGCTCAATTTAAGAAGGGTCAACAATTGTAAAAAGTAGGGTTATTCCCTATTTTTTATTTATATATAATGGAAGTAAGGAGGTAACTCCTTATATGAAACTTAACCACAAACTGGCTGTTCATGCTTACAAATTTGATGGTTCCTTATATCGAACATTTGAGTTCCCAAGAGTAATCTTTGAAAACGAAAAATATTTGATACTAGATTTACAAAATTGTCGCATAATTAGTCAGGCGAAAAACAAAAAATTTTATCACTCATACTCAAAAAAAGATTCTTTGTGAGTCATTTTCAAAGATGAATGATACAATTTGTTTATTAACATCAATGATGCTAAGAAAGTAATATATTACTTTAACGTAGCAACTCCTTATATTTTTGAGGAAGATGCAATCAAATATATCGATCTTGATTTAGATGTGCGAGTGGTTGATGTTAATAGTCAAATTGAAGTGATAAGAGTGTTGGATGAAAAAGAGTTTGAACAACATGCAACACAAATGCTTTATCCTAAAAAACTAATTGCAAAAGCTTTAGAAACAAAAGAAGAATTGCTTTCTAAATTACAAGCTAAAACATTTCAGCAAGTATTTAATTCAGATTTATTTAAACAACTAGAAAAAATTATTAATAAACCTAAAAGGAAACATTATCATGGCAAGTAACCTACAAGAGCTTATCCAAGAAACGGAAAAGTTGATTAAAAGCGAACAAGAAAGCAAAGCTTTAGAGCTTTTGCAATCTGAATTAAAAAACCCGCTTTATAGTTTAAAAGAACAAGAGCAAATCTCTAGTAGAATAACTTTACTTAAGAAGTTTTTAGCACAAAATGATTGGGCATTAAAACTTAACAAAGCTGATAAAAATACACTAATCAAAATGTTTAACACTGAAGGTTATGAAATAGTCGTTTTAGATAAATTATTTGAAAAGTTTGCTAAAGATTTGAACAAAGCAGACTACATCAAATTAGGACAAGTATTATTAGATGATTCAATAAGTAATGAAATGAAGATTACTTATTTGAATATGTTTAAAGATTACGAAGTAACCTATAGTTTTGATTATCACAATACTAATACTGATAAAACATTCAAAGTAGATGTTAGTAAAGACTTTTCATTAGGATCATTTGATTTATTATTTAAAGTACAAGATAAACTAGCCGCTTTGTTCTTTAAAGAAACAAGCAAAGAACAACTTGCTAACCAAATCATTAATGGTATCTATTTCTATTATTTTAATGATTACTCAGGACTAAAATATGATGCTGAAACATTGTTTGATAAAATAGCAAATTATGTGGAAAGAGCATTCAATAGTATCTACCCAGAAGACAAAGAATTTAGCACTTGAATTAGTAAGGTTTTACAATAGAACAATAAAATAACTACTTTAGTAGTTATTTTTTTGTTATTGTTTTATAATTGAGATATAGATAGGGGAAAATAATGGACAAACAAAAGAATGTATTATTTGCTCTTTCCGCTAGTAAAGAACTAGGAAAAAGAGTAGCTAAGCACTTAGGTATGTCTTTATCACCAGTAGAAATTAAACATTTCGCTGATGGTGAAACAATGGTTAAAGCTGTTAATTCAATTAGAAACAAAAATGTGTTTGTAATTCAATCAACAAGCAAACCAGTAAACGAAAACCTAATGGAATTGCTTATTGCTATTGATTCTTTCAAAAGAGCGAGTGCAAAGAGCATTAACGTACTATTACCATACTACGGTTATGCTAGACAAGATCGTAAGACAATAGGTCGTGAACCAATCACTTGTAAACTTGTTGCTGACTTATTACAACAAGCAGGTGCGACAAGAATAACAATCATTGATCTACACTCATCACAAGCACAAGGTTTCTTTGATGTGCCTGTAGATACTTGCTCTGCAAGTTATACAGTGTTAGATGCAATGGTTAGATCTGCAGGCTTGAAAAATACTGTAATCGTATCGCCTGACTATGGTTCTGTAAAACGTGCAAGAGACTTATCAATGCAATACAACCTACCAGTTGCAATTCTTGATAAGAGAAGACCAGAACCTAACAAAGCTGAAATAAGCAATGTTCTAGGTTATGTTAAAGGCAAGAATGCCATTATCATCGATGATATGATCGATACAGGTGGTACATTAATTGCAGCTTGTAAAGTCTTAAAAGAAAAAGGTGTAAAGAAGATTTATGCTGGTGCAACACATGGTCTATTCTCAAGAGATGCAGTTAAGAACTTTAACGAAGCATTGAGAAAGAAATATATTGATAACCTATATATTGCTAACACCCTAGACCAAGTTTATACAATAGGTATAAAAGGTTTAAAGATTGTAGATGTTGCAGGATTACTAGCTGACATTCTTAAAGTTTATATGAAAGATAGTACATTGTCTATTACCCAAATATATCAAAAATTAACAAAATCACATTCGAAAGGAAAAAAATCATGAAAGTAATTAGTTCTAAAAACGCTCCTGCTGCTTTAGGTCCATATAGCCAAGCAATTGATACAGGAAGCACTCTATACATCTCTGGTGTATTAGGAATCGTTCCTGCTACAGGAAACTTAGCTGGAGATACAATTGAAGCTCAAACAACACAAGTGTTTAAAAACATTGAAGCTATCTTAGGTGAAGCTGGCTATGCTAAAGAAAGTGTTGTTAAATGTAACGTTTTCTTATCAGATTTAAATGACTTTGCTGCATGTAATAAAATCTATGCTGACTTCTTTGGAGGCCACAAACCAGCAAGAGCTTGTGTTCAAGCTAAAATGGTAAAAGCAGCTAAAGTTGAAATCGACGTTATTGCTGTAAAATAGTCAAAAAACAGGATAATTCCTGTTTTTTTATTTGTCTAAAAAGCCAGATTTAATCGCATTTTTAGACGATTGAGAAAATATTTTTTAAATTTTAGAGTTTTTTAGGTGAATAAGTATATGTGAGACATATACGATTATTTAGAAATGCAGCAATTGCAGCTGCTGCCCCAATTATTGCTGCAACACCAGCGGTCATCGCATCTTGTTCTTTCATTGAGCAACCAGAGCCAGAAGAACCTGAATTAAAAGATATTAAGATTAATGTTCCACAAGAAGAAATAGATGTGGAAGAATGAACTACAGCTAAAAGTGAAAGTGCTATTGAAGTTAATTGCTTTGATCAGTTTGGTGAAAAATTCTCAGCTAAAACTAAAATCTTTATCATAGATAAAGATGGAAAAGTTTCAGACTGAGTGTGAACTGATGATGAAAACAAAATTAATGTTTCTGGAGACCAAGATCCAGGATTATATAGTTTTGAAATCTATGCTAAAGATTTAAGAGGAAAGGTTAAATCAAATGTGCAAAACATTAGTGTAGAGGTTTATAAAACACCATTAGTACCACCAGAACAATTAGAAATTGAGTGTGAACAAACCACACACAGAGTGTTTTATTCTACGACAGCAGATGTTGAGCTTGGTCTAACAGCTTATGCAGAAGGACATATAGAAAAAGAAATATCAAAAGCATGTAATTGAACCATTGAACAAATATCTGGTAAACACAGTTATGACAAATATGGTAATCCTTTATTTGTCATAACTGAAAGACCAAACGATTCATTATTTCAAGTTTCAAAAGACATTGATGAACAATATGTTGGCCAATATAAGTTAGCTATTAAAGCAACTAGTAAAATGGCTCCAAGTGTTTTTGATCAGATTGAATTAACTATCAACATTGTTAATGGTTTTGAGTATGTAGATGATGTAAATGGCTATACATACAATAGATCAAACTTAAACCAACCATGGACGTTAACTAAAGTTAAAAGTACAACTGTTGTAGTTGATAAGGTGATGGAAGAAATTTATGATTCCCCTGTAAGAAAAATTGGCAAAAATTTCTGCGAAAAGTCAAGTATTTCTATGTTATCAACAGTGATTTTACCAAGTTGTATCACTTCGATTGGAGACAATGCATTTTTCAAACAAACTGGCTTTTATGTTTTAGAAATGCCGGGTGTTAAACATGTAGGTAAACATGCTTTTGAAGGTTGTGATAAGGTTCAATTTTCAACCAGAAACCCCTTGCCTATCTTCCAATCTGTAGAAGAAAAGGCTTTCTATAATTGTGTCAAAATTACACTTGGAGATACAAATAGTTTTAGTGAAATTGGAGACTATGCTTTTTACAATACTGGCATTGTAAATGCCAATCTAGGTGGTTGTGTAACCAGCATTGGAAAAGAAGCGTTTGGGTTATCCACAAACCTAGAATATATTCAAATAAACCAAGCAAATCCTCCTAAAATTTCATCAACGATTTGCACGGGCTGTTCGAAGCTAAAAGGCATAAAAGTACCAGAATCAGCCCTAGAAACATATAAAAATGACTCAAAATGGTCAATTTATGCCAAATATTTCATAAAAATCTAGAAAATCTGTTAAATTATTAGGTAAAAAACGACATAAATGTCGTTTTTTATTTTCTTATTTTTAATGTGGAAAACAGGTGGATTTCTAGAGGTAAAACCACCTTATTTGATCTTATTTTTTAAATAAATAAAAATATTTATGTAAATTTATCGATTGTATATATAATATATTAACTATTTTAGGAAATGTGATACACCAAAAAGTGTTGTCATAGAACTAATCAATAGTGAACAAATTAAAAACTGAAAGGAAATGTTATGAAACAAGAATTGAGAATCAAATTGTTTTCTTATGACCAAGCTACGCTTGATCAATCAACTAAGAAAATAATTGAGATCGCAAGAAATAACAATTGTGACATTAAAGGTCCTATTCCTTTACCAACTCGTAAAGAAATATTTACTATTTGTCGTGCACCACACGTAAATAAGCCTTCAATGGAACAATTTGAAAAAAGAACTCATAAACGTTTAATCGTTTTGGGTAACATTAACCCTAAAGTTATGGATAGCTTAAAGAGATTAAGCATTCCATCTTCAGTTGAAATCCAAATCATTTTATAGGAGCTAAGCTATTATGAGATGCATTTTAGGAAAGAAACTAGGAATGGTTCAACTATTCGATACGACTGGTAAGGTTTGACCAGCAACTATCGTGCACTGTGAACCAAACAGGGTTATTCAAGTTAAAGACAAAGCTGTCAAAGTAGGCTTTGACAGTGTTGACGCTAAGAAGCTTAATAAAGCTCAACTTGGTGTGTTCAAAGCAGTTAAATCTGACAAGAACTACAAACAAATCCATGAATTTGCAAATGTCACTGGTTACAAAGTTGGTGATGAATTAAAAGTTAGCCAATTTAAACCTGGTGAATATGTTGATGTTCAAGGAACAACAAAAGGTCATGGATTTACAGGTGCTATCAAGAGATGAAACTTTAAGATAGGACCAATGAGCCACGGTGCAGGTTATCCACACAGATACCAAGGATCTATTGCTATGGGTCGTGGTGGTAGCCAAGCACAAAGAGTTAGAAAAGGCCAAAGAATGTCAGGCCATTATGGAAATGAATTGGTAACAATTCAAAACTTACTTGTTTTATATGTTAACGAAAGAGATAACACTATGACAATCATGGGTGCTATCCCAGGTAATGTAGATGGAACAGTATTTATTAAGAATTCTGTAAAGAATACTAAAACTATTGCTCCAATTGAAATTATTACAAAAGCTAACATGGACGAAGTTCAAGCTCAAAACGAAGTATTACAAGACAAAGAAGCAGTTAAAGAAGCTAACGCAGCCATTGATAAACAAGAAGCTGCTCAAGCTGAAGCGGAGAAGAAAGCTAAAGAAGCTGCTGCTGTGGCAAAAGCTGAAGAAGAAAAAGCTGCAGCTAAGGCTGCTAAAGAAGCTGCTGCTAATCCAGCACCTGCTGCAAAGAAAGAAGGTAAATAATTATGGCAAAATTACAAATTATTGATCTTACTAACAAAGCAGTTGGTGAATTTGAAGTAGCAAAGAACATTGCTGAAGCAAAAGTTGCTAAGCAACCTTTATTTGACCAAATCATTGCTGAACAAGCAGGTAAAAGACAAGGTACTCACTCAACTTTAACTAAAGCTGAAGTTCGTGGTGGTGGTAGAAAACCAGTTCCACAAAAACATACAGGTAATGCTCGTCAAGGTTCAATTAGAAACCCTCACTATGTAGGTGGTGGTGTAGTATTTGGACCAAAGCCAACTAGAAACTATAGACATAAAGTTAACAAAAAAGTAAGTCAAAAAGCTTTCATATCAGCTTTAGCTGTTAGAGCTAAAGATCTAATTGTATTAGATAATGCTGCTGTTGAAAAAGCTAAAACAAAAGATTTTGCTAACCTTATTAAAATTTTAAAACTTAAAAACACACGTGTGTTATTCATCTTCTGTGAAAAACATGCTAAAGCTATTAAGTTTGTAAGAAATATGAACAAGGTTGAAGCAAAACTTGCAAACCAAGTATCTGCATATGACATTCTTAAAGCAAAGAAAGTTATTTTCTGTGCTAATGCAGCAAACAAGATTTTAGGAGGTAAGAAATAATGCAATTAACTAATGTAATCATTAAGCCTTACTTAACTGAAAAGAGTTATACAAGAAGAGCAGAAGATAAAAAGAAATATGCTTTCATTGTTAACATCGATGCAAACAAAAAAGATATAGCAATGGCATTCACTGCTATCTTTGATATTGAACCAGAATCTATTACAACTATGGTTAGAAAAGCTGTAGCAACAAGAACTGGTACACTTCATCCAGGATACACAAAAGCATTTAAAATTGCTTATGTTACTTTACCAAAGGGTAAAGATATCTCTGTATCTAAAGAAGAATTTGAAGCAAAAGCAAAAGCTGCTAGCGCAAAGGCAGATGTTAAGGTAAACGAAAAACCAGCAGCTAAAGAAGTTGTTAAGAAACCAGCAGTAGAAGTTAAGAAAGATGAAAAGATTGAAACTTCTGAAAAGAAAACTGCTTGAAGAAAACAAACAAATAAGAATCACTAAGGAGGTAGATTATGGCAATTAAATATAAAAAGACAAGATCTAGTGGTAAACGTACATACGTCACTATTGATTACAAAAAAGAATTATCAACATCTACTCCTTTCAAACCATTAACAAAATCTGTTCACAATGAATCTGGTAGACACGCTCGTGGTGTTATTACTACAAGACACCATGGTGGTCAACACAAGAGACAATACCGTGAAATAGATTTCAAAAGAAGTAAAGATGGAATAAAAGCAATTGTTAAATCAATTGAATATGATCCAAACAGAACTGCTTTCATTTCTTTAATAGTATATGCAGATGGAACTAAGAAATATATCTTAGCACCAAACGGTATTAAAGTTGGTGATGAAATTATTTCTAATCCAAAATGCGATATTAAAGTTGGAAACAGTATGGAAATTCAAAATGTTCCTGAAGGTACATTTGTTCACAATATTGAACTAAACCCTGGTCATGGTGCACAACTTGTAAGATCAGCAGGAAGTTCAGCTCAAGTTTTAGGTAAAGATGAAACTGGAGATTTCATGCTAGTTAAATTAGCTAGTGGCGAAGTAAGAAAAATTAATAATAAGTGTCGTGTAACAATCGGTTTCGTAAGTAACATGGATCACAACCTTGTTAACTTAGGTAAAGCTGGTGTGAGCAGACACATGGGTATAAGACCAACAGTTCGTGGTAGTGCGATGAACCCTAATGATCACCCACACGGTGGTGGTGAAGGTCGTCAACCAGTTGGTAAAGATGCTCCAAGAACACCATGAGGTAAGAGACACATGGGTGTTAAGACTAGAAATAAAAAGAAAGCATCTAACATGATGATTGTTAGAAGAAGAAACGGAAAGTAGAAAGGAACTAATATGTCAAGAAGTAGTAAAAAAGGCGCTTTTGTTGATGCTAGCTTAATGAAAAAAGTATTAGCAGCTAAGAAAGACGCAAAGAAAAAACCAATCAAGACTTGATCTAGAAGATCAACAATCTTCCCTGACTTTGTTGGTTTAACATTCCAAGTTTACAATGGCAAACAATTTGTTAACGTTTTTGTAACTGATGAAATGGTAGGATACAAACTTGGTGAATTCGTTCCAACTCGTATCTTCAAACAACACTCATCTAACAATAAAGCTGAAGACGCTAAGGCTGCAGCTGCGACAGGAGCAACTAAATAATGAAAACTAGTGCAAAAATTGAAAACGTTCACGTTTCAAGTAGAAAAGCAGGATTAGTTTGTGCTCTAATTCGTGGCAAGAAAGTCTCTCAAGCCTTAACAATCTTACAACACTGTCCACAAAAGACAGCTAAGACATTATTAAAATTATTGTCTTCAGCTATCGCAAATGCCACAAACAACCACAACATGAATGGTGACAAACTATATGTATATAGTTGTGTCGCTAACAATGGCAGAACTATTAAAAGAGCAATGCCACGTGCTAAAGGTAGTAGCAATATGATTAGAAAAAGACACTCTCATCTAGTCATTGTCTTATCTGATAATCCAAACGAAAGACAAATGGAATTAAAAGCTATCAAGGCTAAAGTTGCAAACAAGGCTAAGAAACCAGCTAAGCCAGCAACTAAACCAGCAGCAAAGCCTGAAGCTAAACCATCTGTTAAACCAGAAATTAAAAAGGAAAGTAAATAATTATGGGACAAAAAGTAAATCCTAATGCGCTTAGATATGAAATCAACAGAAGTTGAATTTCTCGTTGGGAAACTAACGATAACAAACAAGCTGCAAGATGAATTATTGAAGACGAACAAATAAGAAAGTTCTTCCTTAATAAATATAAAGCTGCACAAATTGTAGAAGTAGAAATTGATCGTACACAAAAAACAATTTCTGTCGTTGTTAAAGCTGGTCAACCTGGATTAATTGCAGGTGCTAACAACGCAAATGAAAAAGATAACATTCTAGCTATTAACAAGATTGTTGGTAGAAAAATAAAAGTAACTCTAAACTTAGTGCAATATGAAAATGTTGCAGTTAGTGCAAGAGTAATTGCTAGAGAAATTGCAGATGCAATTGAAAACCGTGTATCTTTTAGAGTAGCTCAAAAGATGGGTATTGCTAAAGCAATGCGTGCTCATGCTAAGGGTATCAAGACAAACGTGTCTGGTAGACTTGGTGGAGTAGAAATGGCTCGTGAAGAAGGTTACAGCCAAGGTGTAATTCCTTTAAGCACCTTCAGAGCAAACATTGATTATGCTCTAGAAGAAGCTAAAACTACTTACGGTGTTATTGGTGTTAAAGTTTGAATTAACCGTGGTGATGTATTCAAAAATGCTAACCACCGCAGTCCAAACGATCGTAGAAGACCAGGTGGTAAGAAACCATTTGATCCTAAACGTAGAAGAAGACCTCGTAATGTAGAAGTATCTGCTAACGTATTAAAGATTAATAAGGAAGCTGCGCCTGCAGCTAAACCTGTTAAGAAGGATGGTGAATAATTATGATGCAACCAAAACGTGTTAAATATCGTAAACCTCACCGTACTAGATATGAAGGTCATGCTAAAGGACATCAACAAGTTTGATTTGGTGAATGAGGACTAATGGCTCTTCATGGTAAAAATAAACCAGACTATAAAGGTAACTGAATTAGTGATCACCAAATTGAAGCAGCACGTATCGTGCTAGCCAAGGCCGCAGATAAAACTAAATGTGGTCAAATCTGAACTAATATCTTCCCACACTTATCTAGAACTAAAAAACCTCTAGAAGTACGTATGGGTTCAGGTAAAGGTGCTCCAGAAATTTGATGTGCAGTAGTTAAACCTGGAACAGTAATGTTTGAAATTGCTGGTGTACCAGAAGCTGATGCTAAACTAGCTCTTAAACGTGCAGGTGACAAACTTAATGTAAAAACTAAGATTGTTGCTAGAGATCCATCTCTTCCACCTGTCGTTCTAAAAGAACGTAAGAAAAAGATTATGGATGAAATTGCTGAAGAACAAGCAAAACTTGCTGCTGCAACTGCAACTGCTGCACCTGAAGCTGAAGCTGCTGCTCCTGCTGAAGGACAACCAGCTGCTGCTCCTGCTGCTGAAGCTGCTAAAGCAGAACCTGCTAAGGAAGAAAAGAAGGAGGCTAAATAGTATATGAACAAGAAATTTCAACAAAAAGAATTTGCAAAAATGTCTAATGAAGAATTATGTGCTATTGCTGCTCGTCTAAAATTCCAATTAGTAGAAGCAAGATTCAAAATGTCTTCTGGAGAACTAGCTAAAGTTAACCTAGTTAACCAAATTAGAAGAACTATTGCTAGAATCTTCACAGAACTAACAAACCGTGGTTTTAAAGTATCTATTGGTTCACACGGTGTAACAATGTATGACATTGCTCACAACAACAAACCAGTTCCACTTGATCCAAAGAAATTACAACAATTAATGGATAAAGAGGAAAAAGATGCAAAGAAACAAGCTAAGAAACCTGCTGCTGAAGCAAAAGCTCCAGCTAAGGAAGTAAAGAAACCTGTAGCAAAGGAAGTTAAGAAACCAGAAGCTAAGGTTGAAGCTAAGAAAGGGGATAAATAATCATGGAAACTAAAAAGTTTAAAAAGACTTTAACTGGTGTTGTTGTTTCTGCAAAGAACAACAAAACAGTAACTGTTGAAGTGGAAAGAAAATTTAACCACCCTTTATATAAGAAGCTTGTTATTAAGCATAAAAAATATGCTGCTCATGACGAACACTCTGTAGCAAAACTTGGTGATAGAGTAAGAATTAGAGAATGTCGTCCAATGAGTAAAACAAAACACTTTTACGTTGTAAAAGTAGTAAAGAAGGCTGAGTAATTATGGCTATTCAATTCATGACAAGATTAAATGTTGCTGATAATACAGGAGCAAGAGAAGTAGGAGTAATTAAAATCCTAGGTAACTCTTGACAAAAAACTTGCAACATCGGAGATGTGGTTAAAGTCTCTGTTAAGAAATGTTCTCCAATTGGACAAGTAAAGCAACACCAAATGTTCTTTGCTGTAATTGTAAGAACTAAAAAAGGTATTAAAAGGGCTAATGGAACAAAGCTAGCTTTTGATGACAACGCTTGCGTATTAATCAAAGCTAAAGACGATCCAACACCAAGAGGAACTCGTATCTTTGGTCCAGTAGCAAGAGAACTAAGAGACAAGGGCTATACAAAGATCGTCTCTTTAGCTCCAGAAGTTTTATAGAAAGGACTACTTATTATGCAAAGAATTAAAACAGGTGATAAGGTTAGAGTCATTTCTGGAAAACTATTTGGAAAAGAAGGAACAGTTCTACAAGTTTGCCCAACTTGTGGTAAGGCTATTGTAGAAGGTCTTAACAAAGTTAAGATGCACAAGAAGTCTGGTGCTAACCAAGAAAAAGGTGGCATTATTGAAAAAGAAAACTGAATTCCATTATCTAAACTTGCCTTAGTTGTACCAAAGGCTGCGCGTGGTGTTAGCAAGATTGGTTACAAGAAAAATAAAGAAGGCAAGAAAGTAAGAGTTGCTAGAGTTACTGGAGCTGAAATTGGCTCAAGTAAGAAAGCTAAATAAGGAGGGTAGTTATGGCAAATGAATTAAGTAAAAAATACAAAAAATTAATTGCAGAAAAACTAACTGCTCAATTTGGCTACAAATCATCTATGCAAGTACCAACTCTTGATAAGATTATTATCAACAGTTGTGCTGGTGATGCAACTCAAGATGCAAAGTTATTAGATGCTCTATACAATGAAATTCAACTAATAACTGGTCAAAAACCAATTAAAACAAAATCTAAAAAAGCTATTGCAACTTTTAAGTTACGTGAAAATCAAGAAATTGGTGTTAAAGTAACTTTAAGAAAAGAAGCAATGTGAAACTTTGTCGAAAAACTAGTTAAAATTGCAATGCCTCGTATTCGTGACTTTAGAGGATTAAAAGACAATAGTTTTGATGGACATGGTAACTTTACCTTAGGTATTAAGGAACAAAACATCTTCACTGAAATTAATTTTGATGATATTAAACGTGTAAGAGGTTTTGATGTTACCTTCGTAACTAGTACAAATGATGATAAGGAAGCTAAAGCTTTATTACAAGCAATTGGCTTACCATTCATTCAAAAGAAGAAATAAGGAGAAAATATGGCAAAAAAATCATTAAGAGTAAAAGCTAATCGTAAACCAAAATATTCTACTCGTGGTTACACAAGATGCGTTAGATGCGGTCGTGTTCACGGTGTAAATAGAAAATATGGTCTATGCCGTTTATGCTTTAGAGAATTAGCATACAAAGGTGCTATTCCTGGCGTAAAGAAAGCTTCATGATAAGGAGAAAATAAACTATGTTTATGGATCCAATTTCAGATTTAATCAGTAAATTAAACAATGCTAACAGAGCAAAGTTATCTACTGTTAAAATTCAAACATCAAACCTTACTTCTTCTATTCTTGACATTCTAAAGAATGAAGGATATATTACTAGTTATTCAGTTAAGCCAGTAGGCAAAACTAAGAAACAAGTCACAATTATTCACTTAAAATACAAAAACCAAATTCCTGCAATCAATGGTTTGAGACAAATCTCTAAACCAGGTTTAAGAATTTATACTTCAGCACAAGATATGCCTAAAGTATTAAATGGTTTAGGTATTGCTGTTGTTACAACAAGCCATGGTGTAATGACAAACAAACAAGCAAAGAAAGCCAACCTTGGTGGCGAAGTAATTGCTTATATATGATAGGAGTAAACTATGAGTCATAAAGGTAATAGATTAATAAAAGTTATTGCTGGAACACAAGTAGATATTGCTCCAGGCAAAGTAACAATAAAAGGCCCACAAGGCGTTTTAGAAGTTGCTTATCCTTCTGATTTAATCAAGGTAACAAAAGAAGGAGACAGTATTAAGGTAGCCCGTGTTGACGATGAAAAACAAACAAAGATGTACCATGGTACTGTAAATGCTAACATCAACAATGCAATTGTTGGTGTTAACACAGGTTTTAAGAAAGAACTTAAAATCGTGGGTGTAGGTTATAAAGCTGCTATTACTAATGGTAAGTTAGTATTACAAATGGGCTTTAGCCACCCAGTAGAATTTGCTATTCCACAAGGACTAAAAGTTACTTGTCCTAGTGCAGTACAAATCGAAATTGTTGGATATGACAAGATCATTGTTGGTGAATTTGCAGCAAAAGTTCGTGCTGTAAGACCACCTGAACCTTATAAAGGTAAAGGAATAATGTACACAACTGAACACATTATTCGTAAAGTTGGTAAGACTGCTGAATCTACAGCAGGAGCAGCTGGTGGAAAGAAATAGAGGTAATTTATGAAGAAGTTTAATAAAACAAGAAAACAAGCTAGACAATTACGTCATCAACGTATTACTAGAAAACTTAAATTACAAGGTAACGAACTACCAAGATTAGTTGTTACAAAAACTAATGCTAATATTACTGCTCAAATCTTTGATGATGCTAAAGGTGTTACTTTAGTAAGTTCATCATCTGTCCAACTAAAATTAAAATCTGGTAATGTTGAAGCTTGCAAAAAAGTAGGACAAGACATTGCTAAGAAAGCTTTAGCAAAAGATATTAAGAAAGTTGCATTTGACCGTGGTGGTAGCAAATACCACGGAAGAATCCAAGCTTTAGCTGATGCAGCTAGAGAAGCTGGATTAAAGTTCTAATTAGGAAGGAATTAAAATGGAAAACAAAGAAGTAAAAACTGTAGCTCCTGTAGCTGAAACAAAACCAGCAGAAAAACCTGCTGAAGTTAAAGTTGAAGCTAAGCCAGAAGCAAAACTAGAAGTAAAAGCTCCAGCTAAAGCTGAAGCTAAACCTGCTGATAAAAAAGAAGCAAAAGTTGAAGGCAAAGACCAAAAGAAAACTTTTGTTAAAAGACCAAGACAACCAATTGATGGTTTTAGTGAAAAAGTAGTAGCTATTAAACGTATTTCTAAAACAACTAAGGGTGGACGTAATATGCGTTTCTCTGTATTAGTTGTTATCGGAGATAAAAAAGGTCAAGTTGGTTTTGGTATGGGTAAATCAGCAGAAATTCCTAATGCAATGAAAAAAGCTAATAAGAACGCAAGAAATAATATCACTAAAGTAACAATGAACAAAAAAGGTACACTTTATCACGAAGTTGTTGGTAAATCATGTGCCGCTAAAGTATTATTAAAACCAGCACCTGAAGGTACAGGTATTGTTGCTGGTGGTGCAATCCGTGCTGTTATTGAGGCAGCAGGATTCAAAGATGTTTATACTAAGAACTTAGGTAAAAACACAGCCGTTAATATGATTCGTGCTACTATTAATGGTCTTAAAGCACAAAAGACTCCTTCTTACATCGCACAAATGCGTGATAAGAAAGTGTCAGAACTATAAGGAGAATAACTTATGGAATTACATAATTTAAAATACACAAAAGGATCTAGAGACCACAAAGTTAAAACCTTAGGTCGTGGTTATGGATCTGGTATGGGTAAAAGATCTACTAGAGGACAAAAAGGTCAACATGCTAGAAAATCTGGTAATGTTAGACAAGGTTTCGAAGGTGGTCAAACTCCTTTATATAGAAAGATCCCTAAAGTAGGATTTAACAACTACGACTTTGCAGATAGACCAGTTGTGCTAACAACTGATCAAATTGCAAAGATGAAAGTTGTAGATCGTAAAGCTTTAATTGCTGCAAAATTAATTAAGAAGGCTTGCAACTGCCCAATTAAAATTATTGCTGGTAAGAAAGCTTTAAAAGCTCCAATTGAAGTATCTGTTAATCACGTAACAGAAGGAGCTAAAAAAATTATTACTTCAGCAAACGGAAAAGTAACAATCGTTAAATAATTAACATGGAAAATCAAACAAATAACACATCCTTAGGTAAAAAGGTTTCAAATACATTAAAACCTATTTTCACTAACAAGACTGTATTAGTATCAGTGCTAATTACTCTTGGCTTTATTGTGTTGTACCATTTAGGTTCTATGTTAACCCTTCCAGGGGTTACTCTACCTGAAGGTTACAAAACTACTGGATCATTTGCAGAAATGTTAAACTTACTTTCTGCTGGTGGTCTAGAACACATGTCCATCTTTGCTATCGGACTTGGTCCTTACATCACGGCACAAATTATTATTCAATTGCTGTCAAGTGATTTAGTCAAGCCTTTAGCAAAAATGGCTAAAGCTGGTGAAAGAGGTAAGAAGAAACTAGAAATAATCACAAGATTATTGACTCTTCCATTCTGTTTTGTTCAAGCTTATGCAACACTTGCATTAATCTTGTCAAGAAACGGTTCTGGATCAGGTACTGGTATTACCATCTTCGGCCAAAACTCAATTAATGATTTATTTGGTAATGAACCTGGTGGTGCTGTAGGTTTAATGTTCTTGCTAACAGCAGGTACATATGTTGCTATCTTTATTGGTGATATGATCACTAAAAGAGGTGTAGGTAACGGTGTAACAACATTAATCTTAGTCGGTGTAGTTGGTCAATTAATTTCAAGTTTCAACAACGTTTTCAACGTTATTGGAATTAGATTAGCTGCAACTAACCAAGTAACAATAGTCTTAAGTTGTATTCTATATACTCTCTTCTTTATTGCCATCGTTCTTGTTGTTGTTTTCATAAATGGTTCAACAAGAAAGATTCCAATTCAACAAACAGGTCAAGGTTTAATTCAAGATAAGAATGAACTTCCTTATTTACCAATTAAACTAAACGCTGCGGGAGTAATTCCAGTAATCTTTGCTTCGTCAGTTATTACTATCCCTGGAACAATTGCTCAATTTATTCCAGATAGTAACTTCGAAGCTAAAGATTTCATCACACACTGATTAACACTAGACTCAGGAGTAGGTATAGCTATATACTTTGTCCTAATCATCTTATTTAGCTTCTTCTACTCATATATTCAAATTAATCCTCAACAAATTTCGGAGAACTTTGAAAAGAGTGGTAAATTCATCCCTGGTGTAAGAATGGGTGAAGATACTGAAAAGCACATTACCAAAGTACTATTCAGAATTAACTGAATCGGTGCACCATTCTTAGCAGTAGTTGCATCAATTCCTTATATCCTATCTGTAGCAACAGGAATTCCAAGTGGAATGAGTCTATCAGGTACTGGTATTATCATTATGGTTACTGCAAGTATTGAATTATGAGCAGCAATCAAATCTGCTAGTACAACAAGTGGATATGTTGCTCAAAGAAGAAACATTGAACATTCTCACTATACAGCTCAAGAAACTGAAAAGGAAGAGAAGGTAACACAATTATGATAGTTATTTTATTAGGAGCACCAGGATCTGGTAAAGGTAGTATTTCAAACTACCTAAAAGAAAAACATGGATTTATCCATGTATCAACTGGTGACTTATTTAGAAAAACAGTTGGGCAAGATACACCACTTGCTAACCAATTAAAACAAATTATGCTTAGCGGCAAGTTAGTTGATGATGATACAACTAACGAAGTCGTTAGACAAGAAATCTTAAAGATTAATAACCCACAAGCAAACATTATCTTTGATGGTTATCCAAGAAATGTTAATCAACTTGAATATCTTAATAAACTAGTAAAAGTAGATTATGCAATTGATGTAAAAGTTGATAAGGAAGAAATAGTAAAAAGAATTACTGGGCGAAGAGTATGCCCAGTATGTAAAGAAATTTACAACATCTATTACAAGAAACCAAAAGTAGAAAATACTTGTGATAAAGATGGTTCTTTACTAGTTCAAAGAAATGACGATCAAGAATCAGTTGTCATTGAACGTTACAAAACATACATGAGTCTTAATGCACCATTAATTGATGCATGTAAAAAATTAAATATCTTACATGAAATTCAAAATGATAAATTAGACAATGCAATTAAACAATTAAAGGATATTTGTAATTTACAATAATGATTTACATAAAAACCGAAAAAGACATAGTTGGTATTACTAAAGCTTGTAACATTTGAAAGAAAGTTAAAGCTGAGTTAATTAAACATACCAAACCAGGAATAACTACAAAACAATTAGATAAGATTGCTGCAGATGTTATTCGTAAGAATAATGCCTCATGCAGTTTCTATAAGTATGAAGACTTTCCTGGTCATATCTGCATTTCCGTAAATGAACAACTCATTCACGGAATACCAGGAGACTATGTCTTAAAGAAATCTGATATTGTTAAATTTGATATTGGAGTAACTTTTGAAGGTTATATATGTGATGCAGCTTTTAGTGTTGTCTTAGATACAACCAATCAAGATGCTTTAGAAATTCAAGAAGCAACACTAGATTGTCTAAGACAAGCAATAAGCCAAGTCAAAGCAGGAGTGCATCTTGGAGACATCTCGTATGCTATCCAAGAAACAGCGTTCTACCATGGCTATCAAGTTATTAAAGACTATGGTGGCCATGGATGTGGACTAAAAGTTCACGAAGACCCAATTATTCTCAACTATGGTCAACCTGGAACAGGAATTAAATTAAAAGCGGGGATGGTAATATGTATAGAACCCATGCTTATGACCGATAGTGATAAATATGTGGTCGATGCAGATAATGGTTGAACCGTATCTGCAGCAAACGGTAAACTAACTTGTCATGAAGAACACATGGTGTTAGTCACAGAGTTAGGTTATCAAATATTAACAGCTGAATAAATGAAAGGATATAAATGGCTGATCAAGACAAAATAAAAATGAAAGGTAAGGTAACTGATATTTCTGCCGGTGGTACTTATAAAGTGCTACTTGATAATGGTATGGAAATATCTGCCCACGTATCAGGTAAGATTCGTATGTGTAAAATACGTATCCTACCCGGTGATATTGTAGAAGTTGAGTTAAGTCCATATGATTTAACACGTGGTAGAATCACTTACCGTCAAAATTAAGAAAGAGGTATATATGAAAGTAAGAGCTTCTGTAAAACCAATCTGTAAAGATTGTAAAGTAATTAAAAGACATGGACGTGTAATGGTAATTTGCAAGAATCCAAAACACAAACAAAGACAAGGATAAGGAGAAAATATGGCACGTTTATTAGGTGTAGATATTCCAAATAATAAAAAGATTGCATATGCTTTAACTGCTATCTATGGGATAGGTATTTCTACTGGTAAGAAAATCTGCAAAACTGCAGGTGTTGATCCAGAAAAGAAAACTGCAGATCTAGAAGAAAAAGAATTTGCAGCTATCCGTGAAGCAGCAAGTAAGTACACCATCGAAGGTGACTTACGTAGAGATGTTGCAATGAACATTAAGCAATTAATGGAGATTAATTGTTATCGTGGTATGAGACATAAAAAAGGTTTACCTGTTAGAGGCCAAAGAACTAAGACCAACGCAAGAACACGTAAAGGTCCTAGAAAGACTATTGCTAACAAGAAACAAGAAACTAAGTAATAGGAGGATAGAACAATGGCTGAACAAACTAAAACAACTGCTGCAGCTTCTGAAAAGAAACCTGCTGCTAAAAAAGCTGGTAAGAAGAAAAAACGTCTTGCCTCAGTTAATGGTATGGCATACATTCACTCTACCCTTAACAATACAATTGTTACCATAACTGATATGGCTGGTAATGCTATTAAATGAGCATCTGCTGGAACTATCGGTTACAAAGGTAGCAAGAAAGCAACTCCATATGCTGCTGGTATTGCTGCAGAACAATGCGCAAAAGAAGCAATGGCTATGGGATTAAAAACTGTTGCTGTAAGATGTAATGGTATTGGTCGTGGTAAAGATACCGCAATCAGATCATTAGCTGCTGCTGGTTTACAAATCACTGAAATTGCTGATATAACACCAATTCCACACAATGGTTGTAGACCGCCAAAGAAACCACGTTAATAAAGGAGCACATATATGGAAAAATTTATTAAATATTCTATTAAACCAATCGTAAACGAAATTAATGATAACCATGGAAAATTTGAAATAGGTCCATTGGAATCAGGTTTTGGTATTACTATCGGTAATGCTCTAAGAAGAGTTATCCTTTCAAACATTCCAGGTGCAAGTGTATTTGCAATTAAAATTCCTGGAGTAAACCATGAATTCCAAGCAATTGATGGTATTAAGGAAGATGTTACACAAATCATCCTTAACCTAAAACAATTAGTTTTAAAAATCTCAGAAGAAGCAATTCCTGAAGGTACAGAATTACACAGCTGACCAACTATGAAAATTAGTGTTAAGGAAGCTGGTGTAATTAAGGCTGAAGATATTGAACTTCCTGTAGGTTTTGAAGTAGTAAACCCTGATCTATACATTGCTACTAAAACTAAAGCAACACCGAAATTCGAGATGGAAATCTTTGCTGCTAATGGTCGTGGTTTTAAATCTTTCAAAGAAAACCAAGAACAAATTAGCACACTTTCTATTATTGCTACTGACTCTAACTTCTGTCCAGTATTACAAGTTGGATACCATGTAGATGAAAGAAAGATTAGTAAGAACCACATGGGTGACTACTTAACATTAGATGTTGTAACCAATGGAGCAGTAACACCTACTGATGCTGTTGCTTACGCAAGCAAAATTTTAGTTGAACACTTTGAACAACTTGTTCAAATCAATGAAAGAATTGCTCAACTTCAAATGATGAAGGAAAACGAAGAAACTCAAGAACAAGCAGTTACTTCAGTTTCCATTGACGATCTTGAACTATCTGTTAGATCATACAACTGCTTGAAACGTTCTGGTATTAGAACAATTCAAGAATTGTCTAATATGACTAGAGCTGATGTTGAAAAAATTAAAAACCTTGGTAAAACTTCATTACGTGAAATCCGTAAGAAATTACAAGACTACGGTTTAACATTCAAGAAAAATTAAGGAGATAAATTATGTCTTTTGTAATAACACATAGAAAAAATTCTGCTTGAACAAGAATGGTAATCAGACAACAAGCTACTGATGTAATTGTTTATGGCTACATTGAAACAACTCAAGCAAAAGCTAAAGAATTAAGAAAACATGTTGATCACTTAATTACTCTTGGTAAGAAAAACACATTAGCTGCTAAGCAAGAAATTATGTCATTTGTTGTTAAAAACAAACAAATGAATCAACAAGAAATTCTTAAGAAACTAACAACAACATTAGCTAAGAAATATGCTGATCGTAAAGGTGGTTACACACGTGTTCTAAAACTAGACAACCGTGCTGGTGACAACACTAAGATGGCAATCATTCAATTAGTTTAACGTCAAAAGATCATACCTAAAAGGTATGATTTTTTATTTAATATATTTTTATTTATTTTTAAATTAAAATTAAATATATATTATGAAAAAATTGTTTATTACCACACCTATCTATTATGCATCTGGTAAACCACACATTGGTCATGCTTATACCACTATTTTAGCTGACGTCATTGCTAGATATAAAAAAGCAATCGGCTATGATGTCTTTTTCCTTACAGGAATGGATGAACATGGACAAAAGATTCAAGATACTGCAAAGAAGAATAATCTTGAAGTGCAAGAGATGCTTGATAGTGTAACTAAAGATTTTAAACAATTATGAAAAGATTTAGATATTGATTACTCTAATTTTATTAGAACGACTGATGAAATTCATTGCCAAGCTGTTCAAAAAACATTTAGTCAATTATTAGCTGATAAACACATTTATGAAGGAACATGAAAAGGTCTTTACTGTGTAAATTGTGAAGAAAACTATACAAAAGATCAAGCTGTAGAAAAAGATGGAAAACTTTATTGTAAAGTTGGTCATGAACTAACAGTTAAAAATGAACCATCTTATTTTCTTGCTGTAAGCAAGTTTACAGATTGAATTAAAAAATTATTTGAGGTTAAAGGCTTTGTTGTTCCTCAAAGTAGAATCAATGAATTGATCGGTTCATTTATTGATAAAGGACTAGAAGATTTATCAGTAACAAGAACAAGTATTACTTGGGGTATACCAATACTTGAAGATAAAAAACATGTTATCTATGTATGAATAGATGCTTTGTTAAGTTATTTATCAGGTTTAGGTTACTTAAGTAAAAACGATAAGAATTTTAAAAAATATTGACAAGACAATGAAACAGAAGTTGTCCATTTAATGTCAAAAGAAATTACAAGATTCCATTGCATCTACTGACCAATCTTATTGAACATGTTAGGCTTAAGATTACCAACTCATATTATGAGCCATGGTTGAGTTGTAACAAAAGAAGGAAAGATGTCTAAATCTTTAGGTAACATCGTTAATCCATATGATTACATCAACCAATATGGTTCTGACACATTTAGATACTATATTGTTAGACAAGTGAATCTAGAAAAAGATGGAATCTTTAGTCATGAATTATTTGTTGAAACAATTAATTCACAATTGGCTAATAACTATGGTAACATGGCAACAAGAATTGCTGGAATGTTAAAAAAATATTATCAAAACGTTATTCCAGAATTTGATAAGAAAACACTTACAGATTTAGATAAAAAAGTATTAAATAGTGAAGCAAAATTATTGACTCACTATAAAGCTTATATCGAAAAATTTGAAATCAATACTTTGTTAGATAAAATCCAAGATCAATACAACGTATTGAACAAATATATTGAAGATGCAAAACCTTGAGTTTTAGCAAAAGATTCAAGTAAAAAACAACAATTAGCTAACTGCTTAAATATTATTTTTAGTGGTACAGTTAACTTAATGATTTTGTTAAAACCAATCTTGGTTAAGACATCTCAAACTATTGAAAAGGCTTTTGATTTACCATTAAAAATGGAAAATTTAAAGAAAAACTGACAAGGTCACAAAATTGGTGATTTGTCACCTATTTTCCCAAGAATTGATAAAAAATAATAAATTGCCTGCTTATAACTTATTTTTAAATAAGTTATAATATAGGTGTATGAAAACATCAATCGCAATTATTGTTGCAAATCAATGCGAGGAAATGGAAGTAATCATTCCCGCCGATATCTGACGAAGAGCAGGTATTAGTGTTCAAATTATCTCTATCGAAAAGAAGAAGAGTTTGATTATGCAAAACGGTGTCCACATTTCATGTGATGACATCCTTGCTAAGGAAAATCTATCAAAGTATTCTGCAATCTATTTACCGGGCGGTAAAGGTTGCAGTTCTTTTTTAGACCCAGTACAATGTGCTAAATTGGTTTCACATTTACGTAAAGTAGCTAAGAGCAATGTAACTATCATGGCCAACTGTGCTGCTCCAACAGTGTTAAACCAATTAGGTATTATTGATAACATCAAGGTAACTTGCTACCCTGGATATGAAACAGGATTAAAACACCATGTTAAAGATGATGTTGTAATTGACAAGAACTTCATCACCAGCAAGGCAGCAGGAACCACAATTGACTTTGCTTTAACGGTAGTTAAGAAATTTATTTCTCCTACTAAAGCAAAGGATGTAGCAAAACAAATATGCTATAAATATTGAAAATAGATAGAGGTACAAATGAACTTACAAATAAGATGAAAAGACTGCGATCGATCGAAAGCAGTCGAAGCTGGTGTTAAACAATCTCTAAGTTCACTAGCAAAATACAATTTTATCAATGACGATGTAAAAGTTGAAATCGTTCATTATGATAAAAGAAATATTTTCAAAACAAGAATTAACGTTCACGTTAAAGGAAAAAATATTTTACGCTCCGAAGCAACTGGTACAACAATTTATGGGGCAACAAATAATGCTTTAGATAAATTGGAAGACCAATTAAGAAGAGCAAAAACAAAATTAAGAAAGGGGAGATAATTCCTCTTTTTTATTTATACTTTCAAATTATTATCTTTTTTACTTATATAATTAATTTAATATTAGGTGAAAACTATGGAACGTAAATTTAACGATCAAGAACAAGCAAGACGTACTAAATTACAAAAATTAATTGAAATGGGGAAAAACCCATATACAATAGAAAAATTTGAAAGAACTCACACTTGTGAGAGTTTTATCAAAGCATATGATAAATTTAGTCACGAACAGCTACAAGAAAACAAAGATGAAATCAAAGTTGCTGGTAGAGTAATGGCTATTAGACAAACATTTGGTGTTATCTCTGATTTTTCTGGTGAGTTGCAATTTTATATAAATAAAAAAACATTTGACCCTGAAAAATTCCAAATGTTTAAACAACTTCTTGATCTAGGTGACATCATTGGTATAACTGGTACACCAATGAAAACAATGACAGGACAAGTAACTATTAAAGTCACTGATTTTGTTATTTTAGCTAAGTCATTAATTCCACTTCCTGAAAAATTCCATGGTTTAGCTGATGAAGAAATTAGAGCAAGAAAAAGATATCTTGATCTATTAACAAATCGTGATAGTCTTAATACCTTTGTTACAAGAACAAAGATTTTACAATACATTCGTGAATATATGGCTAAAGAAGAATTTCTTGAAGTGGAAACTCCAATCCTTTCACCTAAACTAGGTGGAGCTGCTGCAAGACCATTTACTACTCATCACAATACATTAGATAGAAGCTACTATCTAAGAATTGCTACAGAACTTCCACTTAAGAAGTTAATTGTTGGTGGTTTTGAAAAAGTTTATGAAATGGGACGTATCTTCAGAAATGAAGGAATGGATCCAATGCACAATCCTGAATTTACTTCAATTGAAGCTTATCAAGCTTACGCTAATCTTGAAGATATGATGGACTTAACAGAAAACATCATTAAGTATGTTGCAAAGAAAATTAATAAAACAACTTTGAAATACAAAGGTGTTGATATTGATTTCTCAAAACCATTTAAACGTATTTCAATGATTGACATGATTAAAGAAGTAGCTAAAGTTGATTTTAATAAAATTAAAACTGACAAAGAAGCTGTTGAATTAGCTAAAAAAGATGGCATTGAATTATTACCTCACCAAAATACAAGAGGACATGTTATTTCAATGTTCTTTGAAAAATACTGTGAAGAAAAATGTTTACAACCAGTATTTATTACACAACACCCACTTGATATTTCTCCTTTAGCTAAAAAAGATCCAAAGGATCCTAGAATGGTTAGAAGATTTGAATTATTCATTTGTCAAAAAGAATATGCAAATGCTTTCTCTGAATTAAATGATCCAATTGATCAACTAGAAAGATTTGAAGCTCAAATCAAAGAAAAAGAAATGGGAAATACTGAAGCCAACGAAGTTGATATGGAATACATTGATGCTCTGGAATATGGACTTGCACCAACTGGTGGTGTAGGAATTGGTGTAGACCGTTTAGTAATGTTACTAACTGGTAAAGAATCAATTAGAGATGTTTTGCTATTCCCTCATATGAAGGATGCTAAGTAGTCAATGAGAAGATATAATTTTCCCTTTGCCTATAGACCTAAATTAAATTTAAAAGAAACGATGATTTATTCATCGATTTTACGACAAAAGATATTTGATTATTTACATGGTAAATACAAATGCATTTATCTCGATCCAGCTTTAATCGTTAATAATAAAAATTCTGCTATCTCTTATTTAACTGGAGACAGAATTATTAGTTTTGATAACATCAAAAACAATGAAATCTTATGTCTTAACTCTGCACAAGATAACTATTTAATGATTGCAAGCAATTCATTTAAAAATGAAAACATTGCAACGTTTGCTCCATTTATAAAAAGAGATGCATCGCAAACAAATTTAGATTCAGTGATTAACTGAGAAATTGATGTTGAATTATCTATGCCTATAAATTTGAACATGGAATATTTCACATCTTTAGCAAAACAAACATTTTTAGATTTATTAAATCTAGCTAATCATTTAGAACTTAAGAAAATATTTAAGGTTCAAACAAAAAAAGCATTTGTCAAAGACATTTGTGTTGTAGATGCACAAAAGATTGAAAACTCTTATCGAACTCTATCATTACAAGAAGCATTTAAACATTTTTGCAGTGAAAATAATTTTGTTATTGTTCAACACAATATTAAAAAACTTAGATCTGGCAAATCATTAGAAGCGTCTATTCCAACTGCTCAAGATAATTCATTATCTTGTGGACTATATGTATATGACAAGATTAATGGTAAACCAATTCATTTGATTAATGTTTGTAAAAGACCTTCAGGCTCAACAGCCAAATCACAACTAAACGATGTTAACCCTCTTGAATTAACAAATGAACTTTATGATAAAAACGTTTTTGATAAAAAACGTCCATCAAATATTTCATTAGTTATCAACTTTACAAATTTATTGTTTTATCTATTAGATAAAGTTCATCTAGCAGAAGTAGTTAAATCTGTTTGACCTGATGAATTTCTTGATTTCATCAAGACAGAGAAGTTAGAAATCTTCTAGGAGTAATTATGAAAATAATTGAACCATCATTATTAAGCATTAATAAAGAACAAGCTTCACAACAACTAAAACAAATTAAAGACTTTGGTCTTGAATTTGTACATTACGATGTTATGGACGGAAAGTTTGTTCCTCCTACAGCTTTAAAGACTGAGTATCTAAAAGAATTAGAAACATTGGGTGTAAAACCAAATGTTCATTTAATGGTTAACAAACCAGAAGAGTGAATTGAACTTTATAGAAACTATAAAGTTAATTCTATAACTTTTCATGCTGAAAGCCAAACTATAGAAGAAAGTAAAAAGTTATTAGATAAGATTCGTTCTTTAGGTTTTTTAGCAGGGTTTTCAGTTAAGCCTTCTACAGATTTGAATAAATACAAGGATTTGTTATCTTGTACTGATGTTGTTTTGATTATGTCTGTTGAGCCGGGCTGAGCAGGACAAGGATTTATTCCTGCATCATTAAAGAATTTAGAAATAGCTAACCAAGCTAAAGCTTCTAATCCTAAATTGATAATTGAGATTGATGGTGGTATTAATTTTGATTACATCAAACAACTTTATAACCAAGTTGATTGATTTGTAACTGGAAGTTGATTCTTTAAAAATATTGGACGCATGGACCAATATTTGAATGAATTTAAGAAACTTAAATAGGTTTAACTGTTGGACCGTTATTGATAGTAACAGTGTTGTTAACTTTTTTAGATTTAACTAATTTATAAATTAGCATACCAATTAACACAACAACTAGAACTACAGCAAGGAAGATGATTAAATCTCTCTTGTTTTTCTTTTTCTTTAGAGCAGTTAGCTCTTCATCACTTACGATTTGAACAGAATAGAAGTTATCTATCTTAGCTGCTCTTGTGTAGTTTGTTACTAGTAACACTATGTGCAAACCGAAAGCGACAACCATTCCAGCTGCGCAAATAATCACAGTGATTAATAGTGATGAACCACATGTTCCAACATAAGGAGCAAAGTTTGGATCAAGAATACCAAATAGTTGTTGTCCTTCTGTTCCACCATGTTTTACAAAGTAATTAATAGCCAGACCATAACCAATTAGATAAGCTATTAAGATTGCTAGTCCACCAACAACATAAGCTAAACAACAGAATCAGTTAACATTGATATGAGCAGACTTTAAACGCTTGTAAAGTTTCATTACACTTAGTGTAGGAATCTTGCCCTGACTAAAATCAACATTTCTAGCTTCATTTCTAAAGTTCAACCAATTGTTAATATAAACAACCAACATTGCAACACATAATCCTAAAGCAGGAATTAAAGTAAGTGCAGTTCAGTTATTAACTGTACTTTGGATAATGGCAACTAAAGCCCATGTTTCTAAACCGATACAAATAGCAGTTAAAAGAATTCACATAATAACTAATCTAAAAGATCGTTTGTATTCACGAACATAGAAACTTGGTAATGATTGAGCATTCTTATTGATTTTTTCAATACTACGTAAATCAATCTTTTTAGTTTCTTCACCTTCAATTTTTACTGTAGGTAAAGTTTCAGTAACATGAGGTACTTTCGTAGTTACATTAAATAAAACATTGTGTAACTCGTTATTTTTTACCTCAGGTTTACTTTCTACAGTGGTTTGAATATGAGATTCCCTCGAATCATATGAGATAACCGTTGTTTTATATTCTCGATTTGCCATAAAAAATAAATATATTAATTTTATATATTAGATATTCTTAAAATTTTTAATATATTTTTTATTAAATATATATATTTAATTTATTTAAGTCTTTATGGTCAATTTTGACTTCTCGACCAGTTTTAGCTTCCGGTTTATTGTTTAAATAAACTAAGTCTCCAGTAACATTAACATCCACTTTTACTAAAGATCCACCAACCCCATAAAAGTCTGCAGGAACCTTACTTTTAACAAAATCTTTGATTTTGTTTGGTGTAAAACCACTTGAAACAATTATCTTAACATTCTTCATGTTATTAGCATCCAAAGCTTTTCTTGCATTAAAGACTAAAGCTTTGCTTACGCCATAGTTTTCTGGTTTGTTAACTACAGATTTATCACACATACGAACTGAGGTGTCAATTCTGATTGAACCAATATATGGTTTAAGTCTATTGTCAATCTTTTTGATTTCCTTAGTTACATCATTATGATAGTCAATTAAAGCTGAAAGCTTTTCATTTGGAAAAGTTTCATGATAAGCTCAAAGAGCTTTATTTAAATTTCCATTATATTGTTGGATTAAAGCATGAGGCATTGTGCCTACAACTTTTACTTTTTTATCTTCGATAAGTTCAATATGACCTTTAGTTGTAAAGGTCTTAATTCCACCTACCCAAGCAGCATAACCATCATATGGTTGAGCAAGATATAAATCTGCTCTATCTGCCATGAAAATTAGTTGGCTTTGTTTGATGTGTTTTAAAATCTTTTTTATGTGTGTGCACACAGAAGATTCACGAGCTAAAATACCATCAATAACAGACTCGAATTCAGCTATTTTTTTGTAGTCACCTTCGATAACTAGAAATGGGTATCCAGCTTTTACTTTATCTCCATCTTTTACTCCGTAAACTTTAAAAATTCCATTCACCTTTTTTAAGAATTGAACACAATGTTCAATACCACAAACATATACAGGTTCTTTGTTAAAATGAGTGAATCTAAGAATCGATAGATTCTTAACTTTCTTAGATTCTAGAATTTTTTTAGTTTTAGATAAATATAACGCGCTATAGTGACTACGCAAAATTTTCTTTAATTCGTGAATATTTTTCATACAAATAATTATATTATTTAATTATAAATTCTAATTTATAATTAACCTATATGATTACAAAATATACTGATGAAAATATCAAGGTCCTAGAAGGCCTTGAACCTGTTAGAAAAAGACCAGGGATGTACATCGGTTCTACTGATACATATGGTTTACACCATCTTGTATGAGAAATCTTTGACAACTCTGTTGATGAAGTTATGTCAGGTAATGCTGACCTAATCACCATAATTTTAAAAAAAGATGGATCTGTATCTATTCAAGATAATGGTCGTGGAATACCAACTGGAAAAAATGAAACTACTGGATTGTCTACAGTAGATACTGTATTTACTACTCTACATGCTGGAGGTAAGTTTGATGATTCTGCTTACCACTCAGCCGGTGGTTTACACGGTGTTGGTTCATCAGTTGTTAATGCTTTAAGTAAATGATGTAATGTTACAGTTTATCGTGGTCGTAAAGTTTATGAAGCAAAATATATTAATGGTGGAAAGATTGATCAACCATTAAAAGAAATTGGCACAACCAATTTAACTGGTACTAAAGTTCACTTTAAACCAGATGATACTATTTTTAAAACTGTTGAATTCAAACCTTCAACAATTAAAGAAAGAGTAAGAGAAGCAACTTACTTATTTAAAGGTCTTAAAGTTGTTTTCAAAGATGAAATCAATAAAACAGAAGATGAGTTCTGTGCAAACAATGGTATTGTTGAATATGTTGATTACATCAACGAAACTAAAACCCCTATTCACAAAACTGCAAACTTTAAAGGAACAAGTCACAAGATTTCAGTAGACATCGCTTTGCAATATGTTAATGATTCATCTGAAACAATCATTAGCTTTGCTAACTCTGTTAAAACAAAAGAAGGTGGAAGTCATGAAACTGCTTTCAAAACTGCTCTAACCGAAACTATCAACGTATATTCTAGAAAGAATGGTTTATTAAAAGAAAAAGATAAAAACTTTGAAGGTGCCGATGTAAGAGAAGGCTTAACAGCCTTAGTTACAGTTTTAGTTCCTGAATCATTAGTAGCATATGAAGGACAAACAAAAAACAAATTGTTTACCCAAGAAGCTTATGCTGCTGTTAAACAAGTGTTTAGTGAACAATTTGGTTTCTGATTGGAAGAAAACAAAGCCTTTGCAACTAAGATTATTAACAAAGCCTTGCTTGCAAGAGATGCAAGAGTAGCCGCAAGAAAAGCTCGTGAAGAAGTTAAAAAACTTAAAAACAAAGAAAACAAAGCAACATTCCTTTCAGGAAAATTAGTTCCTGCTCAATCTAAAGAAGCTAAACTAAATGAAATTTTTTTAGTCGAAGGTGACTCAGCTGGTGGTTCAGCTAAATTAGCTCGTGATAAAAAACACCAAGCAATCTTACCACTTCGTGGAAAGATTCTTAACGTTGAAAAAGCAAAACTTTCTGATTTGTTGAACAATGAAGAAATTTCTACAATCATTCTAGCTTTAGGTGCTGGTATTAATGAAGATTATGATGAGGAAGCATTAAGATACCACAAAGTGGTAATTATGACTGATGCCGATGTCGACGGTAGTCACATTCGTATTTTGTTATTAACTTTCTTCTATCGTTTCATGAGAAAGTTAATTGAAAATGGCCATGTCTACATTGCTCTTGCTCCACTTTACAAAGTAAGCAAGAAAAATGGCAAAGATTTTGCTTATGCTTGAAATGAACAAGAACTAGATGAACTTAAAAAGAAATTTGGGTCTTGTGAAATTCAAAGATACAAAGGTCTTGGTGAAATGAATGCCGACCAATTAAAAGAAACAACAATGGCTAAAGAAAATCGTAAGATGATCAAGGTTACTATTGAAGATGCGGCTTTAGCTGAAAGAAGAATATCTACCCTAATGGGTGATAATGCATCTTTAAGAAAGACATGAATCGATGAAAACATTTCATTCGATTTGGAGGAATAGTTTATGGCTAGTGAAAACAATAAAAATATTCCTATAGAAAATATCATGTCTGAATCATTTGGTGCTTATGCCAAATACATTATTCAAGATCGTGCTTTGCCAGATGTTCGTGACGGGTTAAAACCCGTACAACGTAGAATTATCTACGCAATGAATGAGCTAAACTTACTTCATACTTTGCCACACAAGAAATCAGCTAGAACTGTTGGTGAAGTAATTGGTAAGTACCACCCACATGGTGATAGTTCCATTTATGAGGCTATGGTTCGTTTAAGCCAAGAATGAAAGAACAACATATGTCTTTTAGACATGCATGGTAATAAGGGTTCAATCGATGGTGATGGACCTGCTGCTATGCGTTATACAGAATGTAGACTTTCTGCATTTGGCGAAATGATGGCGGATGGAATTAAGAAGAACACAGTTCCATTCATTCCTAACTTTGATGGTTCTGAGCAAGAACCAACAGTGTTACCAACACTATATCCTAATCTATTGATTAATGGTTCAAATGGTATTGCTGCAGGTTATGCAACAAACATTCCACCATTTAATCCATCTGAAGTTGTTAATGCTATTATTGCTAAGATAGATTTCCCTAACTGTCGTATCGACAGAATTACAAATTTAATGCCTGCTCCTGATTTCCCAACAGGTGGAGTTATTTCCAACCTAGATGGAATCACTCAAGCTTATAAAACAGGTAAAGGTAAGATTCTAATTGCAGGCGAAATGAAAAAATTAAGTAATAAGCAAATTGCTATTACTTCTATTCCGTTTGAAACTAACAAAGCTGAAATTATCAAGCAAATAGATTTAGCTAAAGAAAAGACTGAAGCCCTAGGTATTACAGAAGTAAGAGATGAATCTGATGCTAATGGTGTTTACATTGTTTTAGAAACTAAAACAAAAAGTAACTTTGATTTTATTAAGAGTTATTTGTATAAAAACACAAAGCTTCAAACAAGCTTTAACTTCAACATGATTGCTATCAAAGATAGAAAACCAGTTTTACTTGATATCTTTACTTTCCTACAATCATTTATCGATCATGCTGAAAACATTATTTTAAAAACATCTGAATTTGATTTAGCTAAATCAAAAGCAAGAAGAGAAATAGTTCAAGGTTTAATCAAAGCTATTTTAATTATTGATGATGTTGTTGCTTCTATAAGAAGAGCTAAAGATAAACAAGAAGCTGTAGGCAATCTTGTTAGCAAGTTTGGCTTTAGCCAAGCTCAAGCTGAAGCGATTGTTAACTTAAGACTTTATCGTTTGAGCAATACTGATGTTGAAGCTCTTAAGAAAGAGCTTGATGATTTAAATATGTCTATTGCAACTTTAGAAAATTTAGTTAAGAATAAAGATGCAAGACTTTTGTTTTTAAAAACAAAACTACGTGAATTTAAGAAAATCTATCCTCAAGAAAGAAAGTCTAGACTTTCTTACGATGAGGCTCCAGTTGTAATTGACGAACTAGATTTAATCCAAGACAAAAATAGAATTTTTGCCTTTACTGCTGGCGGTTATATGAAGGCCTTTAGTAATAGAATATTACTAGCCAATGACCCTAAAGACAACTTCACAAAAGGTAATGATATTATCATTAACGAATATGTAGGTAACCTAAGAGATAGATCCTTACTATTCTTGGAAAATGGTGAATGTGCTGTTATTGCTAACAGCAAAATACCAGAATGTAAGTTTAAAGAAGTTGGTACTCATATTAATAATTTAATATCATCTGCTGCTGACGCTAGAGTTGTTGGAGCAATCAACGCTGACTACAAACAAGCAGTAAATAAAACACAAGTGATTGTAGTAACACAATCAGGTTTGATTAAACGTTGTGAATTATCTGAAATAATTACGAAACGAACAAGCACAATTGGCTATGCCAAA
Source organism: Mycoplasmoidaceae bacterium (assembly GCA_045617465.1). GTDB lineage: Bacteria > Bacillota_I > Bacilli_A > Mycoplasmatales > Mycoplasmoidaceae > Hennigella. The sequence goes on along the minus strand of JAZLIQ010000004.1, from coordinate 60,672 downwards.
TTAGATGCTGGTGATAGGGTCGTGGCTGTTTATCCTATAGATAACGAGCAACAAAAAATTGTTATTTGTTCAAAACGCGGATACATCAATTGTTACACAATTGATCAAGTACCATTTGTTGGTAAAAATGCTAAAGGTGTTAAAGCTATGGGTCTAAAAGATGGTGATGCTATTGCATCAAGCTTCTTATTGGCTGATGGAATTACACAAATTGCTGTTGTAACAAATACTCAAGTTAAAAGAATTGATTTAACTCAAGTTTCTGTTGGAAACAGAACAAATATTGGAAAAGCAGTTAACAAGTTTATTGCTAACAATAATGCTTTTTCTGTATTAAAAATTATTCCTTTATCTCCAAACACAACTTTAGTGAAAGTTGATGTCAATGGTGGTAAAGAATATATGACAGTTGGTAGTCTAAACTACTTAGCATATGACCAAAGAGTAAATGCCGTAGGCAATGAGATTGCTGATTGCAATGTTTGAATAAGCAATATCAAAGATAGCGAAAAAGCAGATGAGTAAATCTAAAAAAGATAAATTTACTTTTTTAAATTATTTTAGACCAAATTTATTTTTAAAAAGTATTACAGATTTTGACCCATTCTTATTAAAACTTAATAAGATTAAGGTTTTTATTTGTGATCTAGACAACACTCTTGCACCCCACTTTACTTTTAGACCAACAAAGGCCGCTATAAAATTTGTTAATGATATTAAAAAAATGGGTGTTAAATTTTATGTTGTTTCTAACAATAGAAAATCAAGAGTAAAAAGATTTTGCCAATATATTACACCAAATGGATATGTTTCATTTTCTATGAAACCATCAATTAGAAAAATTAAAAAATTAATGAAGAAACTAAAAGTTTCTCCAGATGAAGTTTTAATGATGGGGGATCAATTTGTCATTGATATCTTCGCAGCCAATAGAATTGGATGCAAATCAATCCTAGTTCTACCTTTAGTAGAGCAAGAAAAGAATAAGTCAAGTAAATTTGTTAATTTCTTAGACAGGCTAATTTATTCTAAATTAGAAAGAAACAATTTACTAATTGGAACCAAAAGTTTTGATAACGATACAAAACTCTTATAATAGATATTATGGCTGGCTTAAATAAAATACTTATTTTTGGAGGCGCATTTAATCCTCCGCACAATGGACATAAGCACATATTGCTAAAAGCAATAGATTTTATTAAGCCACAAAAAACTATCGTTTGCGTAGACAAGGTTGCACCTTGGAAAGACAATAGTCAACTTGCCCCTTATTCTATAAGAGTTGAGATGTTTAATAATTTAATGAAAGATCAAAAGTCTTATGAAATATACGCAAATAGAAATAGTCTTATTTACACATGTGATATCATAAAAGAAATATCAGATGACAACCAAGAAACTGAACTATATTTTTTAGTGGGACAAGATCAATACGAATTAATTACAACTTGGAACAATTATGACCAAATCAATAGTCTTTGTACTATTGTTGTTTACAAACGTGGTTCTAAACCAATTAAACGAATAAATGACAAACACATTATTTTGCCAAATGCTGAATTTAAATGTTCAAGTTCTGACATTCGTAATGAAATAAACATTAAAGATTTAGGCCAAGCAAATTATGACTTTATAAAAAGTCATAACTTATATCTTCAACACAAGATTCAATCTTATATGAGCCAAAGAAGATATGAACACACACTTCGTGTTTTAGACACCGTTTCGAAGATTGCTTTAGGAAATAAGTTTAGTGATGCAGAACTACTTCAATGTCAAACTGCTGCAATGTTACATGATATTGCAAAGCAATACACAGATCAACAATTACGTTCTGTCATTTCAAACGATGAATTAAATTCATTCCCAACATATCATTGTGCACACGGGCTTGCTGGCGCTAGACTTGCACAAAAAGATTTTGGTGTAGAAGACAAACAAGTATTAGATGCTATTGAAAATCATGTGATTTTCAAAGATTTAAACAATCCAAATAAAATTGCTAAAGCTTTGTTTTTAGCCGATAAGCTAGAACCAGCTAGAACTGAAGCTGATATTCACAACCGTAAACAACTTTTAGATAAAGCTATAGAAAATTTAGATGAAGCATTTAAATTAGTTTATAAACTAAATGGAGAAAAGTATTAATGATTGGGTTAATTGCTGCTGAAAAAGATGAAACAAATAATCTAGTTAAAACCATTAAAGCTAAAATCATTGAGTTCAATGGGGTTAGATATTATATTGGTAATATAAAAGAACAACAAGTCATTGTTTGTTTTTGTGGTATTGGTAAAACCAATGCAGCAATGACAGCTATGAATATGATTATTAATTTTGGAGTTGATAAGATTTTTAACATAGGTTTAGCAGGAGCATGTAAACCAAACATTAAACCAGGAACAGTTCTAATTGCAGACGGAATAGAATATTCCGATGTTGATTTAACAGCATTTAAATATCAATTAAATCAATTACCAGACGAACCTGTTAAGTTTGAAATTAAGAATGAGTACATAGACTTTTTAAAAACAATTATTAAAGAACCAATAGTTGGAACTATTGCTACTGGTGATTCAATCATAACATTAAATAATATAGAAGCCTTTCCTTCCTTAGGAAATAAAGAAGTTGTAGGGTTTGATATGGAAGCTGCAGCTATTGCTCATGTATGCAGCCACGCAAAAAAAGATTTCTTTTGTGTGAAAATAGTGTCTGACAATTTATCAATTGATCCAAATAATTCAGATCAATACCACAATAACTACAAAGCACTTTCTAAGCAAATTGAAACTATTTGTTTAAAAGTTTTAGAATATTATTCTAAATAAAATAATATAGATAGTTAATATATTAACGTGTATATAATTTATATATATTTTTAGTTTATGAGTAAAACAAGCAAAATCGATAGAACTAAAACAATAGAAGAACAAGCTGAACAAAAAACGTTTTTTACAAAACGCAATGTTATTTTATTGATTTGTACAATTATCGTTTCTGTAGTTTTACTATGAGTAACAATTCAATTTGTTTTGAAGATTGAATTCGTTCAATTATTTGATTCTATTGCTCAAGGTTTCCAAAGTGGTTGAGGAATTCTTTGGTTTTCCGCTCTAGTTTTGTTTATGATAATAGTTATTGTATACAACTATTTCCCGGTCTGATGTAGATTGAGAAATACTGGAGTCAAGATCAATGCTTGACAATACTTCGTTTTCGGTATAAATATTTCTTTCCTAAAAGCGGTTACGCCTGCTAACTTTGTTTATGACCCATATGCCATCTTCTGGTTAAAGACTCATGGGGTTTCAACAGCAAGAGCATCAAGTATTATGTTCTGTAATACATTGCTGTGACAAGCAATTCAATTCATTTTACATATCCCTAGCTTCATTATCATCATGACAAGTGGTGTTGATTTTACAGACCCAATGTGAATAACTGTTGTGGTTTTAATGTCACTAGGATTGTTTATTGACGTGCTTGGATGTTTGTTTATGTCTTTACTTTGCTTTTCAAAGAAAGCGCATTATGTTTTATCATCAATTTTCAATTGATTTAAAAAGAAACTTCATATGAAGTACCACACTAAAGCTGAAATTGAAGAAAAATACAAAAACAGAGCAACTATTAAAAACGATGTTATTGAATACTTCAAAGATTGAAAAGGAACAATAGCAGTTATCATTGGGTTGGCAGTTTATGAAATAGTTCTTTACTTTGCTATTGGATTCTCAATGAGCTTCATCAACAACGGAGATTATTGATTCGACTTTGGTAAAGTTTATAATAGCGCCAACATGGCATTTAATGCCAACCGTTTAAATATTATTCCAGGATTTGGTGTTGGTCTAGAAGCAATTATGTCGTTCTTATTAAAATCAAATAATGGAATTATTACAAGATTTGGAGATGTCGATAGCTTTGTTAATAACTCAATCGTGTTCTGACGTCTATTCTATACATATGCACCAGCATTAATGGGTTTATTTGGTTTTATTGGCTTAACTATTGTTCAAGTAACAAGATACAAGAAAAAGAAGGGTAAGTTTATCGAAGCTAAATATGAATAAGTTCGAAAACGAGAGACTGTGTCATGTAAATTTGGACACTAAAATTTTCAAAAACCCTATTCCTATTATTTATGCAAAGCCAAAGGCTTTAACAGACAAAGCCAATGTTTTTATATTTGTTGGTGGTTTAGGCTCAACTAACTCATTCAACATCTACATGAATAATTCTTTATATGACACAAATTACTTTGTAACATATGATAAGATGGCACATGGTGATAACAAAAATAAAGCAACTCAATATAAAGCCAAATATTTAAAAGAATTGGATTGTGTTGTTGACTGAGCAAAGAATGAATTTGGTAACAGGCCAATTTATTTATTAGGTGAATCTTGAGGATGTGCAATCAATTTCTTGTATCAAAAGAAGAATTGACAAAAGATTGCTGGTGTTATAAATTGAAACATGCCAACTAAACCAATTGACCCTGAAAAGAAAACATTTGGACAAATGTTTGCAATAGCTTGAAGAGAATTTGCAACATTCTTGTTTAATGTTACATGTTATTTGCCGCCGGTTCAAGAATCTCACGAAAAGATTAGCCGCAACCCATTTCTTATTAGATTAAGAGCAATGATGCCTAAAACTAGATCAAATACAAAGTTAACGTTAGTGGTATGAAGATATATGTTTCCCTCTTATCTTTTTCTAAAGAAAAATGTTAATAATCCAAAATATAATTTCTTATACATTCAATCTGGTCAAGACGCTTTAGCAGATTGAAAAGCAATAGCAAAAATTGAAAAAAACGCAGATAATAATCACTATTTAAAACTACCAACAGGTTATCATATTTTATCAATGGAACCGGTCGAGCAACATGATTTATATAAAGCTATAGAAAATTTTACAAATAAAAAGAACTAGTTATCTAGTTCTTTTTTCATTTTTAAATATAAATCGAATTCTTGATCAAAATCATGAATCTTTAAGATTGAATGAACATGTTTAATGTCCCATTGTTTGATATTGTTGAAAAAAGGCCATCACTTTATTTGGGCACAGAAGTGTTTGATGATGGTATCACTCTTTATCTTTCTTTGGTTATTAAAGCGATATTCGTTTTCAAAGAACATAAACTTAGTAGCAGAACGATATAAAGCGGTTTGGTCTACAAAGGCAAGTTTCTTCTTGCTTAACAAATCAAGAGCTTTATCAAACAACTTTGTTTGTTTGATAAGGTCCATATTAAAGAGTATTACTCCAGCGTTGAAATAATCTTTTTTAATTCAAAATCTTCCAAGTATATCGTGACAGACTGCAAATTCGTTATCACCAAGCTCAATTTTTGCTAATTCATTGATGTCGCCACAAGCCATAGTGTCAACATCTAGATAGATGACCTTGCCTGAAAAACAATCAAACTTATCTAAAAATAATCTAAATGTTGTGTATGGCGAATAGCGCGTTTTGGCATTAGGGGAGTTTGCTAAAAACTTTTCATATTCATTTTTACAGTCAATTAATTGAAAAGAGTTTTGTTGATTGAAAGATTTAACTAAATCACTTAAAATTTTCACATGTTTTTGTGAAACAATAGTATATTTTTGATTAATATTGCTACAATCAGCACTTAACAAATAAAAATTTATTTGTTGGCTTGTTCTTCTTAATATTGACAAAATTGACAAATAAAGACCGTCAAATCATTTATCATTACAAGCATAAACAATTTTAATCATGGATTATTTTTCTTGAGTTAAGAATTCAATAACTTTCTTTATGTTCTTATTTGGACAAACGATGCTTGCTATATCACCAATCTTAAATTGAGCATCTTGTTTAATAGGGAAGATAATATCTTCCTTTCTTTGAATAGAAACAATTATTGCATCTAATTTTTCTTTTAATTCAAGGTTAAAAATGTTTTTGTGAAGAATGCTTGAGTTAGTAACAACAGTCTTAACTCAACAAATTTCTTTGTTGATAGCTGTAATATCAGCACCCAAGTTATAAACTAATTGAATTGCTAATTTGTTTGCAATTTCTGTTTCTGGTGTTACAACGTTTGTAATACCCATAGTTTTTAAAACACGTTCGTGAGTTTGGTTCTTTGCACGAGCGATAATGTTTTCACAACCCAATTGTCTTAAGTTAGCACAGATCATGATTGAGTTTTCAATTTCACTTGTAGCTACAATAATGTTTTTAACATTCTTAACACCACAGTCAGCTAAAGCGTTGATGTCTGTTGCGTCAGCCTTAATAACAATTTCGTGTAAACGAGAAATCTTATCACACAGAGCAGATTCTCCTTCTACAACCATTACATTTTTACCTAATTGGTTAAGTTGGTCAGCAACTTGTTGACCAAATCTACCATAACCAATTACACAATATTCAACTTTTGCCATAATTATTTCCTTTAGTAATTACCTATATATTATATAAATTATTTATTTCTTAATATATTTGCGATTCTTTTTTTATACACCTCAACACCAGGTTGATTGAATGGATTTAAGTGTAGTAAATAAGCAGAGCACATTGCTGCAAAGCATAATCACATATATAAATATCCAAAGTGATATGCATCTTGTTTATCAACGTAAATAATCAAATTATTTACTCTTCCTTCTTCATAGTGAGCTTGTACTGTTGATAACATTGCTACCTCATTTAAGTATGATAATTTCTTGTTGTGCAGATACTTTAAGGCTGGATTATCAATTTTAACTTTAGTATCTAAAATTGGTTTTTTAATATATAAAGTTGTTTCAAAGAAGTTTCTTGTTCCTTCTTGGAAATATTGACCCATAGAGTGTAAATCTGTAGTAAACAACGAAGTTGATGGATATAAAGCTTTGTGGTCTTTTCCTTCAGATTCACCAAATAATTGTTTTCAAACCTCACACATCATTTGTAAACCCGGATCGTAAACAATAAAGTTTTCTACATCATATCTTTGGAATGATCTGAAGTAATTTCTATAACAAGCATATTTAAATGCATCATTATGATCAAGATCAGGGTTTACTAATTGCTTGGCAGCATCAGATGCACCTTTTATGATAGCTTTGTAATTCAAATCTAATAAGATAAACAAGAACATTCCTGCAGGCGTTAATGCTGAATATCTTCCACCTATGTCATTAGGAATGACAAAGCGTGATCAGTTGTTCTTTATTGCATCTTTTAAAACAAAACCCTTTTCTTTATCTGTTACAGCAACCACAAGCTTGTTTGCTTTTTCTTTTCCTACGTTTTTAACTAGACGACGATAGAATAAACTAAAAGCTGTGGCTGGTTCAAGTGTTGTACCAGATTTAGAAATAATGATAATACCAAAAGGATCTTTACCCATACTATTAAGTAAACTTAATAAATAGTTGTGGTTAAAGTTGTGAGCAAAGAAAACTTGGAAGTTTCTTTTATTAAAGTCAGAACTTAACATATTCATTCCAGCTTTAATACCTAAATAACTACCACCAATACCAATAACAATAACTTTTTTAATTTTGCTTTTCTTTCATTGACCAGCAACACGCTTCATTTCTTTAATTTGTTGTTTGTCATAATTTTGAACAAAATTAATTCAGCCAGTCATTTCTACACCTTTGGCTTTTTTTGATCTTATTCTTCTAGCTATTCTATTCAAACGATATTGATAAAGACGTTTGATAGTTCTATCAGTAACGATACCATTAGTGTATCTTGTTTCTAGTTTTATCATAATGGCTCCTAATGTTTATTATACCTAAATACATACATTTATGTATGTATTTATATTGGTATATAATCATAGTATGAACGATACTATTTTAAACAGGTTATTATCTCATATTCAATCTAAAGGGATAATAATCTCTGATGTTAAGAGATTAAATAAATATATTGTAAATGGAAATTACAATCGGGTAATGAAACCATATTTGAAGTTGTTAGAACAACAAAATTTTGGTAAATTAGAAATTACCACAGATGATTTATTAAATCTTTATGAACTTGATAAAAAGATTTCTATTTTATTCTTAGATCATTTACTTGAGATTGAAAAAAGATTAAACACTCAAATAGCTTATATTATTGAAGACACATATAGAATATATGATGGTTGTTTATTCTCTAAAGATAAAGAATTCTTAAAACACCAAATTTTTTCTAATGCTAGTGGAAGTTTGTGTGGAGTTGGTTTTGAGCAGTTGGTTAATAAAATGACAAAGTATGCTCATATTAACCCTAATACCAATACATATGAAAATGTTTCAAGAAATAATTTGTATCTAAAATGAAAAACATGTCCATTAGATGCATTATGTTTAACATGAACATTTTCAACAACAGTTCTTGTTTACTTTGCTTTAAATGACCAATTAAAGAAGAAGGTTGTTAAGTTCTTTAGATTGTCACCAAATAAAGTTTCTGCTTTTGATGATTTAATTAATAACTTCTTATCATTAAGAAACTTAATTACTCATAACAACGTTATGTTTGTTAATATGTTAGACTTACAAGACCAACAAATGGTAAGTAATTATAATGATGTGTTTAGAGCAAAGAAGCAATTCCTAGACTTTTATGACTTTGCCATCTTATTAGAATATTTCAGCAACATTCCAACATTATTTGAAGACTTAAAACGAACTGTCGAAATGTATGATTTTAGTCCAAGACTAAAAATGATAGTTAATCGTTTATTGATGGGTTCAGGTGGTAATAATGAACAAACTCCTTCACAAAACTAAATATTTGTCTTTATTTAAAACAAAACAAGGATTCATTTATGCACAACGTAGAGGTGTTAACTCTACTGCCATCTTATGTTTTAAAAAAGTTAAGAATGATTTTATGTTCTTAATTAGATATCAACCACTTCCAGTGGTTAATACCGTTAAACACTTAAAATGGGATGATTTATATGCTTGTCCTATAACTGGATCAATCGAAGAAAATCAATCCCCTCTTGATAATGCTATAAGTGAAGTATATGAAGAAGCTAACATTAAAATCAGCAAGAAAAACCTTGTTGCTGGTAGTTATTGTGTTTCCTCTACACAAATGAATGAAACAGTTTTCAATTTCTTATTTGATGTAACAAACTGTAAAAGTGTCAAAAAGAAAACTGGTGACGGATCTGTTTTTGAAAATGTATCTACAAATCGTTGATTAACATACAAACAAGTTAAGATGATTCTTTTGAATCATAAAGATCAAATTTATTTATCTTCATTGTCAACGTGTTTAGATCTATTTGAGACTTATTATGGGAAGATTAAGAACAAACACTAAAGCCCCAATCTTGATTAAGAACTTTAAAAACTATCAAGAATTAAATGATATTAAATTACCAAACAAACCAATTTGTCTAGAAATTGGTAGTGGTAAAGGTGATTTTTTAATTACAAAAGCCTTCACTGATTCAAAAAAATTTTATATAGGAATTGAGAAGTTTTCTACAGTTATTTTAAAAGCACTAAAAAAGATTGAAAGAAATGAATTAAAGCTAAACAATTTAGTATTTTCTTGTGCTGATTTTACGAAGATTGATGTAGAAAAATTTAGAAACAATGTTTCTAAAATTTATTTAAATTTTTCCGATCCATGACCTAAAAAGCGTCACGCAAAAAGACGTTTAACTTCTGAAAATTTTTTAAACATTTATAAACAATTATTAACACCAAAAGGACAAGTTGAATTTAAAACAGATAATGATATTTTGTTTACCTACACAATCGAGGTTCTTAACGCAAGAAATGACATAAAAATCATCTATAAAACAACAAATTTATATGATGAACTAAGCAATCCAAATAACAAAAATAATGTCCAAACAGAATATGAAAAGAAATTTGTTGCTTTAGGCAAAAATATTAACAAGATTATTTGGCAATATGCCAAATAATCACTAAATATATATTAGGTAAATATTGACTTATTTTTCTTATAATAATTACATAAGAGAGGAAAAATATGTCAGAAAAAACAGGAAAAAAAGGAACATATTGTTCATTGAGTAAATGATTTAAGTGATCAAGCTCAATTATCATTCTTGTTCCAGTTGTTATTGTTATTATGGCTGCTATTAACTTATCTCAAGGTTTTGACTTTGAAAATAATATGGCTCCATGATACAACCAAGGTATAGGAATAATTCTTATTATCTTCTTAGTAGTATCAGCTATCTGAGTTGTTTTGAACATTATTATGTTCTTTGCAGCTGGAACAGTTAGAGGTGATGGACCAAGCCCTGCTAAGATTAGAATTGGTTTGTTAATTGCTTTAATTCTAGTATTAGCTCCAATTATTCTAGGATTAATTGCTCACTACAACCCTTGGATATCTGGAATGAACGTATGAGCTCCATGGGTTGCTGTATTTGGACCAATGGTTGGTTATATAATCGGCGCAATTATGGGTTCAAGTTTACAACACAACCTAGACTAAAAAAAAGAAAATTGGGTATAACCCAATTTTTTTATTTCATTTGTTGTCCATTCAAACTAAACAAACTTGATCCTGTTATTTTAACATGTACAAACTGACCTGGTTTTGCCTTGCCTTTAAAGTTAACAACCTTTCAATTTTGACTGTAACCAGTTAATGTGTTTGAATTAGTTTTACTGATTCCATCAACTAAAATTTCAAGCGTTTGACCTATGTATTGGTTGTTGTTTCACTTAGAATACTTTCTAACTAATTTATTTAATTTTTCTAAGCGTTTTTGTTTAGTACTAGAAGAAATTTTATCTACTTCAGATGCGGCGGGAGTGCCGATTCTAGGTGAATAAATGAATGTGTAGGCATTATCGAATTTAACCTTTTTATATAGTTTGATTGTCTTTCTAAAATCCGCATTAGTTTCATTTGGAAAACCAACTATTAAGTCTGTTGAGATTGTACAGTTTGGGATAGCTTTTCTAATTTGTTTGATGTAATCAAGGTATAGAGAAATCTTCATTCCTCTTTTCATTCTAACTAAGATTTGTTCTGAACCAGATTGAATAGGTAAGTGAATGTAAGCCATTAGATTTTTGTGTTTAGCAATTACATCGATAATTTTTGGATTAAAGTTTCAAGGATTGCTTGTTGCAAATCTAATTCTTGGTATTCCGGTTTTTGCTACATCTTCTAGCAAATCAACAAAACGATAATTAGATTTTAAATCAATTCCATATGAGTTAACATTTTGTCCAAGTAACGTTATCTCTTTGTAGCCTTGCTTTTTCAAAGCAAGAACTTCTTTTAAAATATCATTTTTGTTTCTCGATCTAATTGTTCCTCTTGTGTAAGGAACGATGCAATATGAGCAGAAGTGATCACAACCATACATGATGTTTACTAGTGCTTTGTGTTTGCTTTCACGATAGTCAGGTAAATTTTCTACAATGTTTCCTTCATGACTGTGAACACGAATTATAGGTTTTTTATATACATAAACATTTTCTAAAATTGAAGGCAATTCATAAATGTTATGAGTTCCAAAAATGAAGTTTATATCTTTGAAAAAAGTGTTAACTTCAGCTATAGTTTTTTCTTGTTGTGGCATACACCCACAAAGACCAAAAACTAAATCTCTTCTCTTCTTTTTTAAAGCTTTTAATGCGCCTAACATTCCAAAAGCTTTATCTTCAGCATTTTGTCTGATTGCACAAGTGTTTAAAATTACAACATTAGCCTTTTTTCAATCTTTAGATTGAGCAAAACCCATTGCTAATAAAATTCCTTTGATTGTTTCGCTATCTCTTTCATTGGCTTGACAACCATATGTTCGAACAAAAAACGTTTTGTTTTTACCTAACTTTTTTTGTTCCTTGGTTAGATTAAACAAATTATTAAAATATTTGATTTGATTGCTACCTCTTGCCTTTGCTTTTGCTAGGTTTGGATAGCAGTTTTCTAGCTTTAGTATTTTTTCCATTATTTATTATTATTTTATACTATAATTTATAAAATATATTTATTATGAAAAAGACTTCACTTATTAAAAGATTAGGTCTAGGATTAGCAACAGTTGCTGCTGCAACACCATTAGTTTTTGTGGCAACAGGCTGTTCTAAGGCTAGTGCCATCACTGCTAATTATGTTTCTTACAAAGACTTTTATGAAACAAGAGATTTATCAAAGATGACTAGTGGGAACTATAGTCATGATGAGATCTTGTTAGGTTCTAAAAGATTTTGTAATGGAAACTACGTTTTATTTGTAGGAAGCAATGCTTTCCCTGAAGAAAACAATGCATCACTAAGATTCTTTGGTGGTCCATCTTGTACATCAAGAAAAGTAGAAAAATGATTATCAAGTGATTATGATGGTTTCTTATACCAATCTGTTTGATACAATGAAGTTTTAAACTTCAGTAAACTTGAAGATAAATTTGATGTTGATAACTTTGGCTTTGTTACATTCATTGACAACTTTGACTTCAAATTTTATGACAAAACAGGTCATGAAATATACATCACAAACAATGCAAGTTTACCACTTGGCACAATACAAAACATTGGTCCATTTGATAAATGAACAGACGAACTTATTCAACCAACAAAACGTTACAATAAAGAAGTTCTTGGTTATGAATGAGATGATGAATCTGTTACAACAAATGATTACATCAGACAAGATGCACAAGCTAAAGCTTATCGTGCATTCTGTCAAAGAGGTGCTGACTTTTTCCCTTCAGTAAAACCTGAACCAGAACCAGGCCCAGAACCTGAACCAGAAAACGAGGAAGAAGAAGGATCAAAAACATTTGATGTTGCAGATAACAACCACACAAGTTTAATGGTTGTATATCGTGATGGTAGAATGAAAGAAATTATTGATCTACCTTCAACATTCAATACAAACCCAGATATTGAAGATAAAGAAGTAACAACACTATTTGGTGCAGTTAACAAATACTTCACTCCTGAAGAAGAGGAAAAATAAGATCCTTGGCTAATCAAACACAACCAAAAACTTATACAAAAATAACCAAAGTCACTTTGGTTATTTATTGTTTAATAATGCTTGTTTGTTTGATTGGTTTTTTAGTCACTTCACCTATGACAGAAGATTACACTTATTTGTATGCATTTTTGTTGTGTTTAGGACCAGGATTAATCTTTATTTTTACAAGTTTAATTCTTCCCATGAGTCAATTATTTTCAGCTCAAGTTGGTAAGGTAACAATTGTTTGAGTTGTGATTGGTTATATTGTGAAATACGGACTAGTAGTTGCTGCTTTAATTGTTGGTATAATGTTCGAGCAACATTTTAACCGCTGAGTGATGCTAGCAATCACGCTAGTTGCCCCTATAACTGTTATTATTAATAAAATAGTTTTTGCTAACATAGTTAGCAAAAAACCTTAAAAATAGTATAAAATTTAGGTATGAGTGAGTGACAACCCTTAAGTATAAGACCACAAATATTTTCAATTGTTGTAGTTGCAGCAATCTTGATTATTTTATGTGTCATTTACTACAAAAAATCTAAAAGACTTAAAGCGAACGAGGCTCCTACTGGCTATGTGTTAGCAGTAGAAATTTACGTTTCATATTTTAGAAATATGATTAGTGAAATCTTAGGGCCTAAGTTTGATAAGATAACACCGCTATTTGTTTTCATCTTTAGTTACATCCTGGTATCTAACGTCATAGGTGTCTTTGGTCTTGAAAACCCAACCGGATCATATACCGTTACTTTATCAATGGCTTTGATTATGTATATCGGAGTGTGGGTGGTTGGTTTCAAGTTCCAAAAACTTTCATACCTAAAAAACTTCTGCTTTAAGATTTCTACGAAATCTGGAAAACAAATTCCAGTGTTCATTAACCCACTAGAAGTTATGAGCAACATTGCTCCACTAATTTCTATGTCCTTCCGTTTGTGAGGTAACATTACTGCTGGATCAATCATCATTACATTGTGATTCTTCTTCACAAACTGAATTTGAAAGAATGTTCCAGTTCTAGGAACGATTAACCTCCTAGGTGGTTTGACTGGAGCACCAATTCGGGCCTACTTCGATCTGTTATCAGGTTTGATCCAGGCATTAGTATTTACGATGTTGACAATGGTTTATTGAACTATGGCCAAAGGTGATGACTCACCTGCGCCAAAGATTCACATAGTCAAGAACCAAAATCCATTGATGAATTTGAATTAAATATATAAATAAAATAGACTAAAAAAATATATACTCTAAATGTATATATTTTTTTAACAAAGGAGAAAAGTATGGATAGTGCATTTTTGGGAGCAGGTATTGCTGCTCTTGGTACATTAGGTACTGCTATCGGCCAAGGTTATGCTGCAGGTAAAGCTGTTGAAGCTGTTGCTCGTAACCCAGAAGCTGAAAGTAAAATTAGAACCACACTAATCGTAGGTGACGCCGTTGCTGAAACATCAGCAATTTACTCATTGATTATTGCGATTCTATTAATTTTCGTTGCTCCAGGATCTTAATAGGAGTCAACATGGAAATGAAAGTTTCAAAAACAAAAAGCGTTTTATTGGTAGGTCTTATCCTTGTGATAAGTCTTTTGCCACTTACACTTTTAAGTTCTTGTGCACCACTTGAATCATCTTGAGTGGTAAATAACTTATTTCCAAACCTATGAGTTTTCTTAACTCACATCATTGCTGCTGTTGTGTTAGTAGTAGTAATGACTTGACTAGTTTGAAAACCAGCAAAGCAATCATTACAAAAACGTCATGATTACATTGCTAAACAAATTGCTGATGCGCAAACCGCTAAAGAAACAGCAACTATGGAACTTAACGAAGTTAACCAAATGAAGGTTACTGCTATGAGTCAAGCTATGACAATAACAACACAAGCAAAAGCTGAAGCATTTGCTATTATTGATAAAGCTAAGCGTGAAGCAAAAGCTACCGCTATTAAGATTGTCGATAACGCAAAAGAAGATGTAGAAAAAGAAAAACGTGATGCTCGAGCTAATGCTCAAGACAACATCATCAATATTGCCTTTGATGTTGCTGAAACAGTTCTTGACAAAGAACTAGATAAACAAGACAAAGACAAATACATTGATGATTTACTAGAATCAATTGAAAAGGATTTATCTAAGACTAAATAATGATTATTGCTGATCAAGTAGTTTCTTATGCTAATGCAATCTTTGCAATAGCAAAAGACAAAGCAACACAAGAAAAGTATTATCAACAAATCGCTGCATTAGATGCGATGAATAATACTAATTTAGACTTTTATAAAATCTTAGCCACTAGATCAATCGATAAAGATGAAAGAAAGGAATTGGCTAAGACAGTGTTAACCGGTTATGGTTTTGAACCCGAAGTAATTTATTGGGTATGAGCCATTATTGATAACAACTTCTATAGTCGTTTCCACTATATTGCTCTAAGCTGTCGTGAAATGTATCACAATCTCTTTAATGTTACCAGAGTAAAAATTACCTCTGCTAACGAGTTAAGCGAAGCTCAAATGGATAAAATCAAAGATTTCTTTGAAAAGAAATTACACCAAAGAATTGATGTTGCTTGACACATTAAACCAGACCTAATTGGTGGTTTAAGAATTCAAGTTAACAACAAAACATACAACAACACATTTAGATCTAAATTAGATATGCTCAAAAAAGAATTGCTATCTAAGAAAGGATAATTATGGCAACAAAAGTTGATACCTTTGCCACATTAATTAAAGCAAAGATTGATAAATATGCTAACAAGATTAAGCAAGACGAAGTAGGACGTGTTATTTCCATCGGAGATGGAATCGCCCTAGTTTCTGGTTTGGAAAAAGCCATGCTTAATGAATTAGTTATTTTTGAAAATGGAACAAAAGGAATGATTCTTAACCTAGAAGCTGAAACTTTAGGTATTGTTTTACTTGGTAAGTATGATGATATCAAAGAAAACTCTCTAGTAGAGAGAACAGGTACTGTTGTTTCAGTTCCAGTTGGTGACGAACTAACTGGCCGTGTTGTTGATGCAATTGGACAACCAATTGATGGTGGTAAACCAATAAAAACAGAAAAACAAATGCCAATTGAAAAGATTGCTCCTGGTGTTATCACTAGACAATCAGTAGATGCTCCTCTTGAAACAGGAATCTTATCAATTGACTCAATGTTTCCTATTGGAAAAGGTCAAAGAGAATTGATCATTGGAGATAGACAAACAGGAAAAACAACAATTGCAATAGACACAATTCTTAACCAAAAAGGTAAGAATGTAAAATGTGTTTATGTTGCTATTGGACAAAAACGATCTAGTGTTGTCCACATTCACGATATTCTAGACAAACAAGGAGCAATGGAATATACAACTATTGTTTCCTCTACAGCTGGAGAATTGCCAGCATTAATCTATTTAGCACCTTATACAGGTATTACCATTGCTGAATATTGATTATCCAAAGGACAAGATGTCCTTATTGTTTATGATGACTTATCAAAACACGCTGTAAGTTATCGTACAATTTCCTTACTATTAAGAAGACCACCTGGTCGTGAAGCGTTCCCTGGTGATGTCTTCTATCTTCACTCACGTTTACTAGAACGTGCGGGAAGAATGAATAAAGAAAATGGTAATGGCTCAATTACTGCTTTGCCAATCATTGAAACACAAGCAGGAGATATCTCTGCTTATATTCCAACAAATGTAATTTCTATTACGGACGGACAATTGTTTATGATGACAAGCATGTTCAATGCTGGACAAAGACCAGCTATCGACCCAGGTTTATCAGTAAGCCGGGTTGGTTCTGCTGCTCAACGTGGTTATGTTAAACAAACAGCAAGTAGTTTAAAACTTGAGCTTGCTCAATTTGCTGAACTATCAGCATTTGCACAATTTGGTTCAGACCTTGATAAAGAAACCAAAGCCATTATTGAACATGGTAAGAGAATTATGGAAGTTATTAAACAACCAGAAAACTCACCATATTCACAATTACAAGAAACTATCTTGTTGTTTGCTATCAAACACCACTTGATTAAATGAATTCCTCTTGAAAAGATGCAAGATTTCAAGAAAGATTTAATTAATCATTTTGATAAATCAAAATTAATTGCTGAACTTGAAAAAGCAGGAAAGTTTGATGATAAACTAATTGAAAAGTTTAAAAAAGAATTTAAAGAGTATGTTGCAGGATATATTGCTGCACTACCTAACTATAAAGCAGAAAAATACGGAGACATTAAGGAATTAAAGTAATTTATGCAATCACTAGATTTAATTAAAAAACGTATTAAGTCTATTGAAGCAACTAAAAAGATCACTAACGCGATGAAATTAGTTGCTACTACCAAAATCAAATCTCAATTAAAGAGCTTTGAGGCGGTAAGTGTTTTTTGCCGTGAATACTACCGAGTATTCAAAGCTTTAATACTTCGTGAACCAGATTTAAGTTTCTTACGTGTCCCAAACAAGAAAGTACAAGATCAAGATTTATATATCCTTTGTACATCTGATCTTGGACTATGTGGTCCATTCAATAACAACATATGTCGTTTCTTGATGGAACAAATTAAACCACATGATAAGATTCTTGTCTTTGGACAAAAGGGTGTAAGTTATTTGAAGATGCACCATTTAGATCAACAAATAGTTAAAACTATGCGTTGAGACTTAGATGCAAATAACTATTACTCACTATTGCCATTAAGTTATGAAATCTTAACTGCTTATGCTTTGGGTAAATACAAAAACATCAAAGTTGTTTACACAGAATTTAAATCATCTGTAAGTAACGTACCAAAAATATGAAATATTTTACCAATTTGACCAGAACTATTTGGTGCAACCAAGGAAGCACAAGTTACTGATCCAACAATCTTTGAACCTAGTGCAAAAGAAATTATTAAAGCAATCTTACCAGTATATGTTTCTAACCTTGTCTATGGTTCATTAATTGAATCTTCACTATGTGAATCCACAAGTAGAAGGTTTGCTATGGAAGGTGCAACAAAGAATGCCACTGAGTTAATTGACACCTTGAAGATTCAATACAACCAAGCTAGACAAGAAGCTATCACCCAAGAAATTAATGAAATTGTTGCTGGTGCAGCAAATAAAAACTAAAGGAGCTAATTATGAAAAAAGAAGAAGTAAAACAAACAACAAAAAACAACATTGGTCACATTTACGAAGTAATGGGACCAGTTGTTGATGTTAAGTTCAAACACGAACTTTTACCTAATATTAATGATGCTCTAACAGTTAATATTGATAAAAAGCAATTAGTTCTAGAAGTAGCACAAGTATCTGGTGATGATATTGTGCGTTGTATCTCAATGGGTGATACTGGTGGTTTAAAAAGAGGGATGGAAGTAATTGATACCGGTGGTCCAATTACTGTTCCTGTTGGTAAAGCTGTATTAGGAAGAATGTTTAACGTTATTGGTAAACCAATAGATGGTAAGGATGATGTGACAAAAGAAACACCACGCGAATCAATTCATAAACCCGCTCCAAGCTTTAGAGATCAAATTGCTTCTGAAGAAATCTTTGAAACTGGAATTAAAGTAATTGACTTACTAGTACCATATGTTAAAGGTGGTAAGATTGGATTATTTGGTGGTGCCGGTGTAGGTAAAACAGTTCTTGTTCAAGAACTTATTCACAACATTGCTACAGGCCATGGTGGTCTATCAGTATTTGCTGGTGTAGGAGAAAGAACAAGAGAAGGTAATGACCTTTATCATGAAATGATTGCTTCTAAAGTAATCAACAACACTGCATTAGTGTTTGGTCAAATGAATGAACCACCTGGTGCCAGAATGAGAGTTGCTCTATCTGGTTTAACAATGGCTGAATACTTCAGAGATAAAGAACATCAAGATGTTCTATTATTCATTGACAACATCTTCAGATTTACTCAAGCAGGTTCTGAAGTATCTGCGTTGTTGGGTCGTATGCCTTCAGCTGCTGGTTATCAACCAACCCTAAGTTATGAAATGGGACAATAACAAGAAAGAATTGCCTCAACTAAGAACGGATCAATTACATCAGTACAAGCAGTATATGTTCCTGCTGATGACTTAACTGACCCAGCTCCAGCAACAACTTTTGCTCACCTTGATGCAAAAATTGTTTTGGATAGAAAGATTGCTTCATTAGGAATCTATCCTGCAGTTAACCCACTTGAATCTAATAGTAGACTATTAGACCCAAAGATTGTTGGTGTTGAACACTATAAGGTCGCAAGAGATGTTCAAGCAATCTTACAAAAGTTTAATGAACTTCAAGATATTATTGCTATTCTAGGAGTAGACGAACTATCTGATGAAGATAAATTAATTGTTGCTCGTGCAAGAAAGATAAGAAATTTCTTATCTCAACCTTTTGCCGTAGCAGAAAAATTCTCAGGTTATCCTGGTAAATATGTAAAGATTGCTGATACTATTGCAGGATTTAAAGAAATCGTTGAAGGAAAGTGTGACAACATTCCAGAAGTTTACTTCTACAACGTTGGAACAATTGAAGAAGTAAAACAAAAAGCTACTGGTAAAGCTAAATAATTATGGCAAAAGAGTTTCATGTAAAAATATCAACACCTAATAAGGTGTGTCTAGACAAACAAGTTGTTGGCGTAACAATGCCAACAGCTAATGGCTATATTGGTATTTTGCCTGAACACGCTAAAATTGTTGGAGCCATAATGCCAGGTTATATGTATATAACCTTAGCTAGTGGTGAAAAACAAACAGCTTTAATTAACTATGGTATGTATTATTTCAAAGAAAATACTTTAGTTATCTTATCCGACTTCTTTGAATATGACAAAGGTATTAATGCTAATGCATTAGAATCAATTAGATTAAGAATTGAAGAAGAAAGTAAGAAAGTACAAATTTCTGAAAGAGCTGTTCATGCCCTTAACTCATACATGAAGATGGTTAGCGCTAAAGCTAAAGAAAACAAAAAATAGGCTTTGCCTATTTTTTCTTTAAGTTAGGGCATTTATTTATAAAAACATATCTATACATATATATAATTGGACGGTATGGATTTTTACATCTATACGGAAGGAAATTTATGAAATTAAAAAAATTATTATTACCTATCGCAAGTGTTGCATCTGTAGCAGCTATTGTTACTCCGATCTTAACATCTTGTGGTAAAAAAGGTGGATATACTCTTAACGGAAATGAATTCTATATCCCAGAATCAGCTCAAGCTGAATGAGATTACGAGAAACACCCACAAGAATATACAATACCTGAAGCGACAAAATTATATTTTGATGATTTAGCAAACAATCCTAAAATATTTGAAGAAGACATTATTACAAATCTAGCTTTAGAGCTATATGTAGCAAAAATGGAATTAGAATCTGAGTTCTTTGGATCTTTAGGTGGTGAAGGGGAAATTAAAGTTCAATATTCTGATGTTACTGTTAACACAGAAGCAGGTAACACATATTCATTATCATTTAAAGTAACTGGATCAGTTAATGTATCATTATATACAAAAGCATCAAAAGCTATTAATGGTGGAAATGCTAACCAAATTGAAAATCTTAAGAGTTTTTCAATGGAAGTAAGTCATATCCCTTATACTTTATACTCTGAAGCAGATTATGAATGAGACATTGTTGTTGGTGACATAAGTGTTTTACCAGACACAGCTTCAGTTAAGGCTAGAGCTGATGGATATTTCATTGGTGACTATGGTTTAGTTGTATGCGACAACAAAGAATTTGTTGTTGATAAGGATCACAGTTATGAAAATTTAACTGGATCACAACGTAAATTCCTAGAAGCTTGCTATGCGGTATTCTGTAGTACAAATAGTTCATACCACATGGCTAACATCCCTTATTTACCTTTATAATTAAAATGCTGAAACAAAAATAACACCGATACGGTGTTATTTTTTTATTAATTGTTTAACCATATAGTTGTTGGCTTGAACTTCTTTAAAGGTTGCTCACTTACTGTGCCCAGGAAGAATTAAGTTTTCTTCATGTAATTGCTTTCATAATAGGTTCAATGATTTAACCATATCCATAGGATTAGAGTTACCTAAATCAGTTCTTCCATAACTGTTATAGAATAGGGTATCTCCTACAAAGATTCAATTTTTGTATTTATATACAACAGATCCAGCAGAGTGGCCTGGGGTATGAATTGTTTTGATATCAAAGTTACCTAAAACAATTTCGCTCTTATTGAATCAATGAATATATTTGCTAAAGTCTTTCATTCTTAAATCAGCTAAATCTTCATATCTATACTTTGTATAGGTTAACTTGTCACCTTCATGAATATAAACTGGACATTTATATTTTTCAACTAATTTACCAGTATCAAAGCAATGGTCAAAATGAGCATGAGTTAATAGTATAGCAATGACCTTTATGTCATTGGGTATAGATTTAATGATATCATCTCCGCTGAAACTTGGGTCAATAACAATAGCCTCTTTTTGATTAAAAATAATGTAGCTATTATTGTCCATATAAGAGGAATTAATAACGACTAAATTTGGTTCAATAATTGTTTTGTTCATAATGTTTAATATTATATAAATATTTATATAATATTACTACTATGAATTATTTATCGCTTTATCGTAAATATCGTCCTAAATCATTCAAGGACGTAGTCGGTCAAGAATATATTGTTAAGATTTTAAAAAATTCTATAAAAAACAATATGGTAGCTAATGCGTATGTTTTTGCTGGTACCAAAGGTACAGGTAAAACATCCATTGCTAAAATTTATGCTAATGCGATTAACTGTCTTCACAGCAAGGATGGTGACATCTGTGGTGAATGTGAAATCTGTAAAGATTTTGCTAACAACCAAGTTATGGATGTTATAGAACTAGATGCAGCAAGTAATAATGGTGTAGATGAAATTAGACAAATTAATGATGCTGCTATGTTCTTACCAACTAAGTTTGGTAAAAAGGTTTATATTATTGATGAAGCACATATGCTAACAACACAAGCATGAAATGCTTTATTAAAATTGGTTGAAGAACCACCAAAGCATGTTGTATTTATTTTTGCTACAACAGAAATGCATAAGATCCCTGGAACTATCTTATCACGTTGTCAATGTTTTAGATTCAACAAGATACTACATAGTGATGTAGTAAAACTTTTAACTAAAGTATGTAAGACTGAAAACATTAACTATGATTTAGATGCACTAAAGATTATTGCTGATATTGTTGATGGGTCAGCAAGAGATGCATTAAGCATCTTAGAACAAACTGCTACATATGGCGATAATAATGTTAAAGCTGAAGATATCTATAAGATATATGGATTATTATCTCCAGCTGAGATGGTTAAATTTTTAAACTTATTAATCTCAAAAGATTCTCAACTTGTCTTTGACAAGATTAATGGATATTTCCAAACAGGAATTAACTTTGCAAGTTTTGCAAATCTATTGGTATCTGTGTTAACAGATAAGTTAATCTATTTAAAAACAAAGAACTTTAAGTTGTTAACAAAGATGAATGAAAACTTAGTTAATAGCTTTGGTTTAGATGAAATTGATAAGCTTATCAAGTTACTTGATATTTGACAAGAAACATATTTTAAAGTTTCAACACCAACAGATGTTCATGTCATTATTGATCACGCTATTATTAAGTCATTATCTTTATTTGACGGAGTGTCAAATAGTGTTGAACCTAAACCTATAGTACAACAAAAGGTTGTAAAGGAAGTTAAGCAAGATGATGATTTGTTTGTAGTTTCTGAATTTGAGCTTCCAACCCCAAAGAAAGAACCTAAGAAAGAAATAAAGCCAGAACCAGAAGTAAAAAAAGTTATTACACCTGCACGTAAATTAACTATGCCATCTGATTTGGAAATCTTGCTTTCTGTCTTCTCTCATAGAGAGAAACAACAAGAAACTCAAGCAAAAGAGTTCTTACAAAAAGTTAAAACTGGAAAGATTAATGATAAATCATTATCTTGTATGGAACTTGCTTCGCAAGTTGTTTGTGCAAGTGCAAATGGAATGGTTTTATTATTTGTAGATGAAATGGATGCAACTTTATTTAATAAGGCTGCTAAGAAACAAGATTTCATCTTGTCTTGTTGTAAAGTATTTAGAAATCCAAAGTTTATGGTTGGATTTACAAAACAACAACTTAACCAACATAAAGCAGAAATGTTAGAAGCAAAGAAAAACCCTAAATCATTATTAGATTTAGATGCTTTGAGAGAAATTCTAAATAAGAATGCTTCTATTGAACAAATAGCTTTTAATACCATAATTAGCAAGCTAGATGAAAAGGACCATAATTAATGAATAAGTTAGGATGTCACGTTTCAATGGCTTCTCCTAACTATTTGTTAGGTTCTTTAGATATGGCTCTAGAACAAGATGCAAACTGCTTCATGATTTATACTGGTTCGCCTCAATCTATTGCTAGACAACCAATTAATAAATTGAAAGTAAAAGAATTACATGAAGCACTAAAACAACACCACATCCCTATCGAAGACGTTATTGTACACGCGCCATATATTATTAATTGCGCTAATTCAGAAGCAAAGAAAAGAATGTTTGCCAAAACATTTTTAGCTCAAGAAGTTGATCGAGTTAACCAAATAGGTGCTAAGTACTTGGTACTTCACCCAGGAAGTAATGCAGACAAAACGCTTGGATGTAAGTATATTGCTGAGGCAATTAACTTTGTTAATAAGAAAAATAAATCAGTTGTTATTTGTTTAGAAACAATGGCCGGTAAAGGCAATGAGATCGGTTCTAAGTTTGAAGAACTTAAAGAGATTATTAAACAAGTAGAAAATAAAAATCTAGTAGGTGTCTGTTTAGACACATGTCACATTTCCGATTCGGGTTATGATATCAAAGACCCGTCAGCAACACTAAAAGTGTTTGATGATATTATTGGATTGAAATATCTTAAAGTGATTCATGTTAACGATTCACTAAATGATAAGGGCGTGCACAAAGACCGTCACGCAAACATAGGTGAAGGCAAGATTGGTCTTAAAACTTTACAAGCATGAGTCAACTATCCATTAGTATCTAAGATTTGTAAAATCTTAGAAACACCATGAACAGTAGATGGACCAATCTATAAAAAAGAAATTCACATGTTATTAGGGAAGTAATTATGAATAAACAACCACTAGCCTTTGAATTAAGACCTAAGACTATCGAAGATGTAATAGGACAAAAACATTTAGTAGGACCTAACTGTCTTTTAACCAGAATGGTTAAAAGTGGCAAGCCTATCAATCTTATTTTTTACGGATACCCAGGTATAGGTAAGACAACTTTAGCTACAGCTTTATGCAATGACATGAAGCTTCCTTATTCTATGTTTAATGCTGCAACAGATAAGAAAGAATCATTAGTTCAAATCATTCAGTTAGCTAAAGTGTCTACGACACCTTACATTATTATTGTGGAAGAAATTCATCGTCTTAACAAAGATAAGCAAGATATCTTGCTTCCTTATTTAGAAGATGGGACAGTAACTATGTTTGCTTGTACAACTGAAAACCCATACTTCTCTATTAACCCTGCTATTAGAAGCAGATGTAATATAGCCAGATTAGAACTTATTAAACCTAACGAACTATATTTATGATTAAAGAAAATAAATAAAGAAAAGAAAATAAATGCGCACATAACAGATTCTGCGCTCAAGACTATTGCTTATCATTGCAATGGTGATGTTAGATCAGCTATTAATGTATTAGACAATATTATTAAATATTATAAAGATGACAAAGTAACTGATAAGTTACTACAAAATATTTTGTTGTCGCCTGTTGTGTTAGCAAGTAGTTATGGTGATGAATATTATGATATGCTTTCAGCATTTCATAAATCATTAAGAGGTTCTGATCCAGATGCTGCATTATATTATTTAGCGCGCTTGATCACTATTGGTGATTTAACTAGTATAACTAGACGCATGGTTGCGTGTGCGTATGAAGATATAGGATTAGCAAATGCTCCATTATGTTCTCGCGTTGTTTTAGCGGCGCAAGCAGTGGACAGAGTAGGAATTCCCGAATGTTATCAAATTTTGGCTGACACGGTGGTAGAAATGTGTTTAAGCCCTAAATCCAACTCAGCCTACATGGCTTTCGGTCAAGCATTGAAAGATGTTGAGAATGGTAAGTGCTATGAAATTCCTAAACACGTAAAAGATAATAATTATAAATCGCACGTGAAGCTAGGTAACGTAGGATATATTTACCCACATGACTATCCTAATCACTGAGTAGAACAAGAGTATTTACCCAAACAATTAAAAGGTACGAAGTACTACAAAAAAGCAGATAACCCAAGTGAACTTAGATTAAATGCTTATTTGGAACAAATAAAAAAGGCTAGCGAACGCTAGTCTTTATTATTTCTTAGGAAAGTTTGTGTTCTGTAATAATGTTGACTCGACCTTCCTCATATCCTGGAGTTACATGATACAACTCTAAACCTTGGTATGTTTCATCAAGAACGTTTTGATATAAGTAAACTACACATGGGTCACTTACTGAACAATACACAGGGTCAATTTCAACTGCCGCTTTTCCTTTTAGACGGTTATCAATTGTAAAAGTACAATTGTAAATTTCATTTAAGTGTTCGCCTTGACCATTGTATATCTTGATGGCTTTGCCATCTGAAACAAAGGAGCAATTCTCAATTAATGAAGAACCAGCATAACACCATATTGCATAGTCTATCTGTTCAGGATCATCACTTATTCCTGTGGAATCAAAATGGCAATGTTTAAATTCATTACGTGCTGAATATGTTGCCATTTGTCCTAATAGTGTACAATATTCACAAGATAGATAATCAGTCTGAATACCGCCCTGAAAACCTCAGTATGTAGAAGTGTTTCTTCCTTGAAGAATCATGTTATCTAAATACAGAGAAATTCCTAGGTTGTAGTAGATAGATCCTTCAGTACCTTCACCCTCAATTTCATTATTGTATGAGTCAAGAGCAGAAGTTATATTTCCATTGTAATCATTCACCCCATGTATACGAACATTAGCACGATTATATTGACTTCTACTTGTACTTATTTCATAAGTTCCTCATATTGGGTAGATATCAAATTCTGTTAATGTACTGTGAGAGCCGATATAGAAAGATAATTCTTGATCAGAAATTAAACTGAAAGTTTGATCAGCATTCTTTACTAAGAATGAACCTTCCAATTCTTTCAATTCTGCATCATTTAGTTCAATATCCTCAGTTCCACATTTTGGACAATGTCCATGTACTCTTCTATTGTTGTGATCTCCAGTCACCCAATATTTATCAAATTCGTGTTCACAATCTGAATAGATCGCATATACAGTTTCGTTACCTGTGAATAGATGTGTATTAGATACTGGATCATTACTGCCTTGAGTTAGTGTTCAACCACCAAAGCTATGTCCTTGAAGGAAACCTTCAGGTTTATTTGAAATATTTTCTCATGTTATTTCTTCATCAAACTCTAAGTCAATTGATGATTGACTTGTACCCGCAATAACACCATCACCAGCATTAAATGTTATTTTGAATGAATCAACTAGTGGTTCAGTAATAACATCAATTGTTATTTTTTTAGATGTAACATATGAACCAAAAATTTTAAAATAATATTTATATTGTTCATTTAATGGATTGAAAATAATAGCATGATCAGGCAGTTCAAAATCATCTACAGTTACATTAATGTCATGAATTTCTATGGGACTAGTTATATCTGATTCAAACTTTTGTCCAAGAGTAGCTGTACGATTAGAAAATTCTATACCACTACCTTCAGGTATTTCAATTTCCACTTCAAACGTATTGTTATTAGAGCACGAAGTAGCAAACAAACTACCAGTAATAGTTACTGGTAATGTAAAAGATAAAACTTTAAACAATTTGCTTGTTCTCATTTATTAAATTATATTATTTACAATTATTAAAAATCATATTTATATTTGTCTATATATTAATATATAGAAAAATCTGGTTAAACCAGATTTATTTTAAAACTTTATCAAGAATAGCATTAATAAATTTTTTATTATCAAGCTGTCCATAGTGTTCAGCAGTTACTAGAGCTTGATCAATTGCTATAGCAACATCTACAGACAAGACTTTTACTTCGCAATAACAAACAATTAAAATTGCTTGAGTCATAGGAGCAATACGTTGTCATGTCCAGTCTTTAGCTAGATTATCACTAAATAGTTTCACTATTTCATCTTGATGATCAGAATAATATTCAAGAACTTTTAATTGGTTAGCATCAAAGTTATAGTTATCAGCGTTAAAAAAGTCAGTTTTTAATTCTTGTCCTTTTAAGGACTTAATCAAACTTGAATATAGATATTGAGTTAGATCAACTCGTTTTTGTCATTGTGCTTTATTGTTTTCCATTTTCAACATTTAACACAACGACACAAGTTAAACTTAATGATTGTTTCATAACAATCAATAGTTCTTTTTGTAATCTGTCGATTTCCTTAAAGTTTAATTGTTTAGTTGGAACTTTAACACAAACCGAAACCTCATAGTAGTCATGTTCCACAGGAACAATCGTATGAGATAAATATTCGTATTTAGGATATGAACTTAAAACTTTTTTGATGATACTAGAAATTAGTTCAGGACTAAATGAGATTGTTCCTAAACCATTGATAATATCAAAGCTTTTAGTTTGTGTTGTCTTTTCCATTATTTTGTTTCTCTACCTACATATGTACCATCTGATGTACGAATGATAATTCTATCAGTTGGTTTAACAAATTGAGGGACTTGAACTTCAAGTCCTGTAGAAATATGAGCTTTCTTCATGATTGCTTTAACTGTGTTACCTTGAACAGCTTCTTCACAATCAATTAGATCACAGGTGATTTGGTCTGGTAATCTTATACCTAAGATTTCATCGCCATACTTTAGAATTGAAACCTCAATCCCTTCTATTAAAAACATTTTCATGTTTTGAATTCTTGCTTCAGGAATTTCTACTGTTTCAAAAGTAGTGTTGTCCATGAAAACATAGTTTGAACCATCAACATAGCTAAAACTCATTTTTACATTTTCAACTAATACTTTTTCAAACTTACCACCAGTTAAAACATCAATAGTGATTGATCCAGTTCGTAAGTTTCTAACTTTACATTTAACAATGCCCTCACGCATTGCTGTTTTATTGAAATAGTTTTCAATAACTTCATAAAGGTTTCCACCATTCAAGAAGGTATTGCCAGGTCTTAAATCCTTGGCATGTACAATTTCGGCCATTGGGGTTTCTCCTTATTTTCCGATTGGTCTTTTTTCTGCAGCATCAATAATAGTTGCCATAGTTTTAACTGCGTTAACTGGGTCACAACCACTTGCTGTTTCGCCTGATAATAGAGTTCCAGTTGCACCCATAGAAGCTGCATAGTAAACATCAGTTACTTCAGCTCTTGTTGGGTGAACATTTCTTTCTAGAGAGTCTAGCATTTGTGTACATACAACAACTGGTTTGTGGTATTTCTTGCACATTTGAATAATCTTTGTTTCTCAGTAAGGTACTTCGTAGTAAGGTGTTTCAAGAGCTAAATCACCACGAGCAACTAAGATACCATCAGCTTCTTTAACAATTGCAGCTAAGTTGTTTAGAGCATCTTGAGTTTCAATCTTTGAGTAAACTTTAACTTTCTTTCCACCAGCTTTAACAATTACTTTTCTAGCATCTTTAATGTTTTTAACATTACATACGAAACTTAAAGCAATATATTTAGCACCAATTTGTACTGATTCCTTTAAGTTTTGAATATCTCTTGCTGACAAGAAAGGCATTGAGTAAGATGAATCAGGTAGGTTGATTCTCTTGTTTGTTAACAATGTGTGAGTGTTCATTGCTCTTGCAATGATCACACCTTTATTAACATCACTTGAAATAGTCTTTAGATATAGTTTTCCATCATCAACCGCAATACGGTAACCTTTTTTAAGGTCTTTTGCCATATTGTATTTCTTTGTTGAATCATAAACACAGAATGTGTTTGGTTTATTAGGTGTTTTAAAAACCTTAGTTAAGATTGTTACTTTAGCACCAGCCTTAATAAGCAATGGTTTTTTTAATTCACATACTCTTATTTCTGGTCCTTTTGTATCAGTCATAAGAGGAATTTTATAACCTGGAACCTTTTTAAGGTTAGTAGCTACTTTGTTGTAGAAACTAAAGTCTCCATGAGAAAGGTTGATTCTGGCACATTCCATACCAGCATCAGCCATTTTCTTCATCATTTGAGGGTTATTGCAACTAGGTCCAATAGTACAAATAACTTTTGTTTTTCTTTGTTTTTTCATATTTGCTCCCATTACTTTTATTTTAATCTTTTTTTTGCTTTTTTTGCATTTATAGAAACTATAAGTTTCTATTTATTACAAAAAGTCGTTATTAACTTATAATGGAAATATGATCTTTAAACTTAAACCAATCTTAAAACATAGGTTATGAGGTGGAAACACTTTACCCAATATTTTTGGTATAAAAACTGATGATAAGATTGGTGAAGCTTGAATCCTAAGTTGTATAAGTTCAAATAACAGTGAAATTGAAGGCTCAACAAATCTTTTAGATTTGTTTAAAAAGGATCCAAATATTGTAGCTGATGGATATCATGGAGACTTTCCTTTATTAATAAAATTAATTGATGCTCAAGATGATTTATCAATTCAAGTTCACCCAAAAATCAAAACAGAGTTTTGACATGTTTTAAACACCAAACCAAGCAAACTATTTATGGGTTTAAACCAAGATACAGATAAGGTTAAAATAGAAGAAGAATTAAAACATGGTGATATCACAAAATTGCTTAACAACATTAGTGTAACTAATGGTGATTCATATTTAATTGAACCTGGTACAATTCATGCAATTGGTAAAGGAACATTTTTAATTGAAATTCAACAAAGTGCAGATGTTACATATCGTTTGTATGACTATCGCAGAGTTGATACAAACGGTAAAGAAAGAGACCTTCACATTGATCAAGCTTTAGGATGTATTAATTTTAAAAAATTAAACATCGGAAAAGCAGCTCAATCTGAACATTTAATTGGATGTAAGTATTTTAACGTTTATAAGCATTCTATCAGCACAGACGCTTCATTCACCGCTGGTAAAAATTCATTTAATGCTATTACCATTTTATGTGGTAATGGTATAATAGAACAAGAGGGTAAAAAGCATAGCTTTAAACCCTATGATACATTCTTTATAACAGCCGGTTCTGGTCAATATAAAATTACTGGAAAAGCAACTATAATTCTAACAACACTATAAGGGCCTAACCCTTATTTTTTATTACTTAACGTTGTTAAGTAATAAATGTTATAATATATGTGGTGTTCTTATGAAAATAACCGATTTATTATCGTTAAACACAATAGAACTTGACGCCAAAGGTAAGGATAAGACGGATATTATTAAGCAAGCCGTCCAATTAATTGGTAAGTCAGGAGCTATTAGTGATTTAGATGCCTACGAAAAAGGCATCTTCAAAAGAGAGGAACAATCTTCAACGGGAGTTGGTGAAGGAATAGCTATTCCTCACTGTAAGTCAGAAGTGGTTAAAAAACCACAACTAGCTGCCATGGTAATTAAAGATGGTGTGGACTTTGCCTCACTTGATGGTGAAAAAGTTCAACTATTATTTATCATTGCTGCTCCGGTTAGCAAAGATAATGTTCATCTTGATGTCTTAGCAAGATTATCAACTATGTTGATGCAAGAAGACTTTAAGAAAAACTTATTAGCTGCAAAGACTAAAGAAGAATTCTTAAAAGCCATCGATGCTGCTGAAACAGAAAAGAAGGAAGAAGAAAAAGCTGCTGCTGGACCTAAATATCCAAGAATCTTAGCAGCTACCGCTTGTCCTACTGGTATTGCTCATACTTATATGGCTAAAGAAGCTTTGGAAAAAGCTGCCAAAGAAATGAACATTACCATTAAGGTAGAAACAAACGGATCTTCTGGACAAAAGAATGCATTAACACAAGATGAAATTGATCACTGTGATACAATCATCGTTGCTGCTGATGCTTTCGTAGAAATGGAAAGATTTACTGGTAAAAGAGTAATTCAATGTTCTACTTCTAAAGTAATTCACAATCCAAAGATGATGTTGAATGCTGCTTTAGGTCCATCAGTTCCAATTTACAACCAAAACAAACCAAAAGCAATGGCTGCTGATTCATCTGGAAAGAAATTTGTTGAATCAAAGAATCAATCTGGAAGAATGCATACATTCTACAGACATTTAATGTCTGGTATTAGTCATATGATTCCATTTGTTGTTGCTGGTGGTATTCTATTAGCAATAGCATATTTGATTGATACAGCTAGTGGCGTTGCTCCAGGAGTTGACTTTGGTAATACAACAATTGGTGCTCAAGTATTCCATATGCTTGGTGCCCAACTAGCGCTAGGATTAATGTTCCCTGTTGTTGGTGGTTTCATAGCATACTCGATATCAGGACGGCCTGGTATAGTCTCGGGATTTGTCGGAGCCTTTAGCTCGACCGTAGGTCAATTCTCAATTTTATATTTCTTGGCTATTGGTGTTCCATCAATTTCACAACAATGACCAGATCTAGCAGATTTACTTGCAAAGAACAGCGCAGGATTTATAGGTGCTGTTATTGCTGGTTTCTTATCGGGACTATATGTAAACCTAATGAAGAAATGATTTGAAAAAATGCCTCAAGTTCTTCAAGGTGTAAAGGATATGATTATTGTTCCTTTACTTTCAGTAGTTATGATTGGTGCATCAATGTTAATCATCAACGTTCCATTTGCTTTCTTGAACATCGGAATTGAAACTGGAATTGAATGATTAGCAAACAATGCACAATATCTAGTTATCTTGCTTGGTGGTATTGTTTCTGCTTTGATGGCTATTGATATGGGTGGACCAATCAACAAAGCAACTCACTATGCAGTGTTAGCTGTTTTAACAAATGCTATTGCTCAAGGTGCAGATTTAGTTGTTCCTGAACAATTAATGGCAGCCAACATAGTTGGAATTATGGTGCCTCCAGTAATGATTGCACTATGTACTTGACTGTTCCCACAAAAATTTGGTAAAGGTGATAGACAACCTTCACCAGCCAACTTGATTATGGGATTCTGTGGAATATCAGAAGGTGCTATTCCGTACGTGGTTAGAGACCCAGTTAGAGTAATTGGTACATCTGTCACTGCATCATTCATAGGTGGTTGCTTATCAGTATTATTTAGTGGTGTAGCAATTGCTCCTGAAGGTGGAATGATTTCATATGCAGTTATGGGACCAGATTGCTGAAAAGCAATTGTTGCTGCCCTAATTGCCTGTGTCTTTGGAGCATTCATGCTTGGTGCTTTAAGAAAGAAAGTGCCAAGTGAATATTCACAATTAGGAAAATGAAAAGGTATTCCTATTGGACCTGGTGTAGGCAAAAAGATTATTAAAGAAGGAGTAGATCAATAATGCAAAAGTTTCAATTTAAAATAAAAGACCCTGTTGGTATTCATGCAAGACCAGCAACGGTTGTTATGCAAGAAGCTAAAAAGTTTCAATCTGCAATTACAGCTAAATGTAATGGTAAAACTGCTGACTTAAAGAGAATCTTTACCATTATGGCATTATGTGCTAAATGCGGTGATGTTCTAGACGTTGAAGTTTCTGGACCGGATGAAGTAGAAGCTACTGCAGCTGTTAAACAAGCACTAGAAAGCAAATTGTAATATGAATAATTTCAAAGGTAAAACCATTTACGAAGGTTTTGCTAATGGTGAAATAAAAGTTTTATTAGATGATAATAAAACAACTAACAAATTTACTTCTGAAAAAGAAGAATGATCTAGATTTGAAAAAGCTAGAGAAAAAGAAGTAGCAAAACTTGATGCTTTATATATTGAGACTAAAAAGAAGTTAGGTGAAGACAAAGCTAAACTTTTTGAAGCTCATAAAGCAATGGTTACTGATCTAGATTTTGAAGATCTAGTTAAAAACGCTATAGCAGCTAAGAAAACTGCTGAAGAAGCAGTTGACGTTGCTGTTAAAGAATTAGCTACTATGCTTTCACAACTTGATGATCCTTACATGAAAGCAAGATCTGCTGACGTTAAAGAAGTTGGTAAAGGTGTTAAAGATATCTTGACCGGTAAAGCAGATGATTTCAAATTAACCAAACCAACCATTCTTGTTTGTGAAGATTTAGAATCAAGCACAATCATGCAATTTGATAAAGAGATGTTAAAAGGGTTAGTACTTACCAAAGGTAACCCAACTGCTCACGTTTCTATTTTTGCAAGATCAAGTGAGTTGCCATCAATTTGTATGACTAAAGATTTACCATTAGACAAAAACTTAAATGGTAAGAAGGCGATTCTTGATTCAGTTAAAGGTGAAGTTTTAATTGGTGTAACTGAAACTGAAGAAAAACAATATCAAGAAAAAGCTAAAGCTTATGCTGATGAAAAAGCACAATTAAAAGCTTTCATTGGCAAGCCTAGTGTAACCAAAGACGGTGTTAAGACAAAGATTTACTGTAACATCGCCTCAGCTGCTGATACTGCAAGCGTCATTGCTAATGACGGTGAAGGTATTGGTGTGTTTAGATCTGAATATGTTTATTTAAAACAAACAGATTATCCTTCTGAAGATTTCCAATTTGAGATTTATAAAAAAGCTCTTGAAGCAATGAAAGGTAAAGAAGTAATTATTCGTACCTTTGATATTGGTGCTGATAAAAAAGTTCCTTATTTTAATCTACCAGAAGAAGCTAATCCAGCTTTAGGTTATAGATCTGTTCGTATCTGTTTAGATAAACCAGATATGTTTAAAACACAATTGAGAGCTTTATATCGTGCATCTGCTTTTGGTAAACTATCAATCATGGTTCCAATGATTACCAATGTATCTGAAATAGATTTCTGTAAGAAATGTATTGAAGAAGTTAAGAAAGATTTGGATGCTAAAAATATTCCTTATGCAAAAGATGTTAAGTTAGGAATTATGATTGAAGTTCCAGTAGCAGCTATTTGTGCTGATGAGCTTGCACAACATGTAGATTTCTTCTCAATTGGAACAAATGATTTAACACAATATGCTTTAGCATGTGACCGTGTAAATCCAAACTTAACAAAAGTTTACGATCCATACCACAAAGGTCTTATGAGATTAATTAAGATGACTATTGATGCTGCTCATAAATATGGTAAAGAAGTTGGTATGTGCGGTGAACTAGCAAGAGACCCTAAAGTTCTACCATTCTTAATTGCCCTACACATTGATGAAATTTCATTATCTGCTCCATATGTTTTAAAAACACGTAAAGCAGTTAGTGAACTTGACACAACAAAAATCAATATAGACGATTACATAAAATAAAAAAGAGCTAAAGCTCTTTTTTTATTCTTGGTTTATTTTGTTAAATGTTGAGACTAAGCTACTGTTTCAACTTTTACGACGCATTGATACAGCTTTTGCTAAATCGCTTGCAATTGTTTTTCTTGATTTACGGCAAATAGCTTTGCAGTGTTTACCTTCTAATAATTGATCAACACCAACATTTATCATATAGTTAGCTAATAAACGATCACGGGCTGAAGGTTTTCCTCCACGTTGAACATAACCAACTACTACATGTCTAGTAAATGAACCTGTTTCTTTTTCAATTCATTTAGCTATTTCAGGTAAACTGTGTTTTCCTTCTTTAGGATAAAGTTGTTCTGTAACTAAGAAAGTAATGTTTGGCTTTCCTTTATTAAAACCTGCTTGAGCAATTCTAACAAAACCTTCAGGTTTTAATTTTGAATATTTAGTTACCATGTATGTTGCATTGTTAGCTATAGCAGATCTAACAGTAACATCTGGACAACCCTTACCCATTAGTTCAATTATGGCAATACCATGATGTGAAACAAACACGTCATTGATTTCACTAATTACACGACACACAGTATTTAAACATGTGTCAAAACCAATTGTGTATGATGTTGAAGCAATATCATTATCAATAGTTGCAGGAATAGCAATAACTTTAGCACCTAACTTTGACAATTCTAAAGCACCACGATAGCTTCCTTCACCACCAACAACAATTAAACCATCTATATCATGTTTAATTAAATTCTTTAAACATTGTTTACGATATTTAGGATCCTCTTTAAATTTAGAACAACGGCTTGTTCCAATTAAAGCCGAACCATCATCTAAATAATGAGTTGCAAAGTTTGCAGATAGGTTTAGATATTCATCATTATGTAAACCTTCAAAGCCATTGTAAAAAGCAACTGGTGTTACACCACAAGAGAAACATTTCTTTATAAATGAAATAACACATGTTGCCATTCCTGGAGCAGAACCACCAGAACAAATAATTGCATATTTTTTACTTGATTTCATTATTGCCTCCTAAGTTCTTGAAGGTTTTAATACCTTCATACGAACCCCTTAATGATAATTCATCTTCAATTTCCATTAAACGGTTATATTTACAAATTCTTTCAGATCTAGACATACTACCTGTCTTAATTTGTCCACAGTTTAGAGCTACTGATAAATCTGCAATGAAAGTATCTTCAGTTTCACCACTACGATGACTTACAACTGCTGCTCATCCAGAATGTCTTGCTAATTGAATTGTTTTAATTGTTTCTGATAAAGTACCAATTTGGTTTAACTTAATTAAGACAGCATTAGTTGCTTTCTTTGTTAAGCCTTCTTGTGTTAAGTTAGGATTTGTACAATACAAATCATCTCCAACAATTTGAACTTTGTTTCCAATTAAAGCAGTCAATTTAGCAAAACCTTCTCAATCATTTTCAGCTAAACCATCTTCAATACTAATGATTGGGTATTTCTTTGTTAGTTCAACTAAATAATCAATCATTTGGTCAGTTGATAGTGTCGCTTTAGTCTTATCTAGGATTTTAGCATCCAAAGCTTTTTTAAAGATATATTTTTTTGTTGCTTCATCATACATTTCACTAGCAGCACAGTCTAAAGCAATAGCTACTTGTTGGTTAACTCCTGGTTTATAACCAGCAGTCTTAATAGCTTCTACCATAATATCTAAAGCTTCCTCAGCAGATTTTAATAACGGAGCATATCCACCTTCATCACCTTTAGATGTGTTTAAACCTTTAGCTTTTAGTAATTTACCAAGAGCATGGAAACATTCAGATGCCATTTGCACAGCTTCACGAATGTTTTTCGCACCAATAGGCATAAACATAAATTCTTGGAAATCAATGGTGTTGTCAGCATGAGCACCACCATTAATTACATTAAGCATTGGAACAGGAAGTTTGTATTCTTCATTTTCTTTGCATTCATTAACTAAAGATCTAATGTATGCATATAAAGGCATTTTGTTTGCTACAGCACAAGCTTTTGCAGCAGCCATTGATACAGCTAAAATTGCATTAGCACCTAATTTATTTTTTCCAGGTGTTCCATCTAACTTAATCATAAAATCATCAAGTTCATTTTGTTTGTTTGCTGATTTACCAATTAGTTGTGGACCAATTATTCTGTTAATGTTATTAACAGCTTTTAATACACCCTTACCATTGAAACGTTTTTTATCACCATCTCTTAATTCAAGAGCTTCTTTTTGCCCAGTAGAAGCACCAGAAGGAACCATTGCCTTGGCTTTAGCACCACAAGCAAGAGTTATACTGCAAGCTACAGTTGGAAAACCTCTTGAATCAAGAACTTCATAAGCATTAATTGCCTTGATTGTTTTATTTGAGAGCTTGTCAAATAAACCCATTTCTTTTCTCCGTTTTTAATCTTTTTATTTTTTTGTTAATATATTTTATATATTAAAAAAATAATTTTTATTATTTATTTAAATAATTTTTCATAATATATCTATTATGGCAATTTTAAGAGAACGAACAGATTTAGATAAAAAACCCACTTGATATTTATTCTTAATATCAAATGTAATCATATTAATAGGTTGTGCAGTAACGTTTGCATTGTTTAGCAATAACTATCCTGACTCACCGGTTTTATTTGTTCCATCAATCGTGTGTGATTTAACAGCATTATTATTGTGTGGTTTCTTTGTATGACTTGAAGCTAAAGGTATTATGAATAAAGCAATGCACTTTAGAAGAAAGTGATTAGGATGATATTTAGCCGCACTAATTATCTTCATCATTGCAGTAATCTTTAGTTTTATTTTCATTGTTATCTTTAGAACTGCATACTATGATCAACACAATTCATTACATAGTCAAACATGGCCACTAATCATTTACATAGTAATTACTGGCGTCTTAACTCTTGTCTCAATCGGGTTACAACGTTATGCTCGTTTCAAAATAGATTTAGACATTTACAAACGAACACACGGCGAACTTCCTAAAAAAGAAGATTTAGACAAAGAACAAGCTAAACAAGAAAAGAAGGAAGCAAAACAAAAAGAAAAAGCTTCATCTGGACTTGCAGATAGTATAGATAAACAATAGGGCAAAGCCCTATTTTTATTTACTATAATTTAGATATGAAAACATTTTTTACAATCAACTTAGGATGTAAAGTTAATTTGTTTGAAACCAATGCAATAACTTATCAATTAGTG
Organism: Mycoplasmoidaceae bacterium; assembly: GCA_045617465.1. Taxonomy (GTDB): domain Bacteria; phylum Bacillota_I; class Bacilli_A; order Mycoplasmatales; family Mycoplasmoidaceae; genus Hennigella. Next base: position 23,098 of record JAZLIQ010000004.1, on the reverse strand, counting down.
CAAAAAGGATTCAAACAAGTTGATGATATTAACAAAGCAAATATTGTTTTGATCAATACTTGCTCTGTTACTAATAAAGCTGATGCAAAAAGTAGAAACATGATTAATCGTGCTAAGCAAGCAAAACTAAAACCCATAGTTTTAGTTATGGGTTGTTTTAGTCAAGTAAATAAGCAATGATTTAAAAATAATAATGTTGACATTGTAATAGGATGCAAATACAAAAATAAAATCGTTGAATTGTTAACCAAATATTTAAAAAATAGAAAACACATTATTAAGATTGATAAAAACATTGGTAAGTTTGAAGAATTTGGTTGTTTCAAACATCTTGATAATACAAGAGCATTTTTAAAGATTCAAGATGGATGCAATTTCTTTTGTAGTTATTGTTTAATTCCTTATTGTCGTGGTCGTCAAAGAGCAATGAAACACCAACATGTGTTACTCGCTATAAAAGAATATGTAAAGATGGGGTATAAGGAGATTGTATTAACTGGAGTTAATACAGCTGGATATAAGGATGGGGTTTATACTTTCTTTAATCTTTTGCAAGACATAAATAAACTACCAGGAAACTTTAGAGTAAGAATATCAAGTCTTGAGCCTTTCCAAATCACAAAGCAAATTGTTAATTTATTGGCTTCCAATCCAAAAAGATGAGCCAACCAAATTCATTTATGTTTACAATCAGCTAATAATCAAGTTTTGCATGATATGAATCGTAGATATACAATTCAAGATTTTGCTAAACTTTGTAAATACATAAAAGCAAAGATGTCTAATGTTGCAATTACAACCGATTATATTGTTGCCTACAGTTCTGAAAGTGATAAAGCATTTAAGGAAAGTTGTAAGAACTTAAAAGCTTTAGGTTTAGCTAACATGAATATCTTTATTTATTCTAGAAGAAAAGGAACAACAGCTGATAAACTATATAAAAATGATATTAATCCATTAGTAGCACGTGATAGATACAACCAAGTTGTAGATATTAAAGAACAATGCCAAAAAGCATATTTAAAAACTTTAATAGGTAAAACATTGGATGTTATTGTTGAAAGGTCAATCGTACCATCAATGCATGGATATAGCTCAGAATTTGTAAAGGTTGTATTTAATTCTAGGACAAACTTACATACAAAACAAGTAAAAGTCAAGGCTTTATCGGTTAAGAAAAACAACCAAGGATATTACATATTTGGCAAAAAAGCATAAAAATATTTTCTCCAAATCTCCACATTTAATCAATATTTAGGGAGGAAGAAAATATTTTTTTACAATTTTTTAGATTTTTAGGCGAATAAGTATATGGAGAGAATAATTATGTATTCATATATTGTAGGAAAAATTGTATCGATTTATCGTAAATCAATAGTTATTGAGAATAACTATGTAGGTTATCATGTGTTTGTTCCAAAAACAGATGTATTTGAAAAAGGTGTAACAACAAGATTATTTGTTCAAAAATACACTTACTTATCAAATAAAAATTCATTAAGAGAAGAATTCTATGGTTTTAAAAACTGAGAAGAAAAAGAATTCTTCATAAATAGTTTAAACATAAGTGGTATTGGACCAAAGTCAGCAATGAACTTTTTGCAAAATGATATTAATGTCTTAAAGCAATTAATATCTAATAAAGACACTGATGCTTTAGAACAATTACCAGGTATTAGCAAAAAGTTTGCTTATCTATTAGTTGAATATTTAGCTGACTTCTATGTTAAAGACAAAGCAGAGAACTATGATAACATTGCTGATGTTATTAATGTTTTAAAGACACTTGGTTATAACCAAGATGACATAAACTTCGCTATCAATCGACTTTGTGAGACAAATGCTATTGAGAGCACAATGGAAACATCAGATGTAGTTGCTATGGCAATTAAACTCATTTCAGTAAAGAATGAAGCTTCAGTCCCTAAGGCCTAGTAGTCTAAAAGAGTTTGTTGGAAAGCAAACTTTAAAGCAAAACCTAAAAACATATTTAAAAGCAAGTAGTATAAATAATGAGCCATTAGATCATTGTTTATTTTATGGATTACCAGGGACTGGTAAGACATCCCTTGCTTTTATTATTGCTAAAGAGCAAAAATCAAATATTAAAATTCTGCAAGGATCAACTATACAAAAGAATCTTGATGTTTATAATTTTGCTTTAAGTATTCATGATAATGATGTTGTGTTCATTGATGAGATTCATGGAATAAATAAAGCGTGTTTTGAATTGCTTTATTCATTAATGGAAGATTTTTCAATGGATATTACCATAGGTAAAGACTTCAATGCTAAAACGACTAGAATTAAAGTTCCTAAGTTTACTTTGATTGGAGCAACAACATCACTAGCTAAGATTCCAAAACCATTGGAAGAAAGGTTTGGAATTCAATTCTATTTTGAAGATTATAGTTTGGATGAAATTCAAACCATTATCTCTAATGCAATGAAGAAGACTAACATCGAATTAGATGAAAAAGAAATTTTAGCTATAGCTAAGAACTCTAAAGGAATTCCAAGAAATGCATTAACTATCTTATCAAGGGTTTTTGATTTTAAAACAATTGATAAAACAATTAGTATTAAGCAAATATTCAAACAAATTGGAATTTATGAGAATGGTTTGAATAAAAATGATATTAAGTATTTAATGTGTTTTCATAACTCAACTGGCATCATCGGTATTAAAACGTTAAGTCAAATGACAGATTTTGAAATTCAATTTATTGAAGAAAAAATTGAACCTTATTTATTTAAAAATAAATATGTTTCTAAAACATCGCACGGAAGGAAGATTTTATCTGAAGGTTTAGCAATTATTCAAAAAATTAGGAGTATATAATATGAATAAGACGGTTGCTATGACAATTAATGAAATTGAAAAATCTTCACCAGAATTTAAAAAGACACACAAAATAAAAGTGTCTGGTCCTTATGATGATGAAACTCCACCCAAATGATTTACTAAGATTTGGGATGATTTCATTAATAATAGATTTATCCCGTTAGAGCAGGATGTAAAGAATATAAAAGAAATCCTTAAACGAAACAACATTAAATAAAAAATAAGGTTTAACCTTATTTTTGTTTTGCTTCGAAAGCAGCAATTAATTGATTAATGGTTTTAATATTCATTAGTTCTTTGTCATCTAATCTAAAACCAACTTTCTCTTCAATTGCTACGATAATTCCAAGCACATTGATAGAATCAATACCTAGCTGTTTAAAGTCTACAGCTAGACTTTGTTCTGATAAATTTATATTGATTTTTTGCTTGTTAGCAACGTCCTTAATGATGCTTAAAATTTTTTCTTTCATACATTAATATTTTACAAAAAATAAATGAATAATATTTATAATCTTATGGTATTATTAAATAAGTATGTGGCCACCTAGCTCAGTGGTAGAGCAACCGGCTGTTAACCGGTTGGTCGCAGGTTCGAACCCTGTGGTGGCCGCCATATTATGGCCTGTTGGTGAAGTGACTTAACACACACGCCTTTCACGCGTGCATTCATGGGTTTGAATCCCGTACAGGTCACCATTGCGGTGTTAGCTCAGCCGGGAGAGCATATGCCTTACAAGCATAGGGTCGGGAGTTCGATCCTCTCACACCGCACCATGTTAAAATATAGGTTGATTTACCTATATTTTTTTATTTTATATAATAACAAGTATGAATAAAACGAAAGTTATTACATCTTTATGTCTTAATGCCTTAATTGTTGCTTTAACAATAATTGGGTCAGGTATTGCTGTGATTGATTGTCAAAGGCAAGGTGTTGATTATTGAATGATGTTAATCTATTACACAACACTAAGTAATTTTTTCTTATGTATTGCGAGTGCAATATATGTAATCTATCAAGCGCAATTACTTGTAGGCGCAATAAAGAAAATACCAAATTGAGTAAATGTACTAAAGATGTGTGCCGCTAGTACAACAACATTAACAATGTTGGTTGTTATTTTCTTTTTAACTCCAACTATGGCTATGAGTATAGATCCAGATGCTATGCCAGCTTCATTCTTGTTTACTGGATCTAATTTAATCTTTCACTTGCTTAATCCATTAGCAGGAATTGTTTCCTTCTTATTATTTGAACATAGTGATGACACTACCTTCGGTAATAATTGATATAGTTTAATCTTTACTGGATTATACGAAGTGTTTTATACACTAGATATTTTCTATCAATTCATTCCATTAATGGGAAGTCAGGCAAAACACGACTGATATGGATTTTTAACAATAGTTAATGGAAATGTAGACTTAATCCCTATTGTTCTTGCAATCTTCTTAGGTATTGCCTTCCTATTGTGTTGATTGCTATGATTAGGAAATAAAAAGATTAATATCTTTAAAAACAAAAAAACAACTGCTACAAAGTAGCAGTTTTTTATATTTCGAATGAATTTTTGTTAAAGTAGTTTTCTAAGATATTGTTGTTATAAGTTTGATCAAAGTTTTCGTTGTTTAAGCAGAACGATGCTAACATGAAGTCTTGTTTCTTTAAACCTTTAAAGTAATAGAAGTTATTACCATCTTTAACAATTAGTGGGTGTCAAGATTTAATCTTGTCATGACTAAAGAATTTAGTATTTAGGTCTTGACAACGTGAAATAAAGTAACGGTGTGTTGTTGAGTTATCTAGATTAAAGACATTCTTAACAATTAAATATTCGGGAAGATATTTACCAAAGTCCATTATCTCATGCCACCACCTTTCATTAAATCCATTAATGGATTTTTACCAGACTTAATCTTTCGTCCTAATTCATCCATTTTAACTTTTGCTTTTTCTCATTGAGAAAGCATTTTGTTTAGTTCATCATTCTTTCTACCTGAACCTTGAATAACCCTTGCTTTACGACTTGGTTGTTTTTTAAATAAAGCAGGATTACGACGTTCCTTCTTTGTCATTGAAGACATTAGGATTCTTCAAACTGCCATTTTTTGTTCAGCGTCAGAGATTTGTCCCTCACTAACTTTGTTAGCCAAATCACCTGGAAGCATTTTCATAATACCACCTAATGAACCGAGTTTACTAATTTGTTCCATTTGTCTTAGTAAGTCCTCTAAGTCAAATTTACCAGACAACATTCTTGTAAATGTTTTCTTAGTTGCATCTTCATCAATTCTATCAGCAGCTTTTTCAGCAAGAGACATAATGTCTCCTAGACCAAGAATTTGGTCTGCCATTCTTTCTGGATAGAAGATATCTAATGAACCAATAGCTTCACCTGTTCCAGTAAACTTAACAGGAATGTTTAACAAGTTAGTAATTGATAAAACAGCACCAGCCCTTGCTTCTGAATCAAGTTTAGTAATTACTAAACCTGTTAGGTTTAATGTTTCATGGAATTGCTTTGCAACATTAATGATGTCTTGACCAGCCATAGCATCAACAACCAAAAGAATTTCTTGTGGCTTAACAGCTTTCTTAATGTTTTTTAATTCATTCATTAGTTCAACATTAGTTTGTAAACGACCAGCAGTATCGAATAACAATACGTTGTTATTATTCTTTTCAGCTTCAGCTAAAGCGTGTTGAGCAATACCGATAACATCTTTGCTACCTGTTTCTTTGTAGCAAGACACATTAAGTTTTTGTGCAAGTTGATCTAGTTGATCAATAGCAGCAGGACGATAAACGTCTAGAGCAACCAACATTGGTTTAAAGTTGCCTTTTGCTTTTAATCAGTTAGCTACCTTAGCAACAGTTGTTGTTTTACCAGCACCGTTAAGACCAACAAACATAATTCTTGTTTGTGCTTGATCTGTTTTTAATGAAGCTTGGTGTTGTCCAAGAATTGATACCAATTCTTCTTTTACAATATTTAATAAAACTTTATCAGCCTCTTGACCTTTTTCCATTACATAGCCAACAGCTTTTTCTCTTACAGCCTTGATAAAGTTTTTAACAACTAATAAATTAACGTCAGCATCCAAAAGAGCAATACGTATTTGCTTTAATACTTCTGTAACATCTTCTTCAGTGATGGTCCAGCTAGTTAATTTCTTTTTCATGTTTCTAGCAATGATGCCAGAAAGCATGGACTTAAAGATATTAGCCATTTTGCTCCTTTAAACTATTTTCATGTTAAAATGAAATAGTTTTTCTTTCCTTTCTTAATGATAGTGTATTTATCAAAGTATGTTAATTTGTTTGTTAACTTAAAATCTTCTTTGTCAACCACAGCATTATTAACAGTTAATGTTTTAGCTTGTAGTAGTTCTCTAAAGACGCGTTTAGATTGAACAATCTTGTTTTCAATTAAGAAATCTACAAGATTCATTTCTTGATTAATCTTGAAGAGATTAAATTGTTTAGCACAAATATCTAATTCATCAAGTGTTAATTGATCAAACTTACCATAGAATAATGCATCAGATATTTTTAAACATTGATCATATGCATCTTTGCCATGAATTTTAGTTATGATTTCTTGAGCAAGAGTTTTTTGTCCAAGTCTTGCCCCTTTGTTTTGGTTATGTTTTTCTAATAATTTTTTAATTTCATCTAAAGATAGATCTGAGAAGAAATTAAACATCTTGTTTAAATCTGCATCAGCTTGATTTAAAAAGAATTGGTACATTTCATATGGACTAGTAATTGATGGGTCAAGGTAAATTGCACCTTTTTCAGATTTTCCAAACTTAGTTCCATCAGATTTAGTTAATAAGTTAATTGTTAAAGCAACAGCTTTTGCTTTTTCACCATTAACTTTTCTAATCATTTCAAGACCAGTAGTAATGTTTCCTCATTGATCTGAACCACCACACTGAATTGCTACGCCTTTGTAGTTGTATAGTCAAACAAAGTCATAACCTTGAATAAGGTTGTAACTGAATTCAGCAAAGCTGATTCCAGATTCTAGTCTTGATTTAATGATGTCTTTTTCTAGCAAGTAGTTAACGTTGATTAATTTTCCGACATTTCTTAAGAAGTTAAACAAACTAATATTTTTGTAAATGTCATAGTTGTTAATAACTTCTTTAACATGAGCTAATTTTTTTAGTTGGTTACTTACCGCTTCAATGTTTGCATCCAATACTTTTAAATCAAGTAATGTACGTTCTGCCTTCTTACCAGAAGGATCACCAATCCTACCTGTTGCTCCGCCTAGCACTGCAAATGTAGGTAATCCTGCTTGAGCAAACTTATTAAGTAAATGAATCATAATGTAATTGCCAAGATGCAAAGACTTAAAGCTTGGGTCAAAACCAATATAGACACCTAGCTTTTGATCAATTGCTTCTTGCAATTTCTTTTCGTCAGAGACATTGTTAATAATGCCTCTATCTTTTAAATCTTTAATTAGATTCATATTTTTTACTTCGTAAATTATATATATTATTAAACAGGATTTTTTAAATATAGTGGTTCAAGATATTCTATATCTTGTACTTTCTTAAAGCTCTTAGTATGTTTTAAGAAGTTATCATACATGCTATTAGTTTGATCTTTAACTAATGGCAATGAACGATATTTTTTTCTGTACTTAGATAAGTCTTTTGCTTCAATTAAAGTTGGTGCTACAATTTCTTTTTCGTTCTTGTAGATAGCTAGATATAGTTTGTTACTTTTAGCATCTATAACACTAATAGCATTACCATCTTTAGTTTGTAGTAACAAACTATTGATTGTCATAATTTCAATTCTAGGGTCAAAGATTTTTCATGCTTTGGCTACAGCTACACCAACTTTATCACCTGTAAAACTTCCTGGTCCAATGTTTAAAACAATATGAGTTAAATCACGAGGTTTTATCCTTGCTTGTTTTAATGTATCAAATAAACAAGGAACTATAACATCTGTTACGTTCTTGTTTACTGGAAGTTTTGCTTTCTTTAAGATACGACAACTAAAACTTACTGCAATGTAACAGTAATTATTTGTTGTATCTATAAAGAGTGTACAGTTTTTTCTCATACTGAACAATTATAATATAAAAATTTATGTATAAATTTTTATATTAGTTAATAAAAAAACAGCTTTAAGCTGTCTTTGTTCAATTTTTGCTATTGTGAGGGATTGTTATTTCTCCAATTATTTCGGATAAATTAATACTCTCAATTGGGACCATATGTTCCTCTTTTCCATCTTCTCAACGCATTTTAATGAAACCAATACAAGTTTCTATATTTTCCAGATTATCTTTATAAATAAGGGAACAAGTTGTTTCATCAATACCTACTGGTAGATCAACCATATCAAATGTTAACATAATGTAATCGTTAGTTTTAAATTTTCTATCACTTTCTGTGTAGTCCTTTAAAAAAACAAAACTTACATAACCCAGGAATGTAGCAACAAGTCGTTTGTCTTTGTCAAAAGACAATGATTTTTTTGTAATATTTGTTTGTAAACCAATTGTTTCATTTTTATAAAGATCTTTCATTGTTACAACAAAATCAGCACCACTCCCTGCAGCAAGAGGTGCTAGTGCAAATAAATCATACACCAACTCATTATTTAGCTCTTCAGAACTTAATTTTTTAAGTTCTGTTTCAAAAGAACTGATTTCATTAGCCTTAATGTCTAACGGTCCAAAAATAGCATCAACTATATTTTGAGCTTCAGTTGTTTGTGAACAAGCACAAACTGGTGTTATTGTAGCTAAAGCTACGCATGGAGTTGCTAATAATAATTTACTTCTTTTCATATTCATTCAATTTAACTAAAAAATTATCTAATAAATTAATGTTTTTGCATCATATTCTTTTTTTATTCTTTTTAATTAGTAAGTCTTGATCTGTTCTCTTTTTGAAGAATTGATATGCTTTTTTATGTAGGGGATTAGATAAATCTAATCCTTCTTTTAATCTCAATCCCATCATAAAGACTTGGTAGTATAAATCAAAGTTTGATAGTTTTTCTTTTACTAATTTTCAATCAAGAACAGATCCTTCATAATGATATAAAGTTTTGTTTTCCATACCATGAGCACCTAAACCAATTGCTGCTCAATCATTTGTTTTTCAAACAGACACATTATGTCTAGATTGATATTTTGAACTTATAGCTCAATTGCTAACTTCATATCTAACAAAGTTAAGTTGTTTCAAATAATCAATAATGAATTTTAAGTGATCTTCAGTTTCTAATCCATTAACTTTGTAATTTTGTTTTCCTCAAATTGTATTTTCTTTGATTTCTAGTGAATAGCAAGAAATATGTTTAACTTTGTTAGCAATTAGAAAATCAATATCGTTTTTAATTGATTCATTTGTTTGTTTTTGAAAACCATAAATTAAATCACAAGAAATGTTGGTGATTTTATTGTTTTGCAATGTCTTTATAGCTTGCGCAACCATAAATTTATGGTTGACGCGATTCATTGATTTTAGCAAGACGGGGTCAAGTGTTTGAACACCCAATGAAACACGATTCACCTTGTATTTGTGTAAGATTTTAGCTTGTGAATTTGTTACAAATTCAGGATTGCACTCAATAGTAAACTCATAATTTTTAGACAAACATTTTGAAAGTGGTTTTAATAATTTTTCAAGTTGTTGATCAGTTAAATAATTAGGCGTTCCTCCACCTAAATAAATAGTTTCATATTTTTGTTTTTTTAGTTTTTTTAAAACTAAATCTATGTATTTGTCTACGTTATCTTTGTTGTAAATACATTTAACAAAATCACAATAAGCACAAAACTTTTTACAGAAAGGAATATGGATATACAGAGACCTAGTCATTAATAAACTCCTGTATTGTTTTTCTTAACAGATCATCATCCATTGATCCATGATAAGAAAACAATTTAGGATATTGATGTTTACATCATGTGACTTGTCTCTTTGCATATCTTCTAGTTTTTTGAGCAATTAAATCAGTATTAATAGAAGTTTTATTTTTAATTGCCTCATAAACTTCATGATAACCTAATGCTTTTAAAGCATTAAGTTTCATAACATCTTTATCTTTTTTGATTAGTTGTTCAACTTCTTGCCTTCAACCTTGTTCAACCATTTCTAGAACACGGTTGTTGATTGTTTCATATAGTTTAGATCTTTCTACATCCATATAAATAACTAAACAATCATAATAATATTTTTGTCTTTGAACATCTTTAGATGTTTTAGTCATTCCTGTTTCATCAATTATTTGTAAAGCACGAACAACACGCTTACGGTTGTTGGCTGGAATTTTCTTTGCTTCAGCTAGATCTAATTTTTCTAATAGTTTATGAAGTTGTTCGTTATTCATATCTTCATAACTATTAGTTCTTTTAGAACTAGAAGATAAATCGTAGTTTTTAATTAATGCATCAACATATAGGTTGCTACCACCAACAATAATCGGAATTTGTTTAGCTTTATAAATGTCGGCTAAGATTTTCTTAGCTTGAGTTTGGAATTCTTTAATATTTCATTCATCATAAATGGAAATGCAATCCATTAAGTAAACCGGTGTGTTTTTAATGGTATCTTTATCCATCTTATTTGTTCCAGCATTTAGTTCTTTATAAACTTGGAATGCATCAGCATTCACTAAAGGATAATTAAGCATCTTGCTTATTTTTAAAGCAAGAGCTGATTTATGTGAAGATGTTGGTCCAACTATAACAATTAACTTATTCATGATTTAAAATATCATCAATTGCTTTCTTTGCATCAGAGACAGCAACATGGATTAATCTAGGTTTGTCATTGTAACTAGCAACATTACCAATGGCATAAATGCCGCCCATGTTTGTTCTACCATGTTCATTTACCTTAATTCTATTTTGTAAATCAAGGTTAAAAGGTTTTAATAATTGATTGTCTTGCAATGAATATGTTTGACCATATTGAACAATTAAATAATCAAAAGGTAAAACTTCTACTTTATTTGTTTTGTTATCAGTTATTTCAAGTTTATTGCTTGCAATAACCTTAGAAGTTTTGTTCATATAAGTTTTATATTTGTAATCTTTTAGACAATCTATTTTAGTTCTAACCGCTCTAAATTCATCACGACGATGAACTATTGATAAATCATTAGTTAGTTTACGTTTTAAAATTTCGGATGCCCAGTCTAAGGCAGCATCACCACCACCTGCAATGATTACTTTTTTGTTTTTGTAATCGTTTAAGTTTTTTACTACGTAGTGAATCTTGTTAGATTCAAGACCTGCAATCTTATTGAATTTAAAGAATCCACCACCCGTAGCAATGATTACAAACCTTGAAAAGATTGGTTCTTTGTTAGTTACCAAACGATAACAATCATTATCTTGTTCAATTTTAATAACAGACGTATTTAAAACAATATCTGGATATTTAGCTTTCTTAATGAAGTCATTCATTAATTCACTAGCTTGGATGCTTTCTCATCCAGGATAGTCATGAATAGCTTTAATAGGAAATAAAATAGTTGGTTGACCACCAAGTTCATTATTTGCTTCAATTAAAATTGAAGACAACTTTTTTTGATTAGCATAATAATGAGCATAAAGTCCACCAGGACCACCACCAATTATTGCTATGTCATATACTTTCATACTTATAATATTATTATAAATATATGAAAAAGATTGATTCATTTACCAACAAATCTATTAAATGAGTAAAGAAACTACTAAGCGATTCTAAACAACGTAGGAAAGAAAATCTAGCTGTTATTGAAACAAAAAAGATTTTCTTAACAGTTCTAGAATCCATAGATTCTAAAGATATTGAAGCAATCTTTGTAACTAATGATTTCTTAATGGAAAACAAGAAATTATTACATAAGTTTAATGATAGAATTAATCTTTGTTCACCATCACTTTTTAACTCTGTTTCTGGACTAAAAACACCAGATGGAATTATCTGTGTTTTCCGTCCTAAAAAGAACAAAATTATCTATGATAAAAAAGCAAATTATATTGCTTTATATGACCTACAAAACCCTCATAATTTAGGAGCAGTTATTAGAAGCTGTTTAGGTTTTAATATCAAAGGCATTTTCCTTGTAGGAAATTGTTGTGATATTTATCATCCTGAAGTAATTAGATCATCAATGGGATATGTCTTTAAAATGCAAGTAGAAAAGTTTAATTCATTTGATTATTTCTTGCAATTTATTAAGACAAATAAAATTAACTTATTAGCTATGGCTAATAATGATAGAGCAATTGATATCTTTAACTATCATCAAAAAACAAACAACTGCTTTATGATTGGTAATGAAGGACAAGGTTTACCAAACAATGTTCTTAACCAATGCTCCACTATTATTAAGATTCCTTTAAATAAAGAGGTGGAATCATTAAATGCTTCAGTAGCAGCAAGTATTGTTGCCTTCTATTTAGATCATGGAAATAATTAAAGTTAAACAAAACGATACAAACATTAGATTAGATAACTTCTTGATGAAGCTATTTCCCAACTTGTCAAAAGGTGCCATTTTTAAGGCAATCAGAACAAATAAAGTTAAGGTTAATGGTAAGAAACCTAAGTTTGATTATCGTTTACAATTAGATGATGAAATTAAGGTATTCTTAATTAATAGCCTTGAATCTAATCAAAAAGATAACTGAAAACTAGCAAAAGACAAACTGGAAGTTGTTTATGAAGACCAAAACATTCTTGTTGTCAATAAACCAGAAAAACTTTTAGTCAATGATGAAGATCAAAAGTTAGCAGACACACTAATCAACAGAGCTAAAAAATATTTGTTTTCCAAAGGCAAATGAGATCCTAAAAAAGAAAATCAATTTGCTCCTTGTTTAGTTCATCGTATTGATTTCAATACGACAGGACTAATAATGATTGCTAAGAATCATGAAGCATCTGTGATCATATCTCAAAAAATAAAAGATCGTGAAATCGACAAATTCTATCAATGTTTAGTTCATGGCAAGATGCCTCAACAATCACAATTGCTTGAAGCTTTCTGATTTAAAGCAAAAAACGCTAACATCGTTAAGATAAGTAATACTTCATCTAAAGATGCTAAGCCAATTGCTACTAAATATAAAGTATTGAAATATGATCAAAAGCAAGATGTTAGTTTACTAGAAGTAGAATTATTAACTGGACGTACTCACCAAATCAGAGCACATCTAGCTTTTATTGGTCACCCACTTGTTGGTGAACAAAAATACACTTCAGCTAACATTAAAAAGATTTGAAACTACAAATCTCAAGCATTGGTTGCTTATAAACTAAAGTTTAATTTTAAGACCGATGCAGGTATCTTAAACTACTTAAAAGGTAAAGTAGTTGAATTGAAAGACACTAAGTTACTTTAGTAAATATTTTTAGTATATAATACTAAAAATATACTTATGCCATTTATTAAACAATTAAATAAAGACTTTGTTATTAAAGGTGATCATTTTGAATTATCAAAAGATTACATGAAAGATAGTTGAAAGTTTAAAAAGATTACAGGAACTAGACTATCTTCTGTTTTAGGTTTAAACAAATATACATCACCACTAAAAGTGTGATGTATGATGGTGGGAATTTATTCTGAACCTATTGATCCTACATTAGCTAAACTAGGAATGTATGTTGAACCTAAAGTTAGGGATTATGTTAGTCAACAACTTAATATTAAGTTTAAAGATTATGTTCCTAGTGAAGTTAAATGGGATGTCTTTAAAGACATCGATAAAGTCTTCGGTGGTATTCCAGATGGTGAACCAGTAAATGATTATGGAATAGTAGACTATTCAACTGGTAATCCAATGCTTGAAGTAAAGACTACATCTATTGATTCTTTTGTTTACAAAACTCAAAAAGGTTTGTTACACATGCAAAAGAATCCAGATGGAACACCTCAAGTAAAAGTCCCTGGAGCTAAGAAATTATCTTGATATGATCATGATGGTAAATTTAAAATCTCTGAAGAATATAAATACCAACTTGGTTTGTATCTTTATCTAAGAAAGATAAACACAGGCATGTTTGCTGTTTGTTTCTTAACAACACAAGATTATGCTCACCCTGAAAACTTTAAAATAGAAGGCCACGAAGTGGTCATGAGAAAATTTGGTTTCAGTGATGTAAAGAAATTTGAACAAAAAGCAATTGTTCCAGCTCGTGCATGATACGAAAAATATATTAAGACAGGTATTTCTCCTGAAATAACTGATGAAGATAGAAAATGATTAAAAGAAGTAGAACTACTATAGTAAACAAATTAATATACATCAAATATGGCGAACTAACTCTTAAAGGTAAAAACCGCAAAGAGTTTGTTCGTTGTTTATATAACAACCTTCGCCGTTCTCTATCTGATTTTAAAACAATTAAAATCATTAAACAATATGATTCAATGACTATTACTCATATTGCTAAAACAAAATACCAAAAGGTATTTGATATTGTAAAGGCAACACCGGGAATTGCTTTTGTTATTGAAGGATATGGAATTAAAAGAGATCTAGATAAATTACATGCTTTTTTAAAAGCAAACATCGAAAACAAAAAGCAAACTTTTAAGGTCTTTACTAAACGTAATGATAAAAAGTACCCAACTGATTCAATGCAATTTTCTAGACAACTAGGTGGATTCATTCTTAAAAATTTTAAGAATTTGTCTGTTGATATTCACAAACCAGATTTAAAAGTAAATGTTGAAATCAAAGAAGATTGCTTCATTGTTTACTTTAACAAAGTTAAAGGCTGTGGAGGATTCCCTTTGGGAATTAATGGTAGAGTTTTGATGTTAATTTCAGGAGGAATTGATTCTCCTGTTGCTGCTTCATTATTAATGAAAAAAGGTTTCCATGTAGACTTTCTAACTTTTGTTTCTCCTCCTCATACATCTAAAGCTGCAGAGAACAAAGTTAGAACTTTAATTAAGCAAATTACTGTTGATGGAAGAATAGAAAAACCAATTCTTTACACTTGTAAGTTTACAGATTTACAACATGAAATTGCTCACATTACAAACCATAGTTATCAAATAACTATTATGCGTAGATACTTCTTTAGGATTGCACAACACTTGTGTAAAACACAACATTATGATGCAATAGCTACAGGAGAATCCTTAGGACAAGTTGCTAGTCAAACTATTGAAAGTATGGCAACCATTTCTTCCGTCTTAGACAACACAATGGTATTAAGACCATTGCTAACTTATGATAAGATGGAAATTATAAACTTAGCAGAAGAAAAGAAAACTTATAATATATCTATCCTTCCTTACCCTGATGCTTGTAGCATGTTTGTTCCTGCAAACCCTACAACTAAACCAAATGTAGAAAAAGCACAAGCATTAGAAAAAGAACTATTATTAATAGATACGATTTATAATCGAGTATTAGCAAAATACATCAAGAAGGAGTTTATCTAATGATAGCAATCAAGGAAACAATTGTAAAGAAAATTGAACAATATGATAATATTGCTATCTTTTTCCATGAACTTCCTGACCTTGATGCTTTAGGTTCATCTTATGGATTACAATACTTTTTAAAAGCAAAGTATCCTAATAAGAATGTTCAAATTATTGGACTAGATACTTTATCAAGTCAATTCCAAAGTAACTATTTTTACTTTGATAAGAAACATGTACCTAATGAATTTCTAGCTAATTCTTTAGGAATTATTCTTGATACAGCTAACTCAAGTAGAATTTGAACTGGTAGACACAACTTCTGTCGTGAGTTGATCAGAATTGATCACCATCCTAAGTTAGAAACCATTGCAGACTTTGAATGAGTTGATGACTCATATTGCGCAACAGCAGAAATGATTGCCGAACTACTGTTCGAATGAGATTACAATGCAATTTTAATTCCTACATGTAATTGTTTATACGCAGGATTATTAACTGATACAGGAAGATTCCTTTATCCATCAGTTACACCAAAGACTTATGCAATTGCAAGTAAACTTGTAGAAAAAGGATGCAACCGTCAAAAGGTTCATGATGCAATCTATTTAAAAGATGTAAACCAAATGCGTTTCTCATCTTATGTGCTTAAAAAAGCACACTATGATAAAGAGTTAGGAATGGCTTGAGCAAAGCTAGGTAAAAACTCTTTTGATCGTTTCGGTGTTAAATTAAGAATGAGTATGGTTCATGTTTTAGGAAATATCAGAAACATGAACATCTGGTTCACATTCTATTATGATGATGTGGTAAAACAATGAAAGGGATCTATTAGATCCAACAAGTTACCAATCAACCAAATTGCAGAAAAATATCATGGTGGTGGTCATAAACTTGCTGCCGGTGTAACTATTTACAAGCGTCGTGAGATGCGTCAAATGGTTAATGACATACGCGAATATC
The DNA here is from genome assembly GCA_045617465.1 of Mycoplasmoidaceae bacterium. Classification (GTDB taxonomy): domain Bacteria; phylum Bacillota_I; class Bacilli_A; order Mycoplasmatales; family Mycoplasmoidaceae; genus Hennigella. The sequence continues at coordinate 6,866 of JAZLIQ010000004.1, read as the reverse complement.
TAAAACGAAATCTTCCCGTACGTAATAAATAGTAAAAGAAAATATGTATACAAACATTAAGACACGTTCACACTATAGTATGGCTTTATCATCTATATCAATAGATGATATTATTAAACATGCTATTGATAACAAACAAGAATATGTTTGTTTAGTAGATGTTAATGTAATGTATGGAGCTTTAGAGTTTTATACTAAAGCACTAGCTGCAGGACTAAAACCAGTGATTGGTTTAAGTGTGCGTGTAAATAAGGACGAGTATGTGTTGCTTGTGCGTGATTATAAAGGATATATATCACTATGTCAACTGTCTTCAGCTATCAACCACAATAAAAAATGAGAACTTGCCGACTTTGTTGATGACCATGTTGTTGTTATTAGCCAAAATAAGCCTGCTGGTTGCAAAAGCTGAATCGCAGATAAGGACTTGGCTATCCATGAGTCTTTGTTCGTCTCTAAAAGCGATTTTTCTAAATATAAAGCATTATTAGCTATTAATAAGGGCTGTTTGTATGATGACATACAAGACGACAAAGAGACAGCAAGCAAGTATTTGTTAGATGATACACAAGCGCATAAAATCTTTTCTGATGCGCAAATAACTAGAACAAATAAATTATTAAATGAAATAAATCTAAACATTCCTCTTAACAAAGAAAATTTCTTTGTTAAGTTTGATCCTAAAAAGAATTCTGCAATGTTATTACAAGAACGTTGTCGTCAAGGTTTAATTAAACGTTTTGGAGAAAAAGTAAATAAAAAGTACATTGAACGAATCAAGTATGAATTAGATATTATTCATAAGATGGGATTTGATGACTACTTCTTAGTTGTTCAAGACTATGTTGCTTTTGCAAAGCAAAATAATATTATGGTTGGACCTGGTAGAGGTTCAGCTGCTGGATCATTAGTATCATACGTGTTAGAGATCACTAATATTGATCCATTACAATATGGTTTGATCTTTGAAAGATTCTTAAACTCTCATCGTCAAACAAAACCAGATATTGATATAGACTTCATGGATAATCGTAGACAAGAAGTCATTGATTACTTATTTAGTAAGTATGGCCAAGATAAAGTTGGACACATCATTACTTTTCAAAAGATTAAGATTAAAACAGCTATAAGAGATATCGCGCGTATTTTAAATATAGATTTATCTATTGTCAACATGATTTGTAAATCAATTTCTGATTGGTTTGATACAGATCTTGATGAAGTTATCAAAGAAAAGAAAGTTGTGGCAGACTATGAAAAGAAGTATCCACAACTATTTGACCTAGCCAGATTTATCATGGGCATGCCAAGACAAATTGGCACGCACGCTGCAGGAATTGTCATTTGCAATCAACCACTACATGATGTAGTGCCAACAACATTATCTGCTGAAGGTATAAACACTATCCAATACTCTATGGAGTATGTAGAACCAGTTGGACTAATCAAAATGGATATATTAGGTTTAGTAAACCTAAGTATCATTAATGATTGTGTTGATGAAATTAACAAACATGCTAAGAAAACATTTGATATTAATCAAATCCCTTTAGATGATCAAAAAGTCTTTAAACAACTATGTTTAGGTAATACATTAGGAATCTTCCAACTCGAATCTCCTGGAATGACAAACGTTGTAAGAAAGATTCAACCAAAATCAATTGAAGATATTTCAATTGCTTCGGCTTTATTTAGACCAGGACCACAAGCTAACATTCCTGTTTATTTGAAAAATAAAAAGGACCCAAGCAAGATTGATTACATTGATGACAGACTAAAACCAGTGCTTGAACCAACTTATGGTATTATCATTTATCAAGAACAAGTTATCCAAACTTTATGTTTGGTTGCTAACTGATCATTAGCTGAAGCAGATATTGTTAGACGTGCAATTTCTAAAAAGAAATTAGATAAACTAGAATCAATTGGGAAAGACTTTATTGCTAGCGCAATCAAGAATGGGTATAGCGAAAACAAAGCTAAAGAAATCTTTAACTATTTGTTAAAGTTTGCAAGTTATGGTTTTAACCATAGCCACTCTATTGCTTATGCTTTGGTAAGTTACCAACTTGCATATTTAAAAACTTATTATCCAAACCAATTCTATGCTTGCTTACTATCGTATAACCCAACAAGTAAGGTAGCTAACTATTTAGTTGAAGCTAAAAATAGTGGTATATCTATCTTACCTCCAGATATAAACCACAGTCAAGTTGGCTTTAGTATTTATGAAGGAAAGATCATCTTTGGCTTTAGTTCCTTAAAAGGAATAGGAGCTGCAGGAATTGAAAAAATTCTAGTAGCAAGACAACAAGTTAAAGAATGAAAAGAAATCAAAGATTGTATTAGAGATTTGGTTAAAGCAGGTGTTGGTAAGTCTGCTCTAGACATTATTGCTAAAGCAGGATGCTTTGATTGCTTTATTGGTAAGGAATTACCTAACCGTAGTTCCATCGTTGCCAGTCTTGAATCAATCATTAACGCTGTTAAGACATACACACCCAAGTATGGTTATCTATCAAATATAGTCTATACTAAGATTCAAGATAATAAAGAAACAAGTAAGAAAGAAAACCAAGACCAATTTGATATTCTTGGTATTGCTTTTGCTGCCCATCCAATTGTGGAACTTAAGACAGCAAATCCAGAAATAGCAAAGGAAGCTTTAACTCTTTCTTACATTAGAGATAATGGTCAACCATATGTCAAATATAAAACTTTAGTTTATATTAAGGCAGTAAGAAAGATTAAAACCAAAACTGGAACAAATATGGCTTTCATCTCTCTAGAAGATGAAACCCTAACTGTTTCTGATGCAGTAACATTTAACAATGTTCTAGACAATGTTAATGAAGCACCACTACTAGCAAAAGAAAAATACTTATTTGTGGTGGTATCTAAATCAGGCAAGTCTTTAAGACTTGATAAGATTATTAGCGAGGTAAAAGAATAATGAAAAAGGCAATGGTTATTGATGGCAACTCTTTAATCTATAGAGTTTACTGAGCAACATTTAAAATGTTGGATTATTACAAAGCTAATAATCTTATTCCTACTAATGCTGTTAACTTATTTACTAAGGCAGTATTAACTTTGTTAAAACGTGAACAATATGACTATGTGTTTGTTGCTTTTGACCATGCTAAACATACGTTTAGATCTGAAATGTTAGATCAATATAAAGCAAATAGAAAACCTATGCCTGATGAATTATTTGTGCAATTACCTATGGTAAACACTTTCTTAGATGCTTTAGGTATTAAACACCTAAGTCAAGAAGGTTTTGAGGCAGATGACTTAATTGGTAGTTATTGTAAATTAATGAATGATAACCAAATCCAAGTTGATGTTTTTAGTTCTGACAAAGATATGTTACAACTAGTTAATGAATTAACTAGTGTTAACTTATTTAAGGTTGGTGTTAGTGAAACTGTTAAGTATGAACCATCTAACTTTGGAAATTTATATTATGGGCTAACGCCAAGTCAAGTTGTGGACTTTAAAGCGATTGTTGGCGATGGGTCTGATAATTTCCCTGGGGTTAAGGGTATTGGGCCTAAAACAGCAGCTAACATGCTTAAAAAGTATGGAACGTTTGCTAACATCTTCCAGAACTTGTCACAACTATCAACTGTTCAAGCACAAAAATTCATTGATGGAAAAGCTTCAGGCGAACTTTGCTATAAAATAGCAACAATTAAGAAAGACTTATTCACTAACAAAAATGTTGAAGAGTTTGCTAAAGGTTTATTTAAAAAAGAAGAATTCATCAAATTAGCAAATGATTATAAACTTCCTAGTTTATTGAAGTTTTTAAAAGAAGAATAAGCAAATAAAAAAATAGGATTGAATCCTATTTTTATTTTAGTTTTGCTTGAGATAAGTATTTTGACTCATGCCAGATTGTTGAGAAGAATGCTTCTATTAATGTTAATGATGTAACATCATTAGCTGCGTAGTCATAGTTACCGTTTAAGTTGTTAGTAATAGCAAAGTCTGGAATAGATTTATTTTTTGCATTGATAACACCATCAAATGAGATTGATCAATGTTTGTCTTGTTGCAACATTCAAAAATCTACGTATCTAGTTGGATCTTTGCTAGGGTCGACTCAACCCTTTAAGTACTTAGTGGTAATATACCAAGTGTTGTTATCGCCATCAGTTTCACATTTAATATCTAATTTTATATTTTTAATATAACCATGAAGTTTTAGATCTAATGTGAAAGGTTCTGATGTGATGTTTGAATTGACTGCATTAAAACTTATGTCTAAATCAAACTCTGATGACATTTTCATTTCATCAATATTTATATTGGATGCTTTCAAACCACATTGACCAGTAAAATTAGACAATTTTCATTCAGCAGATGTTCTGCCTTCTACTCATACTAGTATATTGTGTGATCACTCAAATACATCATCAGCATATATTTGATCATTGTTTGCAATATCTTTTAGATATGTGGTTAGGGCATCTTCTAAATTTGTAAAATCAGTAGCCTTCTTAATATCGGTGATTCTTTCATATTGTCCAGCATCGATTTTTTTCATATCAGCAAAATATCATTTTGCCTGAGCACAAGATGTTGTTAAAGGTGCGGTAATTGCTGCAGTTGATGCTACGCAAACTAATGGTAATATTTTATTAATTAGTTTCATATTCAACCTCTACTATGTTCGAGATGTTTTTAAAATAACACACAACATTTGGTAAAAGATATGTTAATAATGAAACAGCTCATGCATAGCCGCCTTTATTTGTCAATTGCAATGATATATCACCGTCAGATGTTGTTCTACCAAAATCAATGTTATATTTACCATCAATCATGATTGATCAACCATCTTTAGCTAATGCAACATTATCTGCTATCATAAACCAATAGTAGTTTACTACTTCATCTTTAACGAAAGAACCAGTACCATACACATTTACAGGTAAATTAACAACATCAATTGTTATGTTTAAATCCACTATAGCTTTTATTACACTCTCATGTGTATCAACATAATATAGTGGTGCTTTGACAGCTATTTGTTTAGAATATGTGATTGTTTTATTTTTCACATCAGCAGTAGCTGCTGAAACTGTTACACTACCTTTTGTATCATCAAAAGTTGGTATTTTTTCAGTAATGGGAGGAAAGTTCCCCTCATAGTCGAAAACATCATCAGCTAGAAGCATTGGGTTTTTATTAATAGCTTCTAAATAAACAGTTGTTGGGTCAGTCAAAGAAGTCGTAGAAGGCAAAGCTTCTATTTGTCTTTTATAACCGTTTTTGTATAACGATTCTAAATCTTCTTTATGAGTTGATGTTTGTTGATTATTACAAGAGATTGTAATAGGTGCAACCATAGCAACACTTGCACAAAGTGCAAGAGGCACTATTTTGTTAGTTTTTTTCATGACTTAGCGTTATGCCTTACTTAACGTGTATATCTTGTAAGTGATATGAATAAGCCATTGTTCCAAATAGCGCATCATATGTACTTCATAGATATTCTTCGGCAAAAGTATGTCTAGTACCTACTGGTAACCCATTACTTGGGTCATAATGATATTGGCCATCATAATTAAATGTTTCAAATGGTTGAGTACCAATATATTTACCTTTAACTTTGATATCAACTGATCAATTATCAATTTGGCCTAGGTATTCAGTTCCAGATTTGAATTGAATACTTCAACTATGAGGAAAATTAGTTGGATCTAGAACATCTGCATAGAATGCACCATTTTTCATAGTTAGTTCAATTGATTCAAGATTAACGTATGATAATTTTCAACTTTTTCCATCTTTTCCAGAAATTTCTATAGGGAACTTTTTACAATCAATTAAAACTGATCCTTTTAAAGTGTATGACACTTTACCACCAACGTGGTCATGTGTATCACCAACTATAAATGTATCAAACGATAAATTAGACATTTGATATTTAATATTAACTGATCTTAATTGTTCATCTTGTGTATCGTTTTTAGTAGCATGAACAATATCATATACTCTTCTAGACAAATCAGAAGCAATGTCTTGTACAAATACATCAGGATTATCTTTTGCATGTTTGAAATACGTAGTGTTTGTATCTACTCTATTTCATTCACCAGCCTCTCAAGGTTTTACAGTTGGGACATAAATGTCATCACCCGTAATCTCGAAACTGCTATTTCCACAGCTTACCAACATTGGTGTAACTGCTGCAGCAGTAGCACCAACGGCCATGATAGGTATTAATAATTTCGTTTTTTTCATTTCTCTCTCTTTTCTGTAAGAGTCTCTCTTACACGGTCATTATATAGATTTAGTTTTCAATAACAAATCTTTTACATGTATGTAATACATGTAACATTTGGACTAGTATGATAAAACATTTACCCAAAAAGTAGTTTTCTATTATAATAATTAGACATATTATTTATATTTATGGTGACTTAGCCAAGCGGTAAGGTCCGAAGCTGCAACCTTCGTATTCGTCAGTTCGAATCTGACAGTCACCTCCATATATGCGCCTTTAGCTCAATTGGATTAGAGCGCTTGGCTACGGACCAAGAGGTTGTGGGTTCAACTCCTGCAAGGCGCGCCATTTAAAGACATTTTTGTTAGTGTAGATATAAATAATATGTATAATTAACAAAGATGTATCGGGAAGTAGCTTAGCTTGGTAGAGCACTTGGTTTGGGACCAAGGGGTCGCAGGTTCGAATCCTGTCTTCCCGACCATTGATGGCAGGGTATCTCAGTTGGTTTAGAGAACTCGGCTCATACCCGGGGTGTCGTGAGTTCAAGTCTCACCCCTGCTACCATGTTGGATCTTTAGCTCAATGGTTAGAGCCCCCGACTCATAATCGGTAGGTTGTAGGT
>JAZLIQ010000003.1:0-244290 GCA_045617465.1 Mycoplasmoidaceae bacterium | reverse complement strand
GCAACGATAACACTCATTGCATATTCAAGGAAAGAGTTTTGTAATTCCTTGGCTATTTCTTTTTCATCAACTTTAGATTTTTCTAGTTGTTCACGAATATTATTTTCATTTGCCATAATCTAAACTCCTTTCCTTATGCATCAATGTTCTTAACGAACTTAGCATTATTTCTAATGAAGTCTTTTCTTGGAGCTACATCATCACCCATCAAGAAACTGAATTGTTTGTCCGCTTCAATTGCATCAGCAATTGTAACCCTAACAATTGTTCTGTTAGTTGGGTCCATAGTTGTTTCTCATAGTTGTTCTGGATTCATTTCACCAAGACCTTTATAACGTTGAATAGTGAAACGTTGGTTACCAGCTTCTTTCTTAAAGTCTTCTAGTTCTTGGTCAGAATATGCATATTTAACACTCTTACCAGCTTGGTATTTGAACAAAGGTGGTCTTGCAAAGAAGACATGACCTTGCTCAATTAAAGGTTTCATATATCTAAAGAAGAATGTTAACATCAAGATACGAATGTGAGCACCATCGACATCGGCATCGGTCATGATGATGATCTTGTTGTAACGAATCTTTGTCATGTCTATTTCTGGCATAACACCAATACCTATGGCAGTAATTAAGGCTTGGATTTCTTGGTTATCAAAGATTTTATCTGTCTTAGCTTTTTCCACGTTGATAATCTTACCACGAAGTGGTAGGATAGCTTGGAATTCTCTATTACGTCCTAATTTAGCTGATCCACCAGCTGAGTCACCTTCGACAATATATAACTCACAGATTGATGAATCTCTAGATGAACAGTCAGCTAGTTTACCAGGAAGACCTCCAGTTTCAAATGGAGACTTTCTTCTAGTGATCTCTCTAGCTTCTTGCGATTTCTTTCTAGCTTCTGCAGCAAGCATGATCTTTTTGATGATCATCATTGCTTCATTAGGGTTTTCTTGTAAATACTTTTCTAGAATTTGACTAGTTACACTATTAACTAATTGTCTAACTTCAGTATTTCCAAGTTTTCTCTTAGTTTGACCTTCATATTGAGGGTTAGGGTGCTTAATTGATAAGATAGCAACTAAACCTTCAGTAACGTCGTCTTTAGTTAACTTGTCATCTGTATCTTTCATTAACTTACGTTCAATAGCTGCTTTGTTAATGATTCTGGTTAAAGCAAGTCTGAACCCTTCTTCATGAGTTCCACCTTCTGTAGTGTTAATGTTGTTACAGAATGAATATAGAGAGTTAGCATAACCTTTGTTATATTGGAAAGCAACTTCGACATTAATGTCGTAGAATGTTTCTTCTAGAACGTTAGGAACTTTAGTTTTTTGTCTAACTTCTCCATAGATAATGTCTGGAACTAATGGATCTTTATCTCTATTAAGTTCAGCTACATATTCATTTAGACCGCCTTCATATAATCATTCATATTTTTGGTCAGTCTTTTCATTCTTATAAATTAATCTAACACCCTTATTTAAGAATGCAAGTTGTTTCATTCTTGCAACAATACGTTCATCTTCATAAGGAAGTTTTTCCATAATTGTAAAGTCTGGAACAAATTCAATGGTTGTACCATGCTCTTTGTCTTTAGACTTTCCAATGACAGCTAATGGTTTAACTGCATGTCCACCATTTCTAAATTCTACAAAGTGAGTTTCATAGTTACGGTTTACCCATACTTTCATGTATTCTGATAAACCGTTAACACACGATGCACCGACACCGTGTAAACCACCAGAAATTTTATAAGATGTATTATCAAATTTACCACCAGCATGTAAAACAGTTAAAACTGTTTCTACAGTTGATTTTTTTGTTTTTGGGTGGATATCTACTGGGATACCACGACCATCATCATCTACGACAATGGCACCATCTTTCTTTTGAGTAACGATAACTCGAGTAGCATAGCCACCCATACATTCGTCGATTGAGTTATCAACAATTTCCCAAATAAGTTGGTGAAGACCATCTACACCGGTAGAACCGATGTACATACCAGGTCTTTTTCTTACTGCCTCAAGACCTTCCAAAATCTTAATATTGGAAGCGTCATATTCAGTATTATTAACTTTTTGTTCTTCTGCCATATTTTTACCTGTTAATTTTTACTTAATGTTAAACAAATGTCATTATTGATGACAATAGTGTCACCTGGATAGAGTTTTCTTCCTCTACGATTATCAGCAACACCGTTAACCAAAATGGTGTTGGAAGCAAGAAATTCTTTTGCTTTTCCACCTGAATCTATAACATTTCCAAACTTAAGAAGTTGGGCCAAAGTAATAAACTCAGAACTGATAATTATGTCCTTGTTTAACATACAAAAATTATAACTTAATAAACTTTTTTATACCAATATATTTATATATTGGTATAACTTGAGAGATTACTTTTGTATTTGCGCGCGAAAAGTGAGCTTTTTTGCAAATAAAATAAGCATTGATTTACATTTATATATATCTATGTATTAACCTATAAATATACTAATGTCTAACCTATAATTTTTGAGTGAATAAAATGACAACAACACAAATAGTAAAACTTCACAAAACATTAAGTGATAAAACAAGATTTGAGATCTTTGATAAGATTTGAAACAATCCTAATATCTCTGGAAAAGAGTTATTAGCTGAATTCCATATTTCTCAACCTACTTTATCATTCCATATTACTAAATTGGAAACAAATAAGCTTATCGTAGTAGAAAAAATAGGTCAATCACACTACTATAAAGCTAACATGGATATGTTGAAACCAATGCTAGAATATGGTATGAAGATCTTCCAAATCAACAAAAAACAAGGTTAATCCTTGCTTTTTTATTAATTGTTGTATAATACACCTACCACTAAATGGGGATGCACTGGATTCGACATCTAGCATATCTGATTTAAGTGGCAGTGGGGTTAGCCCCTTATAGCTCAAGGCTGTCAACGTGCAGACTCTGAAAATGTTAACCTTGAAGAAGCTTTCATGGCTAACAAACTTCAACAAGCTAACTACAACTACGCTTTAGCCTAGTTTAACCTAGCTAACAACAAACTCTTCTTAATCTTTGTCTTTGTTGCTATTGTTTAAAGATTAATATATCTATTGATGCTAATAAAATAGATGAATCTCATTAGCTATGTCTATACCGTGTTTGTTTGATTACACAAGAGTATAGATGAAGCTAGAAATTCAAACTAAACTGTAGAAGCTTATTTTGGGTGCTAGATGGAAGTGGGTTCGATTCCCACCATCTCCACCATGATGAAAAGACTAGAGTTAATCTCTAGTTTTTTGTTTTGTTTATTTTAATCGGCAATATTATTTTTTGTAAAAACTTTTTTGCCGATTAAAGAAATTTAATGTATAATCTTTTGGCTATGAAATTTGTTAATATTGAGATAATAGCAAAAAAATGATCTATCAGCCCTAGAACTGTTAGATATTATTGTGAATTAAGAAGAATTCCCAACGCAAGATTGGTGGGTGGTGTGTGATTCATACCAGAAGATGCTGTAAAACCAGAAAGAAGCAACTCTGTCAGTGTTGGTAACAATATTTTATATTGATTATTACAAGAGAGAAAAGTTAAATTAGCTGGCAGAATATATGAATGAATACAAGTTAATCTAGCTTATAACTCAAATAAAATTGAGGGTAGTCAGCTATCACAAAAACAAACGCAAAGTTTATATACAACTAATACTTTAGGCCCAACTAGTAAAAATACCAATGTTGATGATATTATTGAAACCAAAAATCACTTTACATGCTTTGATATCTTGCTTGATACAATGTCATATCCATTAGACGAAAAATTAATTAAAAGATTACATAGAGTTTTGAAAAGCAACACATCTCAAGCACAAAAAGAATGATTTAATGTGGGTGAATATAAAGAATTTCCGAACCAGGTTGGTGGTAAGGAAACAACAGCACCTAAATTAGTGCCTGAAGCAATGAATAATTTATTATCTTGATACAATAGTATCAAGGATAAAACACTGGAAGAAATATTAGAATTTCATTATAGATTTGAATGTATTCACCCTTTCCAAGATGGAAACGGTAGGGTAGGTAGATTAATTATGTTTAGAGAATGCTTAAAAAATAACATTGTACCTTTTATTGTGTTTGATAAGATAAAAGCACAATATTATGAAGGATTGTCAAAATGAAAAACCGACAAAACTAAACTTATTGATGTCTGTCTAAAATGTCAAGAGGAATTTAAAAAGCCATTAGACTATTTCGAAATTCAATATAAAAAGTAGGTTTACCTACTTTTTAATTTAATCAAGTAATAATAAAAAACCAGGTTCAACCTGGCTTTTGTGGCTTATTTAGGAGCTTTACCGTATTTTTTAAGTTTGTCTGTATTTGTCAATCTTTCACGGTAAACTTCAGAAGCATTAGCGTGTTTTTCAAGTTTTTTACCTGATAATGCTGCTGATTCAAGTCTGTTAAGGTTAGCCTTAGCAGCTTTAGGTGATTTCATTGCTAATACAAAGATTAGAGCAACTACTGATAATCCAACTGTAACAACAGCTCAAACTGACATGAAAATGCCAAAGCCTGATAGTGTTACGTAGTGGCCAGCATCTGTATCTGATCAATGAAATAATGATAATGGTATTTCATTACACAATTGTTCAATTAAATCTCAATCAGATCCTCTAGACACCTCGTGTTGCTTAATAACATCTGCAACTTGCACTAGTGAAGCAATTGCAAATACAACTAAAACAACTAGAGCAACAACTGCTAGTGTTATAAATAGCTTTCTTAAGCCATAGGTTTGGTTACTTTGTCTAACACGTTTATTACGTTCTTTGTTAGTAATATAACCATATTTTCTTTTCGCCATATTTTCTCCTTATGTTTATATTATATAAACATAAATCTATGAATAGAAACGAATTATTTCTTATCTCAAATAAGACTTTTATAGATGTTTCCAGGAGATAATTTAGCTAATTTACCTTCTGATACTAATTTATCAATAGTTTGTTGAATTAGATCAGTAGAAAAGTCTGGTAAAGCACTAACTATATCATTTACACGATAAGGGATAATGCTATACAACAATGCTGTTTCTAATCATTGAGGGTTGTGATTTAGTTTATTACCCTCAATGATAAACTTTCTATCTAACTCTTTGTAGGCATCTTGAAGAGTTAATAACATATTTAAAACAAAAGGTCAGTAGTCATTTTTGTTTTCGTATCAACCATCATTTGTTCTATGTAATGACCTATGATATAGATTACGTCTCTTATTAATTTCTGTTTCTAGGGAAACATATTTAAAAACAGAAAAGCCAGCTTGTAGAAACAAAACGGTAGCCAACAATCTGCCTACCCTTCCATTACCGTTTGTAAAAGGATGAATTAAGACAAAATCATCAAAGAAAATAGGGATTAAATATAATTTATTGATATCCGGCCTGCTTCATTCTTTATTAAAAGATTTACAAAGTTGCAAAAGAGCAGTTTTAATCTCGTTTGGTGGAGGGGGAGTAAAAATTAATTTAGGCATCAGTTTCATCTCTTTAGAACGAGAAAAAATATAATTTTGGTTTTGTCTTAACCCCTTTCCAATTGAGGGGTCATCATCAAATATTATTGCATTAAAATTCAAGATAGTTTCAATATTTATTTTTATATTTTCAAAATTTTTGCAAACGCTATTTAATAATTCCATCATCGCATTATTCTTGTCGTGTGTATTCTTCAAATTATCAATTGATATTAAATTAAAAACAGAGGCAAACATTTTTTGTCTCTGATTTTGTCTTTGTTGAAAAACATAGAATTTATTTATAAAATCACGTCTTTCAGATTTTAGTAATTTAAAATCAAATTTAGAGAAATCAAATTCTTTAATTGTTAGTCTCCTGCCCATACTAATAAGAAGACAAATTCGTTTTCATCTCAAATACCATCATTTTCGTAATAAACAATACTTGAGTCATTTTTGTTTGTTACTCTAAAAGCAAGGTTTGTGAAAATTGAATCAGAATAGTACACTTCTGTTCAAGTACAAGTTGTAGTTAAATAGTAAGTATGATAAGGAGTATCACACACATTTAGTTTTCAATTAGAGAATGTTCCAGGGAATCTAGAATCAATAGGCGCAGCTTCGACTGCAATATCTTCAACATCAAAATCATTATTTGTGTTGCATAATATAAAACTAGAATCAGTATTATCTCCTGTAGGAATATTCATTTGTACAGTAGGGGTTATATCGCTTAAATTACCAGTAAATTGGTCCTCACTGTATGCATTTGGTCCAACTAATGTTGTTTGAATTAGAGTAGTATAGCCAGATCCATCTCTAATTAATTCCTTACCGTTATGTTTAACAGATAAATCCTTAATCTCATAAGGAGTGTCACTACCACTTATTGCAATTAATTCATCTCATTCTTCAGAGTACAAAGTAAAACTTAATTTGCCATCTCTTCTAAGCATTTTCTCTTTTAAAGAAAGAGAAATAACATCATCACCAACAACTAATTTGGCTGATATATGTCATTTACCTTTAGATGTACCGTTTTTTAATTTAAATCCATCTATAGAAAACAAATATTCTCCATATTGTGAGAGATCTTCATATCTAACTCTTTCTAATTTAAATTCTCGTTTGTCAGTACTTGGCTCTATAAGGTACTCACCTTGGTTAGCATCATTGCAAGAACAAGAAGCTAAGCTTCCTACTGTTGCAGCCACAGGAATTAAACTTGTAGCTCAAAATAATATTCTTTTCTTACTCATAATTATCTCCGTTTAATATATTAGTTATATATATATATATAGACAAATTTGCACTAATTTTTATCTAAAGAAAAAACTAGGGATATCCCTAGTTTTTGTTATAGATAGCTAATTAAGCTTGAGCTGAGTGTTTCTTCTTACCACCAAGGTTAATTGCACAGAAGATAATTTGTAGAATACCAACTGCACAAATAATACCACCAGCTAAACTAACTCAAAGATCAATATATTCTATTGCTTCAATTAGTGCAGCTCCAGTTTGGTCTGGGCTTGGTCCATATGTTAATAACATAGTCTCAACAAAGTTTCATGTACCTAAAGCAAGACCAACTACGAATACTGATACTGCAATAATAGGCAGAATAATGAATGTTGCTCTAGTAAAGCCTACAGATCCAACATATGTTGCATGTTGTGCTTTAACTGCGGTTTTAATTGAGAAGATGATATTAACTATACCAATACCAACTAACATCACAAAGAAGATCATTCAAGGGATGTAAGGAATTACATATGTTGCTGCTGTAACAGGTACTTGTCCAGCAAATGCGGCCTTAATTGTTGGTATTACGGTTACTTCTGACGCTATAACGCATGCAAGAATAGATCCTGCAGCAACAGCTGTTAGGATAATACTAACAATTAGTAGCGTCTTTAAGCCATCTCTTTTTGTTTTTTGTTTAATATTTTGATTTTCCATAACTCTTAAATTATATATCTAAAATAAAAGAAAAACTAGGGTAAACCCTAGTTTTGTTATAGATAGCTAATTAAGCTCTTTCGGCTTGTTTTTTCTTTCCGCGTAAGTTAATTGCGCAGAAGATTGTTTGTAGTATACCTACAGCACAAATAGTTCCGCCAGAAACAGCAATTCATGCCATCATGTTGTCTAGGTTGCCATCAACAATCTTAATTAATTCTTCTTTTGAACCAGCACCAGCTGTAATTACTGATAGATCTATAGCACAAATTATTGCTGCTACCACAAGTAATGAAACAGCCACAATAGGTAGGATAATGAATGTTGCTCTTGTTAATCCTGCAGAACCAACATATGTTGCTGATTTTGCCTTGACTGCAGTGATGATAGAAAAAACTATATTTGCTGCACCCACAAGTAGCAATAGCACTAAAACTACAATATATGGAATTGCTGGAACTAAAAATGATTTAGGACCAGTAGCTCCACCATGGAATGCTTGCGATATTGCACTAGAACATACAGCAAAAGCAACAATTGATGCTGCTGCCATTACGATCAAAACAATGCTAAAGATTAGCAAAAGAATTAAGCCATCTCTTTTTGTTTTTTGTTTAATATTTTGATTTTCCATAACTCTTAAATTATATAAAAAATATGTGGTAAAAACACCAAAAACACACAAGAACCAACCTTTGCTAAAATTTGTTAGGAAAAAATAGAATACGTAGTATTCTATTTTTTAATGTATATTTTCAAGTTATATTTTATTTTGGAAAAATGACTATATAATATAAGTGCATAACACTTGATAGAATGGTCTGAATTTTACGGCGAGGAGCCGGTTTGGATTAGTGTTATGCAAGACCTTACTTAGTGAGGAACTAGGTGTAGATCTTGTTACAAATCATTGTCTATTAGTTTAATTGACCTGGTGAGGAACTAGGAATCGCAATAAACTATTCATTCAATAATTTAACTTTCTATTTAATTTTCGCATTTCATTCGTTGTCTAATTTTTGATGGCTTATCATAAGGTTATTCACTTAATTGATAAAACGGTTTTGTAAATTATATTTCTGTATTTGAATTGTAATTATTCAACCTCCTTTCTAAAACTTAGAGTTAGATAGAATTCTAAATTTCAATCTATTTAACCGATTTTAAATAAAAAGAAGTGTTGCTTTAAGCACACTCTTTTTTTATTTATATAAACGAATGTCTATATATAATTAAGAAACTATGAAATTATTAAAAATATTAATTCCCGCATCAACTATTGCTGCTGTTGCACCAATTGTTTCTTGTGCATGTGTACAAGGTTATAAAGTAACATTTAAAACAGAGGGAGTATCATTCCCTAATGCTGGTAGCACTAGAGCTAAACGTCATCAACACTTTTCTGCCATAGGGTCAGTAAACCCCGGAGTGGCGTTATCTTTTTGGAAGATTACCATAGGTAATAATGCCTTTCTATCAGGCACTGATGACAGAGTTAAAGTAACTCAAACATCTGCTGGTGCACCTATTACTGTAAGTATTGATGCTCTATTAGTAGAAGCAGAAATTATTATTCAATTTTCTGCTAAATAAAGAAAATTGTAAAAATTAGCATTTATCTGTATAATAAATATACCACTCAAGACGGAACGGCCGCCTTGAGTGCTTTTATTTAATAAAGGATAAAATATGGAAAAAAATAATCAATTACTTGAAATTATCAAGGAAATAGCAGATGCTAGAGAAGTAACTGAAGATGTTGTTATAGCTTCTTTAGAAAATGCTATGAAGAAAGCTTATGAGAAAGAAACAGCATCTATAGATGAAACTCACGAAGCTTATGCAGGAGATAAGTGTGAAGTAAAGATTGATAAAGAAACTGGAAAAATTTCTTTATATCGTTTATTCACAGTTATTGATGATGCTACTACACCAGACTGAACTGATCCAGATACTGGTAAAGTAGAGAAAGATTACAATGACTACAACCAAAAACTATTATCTGAAGCAATTAAAATGGATAAAAATGTTAAGGTTGGAGACATTGTTAAGGAATATGTAGATATCAACACATTACCTAAACGTGTTGTTACCCACATGTTATTAGTCTTTAAACAAGGTGTATCTATTGAATCTAATAAGAACATCTATAAAGAATGAGCACCAAAGATTGGTACTATTGTTTATGCAGAAGTTGAAAAGATTGATGCTAAGAGTAAACTTATCCAAGTAAACTTGGGTAAGACTTATGGTGTTGTTAGAAGATTAGATGCTAACCCAGATGAAAGATTAATTCCTGGTGCAAAATATAAGTTTGTTATTAAAGATGTTAAAGAACAAACTAGGGGTTGACCAGTAGAATTATCTAGAGCTAGTGGATTAATTGTTTCTGATCTACTACATACAAACATTCCTGAAATTCAAACAGGAGTTGTAGAAATTAAGAAAGTTGGCAGAGTTGCTGGATACAAGACAAAAGTAGCAGTTAAGTCTAACCAACCTGGAATTGATGCTATTGGAGCTTGTATTGGTGCAAGAGCTGATAGAATTAGACCAATACTACAAGAAATGGGTTCTGAAAAGATTGAATTTGCTAACTATGATGAAGAAATGGGCAAATTCATTGTTAACATTTGTAACCCAGTTCCAGTTTACGGTTATCACATTGATGAACCAGTATTTGAAGAAGATCCTGAAACTGGTAAGAAGAAAGAAGTATCTGGTAGAAAGATTACTTTAGTAACATCTGATGATTACAGAGTTGCTCTATTAATTGGTTTAAAAGGAAAGAACGTTAAGATTTTAAGCCAATTACTAGAAGCAGATATTGATGTAGTATCAGTTGATACAGCTAAGGATGAAGCAATTGAATATGTTAAGGTTGAAAGAATTGTTACACCAACCGCTGTTGATGCAACAAAGAAGGAAAAGCCTGTTAATAAATTCAGTTCAACACTTGATAAATATAAATCATCAAATGCTGACATTCTAGAATCAATTGACAAAACACACGAAGTTGTTGATGATGCTACAAAAGCAACCCCAGTTGAAGAAGTTGTAGAAGAAGATGAACCAGCTGTTGAAATCAGCAACGAAGAACTAAGTTCTTATGCTGATGATTTAGCTGCACTAGATGAATTAACAAAAGATGTCAAGAAAAAATAGAGGATTGAGAACTTGTCTATATTCAAACAAACATTATGATAGACAAGAATTAATTAGATTTGTTAAGGTTAATAATAAATTAGTTATTGACACTCAACAAAACAAACCTGGTCGTGGTTATTGATTAAAACCAACAGACCAAGCATTAAATGATCCAAAACTTGCGCTCATTCTTTCTAAACGGACAAAGTGTTCAGTAAGTGAAGATCTTATCAAGGACTTAAATAATGAAAAAGGAAAATAAAAAGAAAAACGATTATAAATTTAATCTAAAAGCATGATTAATAGCATCAACTTTTAGTATTATCTCAGCCGCACTTGGTGTTGCAAACTTAATCATCCACTTTGTGGATAAATAATTAATTAGGAGGTTTATCATGGCTAAACCAAATAAAAAGAAACAAGTAGATACCAGACAATCAGTAGATATTAGAAAACAAATGAAAACCATTAAGACAGGAGTGCAAAATGGTGTATTTGTTTTTACTGGTCCACTATCTGTAGCAGATTTTGCTACAAAGCTAGGAAAACCAGCTACTGAAATTATTAAGTATTTCTTTATGAAGGGTAAAGCCTACCCTTTAACAAAGTTACTAACCGAAGAAGAAATGGGTGAAATTTGTTTAGAATTTGACCTAGACTTTGAAAAGAAATTACAACTTGATGAAACAAATGTAATTGATAACCTTATTGTTGAAGATAAAGAAGAAGATAAGGTTAAAAGAGCACCTGTAGTTACTATCATGGGCCATGTAGACCATGGTAAAACTACATTATTAGACAACATCAGAAAAAGCCATGTAACACAAGGAGAGTTTGGTGGTATCACTCAACACATTGGTGCTTACCAAATTGAAAGAAACGGTAATCCTATTACCTTTATTGATACTCCAGGACACGAAGCCTTTACAGAAATGCGTGCTAGAGGAGCAAGCATTACTGACGTAGTAGTTTTAGTTGTAGCTGCTGATGATGGTATTAAACCACAAACAGAAGAAGCAATAGACCATGCTAAAGCTGCTAAAGTACCTATTATTGTTTTTGTCAATAAAATGGATAAACCCAATGCTAAAGCAGATAAAGCATTATCTGATTTATCAGAAAAAGGTTTAACATGTGAAGAATGAGGTGGAGATACCATCACTGTTAAAGGATCAGCTTTAAAAGGGCAAGGCATCCCTGAATTACTAGATGCTATTGTAACCTTAACAGATATCTTAGAATTAAAAGCTAACCCTAACAGAGATGGTATGGGTACATGTATTGAAGCTAATATGGATAAAGGCTTAGGACCTGTAACCACATTATTAGTTCAAAATGGTACTATAAGGAAAGGAGACTTCATTGTTTTAGGCGAAGTCTATGGTAGAGTTAGAGCAATCTTTAATGATTTAGGAAAAGAATTAAAGATGGCTATTCCCGGACAACCAGTAAAGATTACCGGTTTATCTGAAGTTCCAGTACCAGGAAGTAAATGATTAGTTATTAAGGATGAAAACTTAGCTAAAGAATTAGCTAAGAAAGTTAAAGAAAAGAACGTTAACATCTTTAGAAGCCAAATGAAACAAGCTGATCCTAATGATACTTCTAAACATTTAAACTTAGTTATTAAATGTGATGTACAAGGATCACTAGAAGCAATAAAAGGAATGTTAGAAAAAGTTAAGATAGAAGGAGCAACTATTGATATTGTTAGAGCAGCAATAGGTGCTATCTCAGAATCTGATATTCAATTAGCAAAAGCTTCTAATGCAATCATTATTGGTTTTAATGTAAGACCAAATAAAGATATTAAAGACTTAGCACAAGAACAAATGGTTAAGTTTTACTTCTATAACATCATCTATAAACTAAAAGAAGATGTTATTAACATGTTATATGGATCTTTAGATCCAGTATCTGTAGATGAAGATTTGGGTGAAGCAGAAGTAAAACAAACATGAAAACACTCAGAAATTGGAACTATTGCTGGTGTAGCAGTTACATCTGGTAAGATCTTAAGAAACGCTATGGCTAGAGTTATTCGTAACGGAAAAGAAGTTTACCATAACGAAATAGCTTCATTACGTCATGGTAAAGAAACAGTTAATGAAGTAACTTCTGGACACGAATGTGGACTAGTTATTAAGAATTTTAATGATGTTAAAGTTGGAGACATCATCCAAATCTATAAGACTGTAGATAAATCAGCTAAAGATATAGCAGAAAATAAAAAATAGGGGTTCCCTATTTTTTATTTATTTAGGTAATTGAATTCTTCGACGTAAATTTTTATGTTATCTGTAGCTTTTTCACGGATGACAATATAGTCATTATATTCACCATCATTACATACAATGTAATCAAATGCTGGTACAAGAACGTTAGAACCCATTTCCACTTTTGTTACATAAAACTCTGTATAACCACTAATTGGCATAATTCTTGTATGAGTTGATCAATCTGTTGATGTAACAACATTACTAATACAAAGGACCTTTGCCAAAGATTCAGATTCACCGCAATCTAAGCTGATGCTAAATAAGTCATCAGTTATATCTTCATTGGATGAAGATATAGAAATCTCATCAGTTGTACTAGGTGTAATGATTTTCTCTGCAGCATCTTTTATAGCTGTATAAGCAGTATTAAACGCAGTTTCATCATCTTTAACCTTGTCTGCACCTTCCATTGAAAAACCTAAATATAATTCACCAATTTTTTGAATCTTTTGTTCATCACCGTTGCATTTAGATAAATAATCGTATGAATCTAAACACGCTTGTGCCATGGCCACAGCAAAACCTGTTCAGTCATAACCGGTTGTTAATTCATGGTTTGTTGCAGCAATTATTTTGAATTGTCAAGTCATTGCAATGTCGGATAATTTTTTGGGATTTAACACTGTAGCGTTATGTGCGCTGACAAATGTTGCGTTGCCAAAAGAAGTTGGAGCTAGACAAAATTGAGTTATAAAGCCACAAAAATATTTACTTAATAAATTAAGGTAAATAGGTTTATCCTCATGTTCTTTAACCATTTGTGCTAATGAATATATAGTAGTAGGGTTTGTTAACTCTATAGGATCATCATTAAATATTAATGAGTTAACAACACTCATTACACCTGGATTACGAGAGAGTGTGTAGAATAACGAAAACCCAACTCCACCAAAGCACGCAGAAATGTCAGTTGATTCATTATTTATTCAGTCTAATATATTTTTTATTGGTTCATCAAGATCACCACTACCATAAACTGCCGGATTTCGTTGGGTACTATACATTACTCCGCAATATGCTTCAGAAATACCTTGAGCTTGTATTTTGTTTGATGATTTTTCGACCCCTTTTATGCCTTTATCTACAAGTTCTTTATAATAGACATCATTACCTGAGTTGATTGATAATGATGCAACTCTTGTTGTTAAAAGCATTGCTGATGGTGCAAACTTATAATCATCAAATTTTTGAATTAAATCATCAAGGTCAGAATGCGCATCTTTTACGCCACGTTCAAGTAAATCTGGGATATGGGCCACAGTTACCATTTCAGCACGAGCAAAAGCGGTTACAGCTTTAATTTGTTCTACATTCTTACAAGAAGCTATAGAGCGTCTTGAATAAGCTTTAAGAGTTTCAAATTGACTAGAAACTTCCGGATTAAGTTTTAATAGCTCTTCACTATATCCTTCAACAGTTTCAATAGCTGCTAATTTTGCTTCCTTAATATCTTCTGATTCATTACTACATCCACAAGATGCTAGTGGAATAATAGCAGAAGACAAGCAAGCACCCGTCAAAACAGGCAAAACTATTTTACTTTTTTTCATATTAATTTCCTCGCCCATATTATATATTTATAAATAAATATATAAAAAATAGGGTTAGCCCCTATTTTTTAACAATACCTTATTACTCAGGAATTGTTACATCAATCTTAATATTGTCTACTGTTTTTTCAAAAATATTAATTGAATAATAACTTGGTAAATATACGTAATCAAAACCAGGTATTAATTGTTTGTCACCCATTTTAATTGATACTCAGCAATTTTCGTATGGATCCGGAACATTAACTAAATACAATCTAGTGTGTGCTTGTTCGTCTTGTAAAGCTGTAGTGTTATCTAACGAAAGGTGTGGACCATATTCTTCATCTTCACAAGTTGCACTAATTTCATATTCTGTTACTTCTTCGTTAGAAGATGAAGTGTTATTGTTAGTTAATTGCGAAGAGCTTAGGATTTCTTCAGCGCTCTTATACAATTGTTCACGTGCCTTCATAAAGTCTGATTCAACAAAATTTACAGTTGCAGCAAATTCTACGAACAAATCACTCATTGCTTTAACTTGTGCATCTGTTGTACACTTAGCAAGATAGTTGTATAATGCTTGGCAAACTACACGTAATTGGTTAGGGAATTGATCTCAACTACCACCACCTTGTGGCTTTCAATACCCAATACGGTAGTTGCAAAGAGAGAAAACCTTTAATTCTTCCACCATTTTATCTAGCGATAGAGCTTGTGCATTTTTCAAAACCATATTGTGTGTAGCGACAAAGTTTTGAGAACTAAAGTCATAAAATGAAGCAGGTTCTATAGCTGAATAGATTAAAATACTTGAATAATATCTAGTCAACAACTCTATATAAGCATCAGATTCTTCGCTATTTGATGATACTATCATTTGAGCTAAAGAAAGAGGTAAGTTAGCATCATAAGAAGTATTAAATATTATTTCATCCATACGTCATTCAGCTTCTGGTTGTCTAGAAACTGACATTAATAATGCATTAGTTACATGTCCATAACAAGTTGAGATAGCTTCAATTGGGCTATCTATTCATTCACAAGCAAGAGCTAAAGATCTTTTGATTGCTCCTTCAGCTTCTGGTTGTCTTGCAATACCCATTAAACAACCATTTGCGGCATTTGCATAAGCAACGGCTTGTGTTTCACTAGTCGCTTTTTTGATTCTTGCTATGATCATTTCACGACATTGTTTCATTTTGCCATATGCTTCTGGTTGTAAGGCCACTCCGCATATATAACCAGTTAGCACCTCAATAGAAGAACTAAATACGTAATTGTCATATTCATGTCTTAAGTCATCAAATTTATCAAATACTTCTTTTACCTTGTCAAATATTTCTGGTTGACGTGATATTCCACACAAGAAACTTCTAGAAAATTTAGTTGCGGCTTTAACCATCGCAACATTTTTACATGAAACAACAGATCTAACACATAATTTTTCAGATTTTTCTAGATTTTCAGAAGCATCGGGATTTAGTTTAACAAATTCATCAGCTCAGTTGTTAACTGTATCAACAGCTTCTTTTTTTGCTTCTTTAACTTCTTCAGCTTCTTGGTTATTTCCACATGATGCTAGTGGAATAATAGAAGAAGCTAAACAAGCACCTGTCAAAACAGGCAAAATTATTTTACTTTTTTTCATATTTCTTTTTTTCCTTTAGAAAGAATTATATACATATATATATATATGAGCACGAAAATTTCAGTTTTTGATCGTTTTATATATAGGTTAGGTAATACCTAATATAATTAAAATAGGAAGGTGGTTGTTATGCAAAACCATCGTAAAAACTATAACCACGATCGTACACAACAAACAATGTTAATCATTTTGTGTAATACATTAAGAGATGAAATATACGATCCTGTAGTTAAACTAGCTACATTCACAGATATTAAATTAACAAATGATTACTCTGAAGCC
The DNA here is from genome assembly GCA_045617465.1 of Mycoplasmoidaceae bacterium. Lineage (GTDB taxonomy): Bacteria > Bacillota_I > Bacilli_A > Mycoplasmatales > Mycoplasmoidaceae > Hennigella. The sequence continues at coordinate 227,927 of JAZLIQ010000003.1, read as the reverse complement.
AGAGTATTAGTTGATACATATGATCGAAAGAATATAGATCAAGTAGTAGAAGCTCTAACAAAAGCTAAAGGTGTGTTTAAGACCGCTTTAGCTAATCAATTAGAGATTAGAAAGATACCAGAATTAATTTTTGAAAAGGATGTATCTATCGACCAATCTTTAGAAATAGAAAAGTTAATTCATGATATACATAAAAAAGGTTAGAAATAATATAAATAATAAATATAATTAAACAACTATGGCAGAAAATAAAGATAAACAACCTAATGGGTCAAAAGCTGATATTGACCTATTAACAAAAAAAGCTAAGGAAGAAAAAGCTGAATTTGGTTCAGCAGGTCATGATGATATCAATAAGAACCTAGGTTCTTTTGGTAATACTGCGCAACCAAAACAAGATAATAGAGCCGATGTTAAACTAGACGTAGATGCTAAAGTTGTAGAACAAGCATCTAAAGAAAAGATTAACTTCGAAAGATTTAGCAAAACAAGAAGAACTGAAAAAGCTGCTAAAACTAAGTTTGGTGAAAAGATCTCAATGATGTTAAGAACTAAGAAAGGTCTTAGAACAACTTGAATTATTGAGTTAACAGTAATGGCAGTTATTATTACTGTTTCAGCTATCTTCATCGGTATTCTAACTAAATATAAAGGTGCTACTGGTCAAGGACCAGTTCCACTACCTGAAGTACAAGTTCCACTATCAGTTGGTTTAGTATTTGCTTGGATTAGTTTATTTCCTTGCTTAATTCCATTAATCTATCTAGTTACTGCTTGATTCATTGGAATTAACCAAGTACCAAGTTCAAGACTATATCACATCATCTTCTGGATTTGTGGAGCAATAGCACTAATCTGTTTCATTGTAGGACTTGCTTGTTTAATTGGCCCAATGAATGCTGCAGCTACATACAGTCCTTGAGGATAAAAAATAAACTAGGTTTACACCTAGTTTTTTTAATGGCGGAAACGATGGGAGTCGAACCCATGCACCGGAAACCCGATCTAACACCTTAGCAGGGTGTCCTCTTAACCACTTGAGTACGTTTCCATCAATAAGTAAATATATTTTACTTTATTAGTTCAATCTTTGCTTAATCTTTTGTACCACCATAGGTGTCTTTGCATTCACTAGAGGGTAGTAATCATCAAACAAGATATCTACTAATTCATTGGCCAATACACCACTATCAGCAGACAATGTTCTGTAGTTTGGCCCGTGCATATAACTGATAGTACCAGTTGTTTCAGAAACAACAAAAGCTAAAGCATCTGTTCTTTCAGCTATTCCAAAGGCAGCACGGTGTCTTGAACCATATCTTACTGGTAATAGTCTTTTACTTACAGGTAAGTAACTAGATAAGGAAGCAATTCTTAAGTTTCTAATAATCATTGCCCCATCATGAAGTGCTGATTCGTGGTTATAGTAGATAGAATAAACAAATTCTGCAAAGAATGGACTATCAACCTTATTACCTAGTTGTACATACTTTTCTAGGTTATCTTTGTTTTCAAAGACAAGTAAAGCACCAACCTTATTACTACTTAACCTAGATAAGGCTGTAGCCAAACTAGTAATAAATGTTGTTACTTCGTCAACATTGATTACTTTTTTCTTTTTATCCTTAAACATACCAGATTTTCTATTTCTTCTACGTTTAAGACTAAAATGAGCTATTCTGACAAAATAGTAGATAACTGCTAAATTAATTCAGATTAAAATGATTACTAAGAGAACAAAACACGTTCACAATAATTCATTTGTATAATCGTTACTCATAACATAATTATATTTATTAACATATAAATGTTAATAAATAGTTTACAGTAGAGGAATGTTTGATAGGTTATTCCCATTTATTTGTTTAGATAAATTTCTATCTAAAATAACACCACTAGGTTTAACATGTCTTAAACTAGACAAAGACTTAACATTAACTAAGAAATACATAATATTGTTTTTTTGTAAATCAATTAAACTACTAACTATTTGTCTTGGGAGATAAGAATAATCTCGTATGTTAAAAGATAGAATTATATTGTTACTATGAACACCAAACAAACGGATTTTGTTTTCTAAATTATTGGCAGATCATAGTGAATTGTTTAATTGATTAATGGGATAATAAATTAAAAGAGGATACTTTGTATCATACGAACTATTTGCATATTGTTCTATAGATCTAATTGCTAAGGTCCTTAGCAACGTATCAGCTACAGATGGCTCAAATTGACTTAAGATAGTTTCAATGTCACAAGTCAAGAGTTTAGGCCAATAAAATCTAGGGCAAACATAGATTTTTTTAGACTTGTTCATTTTTATTAATTCTAACTTGACATCAATATCTGACAAATTCACTTTTTGAACCAATGTTGTATAAGCAATATCATCAATGATTTCTTGTAGCGTTATTTGTGAACTAAATAACTGAACAATATTAGATGACTGATTGTCATGTTTTCTTAAGAAGTCATTAAATTTAAGCAACTCATTTAAATTACAACTATGAACACCATAAATGCTTATGTGAGCTTTTATGGGTTGTTTGATAACTGATAATTTTGATTCCAATAATTTTAAACCATCATAATCAGATCTATTATTTAATTTATTGCCCCGAAAAGACTCATTCAAATTTTGAATAAAATAGTTTTTACCCGACAATACTACTCCGTAGGTGTTATATTCTGATTTAAAGAATAAAGCCTTGTCGGTTGCAAAGAAACTGTGCAATTGATTAAGTAGTTTATCTTTGTTTTTATCATTACTATCAAAAGTAAACGAAACAACTAATGCTTGGGACAAATTGTTTCTTTTAATGTATTGAAGAAAAGAATCATTTAAAACTGAAGGAATCAAATAATATTTATCAACATATGTTCCCTCTTCTGCCATTGTTGACATCCTAGTAAGCATCTTATTTAAACGTTTAATGATCGCATAATATAAGACAGTTGATAATATAGAAACGAATGTAGCCAAACTAAAATACAATCTGTTTTCATCAGCTATACAAACAATTAAGATGATTATTGCTATTAATGCGGTTAAACAACTTAAAAGAAATAAAGGTCATGGTTTTCATTTGATAAAAGTTGTTGCAATAGCAACACCAGCAAAAATTAAGATAATTAAAACTCTACTTAATCACGCTATGTTGTATCCCGCAAAACCACCGTATTCATATAGAACCCACAATATGGTTGGAATAATAGCACCTATTTGTACGGACCTATGATAAAAGACAGTCATGGCAAAGATTAAACCTAAAATAGTTAGTGGCATACCAACGACACCTACAGCAACTTTACAAATTTGACTTACAACAAACGTTAGTGATGATAATATAAAACCAAATATAAAGAAGTATGTAAAACTACTAATTTTAGATGTCTCTATAATTGAACCCAACCTAGTTGTTTTCGTTAATCCATAATGTAAGGAAGAAAAAACAATTAGAAAGAGAACGCTAAAAGCAAACTCTATCAAAAAAATATATAAATTTGTTAATGTAAACAAACTAGTGTTCATGTTGTTATTATATAAATATTAAAAAACAAGGTTTTAAAACCTTATTTTTTATTGAATATCTGGGTGTTGTTTCTTTCAAATTTCTGATTCTTTTACATATTTGAAACGGAAGTCACTTCGAGCAATATCAAATTCTTTCATTTGATCGTCTCATCCATTTTTTATAGGAATATAACTTATGAATGAAGCAATGATTCATAAAATAGAAGGACCGGCGACAAAGAAGAATAAAGTTGTTCAAATTAAGAATGGATTAACTTTTGTCAATAATGTTACACACAAACAAACAGTTATACAAATAATTAATCACAATATATCTCCTCAACAAATTCTCCATCATTGTTTAAAAGTTAATTTTTCAGATGTTTTAACAGTAACGGCTTTTGAAGATCATTTACCTTGCATCAAACCGTAAATAACTAACATATAGAACTTTTTGAATAATATAGAAACGTCAAATAATGTTCCTAATATTGTAAATATTAATGGCAAGGCATTAGCTTTATTAATTAAAGAAGCAACAACAAATAAGACAACAAACGGAACAAAACACAAACCAGTTAAAAACATTCCGGTCATATTAACAAATGTTAATTGATCACAAGCTAGAGACAAAATAACACTTGATAATCCGAATGTAATGCCAGTTATGTATAAGAATGTACTTGCCAAATATTGAATATTAATGTAGAAATTTACTTTCCAATAAGGTGAACGTTTAGCAAAGTAATGTTTCACGATAAAAGCATCAGCACTCGCTCATTTTGTTCTTTGTTTTTTAAAACGGTAAATGTTTTGCGTTGCTAACTTACCTGAAAAGTCAAAGGGGTTAAACATAGTTTTAATGCCATGTTGAGCCATATAAAAAGATCTTGCTGTATCACAACCAGGACATTCAATTTGATCTAACGGGAATTTAGTTAGATATGACATTCTGTATAATGCAGCTCAACCATCTACACACATTTGGCTCCCAACCATTCTATAACCGCCACCTGTACAGTTGGCATTTTCTCACTGTTTTGCCCTCGAGTTTAAAAAACTGAACAAGTTTTTAGATGGGTAGAAGGAACCATTAGAGCAAACTGCAGCAATTTGTGACGAATCATAGGCAGCAGTATTCATAAACTTTAATGAGTTTTCAACAAATGTATTAGTCATTACAGTTGATGAATTCGTTTCAAGCATGTATTCATATTCATTTGCATGTTTATCTAAAAAATAAAAGATGTTCCCTATAAATGATGGATGAGCCAAACGATGTTCGCTAGGCCTGCGACAAACATGATATCCATGATCGTTAGCAAAATTTTGAATTTGTGTAATAACATCAGGTTTAGTAGAATCATCTAAAATCCAAACATCTAAATTTTTATATGTTTGATTTGCGGTTTGAATTAAAGTATTAGGACTTAAATCATTACAAACGCCAACAATTAAAGCAACTTTTCCATTTACTTTCGACATATCACATTGACTGATAATGTTAGTTGCATATTGCAGATATTCATTTATCCATTTTCGATAAGTGCAATGATAAAATAATATTCTTGTGAACCAAAACATTTGTAAGAAAATACAAATATTAGAAATGATTCATAGAATCATATATATGATTCCAGCTGCTTGATAACCAGAATCACCAGATCACAACAGATGAGTACAGATGTGTTGTCAATAAGTGCCAGAACTTACTTTAAAAATAAAGTCTGGAACAAAGAATGTTATAGAAAACAAAGCACTATACAAAAATATGACAATTAATGATGCTTGCCAAATATATGTTGGCCTTTTTTCCATTAGATTTTTTCGAGACATATAAAAATTATATAAATAAAAAAAGAGCACAGCTCTTTTTATTTTTTATATCAAGATCATTTACCTTCAGAAGCACCAAGTTCAAAGTGATATTTAACAATTCCTAAATCAATATCCTTACACAATGATTTATTTTTAATCTTTACTTCATTACCATATAGCAATTCAAACATAAATCCTTGTTTGTTAACACCAGTAGGAGCTAATAGAGCATATTTAACACCACGAATAAATCATTGTGGTAACTTACCTCTATTCTTAACTACTTGATAGAATTGTTTTGATTTATGAGGTTTACCATTAGTTGTTCCATAACCTAAAGCAACAACTAATACTAATTTTTCTCCTTTTTTTACAGAGTAAGTACCTTTTATTTTATTAAAAGTTAATAGCACTCAACAACTACTAATACCCATTTGTTGACACTTTAATACTATCTTTTCTCCATAGTATCCAGCCTTTTCTTTTAATTTCTTACCTTTTGGTCCAACAATAGCTAAGTAGTTTACACAACCAGTAAAATTGCATATTTTAGCCTTTTTACCACCAAAAGCCTTTGGTTCATTGGTGATAAGTTGGATATTCATTCCTGATTCTTTATTTACTTTATTAATAAAAGGAATCAACTCTTTCTTATCTTTTGAAGAGATAGGTTTGCCATCAAAATGTCTTACTGCATGGCGAAGATACATTGCTTTAATTTCGTCCATATTTTCTCCTATATCTTTATTATATGTTTATAATAAAGATACTATGAAAACTATCAACGAAATTATTAAGAAATATGGTCTTAAAAATAAAGACATTACTCTATATGGTAACTATATAGCTAAATTAAATACAAACAATTTACCTAAGAAAGACAAAGGTAAGTTAATTTTAGTTACAGCAACTAGTCCAACTAGTAGTGGTGAAGGAAAAACAACAATTAGTATTAATTTAACTGATGCATTAAATAAAATTGGTAAGAAAACAATTGTTGCTTTACGTGAGCCATCAGTAGGACCAGTATTTGGTGTTAAAGGTGGAGCAACTGGTGCTGGAAAAGCAAGTATTGTTCCTGAAAACGAAATTAATTTACATTTCACTGGAGACATACATGCTATCACTTGTGCAAATAACTTAATTGCTGCAGTAATTGATAATGAAGTTTATCAAGGTAGTAAATTAAACATTGACCCACAAAAAATTGTTCATACTAGAGTAATGGATATGAATGATAGATCATTAAGATCTATTAATGTAAAAATTAACGATAGAGTTTCATATGACACAAGATTTGACATTACTTCGGCTTGTGAAGTTATGACAATTTTCTGTTTGTCTAAGAGTAAACAAGACTTTGCCAAAAGACTAGATAATATGCTTGTTGCCTACTCAAAAACAGGCAAACCAGTTTATGTAAGAGATTTAGGAATTTCTAAGGCAATTATGAGTATTATGGAACATTGTTTTAATCCAAACATTGTTCAAACTTTAGAAGGAAATATGGCTTTAGTTTCTGGTGGTCCTTTTGCTAATATTTCTATTGGAGTATCAACAACAATTGCTACGCAAGCTGCATTAAAATTAGCAAATTATGTTATCACTGAAGGTGGTTTCGGATCAGACCTTGGTGCTGAAAAATTCTTAAATATTGTTTGTCAGGAAAACAAGCTAAAACCATCATGTATTGTTTTAGTTTCAACAATTAAATCTGTTCTTGAAAAAGGTAATGGAAACTTTGAAAAGGGTTTAAGAAATTTAGAAATCCATATTGATCACCTACTTCAATATAAAATTCCTTTAGTAGTTGCAATTAACCAATTTGCTTCTGACACTAAAAAAGACATGAAGAAACTTGCTAACTTCTTAAAACACAAAAAAGTTCCATATAGTTTTGACACAGGATTTGTTAATGGATCAAAAGGCGGAATTGAATTAGCAAAGAAGGTTGTAGCTTTAGCTAAAACACCTAAAACACCATGCTATTTATATAAACCATCACAAGATTTAGAAAAGAAAATTAAGCAAATTGTTAATAAGTGTTATAGCATCAAAACAATTCACTTTACACCTAAAGCAAAACAACTAATTAAAAAATATAGTAAAAATGGTTTCTATGTTTGTATGAGTAAAAAACCAGGAAATATTGAAACCGGTTTTGAAAACAACAAACCTGTAATAGGCGTACAAAACATCTTGTTAAATACAGGAAGCAAATTAGCTGTTGTTCTATGTGATAAAGTCTTTAGAATGCCAGGATTACCAAAAGTTCCTAGAGCTAAAACTTGAAAATAAAAAGAGGGGCCTTCCTCTTTTTTTACAATAATTATTATTCATTTTTTACATAGTGTATAATATAAATACTTTTATATTATTTTATAAGTATGGAAATACTTTTTAAATACATAAACCTAAAAACTAGCCAATTGAAAAAGAATGCTCCAACTTTTCAATCGCTTTTTAATATTATTCATGATCAAGATGATCGAATTTTTGCAGAATACATAAAAATGTTTGAAGTGAAAACAATTTCTTACAAACAAGTTAAAGAATATTGTTATCAAATGGCAACATATCTACAAAAACACTTAACTGCACCTAAACAAAGCTTTGTTGGTTTGTATATGGACAACTCTATTAACTGAGTTGCCACATTCTGAGCTTTATTGATGATTGGTTATAAACCATTGTTATTAAATACAAAACTACCAATTGATGTTAATAACGACATCGTTGCAACAATGAAAGCAGAAAATATTGTTGTTTGCAAAGAACACGCTTCTGTTCCTTTCAAAGTCAAACCATTTGTTTTACCAACATACGAAGAAATTAAAAATCAAGAATTGTTAACAAACGAAAATTGAGCTGATGAGATGGCAATTTGCACAACAGCTAGTTCTATGAATTACAAAATCTGTGTTTATACTGGCAAGAATATGCATAGCCAATTATTAAATTCAAAAAACATTATCGGGGAAAGCAGAAGAATTAAAAGACACTACAAGAAAAGATTAAAGCTTTTAGCTTTCTTGCCTTTCTACCATATCTTTGGTTTTGTTGCAACATATCTTTGATTTAGTTTGTTTGGTAGAACTATGGTCTTTTTAGAAAACTATAGCGCTGAAACAATCTTATCAACAATTCGCAAATGTGAAGTAACACACATTTTCTCAATTCCAATGTTTTGAAATATTATTGCTAAAGAAATAACAAAACAAGTTAATCGTTTAGATGTCAAGAAACAAAAACAATTTAGACGAGCACAAAAATTAAGTTTAGCTATACAAAATATTTGACCAGCACTTGGAATTAAGATTGCACGAAAAATATTTAATCAAGTAATTATTAGTACACTTGGTCATTCTATTAGATTCTTAATTACTGGTGGAGGATACATTTCAGATTCAACACTATACTTACTTAACTCAGTTGGATATCCATTAGTCAATGGATATGGAACTAGTGAAGTAGGAATTATTTGTGTTGAATTAAGAAGAAGACCTAAATACATTATTCAAGGCTCTGTTGGAAAACCATTAAAAACAGTTGAAGCTAAATTAGAAAATAACCACTTGTTAATTAAAGGTTTATCAACTTGTGATCGTTATTATTACAAAGATGGTAAATGTGTATCACTTAATAATAGTTGATTTGATACATTAGATGTTGGGAGTATGAAACATCATCATTTATTCATTCAAGGAAGATTAGATGATGTTATTGTTGGGCACAGTGGTGAAAAGATAAATCCAGACTTGTTAGAAAAACAACTTCAATTTACATATGCCGCAAATTATGTTATCACAAGCTATGAACACAAACCAACATTAATTATTCAAGTTCCTAAACATAAGAATGTTTACATTCTTGATAATGTTGTTAATGAAGTAAACGCTAACATTAAAAAATTACAGGGATTAGGATATCAAATTGAAGCTGTTTACTACACATATGATAACATTACACCACCTAACGCTATCAAGGTTAGTAGAAAAATATTAGATAAATTGATAAAAGATAAAAAAGTTGAATTAAAACACTACTCTGACCTAACTAAAAAAGTAGATAAGAGCGATAATGAAACAACAAACCAAGTAATTTTAGTTATTAAAAAGATCTTTGGTTGTGTGTTAAATAAAGATCCATCTACAATTGGTAATAACCAACACTTCTTTTTAGAGCTTGGTGGAACAAGTATAGATTACTGTACTTGCTTTGCCAAGATTGAAGAAGAGTTTGATATTACTCTAGATTTAACAAGTGTTAAATGTGTTACTGTTCAAGAATTCAGTGACTACATTATTAAAGCAAAGAAGGAGCGATAATGAAAAAGTTTAATACATTAAATCGTTCTTGAAAAGAAATCTTGTTCTCTGCATCAGGATTTGGTCCTAACCTTCTTATGGTTATTATGGGAGCATATTTATCTAATGCTATTAATCCTGCAGCATTACAAGCTGGTGGAACAACAGGATGAGAATATCAAACAATTAGTGGAATATGTTTAATTCTTCCAGTATTGTTTTCTATTTTGTGAACAATAGCTAAATGCTTTGATGGCTTTATAGATATACCATTTGCCGCATTAACTGATGGTTTAAGAACAAAATGAGGAAATCGTAGATTACCAATAGCTATTTGTTTTATACCGATGGTTGTTTCATTTAGTATGTGTTGGTATCCATTATTTGTAAATGCAGATGGAATAACCACATCTCAACAAATAGGAAACACTGTTTGGTTATTCTTCTGAGCACTAATCTTCTTTGCTACATATACAATGAACTTAATTGCTTTCTATGGTAGTTTATCTACTGTATGTATCAACGAAAAGCAAAGAAGTAGAGTATCTGCATACAAATCGTTCTTTGATACTATTACATATTGTTTAGCATATGCATTAGTTCCTGTAATCTTAAATACAGCACAAATTCATATTGATAAGCTAGTATTCTTCTGCTTACCATTTATGCTAACTATGATTATTCCTTTAATCATGATTAAAGAAGGTGAGAAGTGAGAAGCTAAAGCAATATCAATGGGTTATGATGTTACACCATTAAAATCACAACCACCTGTTAAATTTATAGAAAGTCTTAAGTTAACTGGAAAGAATAAACCTTTCTTGAAATGGTTACTAGTCAACTCTTGTTCTTTCTTTGGCTTACAATTATTCCTTGTTTCAATGAATGCTTTAATTGTTGGTGGAATGGGATTAAATGGAACACAAATGACTATTGTTGACACATTTGCATTTGCACCGGTTCCATTAATGCTTTACTTATTCAATAGACTTAAGAGAAGAAAAGGTGTAAGGTTTGCTTTCCAAACAAGTTTATTATCATTTGCTGTTGCCATTACTGCCTTCCTAATAGGAAGCACATATGTAATGGGAGATAACATAACAGTAAAAATGATCATTGCTGCAGCTGGTGGAATTATTGGTTCATTTGCAATTGGATCATTCTTTATGATGAGTTATTTAATTCCATCACAAATATCTACAGTAGAAGAACAACTAACAGGAAGAAACCATTCTTCTATGTATTTTGCTACTCAAGCAGTAACTACTTCTGTTGCAGGAGCAATATCAAGTAGTTTAATATGAGAAAATATCAAGAACTTGTTCTTTGCTAAAGGAATTAGTGGAATAGTTCAAGCGCAAGACTCTACAGAAGCAGCTAGTATATTAGGAACAAGTGCTTCTAATGTATATAACTTTGGAACATTCATTGTACCAATGATTACTTGTGCTTTCTGTTTAGTAGGATTTGCTTGTGCATTTATGATGCCTAAGAACTATACACCACGTTTGGTTGGATTACAAATAGTTAGTGAAGAACAATATAACAAGAAGATTGCATCTATTCAAAAACCAATTACTTATCCAATTGAAGGAGCATCTAATTTAGTCTTCAATTGTTTATGATTCTTATCAGCAACAATATTTGGTTTTGCATGATATAGTTCTGTTATTGATGATGTAAACACATTTGCACAAAAGAAAATTAGCAAATGATGAGTATTACTAATCTTTGTTTGCTTCCCATTAGCAGCATTATTAGCTTATAAGCTAAATAAAGCAACAGATGAAAAGTGTTTAAAAATGAAAATCAAGACAAAACCATATACACCATTGATTATCATCTTTAGCTTATTCTATTTGAATTTAGTAACATTATCTATCTTGCAACACAAGATAAATTTAATTGCAACCATTCAAAAGAAAGCAATTGACAAAAAGGAGGTTAGCTAGTATGAACAAACCGTTTATGTGATTTGTTAAAATAACTGGATATCCTCTTGAACATTTTTATTATCATAAAAAAATTCATTATGAAAATGGTGATAAGAATTTAAGAAAAATTGAAGGTCCTGCTTTAATTATTTCTAACCATACATCAGTTTATGATTATCCATTAATTTGATATACATTCCCAACAAAGACAATTAGAACGCTTGTTGGGGAAGGTTTATATAAATATAAATCATTGAAGCGTTTATTAAATCATATGGGCGGAATTAAAGTAGACAGACAAAACTTTGACTTTAGTTTTTTAACAACAATGTCCCAATGTTTGAAAAAAGGACAATTTGGTTTAATCTTCCCCGAATCAAGAGTTCATACAGAAAAAGATCCTCCAGGTTTATTGGAATTTAAACCAAGTTATGTTTATATTGCTCTAGAAAATAATGTTCCCATTATTCCAGTATATGTAAATGGAGTATATGGAAGAAAGAAACGAAAAGCAAATAGACAAAGAGCTAGAATAATGGTTGGTAAACCAATTATTCCAAACTTGTTGTTAGACGAAAAGAAAACAACAAAAGAAAACATCATTAACATTAATAATTTTGTTAAGAACAGAATTGAACAACTAAAGAAAGAATTAGATAAACAAACTTCTTAATTATGTCAAGACCAAACAAAATAACAAAGTTATTCGATCATAAAATGTGACTATATGATTTTGCAAAAGTAACAGGAGCGTTACCTGTTTTGTTTGATCAAAGAATGAAAAGATTATATTTAGATGGCAAGAAACCAAAAGATTTGTTTAAAGGAAAATTTATTATTGCTGCTAATCACGGATCATTTGAAGATCCAGTATCTATCATGCATGCTGTATGAAGTAGAAGAGTATTGTTCTTAGCAACCAAAGAAATCTTCAAAAGGAAATTTAATAATTGATTGTTCAAACATACTGGTGCTATTAAATTAGATCGTGATGATGTATCTATTGATACATTCAAACAAGTAAAAGATGTATTAGATAGAGGACACATTGTAACTATCTTTCCAGAAGCGCATGTCGACAAACAAGAAGAGATTAGATCATTTAAATCTGGCATTGGAATGATCTCTGTGTTGTGTGAAGCACCAATATTACCAATCTATATTGCACCTAGACATAAAAGACGCAATAGACAAATAGTAGTTATTGGGAATAAAATAGACTATAAACAATATATGGATAGTAGCGCATCTATGAGAGAATCAATGGATAAGATAACACAATTGTTACAGCAAGAAGAAATAAAATTAAAACAATTATATGATTCTTGAAAAAACAGAAAGGAAAACAACAATGGATAAAAATTTAATTGAAACTTATAGAAAACAAATGTTTGACAGACCAATCGTTAAACAATTTGTTGATTTAAAGAATGTAACAGAATTATTAGAACATATTAAAAAACAATATGGTAATGATAATGCTGTTACATTAAATGATGGTAAAACTAAAACATTTAATGATTTATATAAAGATGTATTAAGTGTAGCATCATCATTATCTAATGTCCAAGGACACATTGGTATTTTTATTCCAAACAGCTATGAGTTTGAAGTTGCAGCTCTGGCTATTATGGCAAGTGGTAAAGTTGCAGTTTGTTTTCCTGCAAGTTTAAACAAAGATCAATTACCTGGATTATGTAAACAACTTGATGTTCAAGCATTAGTGTATGACAAGAAACTAGAAGCTAATACTGTTAATGTTGCTATAGCAAAGAAAGAAGTAAATTCATTATTTGGTGTAGATGCCAAGCAAGATATTTTAAAAACAAACATCCAAGAAAAAGATCCTGCTTGTATTTTGTTAACTGGGGGAACCACAGGGATACCAAAAGGAGTTGTGTTAAGTCACACAGCCATTATGAGAGGAACTATTAATGGATGTTATGGACTTGATAAAGTATTTAAACAAAAATACTATTGTATGATTCCATTAACACACTCTTTTGGATTTATTAGAAACATGTTGTGTGCTTTATATACTGGAAGTTGCATTTATTACAACCAAGATAAAATGCAAATGTTTAAAGAACTTGCAACATTCCAACCGACAGTATTAATTATTGTTCCAGCTATAGCTGAATTATTTTTAGGAATGACAAAAGCTCATTCTCCAAAAATATTAGGAGGACAAGTTCATACAATTATTTGCGGATCAGCAAACGTTCCACCTTATCTGCCATTGCAATTCTCACAACTGGGCATAGATTTTTGCCCAGGATATGGTTTGACTGAATTTGCAAATATGGTTTCAGGAAACCCTAACGCAGTTAAATATTCACAATCTGTAGGATTGTTATTTCCAGAACAAGAAGCTAAAATTGTTGATGGCGAACTTTGATTAAAAGGTCGCAACATGATGAATCAATATTATAAAAATGAAGTTGCCAACAAAGAAGCATTCAGTGATGGATGATTTAAAACTGGTGACTTAGCTAAGTTTGATGAATATGGAAACTTATACATTGTTGGAAGAATTAAAGATTTAATTGTTTTAGATAATGGAGAAAAAGTTTCTCCAGCATATCTTGAAGCTAAAGCTTTGAAAATAGATTTAATCAAAGATGCATTAGTTTATGATATTAGAAATGAACACAATGTTCAAAACCTAGTGTTAGAAGTAACACTACGTGAATCTATTACAGCTAAGATTAAAGATCCAAAAGCTTATTTAGATCAAGAACTAATTAAGATAAATAAGGATTTACAAGCATACGAGCAAATTACAAAAATCATAATTAGAGATAAAGATTTTGAAAGAAGCCCTGCTATGAAAATCTTGAGAAAGAAGCATTAATATGATCAGAGAACAAATTCTTCCAGGTTTAAAGAAAATATTTAAAGATGCTCTAGGCGAAAAAGCTAATGTTGAAAACATTACTGGTAAAGAACGCTTAGTTCAAGATTTGGGTTTTGATTCAATATCAATTGTCTACATGGCATTCACAATTGAAAAAGAATTCCATGTTGATATGACAAAAACATCATTTAAATCATTCAAAACGGTTGATGATGTAATAAATTACATATTAAAAAAATCTAATATATAGATATTTATCTTTATATATAATATATAGGTAAGGAGAAAATTATGGAAAAAAACAAAAAGAACGCACTTACTAAAAGAGAAAAATTTGCACAAGCAAGTTTCATTTTAGGTATTGTTGCGGTATGTACATGTTGAATTTACGGATTAGGAATTATTCCTGGTATCGTAGGTTTAATATTAGGTATCATGGGACGTAAAGCCCCAGATAAGAAGTACGCACGTAGAGCAAAAATTGGTTTCATCTTATCAATTGTTGGTATTGCTGCAGGCGTAACTGCATTAGTACTTGAAGTTGTTTACGATGTTGTTAATTTATGAATCTACGCAGGACACCCAACAGGTGCATAATTAATAAGGAGATATAAATTATGAAATTAAAAACAAGACTAATTCCACTAGTATCAGCTGCTTCAGTAGCTGCAGTAGCTATTCCATTAGCTACAACTTCTTGTGGATTAACAAGATACACTGACATGTTAGCTGAATATGTTCCTGGTGTAACACCATATGAAAAAACAACAATTGATGGTACAGCTAATGCAAATGAAGTATATAGAGACAGAGCTGTATTAAATACAGACATCATTAGAGATGATATTCTATACACTTACTCTCAATGTTTAAACACAAAAGAATCTAGAGATAAAATTAACTACCTTGCTAATTTCACGACTTATGATTTGGATGTAGGTGTTGATTGAGTTAAAGATGAAACAGGAACAGAATATTTGAGAGTTACTTATTACGCACACGTTGCGGGTGAAGCTGCACATGCTGAAGTTGGAGAGTATGTAAATGTTACAAAATTCGACTTTAACATTCAATGTTCATTTAGTAACTTAACCTCTACAACATTTACTGGCGACAAAGGTGAAGTTGCTTTAAAAGATTATTACATTGTTTACACTCCAGGATGATTTGTTCCAACAGGTAATGTAATAATTGATGTGGCAACAAAAGGATCTATGTCATACATAGATGATACTGCTAAAAAAGAAATCGAAATTCCTGATTTTGATGAACATGCAATATTCACTGCTCCAGCAACCCTTTCAGAATTAGAGAACTTTGTAGCATTCTTTCCATTCTGACAATTCGTTGCAGCAATTCCATACGTTGGAATGTATGATGAAGATGTAACAACATTTGACTTGGAAGAAGATGTGACTGGTTTATTTTACGCTAGTCATTACTTCAAAGATGTTACAATTGTTGTTTAGTGTTAAGTAAAAAAGAAAATAGGCTTTACGCCTATTTTTTTTGTGCAACCGAAACAAAATATATTCGATTATTTTTCTTTATTTGTCTTGTTTCTATACTACACTTTAGATTTTTTTTAAAGTTAGCTAAACTTATTGAATTACCTTTAAGTTTTATATAAGCTTCATGTTGTGTTCAATATTTAGCAAACCAAACACAGTTATCTTTTGCTTTATAGTATAAAGATAATTGTTTTTTATTTAACAAACGCTGAGCTAATTGTCTAACTATTGGTAAAGGCATAATAGTTTCAACATCAATACCAATAGGTTTATTACTAATAGCTAAAGCAATTACATCTAAACTATGACTTAAACTAAAACAAATTTTATTGCCTGGAATATAGGGTTTACTATTTTCGTTAAACTTAACTTTAGTTAAATCTATGTATTTACCCAAACTTTTTCAAGCAAGTAAACTTGTTTGTTTTAGTTTGTCATCTTTATATTGATTACAATGCTTTTGAATATTAGATGGTAAAACAACATTTGGCTGTTTACCATTAGCATCAATAATTAAAACTTTAGTCATTATTTCTTAATAGATTCTAAGAATTGAGCAACTTGGTCAGGACAACTTGTTCCTCTACCATGACAATCTATACCTTTTAATTTTGCTATAGCAGTATCAACTTTAAGTCCTTGTAATAATTTACAAACAGCTTGTGTGTTGCCTTGGCAACCACCAACTATTACAAAATTGTTAATTACCCCATTTTCAATATCTGCTTCAAAACGTTGAGAACAAACACCTTTTGGTTTATATGTATATTTCATAATTACTCCTTACTTAGTTTATCTAGTTTTCTAACTAGATGGTTTAATCCCGGTCTAGTAGTATTAATGTTATATTCAGATTTCATTAATCTAACAAGTTCAGACAACGAACTAGATGGATTAGCTAATCTTAATTCGCAGTAAGCTTTAAATTTTGCTGGTTGCTTTTTGTAAATAGATTTAGTTTGCAGTTTTTTAATCTGTTTAATTTGCTTAACACCAGAAACAGTTGACTTATTGATATTACTAATATCAAGGTTGTTTCAACGTGTTACTGACATGTTAGCATCTTTTGTTATCTTACGATCTTCAAAAGCTAACATACAATTACCAGCACCTATTAACTTTAAAAAGTCAGAAATTTGATTTACCTTCTTTAAATAAAGAATAAATTGTTTCTTAGAATGCTTTGTTAGAACTGGATAGATTCCAAAACTAATTAACATCTTTTGTTGAAAGAACAAATATTCTCAATCATCACTTCTTATTTCAAGATGATAATATTTAGCTTCAAGTGAATTGATTGATCCACCAGCCAAGAAAGCTCCAGCAATATATGCTCTTTTACAACATTGTAATGAAGTTAATTCATTTATATTGCCTTGACCATTTAAACATAAATCATGTTGAATTTGGTCAAAATTACCTTCTATATCTATATAGTTAGTTTCACCATTAATGTTTGTTGCTGTCTTTGATAAGTTGGTTGTAATCTTTACATCATAAAGATTTTTAAATGCATTAGCAATAAACTCAATGATAAATGGGAATTGACTTGTTAACCGTCAAATTCATTTACCATTTTTAGAAGTCATAGTTAAACGATTAGTGATAAAGGAAGAAAGCAAAGCTTTCAAACAGTGATCTTCAAAAAGAAGACTACATATTTCTTTTTTTACTCTTTCACTAAACGTTTCTTTTTTCATTATCAACTTTTTGATTGAATATATTTAATTGCTGAATCAGCAGCAATAGCAGCTTGTTCCATTGCTGGTTGAATTTTCTTTGGTGAAGCATTAATACAATCACCACAAGCAAATACACCTTCAAAATATGGACTAGCCATTTTAGCATCAACAATAACTTGTTGATTGTCATCTAATTGAATATCATTTGGTAAGAACCCAACATTTGGTTCAAAACCATTTTCAACAAAGACAAAATCATAAGCAGCTTTAGATCCGTCTGCTTTTATAATTCCAGTTACACTAGAACCATTGCCTTCAATAGACTTAATATCTTTAGGTTGATATACATCAACCTTTTTAGCAAATTGTTTTAGATGGTCTAAATGTAATGTTGATCCAACTAAGGCAACATCTTTACCCTTAACCATAGCTGCATCACATAATACACAATAACTTAATCCATGATTAAAGTATTTTTCTTCACCATCAATATTTAATTTCTTTATTCCTGTACCAACAGCAATAATGATTGCTTTTGCTTCTCATGTTTGGCCATCAGCAGTAAATAAATAGAATAATCCATTCTTTGGTCTTATTGATTGAACATCACCATAGACATAGTTTGTTTTAACTTCTTCAGTGGCTTGTTTAAAGATTGATAAACCTAGAGCATTACCAGATACTCCTGGTTGAGCAGCAAAATCATTGATTTTATCAATGTGCATTAATTTACCACCAGGAACATCTTTTTCTAGAAAGCAAGCTTTTAATCCTGCTTGAGTGACTAATGAGCTTGCTGTCATTCCAGCAATTCCACCACCGATGACAATTACATCAAACTTATTAGTTTCTCCAACAACTTCTACTTCTAATCCCATAGATTATCACGCTCCATAATAGATTAGTTCTACTGGTTTTCTAACACAGTCTTCAAATTGTTTGTCTTGGTACCTAACATTCTTTTGACTGTTTCAACCAGCACCAATCATTTTGAAGACTTCACCAGGTCCACGAGAGAATAAAGTATGTCATACTTTCTTATCTCTTACTTTAGCTATTAGTAAGTGGTTAATTAGTATGAATAGTACACCAACCACAGCCCAAACTATTGAAGTAACGATTGATGTTACATATTTAAAGTTGCCAACCCTTAGTGGTTCTAAACAGGCTCTAAAGATTCCATATCACACAAAGTATCCACCAGCCAAATCACCAGCTTTTCTTTGTGGAATGCATTCTATACCAAAGTATAGTACAAAGAACATTGCTAAGTTGCCCAATCCTTCTCACAAGAACAAAGGTTGATATCATCCGGGTTCTAACCCTGGTTGTAAGTGTGGTCCACTAGGAATATACATACCGGGCAAAAACTTGTTAAGAAAATTAGCTAACCCCTCATCAGTTACAGCAATTCCATAAACTTCTTGGTTACAATAATTTCCTCATCTACCAATAAATTGAGCAATTAATATTGCTGGAACTATTGCATCGAAGTACATTCACATACTAACTTTCTTCACTTCGTGTGTTTCACCAAAAGAGTCTCTGACTCTATATCTTGGTAATTTTAGAACTAATGGGAAATAAATGAATGCCACTAGCACAGTTAACATTACACCTCATTCAATCGCCAGACCTGTTCCAAAGTCTACAAAGAATTGGTTTCACGGAGTTTGTCCAATTGCACACGAACCAAATCTTGCGCCCAAGATAGCGCAAGGCACACCAATTAAAATAAACCAATAGAATGGTTCAGTAGATACTTTGTATCTTTTTCAAAGTTTTAAACAACCTAAAACAATTGCAGTGACAAAACCAAGCATGATGCATATTGGATACATTCATGAGTTAATGCCATTAGGCAATGGTTGTGTTCAATGTGGATCTGGTGGCATTTCGCCTAATAAATTAAACATTACTTACCTCCTTTAGTTACAACCTTATCATAATTTTGTAGATAAGTTTCTGCTGAGTTGTATCCAGATTTCTTTAATTTGTAATCTACAACAGCAGATTCAATTAAACTAGCTGTTGGTCTTCCTGCTGTTACAGGAATGAAGTACTTAGGTAAATAAACACCACGAATCTTTTCTTTAGATTGTTCATTACCTAATCTTTCAAAGTCATTTAACTTCTTTTTACTTAACTCAGGGTTCACCAAGTGAACAATCATATGTATTTGAGTTTCTTCTAATGTTTTTTGTCAACCAAACATTCTACTAACATCTAATATTCCTAAACCTCTAACTTCCATGAATTGTTTAGCAATATCAGATGGACGTCCATAGATTGATTGTCCATAGTTGTAAACTTCTATTGCATCATCACCTACAAACATACGTCCTTGCTTTAGCAATTCCATAGCTGCTTCTGATTTACCTGTACCAGAATCACCAGTAATTAATACACCAATACCATATATAGACATTAATGTCCCATGAACAATACTTGTTGGTGCTATTTTCTTAGCAACCCATGGAGATAATTCAAAGTATAGGTCAGTTGATGACATTTGACAACTAGCTATAGTAATATCTGTTTTGCCAAAAGCTTTTAAAAGCTTTTTAATGTTATCTTGTTTAAAAGCAGAGTTAAGAATAATCATTGGAGGGTTAAGTTTCTTAACTCTGTTCATCATAGACTTTAATTGTCTAGGAGTAGATTGTTTAAAGTAGTTAAGTTCAGATGTACCAAAACAAACAGGGTTTGTTTGTTTTCTATATGCAGGTTTAATCTTAGTAGATAATTCAATACCTATTCTGGCTATACCAGAAGAAGTAATGTATCTTTTACTTGGTCTACCTTTATTGACTACATTGAAGTCAAAATTATTTAATAATTCTTTAACAGCTATTTTTTTAAGCATACTTTAACCTTCTTATCTTTCTTAACTAGCTTAATTCCATCTTCCAGTCTTAAGCTAATATTTGATTTGTTAGAGACTATAAAGTCTCTAACTAACTTAACTTTATTATAGTTAACATTGCTAATATTTATCTTTTTTAAATATAAGTAAACTAAACTATCCATAAATTTAGGATTCAATGATTTGAAATATTTAACCTCATATTTCTTTCCTGATCATTCAAGTAAATACTTATTTACTTGCTTTTCTACTTTTGCAAATTTCTTATTTCGATTACAAATTTGTAAATGCATTTTAAGCAATTGCGCTTTTGACTTTTTAGCTAATTGCTTTCTAACTCTATTTCTTTCATAGATGTCAGAAGCATTGGACGAATCAATTGCATAAGCAAGCTTATGAAGTTTACAATACTTTTCTAAATCATCTTTAAACTTATCAATCAATGGACGGTAAATTGTTAGGGTTTGATAATGACTGATAGGCTTAACCCCATAAAAGAAGTTTTGACTATGTCTTGCTTCTTGCATTAATGCAGTTTCTAAGAAATCATTTAAGTTATGAGCAATAAGCAAATCATTACATCTTAATTTCTTTCCACACTTGACAAAGAAATCATAACGGATCTTTCTAGCTAATGTTTGGAAGTTGTGAATAGAGGATTTGCTATATTCAGACTTTTTCACATCATAAATAAGTAATTTGATATTGTGCTTTGCACAATATGCTTTAACAATAGAAGTATCATAATCACTGTCAACACGTTTGTGGTAGTTTACATGACAAACAGCAATGATTTTATTTTGATATTTATGTAATAAAGCCATTGAATCTGGGCCACCAGAAACAGCCGCTAAATATCTTTTTTTGCTTAATTTCATAAAAATATTATAAGTAATAAATAAATATGCAAGCATATTTATTTATATTTATAGAAAATAACATTTTTTTAAATTTTCTAGATTTTTAGGCGAATAAGTATGTGGGAGGTGAACATATGGCTTCGCCATCACAAGAAATCACGAAAACAGAATTTAAAGAAAACTATAATGTAGTTAAGATATTAACTGACAAAATAGAAATTATGAAACAATTACAATCTTTCAATTCTAGAAATCAAGCGGTAGCATTTGGTGTAAGAAAACAACACACTCTTTCTATTGACGAAAGAGTTTCAAGGCTTGAAGAGAAATTTTTAAAAATTGATGAAAAGCTAGACTTGATTATGGACAGACTTGATAAATATGACGAAATGTTTAAACAACACGGTTGAATGTAGTTAATTTTATAAAAAAGATCAAAAAATAATTAGAGGCATTTTGTCTCTAATTTTTTAGTGTTTTAAAAATATTTTTTAAATTTTACAAATTTTTAGGTGAATTAGTATATGTGGGAATTAATATTATTAATCAAACTAATGAACAAGAGTGTGGTGTTTGTGTTATTACATCATTACACAACCACTTCTTTAAAGATCCTGTTGATAAACAGGAAGTTTTAGAACAAAGTCACATTTCTGATACAGGAATGACTATTTTTGATTTTGAAGCCTTAGCTTCATCATTAGGATTGGAATGTGAAAGTTATGAAACAAAGTATGACGATTTCATAAATTTAAAAATAAATAGTTATTTTGTTTTGCTATTGGCAACATCTAACGGTTCTAATAATCACTATGTCATTGCAAGAAAACGAAAGAAGTATATAGAAATATATGATTCATGTTCATTAGAAATGAATAAACTAAGCTACGCTGAACTAAAAAAGATATTTTTAAATGTAATTATTTTAGTTAGAAAGAAGGCAAACAAAACTTTTAAGAAAGTATTTGGTAATACAAAAACATTATTAATGTTTGATTTAAAGTGTGTTCTAATCAATCTAGGGCTTTCATTCTTAATCTTACTAACTTCCATAGCTTGTGCTAGTTTTTTAAACTACGTGATAGATTTAGCTATTGGAAAGAGCTCAATTAACAACCTTATCACTATCTGTTTTATTTTTGTGTTGTTCTATTTTAGCAATGATTTATTAACATATGTTTCTAATTTGTATATGTCAAAACATATAAAAAGCTATATGCTTTTATTTACAAATAAAATATTGGGAAGTTTAGAAAATAAGAAACCAGACTTTTTATTTAAAGTAGATAAAAATTGAATATTTAAGGTCGATGAATGTGTTTATAACATTTCAAATTTTAGTGTTGTAGAGATAAACAAGTTTATCACCAATATTATTTTTGTAATAACATGTGTTTGCATCATTGGATCTTTACAATATTATTTATTAATATTCGTTGCAGCATATTTAGTCATTGAATTAATCTTCTTTTTATTTGCTTACAGAAAAAAGCAAGAAGTTTTTCTAAATATTGTTAGATCCGAAAATAGTAATGCTATACATTACAAAAATTTGATTAACTCGTTAAGAAGCGAAGTTTGACTCGAAAAAAGACAGGAAATTATTAAGCAAATAAAAAACAACTATAGTTCTATATACAAGAACTATAGTGATGTTCTATTATTTAAAAATAATTCAACTTTGGCAAAGTCACTTCTTAAAAGTTTTTGTGAAGTTTGCTTAATAGCAATGATGTCATATTTAATAATAAAAACTGACAAACTATCGATTGGTAAATTAGTGTTTGCCATCTCTGCTTTTGCTCTGTTTAGAAACTCTACAAGCGAGATGTTTAGTTATTTTATAACTAAAATTGAGTTCGACATATACTGGCAAGTCTATAAAGACTTGACATCTATTAGTAACTATCAATCAACTAAAGAATTTAGTATTAGTGAAAAGATAAAATCCTTAAAAATAGAGACAGAAGATTTAACTGTTCAATTAGAAATAAATAAAGACAATGTTGTTTCACAACCAATTGTTAAGCTTCTATTAAATGCGAAACAAGTTTTTGCAAATGATAAAAAAATTAATCTGACTCAAGAGTTTGTAAACAAACTCATAGTTGTAGACCAACAGTCTAAACCGAATATTGAATTGTTAATCAAGTGTGTAGAAAAAGAACCAAGAACCTTTGCTCAATACATAAAGTATTTTGCAATCGATTTTAATTCACTTGACCATAACTTTTACAACGGACTAATCATCAATTTGTTAACTTTGTTAACAATCAAAAATAGAGTAGTTTTCATAGATGATATTTTGAGTTTTATCAAATCAAAAGATAGATTAGTTGTAAAACAACTAATCAATAGGATTAAACGTTACAACACTGTGTTTATCACAGGAAAGGAGGAAAATGATTAAACAAAACATTAAGATTGCACTTTTTGCTATTTTAGGTTTAATAACATTTTGGTTAGTAATGTTTAGCTTTATTAAAATTGATGTTGCTACCAATGGCTTTATCTTGTTCGAAGAACAAGACACAATTACTATTGATTCACAAAGTGCATCTTATATTGAAAGTCATGATTGTCACCAAGTTCAGGTCGAATATAAGAAACAATATTATACTTGCTCCATTTATGGAGCAACAGGAACTGGTGACTTCTGTACTTACAGTATTTATGGCTTATCTAAATTTGTTGATCCCGGTGAACCATATTTAGACACCAAAATAATTATTGATAGTTTGAACGTTTACCAATATTTATTAAAAAAATAAAGCCAGAAGGCTTTATTTAATATGGCGCACCATACTGGAGTCGAACCAACAACCTTTAGATCCGAAGTCTAACGCTCTAATCCAATTGAGCTAATGGTGCATAAATAGGATTATAGTTTTTTTAGTCGTCGTTCTAAATCATCTTTTAAAGCTTTAAAACCACCAGGTGTTGGGATAACATCTTTGTGAACTTTAAGGAATTTAGGATGGATTGCTTTGAAGGACAAATTTATTTGTCCATAGCCATCATCACCAATCACAAGGAAATCATAAACATCACCTAAATTAAAGAAGTTGTTCAAACTTCTTACTAGGTAGTCAGACACATTGGAAATATGACAAATGCCAACATTTCCATCAAATGATGCTAAAACATATGTTTTAGAGATGGAAATGATGGTTCCTTTAACTATCGATTTATTTATTTCATATTGTGATTGGAACATACTATCATTATAACTTTTTGAATGTTTAAACAAAAACACAAACCTAACCCTATCTTGAATAGTAGCTTACCACTATTTAGTATTTTTTGTGCATGTGCAATTATTTATTTAGGGTTTGTTGTAGACTATTGATTTTTATTGTTTACAATACTGTTGCCCTTGACCTTTAAAAAATGTAGAATCAATTGAAAACAAATTGTTCTGCTGTCAGCTATTCTTATAGTTTTCATTTTTCTTGTTGTCTTTGCAAGCAAGTTCAGCTTGTTTGATTTTATCAAACAAGGACTAAATAATATAGGCGCGGGTTATGTAAAAGAAAGTTTATTCAATTATTATGATCAGACTTTTGGTCAAGAAATAGCCGACTTTATTAAATTGATTTTATTTAATATAAAATCACCAAACACCTGAATCTTTTATAAACAGACTGTAGATTTAGGAGTAGTTTGATTAATTTGTATAAGTGGATTTCATGTTTCTTTATTATCAAAGATAATAAAAAAGATTTTTTGTAAGGTTCCAACAGTTGGTAAATATGTTGGCATTACTGTTATTGGATTCTATTCATTCTTACTAGATTTCTCTTATGCTAGCATAAGAGTCTTACTTAACTTATGTTTTGCATGAGTCTTTAACAGATATGAAATTAGTAGATATGATAAGCTTGGAACGATTGGTTTAAGCATATGCTTACTTAATCCAATTTGCTTTCAATCCTACGGTTTTCTTTTATCGTTTAGTGTGTGTACACTTGCATATTTTATTTCTGGGTTTAACCTAAATAACAAAATCATTTCTTCCTTATTGATTAATGTTTGTGCATTTCTAGTTACTATTCCTTTTGTAATACAAATGAATCACAAAATTTCATTATTAACATTTCTTAATGCTTTTATCTTTTCGTATTTATCTGCTTTTGTGTTTCTATATTTTATTGCCTTTAGTTTAATTCCATTCATGGCAATAATACATTATGGTATTATGGTTGCGGCTTATGTGCTTGTTGGTAACATAAGTTTTGGAAATATTTATATATATTCTAGCGAGTGGCCCGTATGAATAATATTTATTTATTATTTTGTCTATTGTGGCCTTGCAAAAGTAGTTTATCTTATTGTTTATAACAATAAGATATAATTAAGAAAATGGTTAAAGTTTACTATGGTTCAAACATTGATGCTATAGGCTGAAAAGTTTATAACGACAACATTAAGAGCAATGTTGTTTCTTTTCCTATTAAGACATCGGCAACAGAAGTTGCTGATAAACTTTGTCAGTTCAATTTATTTGAATCAGACGATGAGAAAAAAGTGTACGTAGTAAACATTGATAGTTGAAAATTAACAGATGCTACAACCAAAGGATGTATAAAAGAATTACACGCGCTACCCACAAAAATAATTTTTATTCTAGAGGGCGCTACAGTTAGAAATAAAATTTTTAGTGAACTAAAAATTGAGTCAGTGAAAGCTACTGCAGTAACAAAGAAAGTTAAAGCAGCAACTATTCATAACTTGCTTGTTAAAGCAAAAATTACATTAGACTCTGTAGCTGAACAAACTTTGGTAGATCTTCTTCCAGAAAATATTGATTTCATTAAAAATGAAATAACAAAGTTACAACTAATGGGTCAACCTTCTTTTAGTAAAGAAGAAATAGAAAAGGTAGTATTTGACTTGGGCGATGCGACTATCTTTAATATTACAGACGCGTGGCTCGCGGGCGATGAAGCTAAGACAATCGAAAGATTGAATGATCTAATTGCTAAGAATGTTACAATTCAAGCATTCATCCCAATCTTTGCCTTGAAACTTGTACAAATCAAATTCTTTTTGACGGCAAAGCTCGAAAGATGGTCCAGTGATATCATTGCTACCAAACAAGGTCTTCCGTTCTGACAACAGGCTTTATATAGCAATTTAAGGCCATATGACCAAAAGCTAGCAATGATTGATCAAATGTTGACAAAGCTTTATGAATTTGACATTAATGTTAAAAAACAAAAAAATATACCATATACTCAATTAATAAAAATATTATTTAAATAGTATGAAGAAATTAGAAAAAGATTTATATATTAAGCACGCGAAAAGACTACAAGCAATTTTAGATGAAAAATCTACTTTTGTTCCTTTTCTAAATAGAAAAGATTTTGTTGCCGTTTTAAAAACACAACTAAATGTTTTATATGCGTGTGAAAAATTATTTCCTAAAGTTGAGCTAGCAGCTAAATACTCTGCAAAATCTTTAGTGAAAGATTTTAATAAACTAACTAAAGAGAATTTTAAGTTAGATGAAAAATATAAATATGAGGATGAAACAGATTTAATTGATGCTATCAATTACTTGTTTACTTTCTGCAACAATATGTTTAGAGTAAATCTAGACGATTTAGTTGAAGGCAAGAAAGTGACTGCTACTGATCCTCATATTGATTTAAGAGCTAAAGCTCACTTTGATAATGAAGGACCAAAAACAAGTCCTAACTTTGCTTTTGCTGCTGGTGGAATTCCATTAGCTGGAACTCCATATGAAAATCCCTATTTCATAGGACAAGCATATGCAAAGTTAAATGACGATGTAAGACAAGGAAAGTTTTATAGATATAAAACTAAACCCGCAATTGTTCCAATCATGAAAATGGTTTCTATCATATTGATGATAATTCTCCAAGTATGTTTATTAGCTACTGCAATCTTTGCGTTTGTTGCAACAGGTTTACAAGCTCACGAACCAGTTTCTGGAACAAGCGGACCATTAAGTTTTATATTTAATGGTATATTCTATATTATTTGTGCTGCCTTTGGCATCTATCCTCTAATTTTAACCATGGGTAGTATGGTAGGTAAAAAAGGAAAGAATCCAAATTCAAAATATTACTTTGCTTGACCATTTGTACTAGTCTTTGTACTATTAGGTGTCTTGTTTACAGTCATGGACTGTATCTCTGTATGAATATCTAATTTAGATTTCCCTGATATGGCAAGTTATCAATATTCAGCATACCTAGGGTTAAAATACATGTTAATCGCTGGTAGTGCTGTGTGTGGGCTAAATATTATTCCGATTATCGTGGGAGCGGTTTGCAACCCAAAACCAGATGCGGAAGCTATTGAAGCTAAGATTAGAGAATATATTGATTTATTCTCTGCTGAATCAGGATTCAGATCTGTTCCACCTAGAGCTGATAAACAAACTCCGGTTGATGTAAAGGAATCTAAAAAAGATTCTAAACACAAAAAAGACGATACCAAGAAAAAATAAATAAATGATTGATCAAAAGGAAACGAAAAACTTAAGGTTTAGTGTAAAGAAGTTTTTCTTTCCTTTTTCACCAATCAAATCTTTTAGGTCAGTAAGACTATTATTCTTATTAGCTATTTTATTAGCGTTAAGAATAGTCTTTGGACTATTAACTATCAGGATCGCACCATTTGCTTTATCTATATCAATTGCTTGAGTACCATTGATGGTAATAGGATGATATTTTGGACCAGTGGTAGGATTAGCTTTTGGTTTCATTACGGATACCATTAGTTTCCTAATGGCTGGTGGAGGTGTCTGATTCTGAATGTATGCACTACAAGAACCATTTGTTGGTTTAATCTCTGGATTAATAGCAGGTTGATGTAGATACCGTAAAGAGAAAGAACATATTCACATATCAATAGATATCATCATCAATCAAATAATGATTATCGGCTTTGCTGTTATCAGTTGAGTCACACTTTTAGTATGACTAAATCCATCTATGCACTGGCAAGGTCATGATGAAGAATATGAACAATTCTACAACATTTACAAATGAGTTGTGATAGCTTGCATCGCTTTGCTGGTAATAATTTACGAAGTTTTAATGATATTAACAATGACCAAAAAGATAGGAAAAGATAACCATCCAGTCATGATTAATTGGATTTACACTAGCTGTCTTGTTGTATTAACAATGTTTATCTTTTCTATTATTCTTGGACCTATAACAGCTGTAGAATATATGAAATTTATTAATGGTGGTATAACACCAGAACCATTCTTAAAGTATGGTTCTATATTTTACCTAGTACCAAGAGTTGCTGTTGAGGCAATCAAAGTACCAGTTGAAGCATCAGCGTTATTTGGCATCGTTTGCTTATTTGACACAAAAGTAATAAACATTGTTAATAAAATTAACAATAGCTGGTAAGCTGTCTAATTTTTTAATATTTAAATTTACTAATAATATATAATAAGTCAATCAAAAAACACGAAAGGTGGTGAATTTATGCAAAAAGTAATCGTTAAAGACGGCGATCTAAACGACGCTATGAAGAAATTCAGCAGAATTGCTGCTGAAACTCGTAGAGCTGCACAAGCTCACACCTATTATTTAAGACCAGGTCTTAAAAAAGCTGAAAAATCAAAACAAGCTCAAAGAAGAAAATTTAAGTAGTCTGTAGAAAGAGGACATATGAAAAAGATATTCAAATCAATTGGATATGGCTTATCAGTTCCGTTTGTCTTTCTAGCAGCTATGGTTAGTCTTTTATTTATTAAAAGAAAAGCCAGAAAATACAAAAAAGATCCTAATAGTATTTTCTTACAAGATAGATTAAAAGCTGTTTACAAAGTCTTCAATAAATTCTTATACATAAAAAGAGTAAAAGTTGAAGCCATCGATATAGAAAGCTTACCAACAAAGCAAATGTTATACATTGCTAACCATAAGAGTATATTAGACCCTATGGTTATCTTTAAAGTTTTATATGAAAATGGAAAACTTGGTGCAGTATCATTTATTGCTAAGAACGAATTAAGCAAAAAGTGACACACACGTTCTACTATTGAATTAATGGATGGTATCTTTATTCAAAGAGACGATGGAAGAAGTGTGTATGAATGTTATTTAAAAGAAACAGAGAATATCAAAAAAGGATATTCAATTGTTGTATTCCCTGAAGGTACTAGAGTACCTGGTGATGCTTTTAAAGAATTTAATGCAACAACTTTAAAAGTTGCTTTCCAAAACTATATTGCTATTGCACCAATGGCAATTTATGGCTCTGATATTAAACGCAAACTTGGTGAAGATAAAGTTGTTTATGTTAAAGCGCTTAAAGCAACTCAACCAAACAACTTTATAAATATAAAACAAGAACAATTAATGGTTTCGCTACAAGCTGACATCTTTAGTGCATACAACCATCTTAAATTGCAAGCACAAGAAAAGAGTAAATAATGATTTATTTAATTACTGCTCATGATCGCCAAAAAAGAATAGCTCGTATTGATGATCCTAAACAATTAAAAACAAAGTTTTGGTCATCAGTACTAGAACTAACAGCCCACAAAACTGTGCTTTATTCAATTGAAACATTTGATGCTTTTGACAAAAAAGCATTACCCAACAGAGTTAACATTGTTTATGCTAAGAGCAATAGACAAACTCGTCATTTACCAAACGTTTTAATAAACAATAATTTCAAAGATATTGTAGAAACTTTTGGAAATAGCAATGAAGATATTTATATCATTGGATCTACACAAGACATCATTGAACGTTTCTCTAAAGATGCTGATTACATCATTGACTATTCAACTGATGAGATAGGCCATACTTTACAAAGTATCTTTGATTCTATTAACTTTGCTGACTATACATTGTTAAAGAAAAAAGAATATGCAGATTTTGATATTCGTTACTTTGTAAGAGAAAAAACGAACTTCATAGGAAACTAGCATGGACGAATTAAACTTAAAATTATCTGATTTTGATGGCCCTCTTGATTTACTTCTAACTTTAGTTAGAGAAAACAAGATGGATATAGAGCATATTAATATTTTGACTATTGCTGACCAATATTTAAAATTTGTTTATAGTCATAAAGATTTAGAAATTAATGAAGCTAGTGAATATCTTTTAATTGCTAGTACACTAGTTTGAATAAAATCAAAAACTATTTTAAGTTTTACAGTTAAACTATCTGAAGAAGAACAAAGTCAAATTGATGCTGAAAGACAAAAATTGATAAATCAAATTGTTCTTTACAAGAAATATCGTGACTTAGTTCCTAAGTTAAACAGTTACTATGATCAACGTGGTAAGATGTTTTCAAAACAACAAGATGACGTTGAAAAAGTATTAAACACAAAAATCAATAAAGAAATTTTTGTTATTCCGAATAAGATAAGCTTTGCTTCATTACAAAAAGCAATGCAAGCTGCTTATGATAAATGAAGATTAAACATTTTCAATAATAAAAAGATTATTGTTCAAGAAGTTTCTGCTGAACAGGTTGAAAAGGAAATTCAAGATATATTTGAAAAATATCCAGATGTTACAAAATATTCTTTGTCTGATTTCTTTAAACTAATAGATGAAAAATATTTTTCAGACCAATATTTGGTAACATGCTTTGTTTGTTTGCTAGACTTAGCAAAGAACGGACAAATTGTTTTAAGTCAAAAAGAATTTGATGATGAAATATATTTTGATGTAATAAGGAGATAAGCTATGGATTACAAATCAATAATTGAATCAATTCTATATACAGTAGGATCAGAAGGTGTAGAACTTTCTGCTTTGAAGAAAGTTCTTAACATTCCTACAAATGAAATTAAGAACCACCTTAAAGAAATGGCAAAAGCATACACCGAAAATAGCAACTGCGGTTTATGTATCAAAGTCTTTGGTGATAAATATTATTTATTAACTAAAGAAAAGAACCATGAATTCCTTGCTAAACTTGTTGATATTAAAACAAGAAATCCATTAACTCCAGCTTTACTAGAAACATTAGCTATCATAGCTTACAATCAACCATGTACAAGAGCAAAGATTGAAGAAATTAGAAATATTGATCCAACCTTTGCTGTTGATAGACTAATAGAATTAGGATTGATTGTTAATACAGGAAGAGCAGATACTCCAGGAAACCCATTCCTTTACGAAGTAACACAAAAGTTCTTTGAATTATTTGGAATTAAATCATTAAAAGAATTACCACCTATAGAAGATGTGGACTTTAATGTTACAGATGATGATTTGAACTTCTTTGATAGTTCAAGATAAAAAAGAAGAGGCTAGTCCTCTTCTTTTTCCTCTTCAATTATTTTGATTATGTCTTTAGCAATGTGCTTAGCAGTTTTCTTAATTGACTTTTTAACTTTCCTACCAAACTTATGAATCTTTAAAGCATCAATATAAAGTTCTGCTCTTTCCTTGACAGTCATGTCTTTGCAAAGATCTTTAAGCTTGTGTAGAATTGGTTTAGATAAACTTTTCTTAGCAACATAGAATGCATTCATTAACCAGCATCATTGTTTTTCAGTTAGGCCAAATTTCTTTGCTCTAACTATGTTAATGATCTTGATTCCATAAATAACAAATAAGCAAATCAAATTAATTGCTTCGGCTACAGCCAACCCTATTACTTCTTGCAAAGGAATGTTTTCTCATAACAAGAAGATTGAATAACATATTCAAGCAGACGAACAAATAAATCAAACAATTCATTTGTATCATTTATTTTCTCTTGTATCTTTCGTTTTTAGGACATGAATCATGTCTGGAACAAGTAAGAAAAATTGTGCGGCCACAGCCACTCACATTGATACCTGAATGGCGATTTTGGCTCAATCTGGCACATTTTGCCCTATATTATTACTTACTATAGTAAGTAAAGAAAAATTTTCGGTCATATTTACTTTCTCCTGCTGATCTAATAATATAATAATATATATAAAAAAATAAAAAGGGGCAACGAAATATGAAAAACAACTTAACATACTCTTTAGATCAAATCAAGAAATTCAATGATTCTGAATGACAAGAATTCAGAAAAATGCGTTGAGGTCAAAAACAAGAAACCTACAACGACAAGGATAATATTCCTGATTGATTTTGACCAGCTCAAAAAGAAAAAGATAACGAAATTAGAAGAAAAGCTTGAGCTAAGAAATGTAATGCTTACGCACAATCAACTACACCAGCTGAATGATTTATGCCAAGCAAAAAAGAATACATTGAATTCCTAGAAAAAGTAGAAATTCGTAAAGCTAAGATTCTTGAAAAGAAAGCTGCTAAGAAATAATAGTTAACTATTATTAACAAAAAACACACTTAGATTGTTGGGATCTAAAGTGTGTTTTTTTGTAAATGTGTGACATGAACAGTAATACTGTTATAGTGAAGATTCAATGTTGTTTTTTGTACCTTTGGTTTCAGATCAGATCCAGTATATGAAATTTTAATTGGTAAAGATTCAATATTTAGTGCGAATGGATGAATTTCTTCAGCACCCATTCTTGGGTAAAGACCATCACTTATTGTACCTTCGATATAATAACCTATATCAGCTTTTTTAAGAGAAGCATCTTTTTTGATGGTAATTGTTTTATCGTCATCAGTGGCTGTTGCCACAACATCATCAGCTATTTTTTCTGGATCTAGTTGTATTGACACATCTGAGATTGTGCCAAATGAAGATATAAAGTTTATTCCTTTAATTTCAACATCAACAGGACCAGCCGTCTCGCCATTTAACGCAACATAAAGAGGCTCAGTCAAACAAACATCAGGAATGTTGCTTACATCGGATAAGAAATAAGATCTATTTCTTAGCATCAAAACCGAATCTATAAAATAACATTCCAATTTTGCCTTGTTTTCCTCCTCTTCTGATTCAAAACTTCTATTTCTATAAGTTCATAAGTCGTATAATGAAGCACCATTATCGATATAGCCACTATAATATTCAGAATTGTGAATTTCAACATCAGGTGTTCCTTCTTGACCAGGAATACGTTTAGTTTGTTGATCTACACAAGAATATGAAATAGATCAAGGATTAATATTATATTTGTGAGTTCAGAAGGCCTCGGTGCCAACTGTTTCATCTAATATACCAATAGCTCATCCTGAAGCTTCTCCATCAAATTTTTCATTTTTAAAGTGTTCATATGCACTTAAAATAACATTTGAATATGATATTTCACAATCAAAGTCTCTCGTAATAGGGCTAGCAGCGCCTTTTTCACTAGTATAAGTTAGGTGAATCTTTTTCTTAAAAGAAATGGTATCAACTTCTTTATCTTCAAAACCACGTTCTCAAACTTTGGTTTTGCCAAATGTTGGCTTGCTAACACCCACTTCTGCAGCAGAAAGTATTAATTTAGACGATCCATCATAGTTTAAAGCACTTGCAAAGCAGTTTTGAACATGTATAGATGAGAAATATAACATGTCTTCTTTGAAGTGTTCTGGATTTTGAGACATTTCCTCAATGTAATATTTTGAAGCATCAGATGAATATAATTCCTTCACTTCAGGAAGTTTTTGACTTAGTGTTGGAAAAGAAGGAGTGTATGGTTCATCGCCCAACATATTAACCATTTCAATTGGTTCGACATAGTTAGCACCACAAGATGTGGCGATTACAGGTATACCTGTAACTGCTACAATTGGAGTGATAGAAAGCAAAAATTTTATTTTTTTCATATTAGCTTCTCCTATCCAATTGAACTTGTTCCAAATAGTATGATGTAGAAAATACTCTACCAATAGTTTCTTCTAGCGTTAACATATCATATTTTCATGGTGTAGTATCTTGATTTGATGTTACATTTAGTCTTCAATCATCTGCAATTCTTTGTGTAATACCAAAATCATAAGAAACTTGTCCACTTATGCTTGAATATGTAGAAGTGATTATTTGTCATGGTTGAACTTTTTCTTCAATTCCACTCTCTGTGCCAACCATTCATTCAAAGAATGGCTCAAAAGAAAGAACTTCTAAGGAAATACCACTTTCTTCACTCGTTACAGTTCTAGGAATGATATAAAATGGAACATTTAAGAATTCAACTTTTCCAGAAACAAAACCATTAATGGTACCAGTATATGTTAAACCTTCAAAATAATAATCTTGAAAAACTATATCTTTTATCTTTGATTCAAAACTAATAGTAAAAGATAAAAGAGGAACACTTCACTCTACATCGTCTCACACAACTTTTTTATCTACGATAGATAAGTTATTTATAACTTCAATATCAGATGTGTAGATAAGTTTAGGTGAACCAATAATATATTTGTTTCTTGAAGGTAATGGTCTAATCCCAGGTATCAATTCTTGTCAGAACAAAAATTGTTCAAATGCAAAACCAGATCAGCATTTACCTCATAAATAATCTTGCACAAAAACTTCAGGATTTTCCACTATTGTTTTTGCGTAATCTTCATTAATTTCATGAAGCGGAAGAACGGCATGTTCGTGTCTTTCAATCGTTGGATAATAATTTTTAACCAAATCAAAAGATCTGCCAATAGCACTTCCATTACCACAAGAAGTTAGGGTTAGAGGAGTAATAATACTTCCACACAACCCTAAACAACTTACTGGTATTAAAGTAGTTTTAAGTTTCATAAATGTTCCTTTTTTATGTTTTCTATGAAAACATAAAAACTATTATATATTATTAAAAGAAAAATTACCACATGGGTAATTATTTCAACTTTGCATAGATAGCTACATATCTTAGTCCAGTATGACTTACAACTACTGTAGGAAATTGGACTAAATCATAGGGAATTTGCCCATAGTGTTGTGTATAAGCATTTAAGTATTTTGTCTTAGTTTCTTCATCTGCATAAGGTACAACCAACATAGTCTTTTCAATAGTTTTACCACTATATTTTTCTTTGATGTAGTTATCCAAGATAACAAATAGATCATTGTATTCTTTTGCTTTATCAAAATTTGTTAAACCATTTTGATCAAACAAGATAATTGGACTAATTTTGAACAATTTAGCCATAGCAGCCTTTATTCCACTAACACGCCCACCTTTTTTAAGTTGTTCTAAATCCTCTACCATTAAGAAACCAACACGGTTAGGTAGAACTTGTTCATTAATAAACTTTTGTACATTTGCTTCTGTCGCTTCATTTGTTTGTAAGAAGTTTTTAACTTCTTGAATTGTTCAAGCAAAACTATAAGTAATATCGCAAGTCATGACTACATTAAGCTTGGGGCAATCTGATTTAACCATATTTCATGAGTTAATGTTACTAGATAAATTTTTATGAATTGGAAAGACGAAGATAACATCGTATTGTGCTGACATTTCTTC
Organism: Mycoplasmoidaceae bacterium; assembly: GCA_045617465.1. Classification (GTDB taxonomy): domain Bacteria; phylum Bacillota_I; class Bacilli_A; order Mycoplasmatales; family Mycoplasmoidaceae; genus Hennigella. The sequence continues at coordinate 192,252 of JAZLIQ010000003.1, read as the reverse complement.
AGCAATTTTAAACATATCAGGCATAGAAGCTTGAGACGTTTTAATCATTACATCTTTATCTTCAATAGCTAACTTTAAGTTATTTTCATTAAAGTCTATTCCATCTTTGTACGATTTAATATCAGTTCCTTTTTGAATTGTTACACCTAGTGGAACAACTCTAACATCTTCAAATTGTCCATCTTTTATGTTTGAAGATGAGTCAACGATAAAACCTATTTTTTTGTTATTTAAGCCTATCATAATTAAGTTATAATTTTTTTATTATGCTAAACATATTTTACCAAAACAAAACATTAAATGATACATTAATTATTAATGTATCACCCTTACCTGCTACTGATATCAAAACAAATGGCGACATTACTATTGGTTATGTAGATAATAAAATAGTTTTTGCAAACATAAAAAACGCAAGCAAAAAAATAGATAACAAATTATTGGTTGATGGTTTGTTATTTCCTAACAATGAATTATTAAATTATTGTAAAACACTGATAGGAATTGATTTAACACCATATTTTGATAACGGTTTTAAAGTTGGATTAATTGAAAAATGTGAAGAAATTAAAGGAACTCATTTACATAAATGTGTTGTTGATATAGCTACTAAGAAACTTGATATTGTATGTGGAGCGCCAAATGCTAGACAAGGTTTAAAGGTTGTTGTTGCCACAAATGGTACAATGTTACCTTCAGGTAAGCAAATTATTGCTGGTCAATTACTAGGAAACAAATCCGAAGGAATGCTTTGCAGCTATAGAGAATTAGCTATAAACAAAGAATCAAAAGGAATTGTTGAACTAGACGATTCTTTTAAAGTCGGAGATCACTTTAAAGAAGTATATTCGAATTGTAAATAAAAAAGAGGTTAAACCTCTTTTTATTTTCCAACACAGAAGTTAGCAAATAGTTTGTCTAGAAAATCTAGATCTCCATTACCAATTAATTCATTTAGAGAATCATAACATTGATGTAAATGTTCAACTAATAAATCAATTGGCTGTTTCTTTTTAGCTTTAGCAATTACTTGACCTATTTCATTAATTGCTTTAGCTAAAGAACCGATTTGATCTGCTGATTGTAAGTAAGCCATATCGGTTTTAGATAGATCTTTAGTGTTAACTGTTTTAACAATTAAATCCATCAATGAGTTAACTTTAGATTTTTTACAACTAAATAAGAAACCAGAAGATTTGTTTTTTCTACTTAAATCGGATTTATTCAAAATCACTAGGTGATTTTTATTTTGAATCTTTTTGATTAAAGTTTCTTCATTTTTACTATTTTTTCTTGATGCATCTAGTACTAGTAAGATCAAATCAGCCTTTTTCAATTCTTGATATGTTTTCTTTATTCCAAGAGCTTCAATTACATTAGCTTTGGATCTGATTCCAGCTGTATCAACAAAATTAAATGTTAAATCTTTATAGTTAATTCTTCCCTCAACAATATCTCGTGTTGTACCAGGAATATTAGACACAATAGCTTTGTTTTCATGTAATAGTTTATTTAATAAACTAGATTTACCAACATTAGGTTCACCAATTAACGCAATGTTAAAACCTTGTGTTAATTTATATGAACATTGAGAATATTCATACAAAGATTTCAATTGTTTATTTAATGCAGTTAGTTTTTGAATTAAAACTTTATTAGTAACATTATCTACACCATCATATTCTGGATAATCTATATTGACTTCTATAGAGCCAATTAGTTTAAATAATTGTTCAACAAAACCTTGAATTTTTTTTGTTAATTTGTTATTAACTGAGTTTTGAGCCAATTTTAATGATGTTAAGTTAGTTGCATTAATGGTATTGTTAATACCATATGCATTAATTAAATTTATTTTTCCATTTAATAAAGCGCGTTGTGTAAATTCACCACGTTTAGCATAAGTTGCTCCAGCTTTAACTAATAATTCAATAATTTTACTAGCAATGAATAAACCACCATGGCAATTAATTTCTACTATGTTTTCGCCTGTGTAAGATTTAGGAGCAACATATTTCATTACTAAAACATCATCAATCGGATTGTTTTTATCTAAGATTGTTGTGTGTTGAATAGAAAAACCAACTTTTGTTATTTTAGTTGATGATATTTTATTAATGATTTTGAAAGCATCATCACCAGAAACTCTAATTATGTGAATAGCACAATTAAGTGGTGCTGTTGCTAAAGCAACTATTGTTTTCATTATTTCTTTACTCCCGATAATAACTTATAAATTTGACTATAAATTAATGCTTTAGGACTATTTAAGTATAAATTATCTTGTAATTCAATTACTTTTGTTGCAATTTGTGGATAAGCATTTTTACATATTTCTAAGAATAAGTTAATATCAACATATTCTAATTTTCTAAACATGTTTAAGCCTTGGTTAGCAAAGTTAAGAGTATCTACACTTGCTAGTTTTTGAATTAGATCATAATACTCAACAAACTTATCAAAATTTTCTTTTAAGCTATCTAATTCATGAAAACACTTTTTAACCAAAGGTTTTTCAACATCTGGAATTTGCTTGGCACTTAAAAATTGATCAATAGCAGATTCATCTTTTGGTAAATATAAACTAAAGCATCTACTTCGTATAGTTGGGATGATTGCATTATAGTTTCTAGTTGTAAATACCGCATACACACCTTTAGGTGGTTCTTCTACGAATTTAAGTAAACTATTTAAAATTGATTTAGATGCATATTCGATGTTTTTGATAACATAAACACGAATATTGCATGACTCCAATCCTGAACGAGAATAACGATTAATTAAATCGATTACTTCTTGTTTTTTCATTTGTTTGCCTTCAAAGACTAGAAGGTCATAGTATTTACCTTCATCGATCTTTTTACACCAAACACACTCTCCGCAACCATGTTTAGGACAGATAATTCCCTTAAGAATATCTTTTAAACAAGCATCAAAATTAGACAACGGGGCTTGTCTAACAATTAATGCTTGAGGAATTTTATCTGTACTAAACAGTTTATTTTTCATAAACTTTTAATTTCTTATTAATAGCCTTCTTAACAGCTTTAACTACATCATCAAAAGGTTTTTCTGCATCAATAACAACTATACCCTTTGGGTATTTTTTAATCATTTGTTTATATCCGCGATAAACCTTTTGATGTAGTGACAATTCTTCGCGATCTAGACGGTTAAATTCACGTTGGTTGTTTTTAGATATACGCTTTAAACCAACAGAAGGTCTAACCATTAAAACTAGTGTTAAATCAGGTCATAACCCTTCAAGAGCATGATCATTTAAGTCTTTAACACGCTCTTGGCCCAAACCTCTTGCCACTCCTTGATAAATAAAAGAAGAGTGAACAAAACGATCACACAAAACAATCTCATTATTATTTAAATGAGGCATGATGTAATCATGAATGTGTTGTGCTCTACTAGCAGCAAACAACATTGCTTCAGTAATAGGAATAATTTTGTAATCCAATTTGTTTAAGATAATATTTCTAATATCTTCAGCAATTGGATTATTAGTTCCACCAGGCTCTCTTGTTCGAACTACTTTATTAGGATATTTTTTTAATAAATATCTGTATATTTGATTAATAACAGAAGATTTACCAGATCCATCTGGTCCTTCGAAAGTAATGAACAAACCCTTATGGTTTTTTCTACTTTCTTCAATCTTCATGAGGAATAACCTTTAGACCGTTCATGTATTTTTGTAATGGTTCAGGAACTTTAATTGAACCATCTTTTTGTTGATAGTTTTCAACTACTGCAGCTCATAATCTATCAATAGCTAGACCAGAACCATTTAGTGTGTGAACAAATTTATTTTGTCCATCACTATCTCTATATCTTAGCATCATTCTACGTGCTTGGAAGTCTTCACAGTTAGAACAACTTGAGATTTCTTTATACGCATTGTATGATGGTAATCATACTTCGATATCATATGTTTTGCAAGAACCAAAACCCATGTCACCAGTACATAGAATAATTCTTCTATAAGGAAGTTTTAATCCTTCTAGTAGCTTTTCTGCTTGTCTAGTCATATATTCATGTTGTTCATATGAATCTTTTGGATTAGCAAGAATAACCATTTCTGTTTTATAGAATTGGTGTTGTCTAATAACACCTTTAGTATCTTTACCAGCTGAACCAGCTTCAGATCTAAAACAACAAGTATTAGCAGTAAATCTTACTGGAAGTTTCTTTACAGGAAGAATTTCATTACCAAAGTAGTTTGTTAGTTGAACTTCAGCAGTAGGAGATAAATAGTAACCATTTGTTAATTTAAATAAATCTTCTTCAAATTTAGGAAGTTGACCAGTCCCAGTCATACTAGTAGCATTTAAGATAACTGCTGGTAGCATTTCTTGGAATCCTGCTTCAGAGTTTGAATCCAATGTATATTGGATTAAAGCACGCAATAATTTTGCTCCATATTTTGTATAGCAAGTAAATCTTGTACCAGTTAATTTAACAGCACGTTCAAAATCAACTAATCCATCTTCAACAGCTAAATCTCAATGAGCTTTAGGCTTAAAATCAAATTTAGTTGGTTCAGATCATTTATGAACTTCTTTATTTTCTGTTTCATCTTTTCCTGTTGGAACAGATTCGTGTGGCAAGTTTGGAATTCCCAACATCTTGTCTTTTAATTCTTTTGATAAAGCAGCTGATTGCTTTTCAAGATCAGCAGCTTTAGCTTTAATTTGAGTTACTTCTTTTTGTAACTTAGTCGCAGTTTGTTCATCTTTAGATGCTTTTGCTTTAGCAACATCTTTTGATAAAGAGTTTCTTTGTGCACCTAGTTTTTCAACTTGTGATAAAACATCACGGTACTTTTTATCTAAAGCAACAACTTCATCAATATCCTTAACTCAGCAAGGATTTCTTCTTGACAAATTTTTCTTAATTGTGTCAGCTTCTTTTCTAATTCTTGCGATATCTAACATATCTAATCTCCTATAAAATAATATATTTTTTATAAATAAAAAATATACTACACTTATTATATATAATATTACTACATCACTATGAATAAAAGAATTACATTTGAATTAACACAAGAAGAATATGATGCTGTTTGCAAGTTATGAGAACAAGCAAAAAAAGCACCAGTTGGTGCATCAAAAGCATTAAATTTTGATGATTTTTGTAAAGAAATAATTATGTCTGTTGCAAAAGGACCAAATTTAACTGAAATGCTTAAAGATGTTAACTTAGAAGACTTAATGGGTTCAATGGGTGATTTAAGCCAATTGAAAGATATGTTTAGTGGTTTTAAGAAACCAGAAGAAAAGAAAGCAGAACCAAAGAAGGAAGAAGTTCCTGATGACAAAAAGTACAAAAGCTAATATCACATTAATCTTTGCTATTACAAAGAGAAATGCAGAATTAGCTAAAGCTTTAGATGCAATTGCTAGGCAAACAGATAAAAACTGTAATCTAGTATTTGTCTTTAGCGGTTGTGGGCCATCAGAAAAAGATATTTTCAAAAAATTTGATTTTCAAAGTTTTAACAAAGTTGATCATGTTTTCTTATCAGAAAACTTGGGAGATGTTTATGCTTTTGAATATGTTGCTAAAAACAATTTAAAAACTAAATACTATTATTACTTTGATTGCAATGTAATTCTAATGCCAGACTTTATCGCTGTTTTAAATAAGTTTGTCACTGAACATCCAGAAACTGATGTTGTTAGTTTCTTTGGTGTACCAAACATTTATTTTAAAGAAGACTATATACCGATTAAAACGCTGTCAGATGATTTCTGTCATCGTCCTTTAGTTTTCTTTGATAACAAATTAATCAATCATGAATATATTGTCAAACATAAAATAACAGAGCAAAAGTTTAAAAATTATCCTTTGTTATATTATGTTATGTTAGCAAAGAACAATCCTAAATGATATTCTTTAGGAAGACAAATATGTTCTGGTGCTGCAAAACCATCATATTCATATAACATCATGGATTTGTTTGATCAATGTCAAGAAGTTGTTAATATGTTAGATCAAAAATGATACAAAGATCATTATTCTGAAATAGAGTATCTATGTATAGTTACACTATTTAGAAATTTTATCTATGCTATTTTTAAAAAGAACCCAACTAATTTTTTCTTCCAAAGAAGAGTTTTAGAAAAAGTAGAAAACTTTGTTGATCTAAACTTTCCTAATTGAGAAAAGAATGAATGACTTTATTCTAAAAAGAATAAGAATGATGAATCTTATTTAAAATATTTAAGAGAATTTAAACCAAGACTTATCCATGTGTTAAGAGCTTTATATAGTAAGTTATTTGTTCAAGGTCATGCAAAACAAAAATAATCATACAGTTAAGTATCCTCTTGCTACTGCAGGAAAGAGAATCATAGCAAAAGTTTTAGACATTGCTATGATTTCTGTTGTTGTTTTAAGCTTAGGTTTTGCAATTTTTTGCACTGACCCAAATTTTGCTTGAAATCAACCGTTGGTCTTGTCGCAGAACTGAAGATATGGTTTGTTTGTTACTTTAATGGCAATTGTTTTCTTCGGATTATTACTTGTTTTACCAAGATTGTGAAAGAAAACAATTGGAATGAAGATTTTCCATTTATCTTATTTTAAAAAACCAGAATGTCGCTTTTATACATTTGGTTTATTTAAACACGAATTATTTGTGTGAGAAATAGTTGTTATCATTGCTTTCGCAATGGGTTGGACATTAAGTGGATTAAACCAAGTGCAAATCGATTCATTGATTAGCGGAGCAAATGCTATTTTTGCTAGTAGTGTTCCAGAAGGCCTTGATCAAGCATGTTATTATGCTGGTACCGGTTTTTCATGCATGTATGGTGTTTCTATCATTTTCTTAATATCAATTATTGTTGCAACATGTATTAAGAATGGATATCCTGCATTTCATGATAAATACTCAAACATTTACATTATCAACAAAAAGGTAACTGAACAATATACACCAGTTAATCAAAGTAAGAAAAAAGATAATGATGATATTAAAGCACCAGGTGTAATATCTGATGATTCATTAGAAGAGATAGACAACTTGTAATATGGATTTATCAAAATTAAATAAAAATCAAAAAGAAGCTGTGACCACAACTCAAGGTCCGGTTTTGGTTATTGCTGGTGCAGGGACAGGTAAAACTTCAGTTCTTACACACCGTATTGCTTATTTAATTTCTGAATTAGGTGTAGACCCTAATAGAATATTAGCCTTTACATTTACAAATAAAGCTGCTGATGAAATGCGTAATCGTATTAACAAGATGATTCCGCATTCAAATGCACAATGAATTAGAACATACCACGCAACATGTGTAAAGATTTTAAAAGAAGATATAGATAAACTAGAGATGGGATGAGACACTAGCTTCGTCATTATTGATGAAGATGATCAAATCTCTCTAGTAAAGCAAATTATTAAAGATTTAAATATTCAATCAAAAGTTCAAGCAAAGAAATTTGCCAAGATAATTGGAAGTATTAAACTCGATGATATTTCATTTGATAATCATTCATATTTTGATTTAGCAAGAATGTGAGAAATTCCAGATGAAATGGATGTTCAAGCAGCCAAAACAATATATGAAACTTATCAAAAGAGATTAAAAGCTGCAGATCAGTTAGATTTTTCAGACTTAATCAATTTTGTTCATCTATTGTTTTCTAAAAGAGAAGATGTTAGATTAAAATGGCAAAAACATTTTGATTACATTCTTGTAGATGAATTCCAAGACACCAACCTTAAACAATTTGATATTATCAAATTCTTAGTTGGTGAAGAAAAGAATGTATTTGCTGTTGGCGATCCTAACCAAACTATTTATACATGGCGTGGTGCATATCCAGAAGTGTTTGATGATTATGTAGAACATTTTAAAGGAACAAAAATAATTAATCTTTATTTAAATTATCGTTCTACAGAAAACATTTTAACTGCTGCAAATAATTTAATTAATCACAATAGGACAAACTTTAAAAACGAATTGAAACCAATGAATCCATACATTTCACATGTTAATGTATATGTTGGTGATTATTTAGAAGATGAAGCAAATTTCATTTGCTCAACAATTAATAGTTTTAAGAAGCAAGGTAAGAAATATTCTGATATGTTAATCTTGTATCGTGCTAATTATTGTTCTAAATCAATAGAAGAACGATTATTAAATAACCAAATCCCTTACATTATCTTTGGTTCAGTTAATTTCTATGCACGAAAAGAAATTAAAGATTTATTATCATACTTAAAAATGATTTATAAACCTGATGATATATCAGCAATGAGAATTATCAACGTACCGCGAAGAGCTATTGGTATAGATAGTGTTAATAATATCTCAGCATGGGCAACAAAACAAAACATTAGTTTTGTTAATGCTTTATATCAAATTGAAGAAGTTGACACAATTTCCGATTCAACTAAAACAAAAGTTAAAGGATTTTTATCTGATATTGATCATCTTAAAAAACTGATTGATCAAAATGGCGTAGCAAGCGCCATTCCAACACTTGTTAATGAATTGAAATATATTGAATATCTCGAAACAACAGAAACAGAAGTAGAAGATAGAAGAGAAAATATCGATGAATTATCTCGCGCTATCTTAGACTTCTTGCAAAAGAATCCAAGAGGAACAATCATTGATTATATTAATGAAATCAATTTGTATACTTCAGCTGAAAAAACAAGAATTGATAATACAAATGGTGTTCATTTAATGACTGTTCATATGGCTAAAGGAAAAGAATATGATACAGTCTTCATTTATGACTTTAATGAAGGTGTTATTCCTAGTCCAAATGCAATCATTGATCAGGGCGGACTAGAAGAAGAAAGACGTATTGCCTATGTAGCCATGACCAGAGCAATTAATAATTTGGTTATTACTTGCACAAGAGATACAAGTTTTGGTCGAGGTCATTATCGCAACTATGCTCCAAGTAGATTCTTGAAAGAAATTAAGAACTATCAAATGGCATATCGTAATGCAAGAAAAATATCAGATAGAGATCTAGAATGATATGATTCTAAAATTGAGAAAGAACCATTTGCTCCTGAGATAGATTTATCTAAAGTTTATACAAATACAGAAAAATTTAAAGTCGGAGATGTAATAGTTCATACTGTATTTGGTTCAGGTGTAATTACAAAAGTTGATGGTTCAATGATTGATGTTATCTTCAAAAAACCCTATGGGAAGAAAACAATTGTTGCTTCCCATAACGCTATTAAACGAGTAGTAAGTTAAGGTATAATAAATAAGTATGAGAATATTATTTATCGGAGATATTTTTGCTAAGGCTGGACGTAGTGCAGTCATTGAAAACTTACCAAAAATAATCAAAGAAGAAAAAATTGATTTAGTCATTGCTAATGCTGAGAACGCTACTCATGGTAGAAGCATTACTCAAGATCATTACAACGACTTAATTAATGTAGGAGTGGATATGATTACCATGGGTAATCATACTTGAGACATTCCTACTATTTATGATGTTCTTGCAAATAATGACAAAATTATTCGTCCATTAAATGTAGATGTTAATAGCAAAGAAGCTAAGAGTGGCTTTGGTTCTATCGTTTATTCAATTAATGATAAGAAAGTTAGAATTACTAATTTAATGTCTATGCAATGTTCTGCTAGAGCAACAATTACTAACCCATTTTTAGTATTAGAAGAAGTATTAAAAATGAGTAAGGATGAACAAATTCATATTGTTGATTTCCATGCTGAAACAACATCTGAAAAGAATGCTTTCTTAATTGCGTTTGCTGGTAGAGTATCTGCAATTATCGGTACTCACACACACATTCAAACAGCAGATGAAAAGATTTATAAAGGCACAGCCTTTATAACTGATGTGGGAATGTGTGGAGCAAAAGAATCTGTTATTGGAGCTAAACCAGACGAAATTGTTGATGTCTTTAAAGGTAACCAAACAAGATTCCACCTTGAACCAGCAAAAGGTGATTATCAATTCAATTCTGTCATTATGGAATTTGATGATACAACAAATAAGCCAGTAAAAATCTGGCGTTATAACATTAACAACAACTAGTTGTTATTTATTGCCCGTTAGTGGAGCGATTTAACACGTCACACTCTCAATGTGAAGATCACGGGTTTAAATCCCGTACGGGCACCCATAGGGATTTAGTTCAATGGTAGAACAGAAGTCTCCAAAACTTTTGATGAGTGTTCGATTCATTCAATCCCTGCCAATATAAAAAAAGAAGGATAACCTTCTTTTTTATTTAAACAAATCTGAGTGTGTACCAGTGGCAAATAACAACAATTTTATTTCTTTGTCATTTATTTTGTAGATTAAAAGCCAATTTGGTTTAATATGGCATTCGCGATATCCATCATAAGCACCAACTAATTTATGATCACGATATTTGAGTGGTAAAACTTGTTTGTTTGACAGCATATCAACTACATATCACAACAAATTGATATCATATCCTCTTTTAATAGCAATTCTAACATCTTTGTCAAACCGCTTTGATTTTACAATATTTAGCTTACTCATATTCAGCTGCTAATTCCTTAACAGACTTGTAAACTTTATATTTCTTAGGATTATGCAACATTTGTTCTTCTTCAGCAAAAGCTGCTAATGTTTCATCATTTGGCTCTTCCTTAACTCGAACAGGAAAAGGTAAACCTTGTTCAATAATCATTTCATTTAAAAATAAAGTTACAGCAGTCGATAAATCTAAACCCATCTTTTTTAATAAGGTTGTAGATTTCTTCTTTAAATTAGGATCTAATGTAATATTTGTACTTATTTTTCTCATATTAACCTCATATTACATTATAACATATTATGTTGATATTATACACATACTATGAAAAGTAGGAAAATTAAAAAAGAGGTTTAACCTCTTTTTATTTTACTGTGTGGATGATTCGTCTTCCAGTGTATTTTCTAACTTTAACACCAGCTAGGTTTAATAATCTTTTACTTGCCTGAACTGTAACAGTATCAGCATACTTATCAGATTCGTATACCACTTCTTTTATTCCTGTTTGAATGATAGCTTTAGCACATTCATTACAAGGGAATAAGTTTACATAGATTGTGCAACCTTTTAAGTCTTTGCCACCCATAGCATTTAATATTGCATTAAATTCAGCATGACATACATATAGGTATTTATTATCTAATGTACCTATTTTTTTGTTTCAAGTTAGTTGGTCTTCTGGACAATAACGAGGCATACCGTTATATCCGATAGATACAACTTTATAGTCTGGACCAGCAATACAAGCACCTACTTGACTACTTGGATCTTTGCTTCTTAGAGCAGACATTGAGGCTAATCCCATAAAGAATTCGTCTCAAGAAATAATTGGATGTGGTTTAGTTTTCATAATGAGTTTATTATACATATATTAAAAAGATATAAATATCTTTTTACTTTTTGTGATTTTATGTATAATACAGATATAGTTAATTATGGTTAGAGTTAATTTCAACACTAAAAACAGAGTTAATGGAGTAACAGGACAAACACCATTTTCTTACGCTGTAAAGCTAATTAACTTATTAAAACAATAAAGATTCTCTGCGATATCGCGGAGAATTTTTTGTTAGAAAGGCCAAAATATGAAAAGAAGAAATGCAGCATTAATATCAATAGGAAGTATATTGGGAACTCCATTAGCTTGTTTATCTGCAGGTGTAGTAACAAGTTGTAGTAACATAGCTCCTGATGATGCAGGAATATATGTATCAACAAAAGATGTCGAAGTAAACCACAACTCAGGTATTGGTGAATTTGATCTAACTTTAGATGAACAACCAGTGGACAATAAGGTTTATGTATATGTTATTACTGCTGAAGGACCACACCATATGGAGTTACTTGCTCCAGATGAGAGAGTATACCATGGTCACCCTGCCATACTATATGACATGTACAATGGCGTTACTAAAGTAAGAATGGGATTTACTGAATTTGTTGGCGAAACAACAAAGACAGTTGTTTCTATCGAAGTTAGATACAACAACAGAAGAGGCGAATGAGTATTAAAACATGTTAATGGTATTAATTTAACTGTTACATATACTCAAAACCCAATTGAAGAAGTTCACTTATTTAGTCTTAATGACTTACATGGTGTTGCTGAAGGTTATGGTGAAGATAAAGACTACTATCCAGCAACCAATGTAAAAGATGCAGGCCTAATTAGAATTGCTGATGAAATTGGTCCAGTAATTGATTCACATCCAGGATCATTCATAGTTACTGCTGGTGACAACAACTCTGGTGATATGTTTTCTACAGCATTGCATGGACAATCTATTTTTGAAGTTTTAAAAGCTATGGGTGCAAGATATTCTGCTGTAGGAAATCATGCTTTTGAATGAGGACTAGAACCATTAGCAAGTTATCAATTTGATGATTGAGCTAGAACAGATGATACAATGGGTAACTACTTCCTTGCAAGTAATATCATTAATGGAAAAGATCATGATGATGGATATTGAGAGACTAACCCTGCATATCCTGAATTTAAAACAGACTATGCTTATTGAAAAACACAAAGAGTTGCATGAGCTGATCCATACAAACTAGTAAATATGAATGGCCACCTAGTTTGTTTAATTGGATTAACAACTCAGTCAACACCACAAGACGGAAACAAAGCTGTAGTTGACAACTTATCATTCATAAACTACAATTATGCTGTAGATTATTCAATTTATAACTGTCGCGAAGAATCTGGAGACCAATTATTCAATTCTATTGAATCATTTATTCTTTTAACACATGTTGAATGTGAGCAAGACGAAACAACTGGAAAAGCACAAGGTGATGCTATTAACATAGCCAAAACATTAAAACATGATAAGGTTGATGCTATCATATCGGGTCACTCACACAAGGTTGTGGACGCTTCTGTGATAAATGGATATACAGGTAGACCAATTTTAGTTAGTCAAGCCGAAACAGAAGGAAGAAGATACACAGACATCACATTGCGTTTTGACAACACTAAACCTGTTGGAGAAAAGAAAATTGCAGTTGAACAAGAAGTACATGACATGGGATTATGAAAAAGATACCCAGATGGTGATACAGATGAAAACTATAATGATGCTAAAAATGAATTAATTCAAATAAAAGCTAATCCAAAATCACCTTTAACAACCGCTGTAGCTAGTGCGTTCAATATATGAACTTCACAATTAAGCACAGCTCTAGGTGAACAAATTGGAAATGCAAAACGTAGAGATTCATTATTACATCCAGCTATTCATTGATCTGATGGTGGTATTGGTCATGGTTACTATATTGATGAAAAAGGTTTTAAACCAGACCCTAAACTAGACCCTGAAGGTAAATATAATGAGCAAGGACACATTATTAACCAATTAGGTGCATGAATTTGTTATGCACAATTACTTGGATTCTCTTCATTGTATGGAAAAGATATTAGAGAATCAGCAAGAGGTTTAACATATCCAGCAATTTGTTTAATTAACATGGATTCAATGAAAGTTGAATACACTACACCTAAAGGTGGTGAAGAACCTGTAACTTTAAAAGATATGTATGCTTTGCAAACATATGAAAACACAACTAAGTTTGGTTATATATCTATTTGACAACTAGCTAATGTGATCAATCACTCATTAGCTGGGGAAGGAATATTTAATTACAGTGCCCCTAAAGAAAACTATTATGTCCCTGAAAATGAGATAGGAATTGATCCTACACCTGCAAATAGTTTAAACAACTTATCTCAATACAATTACGGCACAGGCGCCTCAGACCATGTAACAACTGCATACCCATCTGAATTTAAAAACCAAGGAACATATAAAAAACTTGACAACACATATTGTTTATACAACTGTGGCCCTATCCAAGGATATGGATTCAGATTTAAAGTTAAACCAGCAGTTCCAGGTAATCCAGGAGCACTTGATGAAACTACTCATAGAAGATGAGTATTAGACAATATAACTAATGCAAATGGTGAAACATATCCTGCAATCTGAGTAATGGATCCAACTATATCAGACACTCCATATGAAACAATTAGACAACCAGAATCATGATTGTCTGCTGAAACAATTGTAAAAGACCCTCATATCCAAGGTATGATTCCTATGATTACAAACAACTTCTTATATGATGGTGCAAACTGAGAAACACCAATGGTTCAAGTTTACATGAAACACAATGAAGGTGAAGATTGAAGATCATATCCTGTAATGTCATTCTCAACAATTTCACGTGATTTAATGATTGAATTCTGTAATATGTCATCTTCATCATTACCATTTGATATGCCAATTAGTATTGTAAAACAATTAGTTGAATATCCAAGTTAATAAAAAAGCCCTAATGGGCTTTTTTCTTTAGTCGTTTACTAGGACCTTCATAACTATATTCAGTATTATCTACTAACATTGCTAATCTATCTATTAATCTAGCAATCATGATGTTTTTAGTTTCAGCATCTAACTTACCATCTTTGCTAGTTAGATTCTTTTTTAATACTTGAATTAGTTTATTCATCTTTAAGTTGGAAACAACAATAATTGGTTTTTCTTGTTCACAACGATAATTAAGAATAACTAATAAAACATTTAGATAGAATCAGGCATTAGTGTATTCTGCACCAAAGTCATCTAATACTAGAATATCTGCAGCACAACAATTATCAATAATTCTCTTGTTATTTAGATTATCTAGAGAGAAGTTATCTTTCATTTGTCTTACGGCTTCAGGTAAGAACAAGTAAGCAACTGTTCGATTATTAGTTAAGATCATATCATTACAATAACTAATAATCTTGTATGTTTTACCTACACCTACTGTTCCTTGTAAACAGAAACCAATAACTTCGTTATTCTTAATTGAATCTTTAAGAATTTGGTTTAGCTTTTCTTCTCTTACATCAACAACAGGATAATCAGGTTTCTTGTTGATTAATGTCAAACCTAGTTTATTATCAACAAATTGTCTAACTAAATAGTTGTCTTGTAGTTTCTTCTTAGGACAAGATTTAGTTTTAATTACTATCTTGCCTGTATCTTCATCACGAACTAGACACATATGAAGGAATGAAGCTGAAGTACATTGTTCTGCTGGTAAAACAGCACAAGCAGCTTCATTCATATAGATTTGCGTAGCAACATCTCTATATTGTTCTTTTTCTGCATCTGTTAGTTTTAAAGCTTTGAAGGGTTTGTAGTCTTCAAAGATGTCTTTTGCTTTCTTAGTCATGACTAAAATCCTTTAGAGAAGTATTGATCAATCTTATCTTCTACAGATTGTTTTACTTCTTTATTAGCATTTTTTAAGTGGTTTACTACTTGTTTAGCATTAATTAAACCTAAACCATTAACTGTATGAGCTGCTTTAGTTAGGTATTTTTTGTTTAGTTTACCATTAGTTTTGTTTAAACTAAAGTCAACCAATACATTAATGATTTCATCATTAAGATGGAATTTGTTTCTTAAGATATGAACTAATTGTTTTTCTTCTGAACTTAATGGTTTCTTAAAGATGATAGATAGATATAGTTCAGCATTGCACATCTTGTAATCTAAATAGATCTTATCTTCCATTTCTTTATCTAATCCAGTAGTAAATAGTCTAAAGTCTCTATTTAGAGTTTGTACTGGAGCTGTAACTTGTTTATTTACTAATCTATTAAAGTTTTGAATTAATAGGTTGGCATTAACTTTATTAAAGCCATCCATATCATTAATAGAGTCATAAATAACAAATTCAATATCTTTTAATGATATTTGGTATTTTGCATAAACATCTTGAATAATGTTTTTGCAGTTTTCATCTATTACCAATGGCAAAGATGTAGTCTTTTGGATATTTTGGTAAAGTTTTTCAAAATCAAGAATGTGTACATTCTTTAATTCATTACCATTAAAGACTTGATCAAATGTTCTAGTTATTTCAATTGCATCTTGTAATTGACTTTCTGGAGCATTTTTATATTCTAGATATTCAAAGTTAGTTGGACCAACTTGGTTAATTAATAATGTTTTAAGTTTGGGGTTAGCAATAAAGTCTTGGTAAGCTAATGCTGGTTTTAAGACAAAGATAAGGATATTATCCTTTTTATTATTAGTAGATAAGAAGGTAGATAGTAAACCAATAGCTTCCAATCTATCTTTTGCTACTGATAGTTGTTCATTACTAACATTTAGTTGTTTGCAAATAGCATCAGAGTTAAATGTTAGGTTTTGATCCTTATTATTTTCTACATAATTTGAAAGGATAACATAAAAACTTGTAGCTGTTTGTCCAACTACTGGTAAATAGAGATCATACAAAGCATTAATGTTTAGTTTAAATTCGTTTACTTTTTTAACTGTAAAGAAAAAATTGTTAAACATGTAAATCTCTTTATCCTTTCTATACAAATATTTTGATAATTTAAAGAAGTGTTTCTTAAATGTAACTACTTTATAATATGTTGATTTATATTCTTACAAATTTTTAAAATATTATTTTTCAAAATATTTTTATTTTTGCAGTTATTCACAAAGATATCCACATTTATGATGGGGTCTAAACCGACCTTCTTATCTATATTAAATATAGAACCTTTGTGTTTTTTAGACTTTTCCACAAAGAATGTGGGAATCTTTTTTAAGTAAGTAAATTTTTTGGCTTGATATTCTTTCTTTCAATTTTGAGTTGTAAAAATTAAAATAACTTTATCAAAAACATTAGCAAAATCTTGAGGATAAAAGATGTAAGTTGCTAGTTCAACATATCAATCATATTTTTTGTTCAACTTAACAATTGCTTTCCTAATTAAAGGATTCATTAATTTGTTAAGTTTTGTTAAAGCTTTTTTGTTGTTAAAAACTAATGCACCTAATGCTTTACGATTTACTTCAGTTTTTGTGACATATCTTGCACCAAAAACTTTTTTGATTGCATTGTATCCAGGCTTATTAACTTTATAAATGGATCTAACATATTCATCAGCAATGAATGTGTGATATCCAGCTTTTTTAATGTATTCCATTGCAGTTGTTTTACCACTACAAGGTTTACCTGTAATACAGATTTTCATATACATATTATATTTAATATATATTAAATATAAAAAAGTCAAATAGACATTATAATTAAAGCAGGAGATTTAAAATGAAAAAAAGAACAAAAAAACCAGGTAAATCTGGTTTCAGAATTGAGCATGACTCTTTAGGAGAAATGAAAGTTCCTAAATGAGCTTACTGAGGTGCTCAAACTCAAAGAAGTATGAAGAACTTCCAAATTGCTGACCAAATCGTTAGCTTGGATTTAATTCATGCATTTGGAGCAGTTAAACATGCTGCTGCAACAGCAAACGAAAAATGTGGTAAATTAGACCACAAACGTGCTGCATTAATCAGACAAGCTTGTGAAGAAATTATGGCTGGAAAGTTAGACAAACACTTCCCAACAAATTCTTACCAAGCTGGTGCTGGTACTCAAACTAATATGAACGTTAACGAAGTAATTGCTCGTAGAGCAAGTGCTATTGCTGGTAAACCAGGATATGTACATGAAAATGATCATGCTAACATGTCTCAATCTACTAACGATGCATACCCAACTTCTGCTAACCTATGTGCAATCTATTTGGTAGAAAATAAATTACTACCTGCACTAGATAGATTAATTGAAACATACAAGAAACTTGAAAAGAAACATGCTAACCTAGTTAAGTTAGGTAGAACTCACATTCAAGATGCTGTACCAATTACATTTGGTCAAGAAGTATCTGGATGAAGATTTGCATGTGAAAATGGTAGAGACATGATTATCAAAGCTCTTGACTCATTATACGTATGTACAATGGGTGCAACTGCTGTTGGTACAGGATCTACATGTCCTTTAAAGAAAGGATATGCAAAATATTGTTGTGATGCTTTAAACAAAGTATTAGCAAACAACAAACACTACTCTGTAGCTAAGAAATTTAGAGTAGTTCCAAACTTATTCTATTCAACATGATCTAAAGATGCTCTTATCTTCGTTCATGGTGCTATCAAGGCATTAGCTATGAACCTATATAAGATTTCTATGGACGTAAGATTCTTAGCTTCTGGTCCAAGATCTGGTTTTGGAGAAATTAACATTCCTCAAAACGAACCAGGATCATCTATTATGCCTGGTAAAGTAAACCCTACACAATGTGAAGGTATGTCTATGATGTGCGTTGACGTTGTAGGTCGTGACATTGTTGTTGCATGACTAGGTGGTGGTGCAAACTTCGAACTTAACACATTTGGCACAATCCAATTTGCTAACTTCGCAGACTCTGTAAACAGATTTGCAAACTACATTGACTCATTCAACAAGAATTGTTGTGCTGGTATTACAGTTAACCCTAAGAAGATGAAATACTATGTTGATAACTCATTAATGTTAGTAACAGCTTTAAAGGACGTTATTGGTTACCACAAATCAGCAGAAATTGCTTTATATGCTCAACGTAATGGTTTAACACTAAAGGAAGCTGCTCACAAATTAGGTTACATTTCTAGCAAAGACTACGACAAGTATGTAGTACCTGCTAAGATGTGCCACAACTAAGGACAAATAAAAGAATATGAAAAAAGCTACAGTTTCTAAACAAACTGCAGGTAAAATTGGTTTAATTGGTTCTATTAGCTTAATCATTGCCACTGTTGTTGGTGTTGGTGTATTTTTCAAGAACGGATCCGTTTTTAATAACAACGACTACAATGCTTGAGGTGTGTTATTAAGCTGAGGACTAGCAATTATTATTGCTTTGTTTACTGCTTTTAGTTTTGCTGAAATTGTTACAGTTAAAGGGATGAGAAACCCTAACGCTGGATTAGCCGGATGATCTGAAAGGATGGTCGGTTACAATTTTGGTAGACATGTAAGCATCACCCAATCTACATTCTATTTTCCAGCAAAGTTTGTTGCTATGGCAACATTTGCTGCGGTATCTATTTTCCAAGTTTATTATGCTGCAATGGGAGAAACAAGATTCCATGCAGGATTATTATGAGGAAATAATGATTATGATAGGTTCACAACACTTATCGTAATGGGAATAGGTTTATTATTGATTGTTGCCTTTATGGTTGCAAACTTCTTCTCAAATAAATTTGGGCAAGTTGTTTCTAAAGGAGCAACATTCATTAAGTTCATTCCGATTCTAATGATTATCTTTATTGGATTAATTGTTGGTCTTATGATTGGAACAGGAATGTGAGGACAACAATATGTTGATCCGACAAAGGTTAGCGATGTTGGTGTAATTACTGAATACGGCAAATCCGGTGAATTTGACATTACTGGTGTATTTAAATCAATCCCTGCAATTCTATTTGCATTTGACTCATTCTTAATTATTGGTAACGTTTCTAAAAACGTTGAAAACCCAGAAAAGAATGTGCCACTATCAATTATCATTTCAATGATATTTGCTGCTGTTGTACAAATCCTAATTACTATTGGATGTATTACAGTTGGTACGGGAGACCCATACTTATTACTAAAAGTAACTATTTGAGGACAATGTGGTTCTAAAATAGGATACATTGTTGCTGTATGTGTTCTATCTGTATCTATTGTTACAGCAACACTAGGAGTAATTAACTCTTATTCTATGGCTGGAACAAGAGCCACTCAAGCTTTAGTAGATGATGAAACAATCATTGGCTACAAATGAGCAAAACAATTATCTGCTAAGCACGAAAATTTAGGTGGATTATTGATTTATTCAATCTTTATTCTGTTAATTTTCTTTGCCGTAGCAATTCCATCATGTATTCTTGATACTAGTCATATCTATGATGGATTTAGTACATTAGCGGTATTATTCTACTTTGGTATTTATGGAACAACTGTACTAGGTGGACTAATTAACCGTAAGACTGGTAAAAATGAAGTTAAAAAGGTTGGTTACTTTATTCCGTTTGGAATAATTGCTGTAATTGGATGTTTCTTCGCATTCGGTTATTGTGTATTCTATCAATTTAGTACACAAGTTGCACTAAACGCTGAAGGTACAGACGCTAACTCGTTCGGTTTTGCAATGGTATCTGGTTTAACATCTTTAAATAACTGACAAGCTGCATGCGTCTTCTGATCTGCTGCTGCATTCTTCCTTGGCTATCCATTCTTAAACGATGCATTGATTAAATGTCGTTACAAAGACTATTCACACGCTTTGTTATGACAAAAAGCAAAAAGATCAGTAAGTATTAGTAAATAATATCTAGAAAGGAAATTATTTATATGGCTAATAATAAAAAACAATATGCAAATATGACCCCTATTGCTAGAGCGTCATTAAAGTTGCATGAAGAACTAAAAGGTAAACTTTCAACTTCTGTAAAGTATGAAATTAAAAATAAGCACGACTTATCTTTAATGTATACTCCAGGTGTTGCGCAACCTTGTATTGAAATCCATAAAGACTACAATAAGTCTTGAGACTTAACAAGCAGAAACAATACTATAGCCGTTATTACAGATGGCACTGCTGTATTAGGTCTAGGAGACATTGGCCCAGAAGCTGGTATGCCAGTTATGGAAGGCAAATGTGCTCTATTCAAGACATTTGGTGGTGTTGATGCAGTACCAATCTGTATTAGAAGCAAGAACGTAGACGAATTAGTTAGAACTATTTATCTAATCTCTGGTTCATTTGGTGGTATCAACCTAGAAGATATTGGAGCACCAAGATGTGTTGAAGTTGAAAGAAGACTAAAAGACATCTGTGATATTCCAGTATTCCACGATGATCAACACGGTACAGCTATTGTTGTTGCTGCTGCAGTAACAAATGCTCTACGTGTAGTTGGAAAAAAATGAGAAGAATGTACAACAGTTATTAATGGTGCTGGTTCTGCTGGTATGGCTATTGGTAACCTATTACATGATATGGGTATGGGCAACATTATATATGTTGACCGTGCTGGAATTGTTGATCCGTCAGATAGACAATTCAACCAATATCAAGTTGCTGCTGCTATTAAGGGTGGTAACAAGAAAGCCGTTAGAGGAGCATTGCCAGATGCGTTAAAAGGTGCTGACATCTTCATCGGTGTTTCAGTTCCAGGTGCCCTAAAACCAGACTGAATTAAGTTAATGAACAACAAACCAATTGTCTTTGCTATGGCTAACCCAACTCCAGAAATCATGCCAGATATTGCAAAGCAAGCTGGTGCATATATTGTTGGTACAGGACGTTCAGACTTCCCTAACCAAATTAACAACTTACAAGCATTCCCTGGTATCTTCAAAGGAGCGTTATCAGTAAGAGCTAAACAAATTACTGAAGATATGAAACACGCTGCTGCCAGAGCAATTGCTTCAATGGTTAGAAACCCTAACCCTGACAACATCATGCCTTCAGCTATTGACAAAAACGTAGCAGAAGTAGTAGCTAAAGAAGTAGCTAGATGTTGAAAAGAAGAGGTTGCTAGAAAAGAAAGAGCAAGAAGAGCTGAACGTGAAGCAAACGAAAACCTTATTGCTGCTGCAAAAGCTGAAACAGGACCAGTTACTGCTGATCAAAGAATTGCTGGATCTGAAGCAATCATTGCTAACAGACAAGATGTAAAATCATTTACTAGATCAAAAGCAACTAAGAAAAAAGCTCCTGTTAAAAAAGCAACAAAGAAATCTCCCAAAAAAGCTAAGAAATCTAAGAAAAGATAATTAGTAAGTAAATTATTAAGAGGCTATAGCCTCTTTTTATTTTCATATGCTATTTGCCTATATATATATATAATTTTTGCGAAAAAGGAATGAAATATGAAATTGAATAAACTATTACCAATTGCAGCATTAACTGGAACAATAGCCATTGCTGCTCCATTAACAACATCTTGTTCTGAAAATAACTTCACTAAAGTGGAATATGAAGTCACTCAAGATAATATAAATGATTGAGAGTTTCAAGATACAAGAGAAGGAACATTATCTGTTAATAAAGCAACAGACAGTTATTTTGACGATCTATCTAAGAACCCTGCAATCTTAATGGATGAAATTATAGCAAGTATGCTTTATACACCCATACAAAGCAATGATGACCCAACAGCTAATCTACAATTAGATGTTAAGATTAATGATATCAATCCAACAAATCATCGTATTAGCTTTGACTATCACATCATTATGGAAATGACATATACAGATGGTTCTGGAAATGTCACTGAAATGGATGTAGATACAACATATAAATTAAATAATATTGAATTTTGTGTAGCATGAGAACCAGAATGACTAACTAATGCTCCAGCAAGTTATGATTATTGAGTGATAAAACCAAAAATGTATGATAGAGATGATATAAAAATGATTAAACTTAGATCAGATAAACAATGATCATTGTTCATTGATTCTCACAGTGAAACTTATTACAATGAAGAAAAAATTGGTGGAGAAGATATTGATGAATTGACTATTGATTATAAATCTGAAGATATTGATTTAGTTGCTGCAGATATGGCTTTAGGTACAAACTTTGTCTTTTACCCTTCTTACTACTTGCACACAGCAATTCCAGTTTAATAAAAAAAAGAGGTTAAACCTCTTTTTCTTTTTATCCAACCATCTTACTTGGAACAACTATCTTGTCAAATTCTTTGTCTGACAGATATCCAAGTTTTCTAGCTGCTTCTTTTAATGTGATTGATTCTTTTTGTGCTAATTTAGAAATATCAGCAGCTTTTTCATAACCAATCTTAACATTTAGTGCAGTTACTAGCATTAAGTCACGATATAAGTTGTATTCAATCTTCTTTAAGTTTGGTTTAATACCAATTACACATTTTCTTGTGAATGAATCCATACCATCAGCCAATAAGTTAATTGATTGGTTGATTGAGTAGATCATCATTGGCATAAATGTGTTAAGTTGGTAATTACCCATTGCATTACCCAATGTAACACAAGTATCGTTTCCAATTACTCTGATGCAAAGCATCATCATTGCTTCACATTGAGTTGGGTTAACCTTACCAGGCATGATTGAACTTCCAGGTTCATTACTTGGAATAATGATTTCGCCAATACCGCAGTTAGGTCCTGATGCTAGGAATCTAACATCGTTAGCAATCTTAATTAAGCTTTCAGCTAAAGTCTTAAGTGCAGCATGATAGTGACTTACACTATCTTTAGAGCTTAAACCTTGGAATTTGTTTGGTAAAGCACTAAATTTAATTCCAATCATTTTAGATAATTCAGCACATACTGATTTATCAAAGTTCTTTGGTGTATTTAGTCCAGTACCAACAGCAGTACCACCAATACATAATTGGTTAACATATTTATTTGCATCAAGAATCATGTCTCTTGAGTTTTCTAACATTGCAACTCAAGCAGAGATTTCTTGACCCAATCTAACTGGTGTAGCATCTTGTAAGTGTGTACGGCCAACTTTAATGATCTTTCAAGTTTTCTTAACTAGAACTTTTAGTTCTTTAATTAACTTGTCCAAGTTAGGCAATAACTTTTCTTTAGTTAATGTTGCAATAACTAAATGCATAGCTGTTGGGAAAACATCATTACTACTTTGACTCATGTTTACATGGTCATTAGGGTGAATGAATTTTTCTTTTTTAGCTAAGTAGTTAGCACGATAAGCTACTACTTCATTAACATTCATGTTAGTTTGTGTACCACTTCCAGTTTGTCAAATTGATAATGGGAAGTTGTTAGCTAGTTTACCAGCTAAGATTTCATCACAAACTTTTACTATTGCAATTTTCTTAGCATTATCTAGTTTGCCTACTTTAGCGTTTGCTATAGCACAAGCTTTTTTAATGTATGTAATACATTTAATAAGTTGTTTAGGCATTTTTTCATCAGAGATAGTAAAGTTTTGTTTACTTCTTTGAGTTTGTGCACCTCAAAATACATTACCAGGAACTTTAATGGTGCCTAAAGTATCCTTCATTAATTTCATTTTCATAACTATTTGATTATAACTTAAAAAACATAAATGTTTTTTATGGACATCAATCAATTAAGATTTATATATAAATTAAATAAATAAATATAAATATATCTATATATAATAAGCGAGTATACCTTTTTAGGATACGAAAGGATAAAAATGAAATTAATTAAGAAATTATTACCAGTAGCAACTCTAGGTAGTGTTGCTGCAGTTGTAGTCCCATTAAGTACTTCTTGTACTACTGGAGGCTCGTTTGATTATTCTCAAATGCCTTCAACAATGGGATGAAAAATATCTGAAACAGAAAAATGTGACGAAACAGAAGCTGCTGAAGAATATGCAGAGGCTGTTAAGCAAGACCAAAATGTACTTATTAATGATGAAAAGTATGGTACATATTGGGGTTTATCACTTGCAAGACAGATGCTATTAAGCTCCGTAATATCTGGTACAGAAGAATATGATTTAGATATAACAAACACAAAGGCATCTATCTCAAACATATCTATTTCAGAAAATAGTGGTTATCCATCAATATCATTTGTATCTTCTATTGAAATGTCTTGTTCATTTAAATTCACTGGAACAGCAACATTTGCATCAACAATAAGCTTAGATTATTCAAATGTATTTAATTTAAAAATTTCAACAAATGTTGAAAATATGCCTCTTTCTATTCATTATTACACTGGATTTGGACAAAATGGATCAGATGGTCAATTAGCATGATGATTGCCTGTGCCACTTCAATCATCATCACCTATTGAATTGCTAGAAGACCTTGAAGATAAATGAAGTTTCAAGGTAGAAATAGCATACGATGTTGATTATGATTACATCAGAACCGAGACTGCTAAAATAAGAAAAGTTACAAAAGAATCAGCTAATTACTGTGCAACTTCTTTGAATGTCTTAAACAATGATTGTATAAAGGAACTTCAAATTTTAGATTTATTTCCTGATTATAATGCTAGTCAATTTGTCGGTGGAGATCCACTTGAAATCACTGCAATATTTGCATATTGTTTAGCACCAATTGAAAGAATTAGCTACTATTATGTCAATACAGATTTGGAAACTCACTAAAAGGAGAAAATATGAAAAAAATTAATTTATTATTACCACTTGCTACATTAGGCACAATGACAGCAGTAGCTGTACCATTAACATCATGTGGAACAATAGGAGAATCATATGACGCACTTGTTGATGTTGACACCACAGGATGAGAATTGTATGATGATATGCCATCCATTCGTGAACAAGATGTTTCAACTTTTTATGCTAAAGCATTAATGAAAGATTCTAGTATCTTTAAAAAAGATCTTATCTGAGGAAAACGTCAATTTATTAAAGAATGAATTGATGATGACTCATCTAATCCTGCACCAACACCAGTGGATTTAGAAGTAGAAAGAGCAAATTATACAATTAATAATTTATCTATGTCTTTCATGAGCCAAGAAATTGTTTTAGATTTATCTTTAAGAGCAGATGTTAAGATAAATTTTTACTTGGATGATGTAAAAGTAGATGAAGAGATTTATGATGTTTCCATCGATGTTAAGCAATGAATGCCAACTTTTGATGAATCAAATATAATACTTCTTCCAGTATCGCCTGACGCCCCGCTTTCACCAGCACAATACTTTACAATAATGCCAGATGCTCATTACAACCTTATAACTCATCAAACTCACAATTATTTTGATGAAGAAACAGGAGATGTAATAAAATCAACTTCAAGAGAAATTAGTCTTATTCAAAATAAAGACAATTTAACATACATCGAGATGCTTGATGAGTCACCTGCGATCACATTTGCTAAAGCATGACCATTATATTACTTTAGCGAAACTGAAATATCGTCCTAAGACAACATAAAAACTAGGGAAACCCCTAGTTTTTTATTTGTTTTACATAGATATTTATATATGTATTAAATATATTAATATATATATCATTTTTTATAATAAGCGCGTATTATCTATAAAAAATAATACAGAAAGAAAACGAATAAAAAATGAAATTAATTAACAAATTATTACCTGTAGCAACTTTAGGTAGTGTTGCAGCTATTATAACACCACTAACCACATCATGTGCTAGTGGTTATACATACAATATTGACCTACTAAAGTCTATAGATACAAATGGATGAGCTATTGCTGAATATGATAGTGAACCAACTCTAGAAGAAGCAGTTGAAGACTACTATGAAGCTATTTCTGAAGATCATGATATTTTAATTCATGACTTTATGTGAGGAGCTAGAACAAATATTATTTTTGAATTTATTGACCTTCTTTATGCCGATGAAGTAAAATTTATTCAAACATCTCTTCAATTTAGTGATATTCAACCTGAACTAATAGATGATACTATTTGTTTATCATATAAGGCAAAAATAGATCTAGAATTTAAATTTAAAATTTCAGGTTCTGCATATATTCCACCATACATGCCTAATGGTTCAATAATGGGAATTCATGCTGAAGCAAATCTTAAAAAAGTGCCTTTTAATCTTATAGATGTGACGGAGTTGGGAACACCAATGCTTAGGGTAGCATTTATAGAAGCTGGTGAGATCGAAACTGATGAATATGATTGAGACTGAAGCTTAGACTTAGACGGTTCAGTTCGTCATGCAGCAATTAGATATGAAACAGAAGATGTATTTGAAGACTATACACAAATCATATCTGGCCACGTAAACAAAGACAACCTTGGTTCTCTGTATGGAGAAAGCAATTTGGCATTCTCTGCAATGTTAGTTGCTGCTTGTTGCATGTTCTATAGTTATTATTTCGTTAACACAATAATTGCAAAATAATGAGGGAGACAAATATGAAAACAATTAACAAAATATTACCTTTAGCTATTATTGCTAGTGCAGCAACAGTTGTAACTCCATTAGTTACATCATGTTCTGGTGTTAACTCAATTACTTGAATTGATGGGTTAGAAGAAATTGATCCAACTGATTTATATCAATTTGAAGAAGATGATGTAAACACCATAGAAGCAGCTAATAATGTTGGTCAACTAGTTTATAATGTTGAACATTCTACTGATCCAGACATAGAAGAATACAAAGATGCATTCAAAAAAGACTTAATGTTTGGTAGATTCTATTTAGGTGACCAATTATTACCTGCGCAATACACTGATATGGAATTTAACTACTACAAATACAGTATTGAAACACTTAGACAAGATGTATTTTTTGAAGTAGGAATAGACCAATATATCAATTTGTATTCATATAAAGGTGACATGGAGATGCAATTTGTATATCCTCAACCTAGTGGTATGTTGGGCGAAGATGACAACTATATTGAAATAACAGCAACAGCACATGTTGATGTACATTGTGTTCCATTAACAGTTTATCCTGATGATGACACAGACTTTAACCCTTTTGGTTTAAATGCTATGGGTTTCTTCCCAGTTATATTAGATGAAGATGTAGAAGACCTACCTACATGAATGTATTTTGCAAATGACTGATACTTTTCTTGATCTTTAGATTTAGCAGAACGTCCATTGGATGAAAATAAACAACCAGAAGGAAGCGCAATTACGAGAACTGGTTCAATTTATTTTGATGTAAATCATTTAATATCCGTTGAAGATCCTACAGACTATGATGATGTGTATCCGGCTTTACCTGATAACTTCTTCCCATATGGGCAACTTACTTTAGCTTGACCATCATACTGTTTAGATAATCTTAACATTTATTATGAATAAACAAAAAACTAGGTTTAAACCTAGTTTTTTATTTTTCTATTGATTTGATTTATAATCTATTTACAAGATTATGGGATTAGATTTAAATCAAATTATTGCTTTGATAGTTAATTTTAGTATCTTAGTAGTATCCTTAGGGGTATCTATCTTTTTAATCTTCAAAATTAAGTTTGATGATAAAAACTATAGATTATTGTTTGTTATCTATACTTTGTATTGAATAGCTCCTATGCTATTAAGAGAGTATACCAGCCAAATGCATACTGCTATGGTTGGTATTACAACCCCGCTAGATGGCACATCATGATTATCTAGTTTAATGTGAGTACCAGTAACTGTCTATGGTATTATTGGTTTATTCTGAAAACCATTAAATGATTTGTTAAGTCATAGACTTAGATCAAGAAAATCAGTTATATATATTTCATTATTTATTCAAGCAGCAGGAGCTATTCCAATGCTTATTTATCCTTGCTTTGCTACAAACATTATTCAATCTATAACTGTAGGTATTGGAGCAAGTGGTATAGCTGTGTTTAGCTTAATGTTTAACGAACAATATGCAAAGAAGAAAGTCTTTGTTACAACTTCATTATTATCATTACCACCATTATTAGCTGAATTTATCTCATCAGTTCTACAATGTTGTGTAACAAGTTTCTTACCACCTAACCCAAATTTGGGTAGAACTGATCCATTCCCTCCAGGAAGTATGGTAATGAAAGAGTATTGAGGTCAGTACATCGACATTGTCAAATACATGTGAATTATTGGATTGGTATGTATTGTCATCACAATGATCGTTACTATCTTTATCAAAGAGAAGAAACAACTATTGTATAAAGACAACCAATATAAAGAACCAGTAGATAATAAATGAGATGCATCAGTTGTTATTATGTTAATTGCTGCTGCAGCAATCACATCATTCATTAAATTCTGTACATCTGGTGGAACAGCCATTACAGAATTGTCATATATTGGTTTACACCAAGGAATTGCAACTAATGCCTATGAGGGTTACCTATCGGTAATCTTTACAGTAGGACAAATGGCAGCAAACATTGTTACTGGTTTGATTTTAGTAAAGAAGATGAACAAATGAACCATCTTTTCTATTGCTAGTGCTATGTGGATAGCTTATGCCGTCCTATCTGCATCAGTACTAAATGTTTATGCTAGATTACCATTAAACATCTTAAATGGTTGGGCGTTTGGTACAACATACAACCTAATTGTTGGTATCACACTAAACAAATACTTTACTAAAACAAACAAGATCACACCTATTACCCTATATAACCTAGGGTTATCTATAGGAATATGTTCTAGTCAATTCTTTAACACATTCATGAAACAAGAAGTGTTTGCAGGTAAATCATTGGAATGAAATGAATTTGTTAGAAGAAATTGGATTGTAACAGCTGCAGTTATTGGTACAATGCTTTTAATGTGAGGATTATTTACTGGAGCTTATTGAATAACTAAAAAGCACCCACCTAAAGTCATTAAAGTAAATAGAGTAAGAAATTACCAAGATATGGACGACTAATAAATCCCTACAGGGATTTATTTTTATTTATAATAGATAAATATGGAAATGGAAACTATAGCTCTAATTTTAAATGCTATTTTGTTAACGCTAGTAATTGGTGGAACAGTTTTATTGCTTTGAAAATTAAAACTTGGAAGTAAAAATAAAGTTTTACTTTTCATTTTATTCATTTTGTATTGAATGGCTCCGTTGATGTGTCGTGAATATACAGGACAAATGCATATTCATCAACCGAATTATGATGATGGTACTTTGTTATGAATACCACTAACAGTTTATGGTTTTGCTGGTTTACTTTGAAGACCGTTAACTGATGTTATTAGCTATAGGATGAGATCAAGAAAGAATGTTATATATATTTCTTTAGTTATTCAAATGTTAACATTGTGGCCAATGTTTGCTTGACCTGAATCATTTGCTTGTAATATTATTCAATCAATTGGTACTGGTGTTGGAGCGTCAGGTATAGGTTTATTCAACTTAATGTTTACAGAGCAAGAACACCATAGAAAGGTGTTTACAACCGTTTCCATTTTAGCCTTACCACCATTAATTGCTGAATTTATTACTTCTTGTATTGAGGCAATATTATGTGGTTTAGTGCCTGAACACGGATTGCCTACAGACACACCGCCTATCACGATTTATTTAGATAAATTAAAATATTTGTGGTTGATTGCTATTGTCTTTGTTCTCGCCTCATTTATTATTACTTTCTTTATAAAAGAAGAAAAACAAACATTATTTAAAAAACAAGCATATAGAGAAACAATACAAAACCAACACCATGGTTGAGTATTGGTATTGGTTTGTTTTGTAGGTATATGTTTCACTTTTATTAGATGAATAACAGCTGGACCTAGTTCTGTAACTCAATTAATTTATATTGCTGTCGGACAATGAGAATATTCCGGGGCTAACACATGGCTGCCTACAGCACTAATTGAAGAAGTTAAATTTTTTGAGGGTTATTTATCATGCATGTTTGCTTTTGGACAATTAGCTGGTGCAGTTATTGCTGGATTATTGTTAAATAAACACGAAAATAGGATTAAACCAATCCTAATTGCATCTGGGGCGTTTGTTTGGTTGATATATTTAGTGGTTAACACTCAAGTAATTAGCGTACACTTATATTTCTGATCTAATATTCTAAATGGTTTAGGATATGGTTTGATTTATCCAGTATTAATTGGTATTGTGTTACGGAAACATTTCAATAAAACAAATATTGTTACACCAATAGGTTTGTTTAATACATCTATGGCACTTGGAATTATTGGTGGATCTATTTTTAATAACGTTATTAAAGGATCTATTTACGATTTCCATTATGTACCAATGTCATCAACAATCGAATATTTTGATTCAGCAAATATTCTAGTTAATTATGTAACATGTGGTGTTGTATTGTTAATGGTGTCTTTATTTGTTATTGCGTATTTTATAAATTTGAAACATCCAGCAAGAACTAGAAATGTTAAAATAGAGTTCTCTACAGCTAGTGAAATGGAAATTTAATGTTTGTATAAAATGTGTATAAAGTGTGTATAATATATTTGAGGTATATTATGCTTAAAGAAAGAACAAACATTACTTTAGATCCATATTTAAAAAGAGAATCAGCTAAGTTGTTTACACAACTTGGTTTAGATTTTTCTACAGCTATATCTTTATTTTTAAAACAAGCTATACAAGAACAAGGCTTACCTTTTGAAGTTAAGTTACAACCTAATAAGACAACTAAAAAAGCATTTAAGGAAATATCTAGATTCGAAAAAGGAAAGAAAACGAAGGGTAGATTGTTTTCTACACCCGAAGAGTCGTTTAAGGAATTAGGCATTTAAAGTACAGAGATCATGCATTGTCTGGTAAATGAAAGGGATATAGAGATTGCCATATTAAACCAGACTGAATTTTAGTTTATAAGATTTGAAAAGACAAACTTATTATAGAAATAGCAAGAACTGGAACTCATTCTGATATATTCAAAAAATAGGCTTTAGCCTATTTTTTCATCAAATACTGTTGCTTTAACTAAAGGACGCTTATTTTTATTCTTTCAGATGAAGAATGTAATTGTGTTTTCAGCAATCTTTCTAATTGTTTGATTAGTAATTGGTTGATGAGATTGATTCATTTCCTTTTCAATGTTTTCTTTTATTGAATAGCAAATCTTCTTAATTAATCCCATACTTGCATTAGCATAGAAACAACCCCTAGTAATTAAGATTGGTAAACCAATAATTTTCTTTGCTTTACGATCAATTACGATTGTTGCATTAAATACACCATCTGTACCTAGTATTCTTCTAGCACCCAACACTTTAGAGTTATCTTCATTGATTTTCTTTCCATCAACATAGACTTCCTTAGTATCGACAAAGACATCAGTCACTTCTAATTCATGATTAACTAAATGAACTTTTTGTCCATTGGACAATTGAACATATCTTTCTTTTTCCATTCCAAGGAACTCAACATTTTGTTCCATAGCTGATAACATCTTATATTCACCATGGATTGGAACAATATATTTTGGAGCAACTAACTTAATCATTAATTCAAGTTCTGTTTGAGTTGCGTGACCTGAAGCATGCAATCTACATGTTGGAGAGTTTTGTACAACTTTAACTCCACACTTATATAGTTTGTTAACCAATTCTTCAACTGATGCGAAGTTTCCTGGAATTGGGTTTGAACTAAATAAGATAGTATCACTTGGTTTTAAAATAACATGAGGATACTTTCCAGCAGTCATCATACTTAGTGCTGCTGTTGGTTCACCTTGTGAACCTGTTAAGATAATAACTAATTCATTATCTGGAGTGTTTTTAATATCACATGGCTCAACAAAGTCTGTTTTAAATGTTTTTAGTAAACCAGTGTTAATAGATGTTCTGATGTTATCATCCATTGTTTTACCAATAATACAAACACGTTTATTTAAATTGATTGCAATTTCAATAACGTTTTGGATTCTACGTAAGTTAGAAGCAAATGTTGTAATGAATACTCTACCTGGAGCTTTGGAAATTTGTCTTCTAATTTCATCTAGCACATATTTTTCTGATGTAGAGAAACCTTGTGCTTCAGCATTAGTTGTTTCACAAAGTAGTAAGTCTACACCACGTTTAGCAACTTCACAAATTTTGTGAATATCAGTTTGTTCCATTTTGTTGGAGAAGTCAAAACGGAAGTCACCACAAGTTACAACGTTTCCATTTGGAGTTTGTAAACAAACACCATAACATAATGGAATAGAGTGACAAACTCTAAAGAAATCAATCTTAAAATGTTTTGATTCAATCTTTAGATCGTCCTTTAATTCAACAAACTTTTCAATTTTTGCATCTGGATGCTCTTTCATTTTTCTCTTTAAAATGTTTTGAACTAATAAACTTCCATATACAACTGGAATTTTAACTGTCTTTAATAAGAAGGGAACACCACCAATGTGGTCTTCATGAGCGTGAGTAATAATTAAACCTTTGATTTTGTTTTGGTTTTCAACCAAATAATCAAAAGGACAAATTACTGATGTAACACCAGGCAATTCATTTTCATCACTAAATTTATTACCACAATCAATAATATATAGTTCATCATCATATTCGATGATGTACATATTCTTACCAATTTCTTCGATCCCACCAAGGGCAAAGACAGTAGTTGGTTTTTTATTTAAATTTGGCATATAGTCTCCTAATAAGCAATCAGAGTCTTGTCCTCATCCAGGAATTTATGTTTCTTATCAATACGGTGATAATATAAGATCCCAGATAGATGATCAATCTCGTGTTGTAAACAAATAGCGAACAAGCCTTCAGCATTAATTGTTATAGGTTTGTTATCATTTAACATATCTAGAGCTTTAACTCTAACTTTGTTAAATCTTTTAACATGACCTTTATGATCATTTAATACTGATAGACACCCTTCTCCATCTTTTAGATAACATTTTGCAACACTTGTAGCTACTATTTCTGGATTAGCCAATAAGTGTCTTTGTTGCTTACCATGTTCATCATCAAAATGAATATAGATGATTTTCTTATCACATCCAACCTGTGGTGCTGCAACAGCAATACCAACACGGATGTCATATTCGCTATCTCTGTTTTCATAACAAGCATCAATATAGCTAACCATGCGGTTAACTAATAATGAATCTTTATCATTTAAAGGAAATTTGACTTCCTTACATTGTTTTGTTAAAAATTCATTGCTATCTTCTAATATTCACTTAGAAGAAGGTTTAAGATCTTGTAATTTAAACATTAATGATATTATATATATAAAATATATTTTTTACGGTTATTTAATATAATTATTAAAGATATATCTTTAATAATATAAGGAGAAAATTCATGACTATTGAAGAGTTTGCTACAAAAGTTAAACAAATTCATAGTAAAAATGGAACTAAATTAATGTGCTTACAAGAAGCACAATCTAGTTTTGGTTATCTATCTCGTGAAGCAATGAGAGTCATTGCTGAAGAGTTTGGTACCACAACTAGTGAAATTTATTCTATCGCTACATTCTATACACAATTTACATTTGTTAAAAAAGGTAAATATGTTATTACTGTGTGTTTAGGAACAGCTTGCTATGTTAAGGGTTCAGCTCAAGTATTAGATAAGTTTGAACAAATTCTAGGTATTAAGCTGGGAGAAACAACGCCTGATGGTATGTTTACCCTAGATTCAGCTAGATGTGTTGGTTGTTGTGGTCTTGCACCTGTAACAATGATTAATGGCAAAGTGTACACTTTAAAACCTGAATACGTTCAAGAAACCATTGATGAAATCATTAAAATTGATAAGGCAAGAAGTGGGGGTAACAAGTAATTATGGCTATTACTATTAAAGAACTTGAAGCAATAAAAGCTAAGTTATCCAAAAGAATAAATGACCGTAAAGCGGGTTTAGAAAAAGCTGAGAAGACAGGTAAATGACAAATTCTAGTTTGTGCTTCAACAGGCTGTTTAAGCAACAAGTCATTAGAAGTTGTTAATGCTTTTGAAAAAAGTATTAAAAGTCATGGTCTACAAGACAAAGTTGAAGTAAGCAAAACTGGATGTCATGGTCTATGTGCTCAAGGACCAGTTATTCAAGTTTATCCTGATGGAATCTTCTACCGTAAGGTAAAACCTACTGATGTTGTTCGTATTATCGAAGAACATATTATGGAAGGCAATCCTGTAAAGGATTTAATTTGACCAAGTCAACTTGATGAAAAGAAAAACATAATTCCGTTAAACAAAACTCATTTTTATAAAAATCAAGTTAAGATTGCATTGAAGAATGCAGGAGTTATTGATCCCGAAAATATTGATGAATATATTGCATGTGATGGATATTTTGCATTACACAAAGTATTAACATCAATGAAACCTGATGATGTAATTAAGGTCATTAGCGATTCGCAATTAAGAGGTCGTGGAGGCGGTGGCTTCCCTACAGGAAGAAAATGAGACTTAACAAAGCAATCAGTAAACAAAAAGAAATATGTTTGCTGTAATGCTGATGAAGGTGACCCAGGTGCATTCATGGATCGATCTATCCTTGAAGCTGATCCACACTCAGTAATTGAAGCTATGGCTATTGCAGCTTATACAGTTGGAGCTGATGAAGGTTTCATTTATGTTCGTGCTGAATATCCAATTGCTGTTCAACGTTTAGAAACAGCCATTGCTCAAGCAAAGAAGTATGGATTACTAGGTAATCATATCTTTGGAACGGATTTTAACTTTAAACTATCATTAAGATTAGGTTCTGGAGCTTTTGTTTGTGGTGAAGAAACTGCATTAATGACTTCAGTTGAAGGTAACAGAGGTGAACCAAGACCAAGACCTCCATTCCCTGCAGTTAAAGGATTGTTTGGTAAACCAACATTATTAAATAACGTTGAAACATATGCAAACATTACAAGAATTATCTTAAATGGTGCAGATTGATTTAATAAGATTGGTACAGAAAAATCTAAAGGTACTAAAGTATTTGCTGTTGGTGGTAAGATTAAAAACACTGGACTTATTGAAGTACCAATGGGTACAACATTAAGACAAATAGTATTTGATATTTGTGGTGGTGTTCCTCACGGAAAGCAATTTAAAGCAGCTCAAACAGGTGGTCCATCTGGTGGATGTATTCCAGCTAAATTACTAGATACTCCAATTGATTATGAAAACTTAATGGCAATTGGATCAATGATGGGATCTGGTGGTTTAATTGTTATGGATGAAGACAACTGTATGGTTGACATTTGTAAATTCTACATGGAATTCTGTGTAGAAGAATCATGTGGTAAATGTGTTCCATGCAGAATTGGGAACAAGAGATTACTTGAATTGCTAAACAAATTTACTGAAGGTAAAGCAAAAGAATCAGATATTACTAAACTAGAAGAATTATCTGCACACATTAAAGCAACATCTGCTTGTGGTTTAGGACAATCTTCTCCAAACCCTATTCTTTCAACTCTAAGATATTTTAGAGATGAATATATTGCTCACACTAAAGGAAAATGTCCTGCTGGTGTTTGTAAATCAATTACTGGTTATCATATTGACCCAGCTAAGTGTAAAGGATGTTCTAGCTGTGCTAGAAACTGTCCTGTACAAGCAATTAGTGGAACAGTTGGTCAACCATTTGTAATTGATCAAACTAAATGTATTAAATGTGGCGCATGTGAAAGAAATTGTCGTTTCCGTGCAATTAGTAAGAAGTAAGGAGGTAAACTATGGCTAAGAAATTAATTAATTTAATAATTGATGGCGTAAAAGTTCAAGCTGAAGAAGGTTCAACCATTCTTGAAGCTGCAAGAGCTAATGGTATTACCATTCCTACTTTATGTTATCTAAAAGAACTTAACCCTATTGGTGCATGTAGAATGTGTCTAGTAGAAGTTAAAGGCGCAAGAGGATTAGTGGCAGCTTGTGTATATCCTGTTGCTGAAGGCATGGAAGTATTTACAAATACTTTGAAAGTAATTCAAGCTAGAAAGAAAAACCTTGAATTATTAATGTCTAACCACAGAAAAGATTGTTCAGATTGTTTAAAGTCTCATTTCTGTAAACTTAGAGAGTATGCAGAAGTATATCGTATAGATGATCATGCATATGATGGTGAAAAACACTCTCATAAACCAGATCTTTCATCTCCATGTATTATTAGAGACCCAAGTAAATGTATTTTATGTAAGAAATGTATTGCTGTTTGCCAAAAACAACAAGATGTTGGTGTAATTCACGCAAACGATCGTGGATATAAAACATACATTGGATGTGCCTTTGATGAAACAATGGATAAAACGGCCTGTGTAGGTTGTGGTCAATGTACATTGGTTTGTCCAACTGGAGCATTAACTGAGAAAACCAGTTATGAAGAAGTATTTGAAAAACTTGCTGATCCAGATTGCATTATAGTTTGTTCACCAGCTCCATCTGTTAGAGTTACGCTTGGCGAAGAATTTGGAATGCCAATTGGAACAGATGTTGAAGGCAAGATGATTACTGCTTTAAGACGTTTAGGTTTCAAATACGTCTTTGACGTAGACTTTGCCGCTGACTTAACAATTATGGAAGAAGGACATGAGTTCCTTGACCGTTTAAATAATGGTGGTAAACTTCCATTAATTACAAGTTGTTCTCCAGGTTGAATAAATTACTGCACCGCTTACTTCCCAGAATTTATTCCAAACTTATCTACTGCTAAATCACCAATGCAAATGCAAGGCGCAATAACTAAAACTTATTGAGCACAAAAAATGGGAATTGATCCTAAGAAGATCTTTACAGTTCACATTATGCCATGTACTGCAAAGAAAGATGAAATTCATTATGGCTGTGATGCCTTAGAAGGCATGAGGGATACTGATGCAGTTCTAACAGTTAGATCATTAGCTAAGATGATTAGAGCCATGGGAATTAACTTTCCAGAATTACATGATGGCAAGTTCGATGATCTTATTGGTGAATCTACAGGTGCTGGTGTTATCTTTGGCGCTTCTGGTGGAGTAATGGAAGCAGCATTAAGAACTGTTGCTGACGTAGTCACAGGAGAAGATTTAAAAGATATTGAATATAAGAAAGTACGTGGAATTAAAGGTATTAAGGAAGCTACTTTAAACTTAAAAGGTAAAGAAGTTAAAGTTTGTGCTGTATCTGGACTATCTTATGCTAGACAAGTACTTGAAGATGTTAAATCTGGTAAAAAGCAATATCACTTTATTGAAATAATGTGTTGTCCTGGTGGATGTGTTAATGGTGGTGGAACACCATATGTTGACTATGATAAAATCGATCGTGACGCTGTTAAAAAGTTAAGAGCTAAAGCTCTTTACAAGAATGATGCTAACAAGCAAATTCGTAAGAGTCACAAGAACCCATCTATTATTAAACTTTATAAAGAATTCTTGGAAAAACCAAATTCTCATAAAGCTCATGAATTGCTTCATAGAAGCTATAAAATTAGAAAGTATATTTAAGGTATAAATAATTAATTATTTATATAGAAAATATATATAATATATACGTATAAGGAGATTAATCTTATTATGTCAAAAGCTGTCGTAAATAAAGAAAAATGTTTAGGCTGTGGTGCTTGCACAGGCGTATGCCCTGTAGGTGCTGTAGCTATCGGTTCTGATGGCAAAGCCGGTGTTGACCAAAGCAAATGCGTTGGTTGCGGTGCTTGTTCAGGAGTTTGTCCAGTACAAGCAATCGAAAACAAATAATTTTCTTAGGAAAGAGTGCTCGAGCACTCTTTTTCTTTTTATAATTAAACAAATATGCAAAAGAAAATATTCCATATTCACACTTATATTTGTAAGCATTCTTCTAATAAATTAGAAGACATTGTTAAACTTGCACTTAAACAAGGTAATAAGGAATTATACTTTTCTGAGCATGCTCCGATTACTATTCATTGTCCATATCAATTACGTCGTGCAAGTTATGCAGAAATTGCACAACTAAAAAAGAATATTGATAAACTAAACAAAAAATATAAGAATAAATTAAGAATTTATTTTGGTTATGAAGTTGAATACAACAAACCAAACCGTTGGTATATTCACAAATTAGCTCAAGATAAATATTGTCAATTTTTAGTATTTGGTAATCACTTCTATGGTGATTTATTTAAAATGAAATCACCATTGCCTTTGGCAATGAATATTACCAAAACAGTAAAACAATTAAAAGAATTTGATGCTAATAATAAAGCAGCAATGTCTAGTGGTTTAATGTCTTGAGTTGCCCATCCAGACATTTATTTAAATTCATATAAAAAGTGAGACAAACCTGCTCAAACAGTTGCTAAGAATATTATTAAATGAGCAATCAAGTATAAATTACCTTTAGGTTTCAATGTTAACTTTCCAAGTTATGAAAAAAAAAGTGAATGACATTATCCATGTAAACATTTTTGAAAACTGGTAGCTAAAACTAATATTCCAGTAATCATTGAATCCGATGCTCATGATATGCACCCATTAAAAACATCTTGATTAAATAAGGCCAAACAATTAGCTATAAACTATGGGTTAAAAAAGAATTTGACAGAAAAAATAAAATTAGTAAAATAAAAAAAGCTCATTGAGCTTTTTTATTTTCATTCTACACCGAAGAATTCAGCAATTTCTTTTATGGCTTTTTCTTCGTCTGTTCAACTTGAAGTGTGGATTTCGATTTTGCCTGGAATCTTTACTTTTGAATAGACTGTCATTAAGTTAATTAATGATTTGGCATTGGCTCTGTTGGTGCCAACAATTACATCAACGTCGCAAGTATATTTACCAGCAATTTGTTGTAATTTAGATGCCATTTGTCTATGGATATATGATGGGTCAGTTATTTTAATTTGGATACTTTTCATATTTATAAATATCTATTTTAATTATAAATCCATTTTGCCCACACTTATAAAAAAACCTACATTTTATTGTGGTTTTTTATAAGTTTTTTGTCAAATCCTTCATCAAATCAAAGATATGAACCGTCTTTATTTAAGAAACTTCTTAAGATGTTAACATAGGCATTAGGCCATTGCGATGATCTGTAGAAGTTTTCTTTTATGAAACTCTTCATATAAGATCGTTGTGTTGCTTTTTCGTTAGGACACAAATTATTGATTACAGGGAATCTATATTTGTTAGCAACTTTCTCAATATCGTTTTCACGACAAAGGATTAATGGTCTAATCATTCAGACTTTGTTTCTATCTAAATAACTAATAGGTCTTAGCAAAGCTAAACGCGATTCATTTAACATATTCATGAAGAAAGTTTCAATTGCATCATCAGCATGATGACCCAAAGCTAGTTTGTTAAATTTTTGTTTTTTCATTGCTTTAACAAGAATAGCTTTTTTCATCTTGGAACATAAAGAACATTGAATTCTGCCCTTTTCTTTTTTAGCTTGAAGGACTTCAGCAATATTTGATTCAATAATTTCTAGTTCAATATCATTTGCTTTAGCAAACTTAATTAGCTTTGTATAGTTTACTCTTTTAAAACCTAGACTAACATGAAACCCTTTAACCCTAAGATTTCAGTGTTGCTCTTTATTAATTTTCTTGCATAAAATATCTAGAGTTTTTAGTAAAACTAAAGAGTCTTTTCCTCCAGACACACCAACAGCAATCTTATCATTTTTCTTTATCATTTTGAAAACGCCGTTAGCTTTAATGATATTTCCAATTACGATTCTCATAATTTTATATGATAAAATTATATTATGTTTAATCCTGATAAAATAATATTGATTGATAAGCCCCAAGGTTGAAC
The DNA here is from genome assembly GCA_045617465.1 of Mycoplasmoidaceae bacterium. Classification (GTDB taxonomy): domain Bacteria; phylum Bacillota_I; class Bacilli_A; order Mycoplasmatales; family Mycoplasmoidaceae; genus Hennigella. The sequence continues at coordinate 152,208 of JAZLIQ010000003.1, read as the reverse complement.
AAGTAACGACGTTGTTGCTAAGATTCGTAATGCTTGCGGATATAAAAAAGTTGGTCATGCTGGAACACTAGATCCAATGGCAACTGGACTATTAGTTATTGGTTATGATGAGGGAACTCGCCTTTTAGGTGATTTGATGAATGAAACCAAGCAATATCAAACAACAATTAAGTTTGGTATTAGAACTGACACTGGTGATAAAACAGGAACCGTTATTGAAAAACAAAGAGTCAAATTAAATGAAAAGCAAGTTAAACGAGCTTTAGCGAGTTTTGTTGATCAAGACTATTTACAAAGACCACATCCATACTCTGCTGTTAAAGTAAACGGCAAAAAAGCATATGAATATGCCAGAGAGGGTAATCCCCTTAATCTAGAACCTAAACTTGTTAAGATTAATGGTTTTAGGATTAATAACTTTAATCCAAACAAACAAGAGCTATCAATTACATTAAATGTAACCAAAGGATTTTATGTTAGATCCTTTGCTGAAGATTTGGCGGCAAAACTTAATACTGTTGCACACATCACTACTTTAGTAAGAACTAAATGTGGAGATTTTAAATTAAAAAATGCTTATACTTTAATTGAGTATCTAAATACATATGGTAACAAAAGTTAAAGAAATAAATTTAAGTGATATTAAAAAATCAAGATATCCATTAGTTATTGGATATTTTGGTTGTGTTCATGTAATGCATGGACAATTATTTCATAGACAATGACCATACAACATTTTAACTTTTGCTGACTTTCCAAAAAAGAAAAAGAGTCAACTTTATCCTTTAGATGAAAGAATAGAAATGCTTAAAGTATTTAAGCCAGCAAACATTTTTATTTATGATATTTCTAAACATAACTTGACCGCTCAACAATTCATAGATCAAATTTTATTAAATATAAAACCAGACAAAATTATTGTTGGAACAGACTTTCATTTTGGTTCTGACCACAAACCATATAACGAATTACAAAGATTCTTTCCCGTGGAAACAATTAATCATAACGCACGCGTGTCAACTACAATTATTTGCCAATTGTTAGCAAAGGGTGAAGTTGAACGAGCAAACTCATTAATGTTTAATCCATACCACTATTCATCAAAATGAATATCAGGTGAGGAAAGAGGAAGAAAACTAAAAATGAGAACAATTAATCTTTTGATTAATCGTCCAATATTTTTAGCTGAAGGAGTTTATATTACTCGTATTAAGATAGGTTTAAAGTGATACAAAGCTATCACTTTCTATGGAAAAAGTAAAACATACAAGTCTAAACAAGCTACGCTTGAAACACATGTTTATAACAAAATTATTCCACCCAAATTCTTATTTCCAAGCTCTGTAAGAGATAATTTAAAAATAGAATTTTTAAAATTTATTAGAACTAATAAAAAGTTTAATAGTCCTCAACAACTAGTTAAAGCTTTTAATGATGATATCAAAATTGCTAAACATTATTTTGAACGACATAAGTAAATAATATAATTATTTAAATGTCTAAATCAAATAGCAAAACATTCCTAGAATTTAAAAATGTTTGTTTTGGTTATAAGCCAAATCAACACATTTTAAATAATGTTTCATTTTCTATAGAAGAAAATGAACATGTTTGCATTATTGGTGCTAATGGTTGTGGCAAATCAACCTTGGTAAAAATCATTGTTGGTTTGTTTAAACCAACAAAAGGTCAAATTATTTTTAATAACAAAATAGTTACTAAACAAAATGTTAAAGAACTAAAAAGTTCCTCAGGTATTATTTTTGAAAATCCAGATAATCAATTTATTGGTTTAACAGTACAAGATGATATAGCCTTTGGTTTAGAAAACCAATGCGTTTCTAGAAAACATATGCAACCAATCATTAACAATGTTGCTAAATTTGTTGGAATACAGGATCTACTACTTTGTAGTACAAATGCATTATCTGGCGGCCAAAAACAATTGGTGGCTATTGCCTCTGTCTTAGCTATGAATCCAAAACTAATAGTTTTAGATGAAGTTACTAGCATGTTAGACAATGAAGCTAAAACTAGAGTTAATAATTTAGTAGAATTATTAAAAACCAAAAAACATAAAACAATTGTTTCAATCACTCATGATATGGATGAGGCAGCTAAAGCTGATCGTATCATTGTTTTAAACAAAGGAAAAGTAGTTTTAAATGGAAAACCTCAAGAAGTATTTAACAACAAGTTATTAACTTCCTTATCATTAGATAAACCATTTAGCTACAAATCAAAACAAAGAAAAAGATTAACTTACACATCTACAAGTAATGACAATCTAAAAGATGTTATTAAATGTGATAACATAATCATTTCAGTTGGCCCCAAAAAGCAAAAGTCATTATTGATAGATAAGTTTAACTTTACTTTCAAAGAAAGTAAAATTTATGCTATTGTTGGAAGATCTGGTGTTGGTAAAACAACATTAGTTAGCCACTTTAATGGTCTAAAGAAAACACCAGACGGCAACATCTTTATTAAAGATAAAGCAATTTTAGGTTCTAAAAAGAGAATCAAAAACTATAAAGAAATTCGAAAAGATGTAGGTTTAGTATTTCAATTCCCTGAATATCAATTATTTAAAGATACTGTAGAAAAGGATATAGCTTTTGGACCTATTAACTATCATGTTAATAAGCCTGAGGCATATAAACTTGCTTCTAAATATTTATATTTAGTAGGATTAGATAAATCATTATTATCCGCAAATCCATTTGATTTATCAAATGGACAAAAACGTTTAGTAGCTATTGCTGGTATTCTTGCTTTAGAATCAGATGTTGTTATCTTAGATGAACCAACAGCAGGATTAGATCCTTATTATCAAAGAAAGATAATAGGAATTATTAAAGAATTAAAGCAACAAGGCAAAACCATTATTATCATTACCCATAACATGGATAATGTTATGGAACTTGCTGATGAAGTACTAGTACTTCATAACAAGAAGTTAGTAAGATATGGAAGTCCTTATAAAATTTTTAAAGATAATCATTTATTAAAGACTGCTGGGATAGCTCAACCACATCTTATTGCAGCCATGAAAGGAGGTAAATAAATGTCAAAGACATTTAATCTTCCATTAGAAGAACGACCTCTTTTCTTAAATAAATTTAACCCAACACTAAAAGTGTTGTGTGCTATATTGTTGTTGGTATTGACATTTATTCCAGTAACACTTCCTGCTCAACTTGGTATTTTTACTATCGTAATATGTTTATGGATAAGTGCTAGATTACCAAGAACTAAGCTTAAACCTATATTCCGCACGTTACTTGTGCTATTTATATTTATTTTCTTAATTAACTGACTGGTAGTTAAAGATCCAGGGGTTAGATGAAATCTAGATACTACATACCAATTGTGAGGAAGTGATTGAACATCCTTGATTAATAAAGGATGGATTCACCTTACAAACCAAACATACTGGATACATGGCGAAGTTTGAGGTGGATGAGTTGGTAATAGGTTGACATTAATTCAACCGTTTGGACAATATATGACTATTAATATTAATGGTTTAACTTATTATTTAAGTTACTATAGTCCATGATATGGTCTAAGCAGTCAAGTCCTTATTACAAGTGTAAGCATATGCGTTAAATTATTCTGTATGCTTACAATATTTAGTTTGTTGGTTAACACAACATCTACTTTACAACTAACATATGCTTTTGAACATATTCTATGACCACTAAAGTGGATTAAAGTTCCTGTAACCGAAATTTCTTACATTATTGCGGTAGCAATTAGGTTTGTACCAGATCTATTTGCTGAAGCTAATAAAATTATTAACGCGCAAGCAAGTAGAGGCATGGATTTTAGAAATGGACATTTGATTACAAAAGTTAAAGCAATCGGTTCATTAGTTGTACCAATGTTTGCCGCAGCTTTCAATCATGCTGATAAATTATCTGACGCTATGGAGGCCAGAAACTTTGTTCCAAGAGCCAAGAGAACAAAATATAGACTCTACCATTGCTCGGGGTCAAACTGAGTCTCATTCGCTTTATTAATCTGTCTTCTTGCACTATTCATATATTTACGCGTATGTAAAGTTATAATTTATCCATTCATAGCAGTCGACTGCTTTAACATATAGTTATGAAACAAAGATACAAAGCAACATTAAGTTACAATGGTAGTAACTACCATGGTTGAGCAAAACAACCAGGACAAGAAACTATTCAAGGTGTTCTAGAAAACACTATTTATAAAGTTCTTAACCAAAAGGTTAAAGTTTATGCTGCAGGCAGAACTGACGCAGGAGTCAATGCTTTAGGACAAGTTATTCATTTTGATTTAGAAATCAAAATAAAACCTAAACAAATAATGGAAGCTTTAAATAAAGCATTGCCATATGATATTAGAATTACTCGTATCAAAAAAGTAGCTAAAGATTTTAATGCTAGGTTTATGGCAAAGCACAAGACTTATATATATAGTATCAATACTAATAATATTAATGATGCTGTAGAAAGCAACCATATCTATCAATATAATAAACCACTTAATATTAGTTTGTTAAAAAGATCAAACAAAGTATTTTTAGGAAAACACAACTTCTTATCCTTCTCAACTGATGAGCGATCTGGTGAAAGTTTAGAAAGACAAATTCTATCTATATATATAAAGAAGAACAAAGACCTTGTTAAGATAGCTATTAAAGGTACAGGTTTTTTAAGAAGCCAAGTTAGAATGATGGTTGGGTCTATGCTGGCTTTGAATGAAGGCAAAATTAGTTTATCAAAGATAAAGCAATTATTAAAAGATCCTAAAAAAGGACAAGCAGTTTATAAAGCTCCTGCTTGCGGACTTTGTCTAGTTAAAATAAAATATTAAAGCTTTCAGGTTTTTAATCAAATTCATATATATATATATAATTGCTTCGTAAAGAGGAAAATATGAATTTAGGATTAATTATTGGATTAAGCGTTGTTTCTGCCATAATAGTGATAGCTGCTGTTATTGCTTTTGCTCTTCATTTAATAAGAAAAGGTGACAGAAGAGCACGTAAAGCAGAACAAGCACACGATGCCATTATAGAAATGGCTAAAGAAAAGAAAAAAAGTAAGTAATTACTTTTTCAATATTTCACCAGTAATAGAATCAAAGTGAAGTTTTGCAAATTCTGCAAGCTTCGCTTTTTTAATTATTTGCTTACCAGCAGAAATGATTTTATCTTTTTCTACCGAACCACGAGGAAGTTTAACTCCAGCTTTAGCTGATAGTTTATCCATGTAAGTTAAGAATGCATCTCTAGCAATAACGCTAGCACATGCTACAGCTAAATATTTGCTCTCAGCTTTCATTTCAATAATATCAATGTAAAGTGGTTTAAGCTTTGCTTGTTCTAAATATTTGTAATAGTTGTTTCTAGCAACAAATTGATCTAGAATAACTTGATAGTGTTGACTCTTTAACTTATTAGTTAACTTTGTTAAAGAATCATTATGACATATAGCTTTAACAATGTTGCTGTTGTCAAATTTATCAATAATCTTGTTGTAAACAACAGGTTGACAAACACAAGTTTCGGAGATAACAATTTTCTTTAGTTGCTTTGCAATCTTTCTAATAAATGAGTCATCTAACTTCTTGCTGTCATTAACTTTTAATTCTTTGACTTTGTCAATACAAACATTTGGAACATAACAAGCACAAGTTACTACTGGACCAAAATAATCTCCAGTACCTACTTCATCCATACCAACAGTTCCATCTATATCATTGCTTAAAACCTTCTTTGAAGGTTTAGATACAGTTTTCTTGCCAAAGTTTAGGATAGCGGCTTCTTCACCTTGAAGAAGCAAAGTTCCATTCTTAAAAATACTGATTGCAAGGTCTTTAGTTTTATAAAAAGCTAAAAGATTTTGATTCTTCAAATCTTTTTGTTTAAAAGATTTATAGATAGAATCTATTCTTTTAAATTCAGTTTTGTTTATTTTACTTGTTAAGCTTTTCATAGTGTTTTATAGATTGATTATATTTTTTATCAATTAGTTCTTTTAAAGTTTTGATTACTTCATTATTAGGAACTTCTTTATTTAATGTCCCATTAACATAAAGGAAACTTGTTGTTTTGTCTTTTACACAGACAGCAATGTCACAACCTTTTGCTTCGCCTGGACCATTAACAATGCAACCCATTACACCAACTTTAATTGCTAAGTGCTTATCTTCTAGATAAGAATCTAATTCTTGAACTCATTTATTAGTGTTATATAGATTTCTTCCACATAGTGGACATGCCACAATGTTGTAATATGGTTTGTTGAATCCCATACTATTTAATAATGTTTTAGCAATCTTTATTTCATCTTTTCTATCACCATTGATAGAAATGCGAATAGTGTTACCTATACCTTTATTTAATAAAGGAATCAAAGCAATACACGATTTAACAATTGCTGCCTTGTCTGGGCCAACCTCTGTTACACCTAGGTGTATTGGGTATTTACATTTTTTAGCAAGTTCAATATTAGCTAGGTAAGTTGTATTAGGATTAGAGTCCTTAATACTAACAATAAGTTTTTCAAACTTATTCTTTTCAAAGAATTTAATTCATTTAAATGCACATTGAACTAGTTGAGTAACTCTTGATCCCTTTGGATCAATTTGCAAACTACCACCATTTATTCCAATTCTTATTGCAGTATTTTTTGCTTTGGCTGCTTTAAGAATTTCTAGAACTTGTTCTTGAGAACCAATGTTACCAGGGTTAATTCTTATTTTAGCTACACCAGCATTAATTGCTTTTAAAGCAAATTGATAATTAAAATGAATATCAGCGATGATTGGTGTTTTAGTTTTTTTGACAATTTCAGCTAAAGCTGAAGCATCAGCTTCATCTAAAACAGCAACACGAACTAGGTCAGTTCCATAGTTAGTCAAATTTTTAATTTGTTCAATAGTTTTTTCTACATCACTAGTTTTACTAGTAGTCATTGTTTGGATAGCAATTTCATTGTATCCACCAATGGTTATGTTACCTATTTTTACGGGTTTAGTTGATGTACGATTTTTACATTTGCTCATTGTTAAAGTTTTTTAATTATATATAAAAAGAAAAAAATCGTTAACTAAAACGATTTTTATCATTAATGGGGCGTTTAGTGGGACTTGAACCCACGAGTGCCTGAGTCACAGTCAGGTGTGTTAGCCAACTTCACCATAAACGCCATAACTCGTCTAATAATTATATATACTTTTGACTAAATATAAGTATAATAAATTAAACACGTTAAAACCAAGACATGATTGCTTTATCTGTCGAAGCGATAACAATAAAAGTGTTGAGAAAATTAAATTAAAAGGAGACATATTAAGAATATGGCCGTTTCAAAAGAAACTAAGAAAAACTTAGTTAAAGAATATGGTAAAAGTCCAAAGGACACAGGTAACACTGAAGTTCAAATTGCGATTTTAACTGCTGAAATTAATTCTTTAACTGATCACTTGAAAGGTAATCAAAAAGATTTTGCTAGCAAGAGAACTTTGTATGCAAAGAACTCTAAAAGACGTAATCTTTTAAATTATCTTAAAAGAACAAATCTTGACAAGTACCGTGAATTAGTTAAGAAACTTAACTTAAGATCTGGTAACTAATTATGGAAAACAAGAACAAGCAAAAACCTAAAATAACTTATAAGAGTATAAATAGAACATTTGGGATAGTAGCTTTTGTCCTTGTTTTTCTTTTTACATTCTTCTTTTCCTTTTATAAAGGAGATTTAGAATTAATAATCATTGGCTCTGTTTTTGGTGGAGCTATAGGATTAACATTAATAGCCTGACTTGTGACTATTCTTGTGTTTAGACACAAGTTAGAAGCAAATGATCCTAACAAACAAAAAGTAAAGCAAGCTTTAGATAAAATAGAACAAGAAAGAAAAGAAGAAAGTAAAAAGAAACATGGAGAACATTAATCCTATAGTTGAGGTATTCAATAATAATTTTGCCTTAACTATTTCTTTATATTGTCTACTACTAATAGGTGTTGTTGTTATTACAACACTTCTTTCTAGATTGTGTGTTATCTTAAAACAAAAAGCACACTTATCTGATGGTGTAGTTGCTGGTTTGCTTTTAGGAGTAATTACTAGTTTACCAGAATTGGTAACATGTATTGCTTCTATCGTTGTTCATAGAACTGGTAGCTTAGGATTTGGAGATATTATGGGTAGTAATATCTTTGATATTTTTATCCTAGCTATCTGTTTATTGGTATGTGTTTGAATGTTTAGAAAAAAGAAAGCAAACCAAGTTAATACAACAACTTTGATATTCACTGGAGTTGGGACAATATTTGTTTTATTGGCTATGGTTGCCGATAATTGAATTCCTCAACTTATATGAAGTGGGTTTAACTTCTTTAGTATTTTAATACTAGCAAGTTATGCTTGCTCTATCTTCTTCATGTTTAAAGGAGCAAAAGTCAAGCCCGTAAACAAGAATGAAGGAATGACTGAAATTAGACAAGCACAACAATCTAAGTTATATAAACTATCATTAGGATGAGTAATTGGATTAATTACTATTGTTGCATTAACATTAATTGCTTGTGCCGTCTTTTTAACATTTACATCTGAATCATTAATCTTTAGCCATTGATCTAGTATTTTTGGAACTGAAGAAAAGTCTTCGTTTGGTGGTGCACTCCTTCTAGGAGTAGTAACTTCATTACCAGAAATTATTTGTTGCATTAACTTATGTACACACAAAGAACATAACATGGTAATTGATACAATTGTTGGATCAACTTCTTTCAACTTAGCCATTATTGCTATAGCAAATATTGCATTTGCTTGCATAGTAAATAAAGAAGGAACGATGTATCAATTCAATGAGTATAACTTAACTCAAGTTATAGTTGGTTTGGTTATGATTGTCTTTATGACTTTGTATTTGTTGGCAAACAGCAGAAAATTTAAAGCAAAACTTAATGAGAAGAAAACTTTAGCAATAAACATTCCATTACTATCTTTAGTAATCATTGCCTATATTGTTTTCTTAATTTTAGGGTTTGTACGTTAAAAATATACAACTTTTATATTATTTAGTGTATATTTATATAGACGAAAGAGAAAAATACAATGTTTGAAATTGACTTTATTAGAAATTTCCCATTAGCTATTAGTATTTTTCTTATTTCTGCTGTTGTAGTAGGTGTTTTAGCTACTGTAGTAACTAAAATGGCCGTTGCTGTTAAAGATAAAGCCGAATTACCTGATGGGGTAGTCGGTGGTATTCTAATCGGTGCTATTACATCCATCCCTGAATTTATTACTGCTATAGGTTACGTAGTAAATGCAGTTAATGGTGGTGTGGATGCATCAGGTATGCCAATTTATGGAGACCCAGGAGCTGTTTTTGGAGACGTTATTGGTTCTAATATGTTCTGCATGTTGATTATTGGTGTAGCATGTTTATCAACAGTTTGAATCTTTAGACACCGTGAAGCTGACCAAATTAACACTGTAACAATCATTTGTTTGATTGTTGGGTCCATTATGTGTTTATTAGCCGTATTATTTGATAATAACGGTTTAGTTTATTCATTAAGTGGAATACCAAGTCCAGTTGTTTGACACGGTTTCAACTTATTCTCGGTCTTTATCTTTATGTCTTATGCAATAGCTGTGCTATTTATGTTTGTTGGAGCAGGATTCCAACCAGCAGCTGTTGTTGGTAAAGGTATGCCTACAACAAGAAAACTACCTGAAAAACAAGTTAAAAAACCATCAATGTTTATTAAATTGCATATGCCAACATTAATCATAATGTTAATCGGTGGCATTGCCTTGCTAACATTCTCATCAATTATTTTAGCTAGTAGCTGTAGTGGATGTATTGATCACTGATTCCATGAAGATGCAACATTTGGAAGAACAATGTTACTGGGTATTGCAACAAGCTTACCTGAACTAATTGCCGTAGCAACATTGGCTAAAAATGGTCGTTACAACATGATGATTAACTCTATGGTAGGTTCATGTGCATTTAACATGACTATCTTATTTGCAGCAAACGTTACATATGCATGCTTATGAACTCCTGAAGCGTTACCAATGTTCCCAATGCCAAAAGACGAAAATAGTGTAATGGTACAAGTAGTGTTATTCATTTTAATGTGTGTCTTCTTTGCAATGTATTTAATCTTTAACTCTAAATCAATTAAAGGAAGCTTAAGAAGAAACCAAATTCTTGCCATTAACATTTCAATGTTAGTTCTAATCATCTTAACTTACGGAGCATATGTTGTATTAGGAATTATTCAAAACGTAAGTTGAGCATAAAAAAAGAGGTTTAGCCTCTTTTTAATTTATTTTGAATTGTATAAAGCAAGATTGCAGTAGCAGCTGAAACATTTAATGATTGCGTTTTACCAGTTGCTTCAATGTAGACTTTGAAGTCTGCATTTTTTAATACTAGTGGACTTATACCTTTATTTTCATTACCAACAATAATTGCAACTTTTCCACTGAACTTAATATCATTAAGCTGGTGTGCTTGTTTATCTAAACAACTAGCATAAATTCAATAACCAGATTGTTTTAATTTGCCAATAGCATCAGATAGATTAGTTACTTTAATCATGTTAAGATTACTAATTGCGCCCTGCGATGTTTTAATAACAGCAGGCGTAATTTGACATTGGTTGTCTTTCTTATATATAAGACCATCAACGCCTAAAGACTCAGCCGATCTAATGATGGCGCCAAAGTTCATTGGGTCTTCAATTGAATCAACAATAAGAACCAAAGATGTTGTTGCATCTTTTTTATTTGATAAGAAGTTTTCTAACGTTAAAACAACTTCACCTTCAACATATCCAATAGCAAATTGGTGATTTTGATCCTTTGCTAGTTTTTCATAAAAAGATTTATCATTATTTATTTTAACACCAGGTAAATAAGCTTTTACCTTGTTGTAAAAGACTTTGTCTTTATTACTAATAGTTGCATCTTTTAAAGTTTTATTAGTAATAGCATCCAAAATTGCTTTCTTACCAATAATTAATTGCATTATAGTAAACCTTTAGAAGCTAAGCTAGCTCTCAATTCATCAGATGTCTTGTAATCTTTAGCATCTAATGCTTCTTTTCATTTCTTGATCAAGCCAACATTACCTAAGTGGTCATATATTTCAAACTTGATACCTAGAACTTCTAGTTCACAAGCTATTACGTTGCAAAGCTTATTAGCTTCACCAAAACGACTATCTCTAATTAGAACATTTAATTTACTGATTTGTTCTAGTAAAACTGTTATTGCATTAGGAATATTTAAGTCATCATCAAGATGAGAAATAAACATTGGATCCATTTCTACTGATGATTCCTTAAAGAAACAATCATTAGCAATATTGTATGTTTTAGCAACAGATAAAGCCTTAACAACGGAAGTAACTTCTTTGTTAGCTTCTTCTAATAACTCATTAGAAAAGTTAACTGGTTGTTGATATTTTGCTTTATAGAAGAATCATCTTAAACCATTTGCATTTGATGTGCTAACCAAATCTTTAACAAGAATGAAGTTGCCTAAAGATTTAGCCATCTTAACACCTTCAACATTAATATGACCCACATGCATTCAAACATCAGCAATGTCTCTACCATAGGTAGCAACGTTTTGAGCATTTTCATTTTCGTGGTGAGGGAATTTTAAGTCAACACCACCACCATGAATTGTTACATGGTCTCCAGCATACTTGTTGATTAGAACGCAACATTCAGTGTGTCATCCTGGTCTACCTTTAGATCAAGGAGAATCTCAATTGATTCCTTCACTTGTTTGTTTTCACAAAGTAAAGTCAAGAGGATTTTTCTTGTTTGCTTTGTTTTCTTTTCTTACGCCTTCAATAAGTTGATCAGGGTTTTGATGACTAATGTGTCCATAGTTAGCAACTTTAGAAACATCAAAGTAAACATCACCATCAACTTGGTAGGCTGCACCTTTATCAATTAAATTTGTAATATAGTTTTTAATTTCTTCAATGTTATCAGAAACATTAGGCATAAAAACAGTACGTATATTTAAAAGTTGGAAAATATCTAAATATGCTTGTGTATATTTAGTAGTCAATTCTTTTTCACTAATACCCGCTTCAGCAGCAGCTTTGATAATTTTGTCATCTACATCTGTGATGTTTTGAATATATAAAACTTCTTTTCTTCTTTTAAGAAGGAAACGATGTAGAACGTCAAAAATAACCAGAGGTCTAACATTACCTATGTGAACATAGTTGTAAACTGTTGGACCACAATTGTAAATAGTTATTTTTGGATCTTTTAATTCAACTAATTGATTAGTGCTAGAATTGAGTAATTTCATAAGTTTTCCTTTAGATTTTATTATTTTATATTATTTAAATGTATTTTCTATAAGTATTATCAAATTTTTTCAGTAATGATTTTTATACCTAAAGCTTTAGCTTTTTTGTATTTGGTGCTTTCAAAGTCATTAGCAATTAAATAATCAATGTCTTTGCTCACTGAACCAAAGAATTTTGCATCAAATTTTTCTTCCATTATTTTGATGATTTCGTTACGTGGAATTTCAAATGATCCAGTAATAACAAACTTCTTTTGGTAGTATGGACTGTTTGTATCATACTTTCTTTCAATAAGTTTAGTATTAACGCCAGCCTCTTTTAATTTTTCAATTAAAACTTGGTTGTTTTTTACTTTGAAGAAATCAACAATTGATTGACCAACAGTTTCACCTACATCTTTAATTGCTATTAAATCTTCTAGTGCTGCTTCCGATAGTTTGTTAAGAGATTTGAATGTTTCAGCTAAAACTTTTGCGGTTATAGCTCCAACATGTCTTATACCTAAACCATAAATCAATTTATCAAGGTTAGTTTTTTTAGAATTTTCAATTGAAGTAATTAAATGTTCAAACATTTTGTCTTTGATATGTAAGTCTAAAGCTAACACTTGTTGTTTTTTATCTTTTAGATAATACAAGTCAATAATGTTTTTAACAATGTTGTTATCTCAGAACTTTTCTAAAATCTTATTGCTTAAACCATCAATGTTCATTGCATCACGATCTGCAAAGTGAACGATGTTCAATAAACCTCTTGCAGGACATTCAATGTTTACACAATATTGATCAACTTCACCTTCAACTTTTTCTAGCTTGCTACCACAGATAGGACAATTAAGAGGTGGAACATATGCTTTAGCATCCTTTGGACGCTTTGAAACAGTTGGGCCAATTACTTTAGGAATAATTTCTCCTGCTTTAAAAATTTTAACTGTATCACCAATTCTAATGTCTTTAGCAGCAATATATTCTGCATTATGTAATGTTGCAGCAGATATTGTTGAACCATCTAATAATACTGGTGCTAGATTAGCAACATAGTTAATACGACCAGTTCGTCCAACTGTTGTAGTAATGTTTTCAAGTTTTGTTTCTACCACATTAGGTGGGAACTTATAAGCAATAGCTCATTTAGGAAACTTAGAAGTGTAACCAATCTTATCATGATCTTCAAAGTTATTAACTTTGATAACAACACCATCAATAGGAAATTCTAGATCGTTACGCTTATTTGTCCAATTATCAATAACTTTAATTACTTCTTCAATTCCATTGCAGATTTGAATATCTGGTGCAACATTAAATTTATTTTTCTTCAAGAAATCAATAACATCTGATTGTTTTGATAATCCATATTGTTTTTCATTTGGAACTTGATAACAATACATTGTTAAATTTCTTTTAGCTGTAATTTTTGGATCAAGTTGTCTTAAACTACCACTTGCAGCATTTCTTGGATTAGCAAATTTCTTTTCTTCATCTTCTATTGCATTGTTAATCTTTTCAAAATTTTTCTTTGTTAAAAAGATCTCTCCTCTAACTTCAATGTCATCTTGGAAATCAATCATTAGAGGAATTGATTTGATGGTTTTAACATTAGCAGTTACATCTTCACCAGTTAAACCATCACCACGTGTCGCTCCAGAAACTAATTTACCATCTTGGTAAATTAAACTCATACTTAAACCATCAATTTTAGGTTCAACACAATAAACAATATTTTTATTAGATCCAATTATTTTTTTGATATCAACATCAAACTTTCTCATTTCTTGAGCAGAGAAAGCATTAGATAATGACATCATTTTTGTTTTGTGTTGATATTTCTTAAGTTTTGTACTAGCTGTACCACCAATTCTTTGGCTTGGTGAATCAGGAGTTAAAAACTCCGGATATTGAGTTTCTAGCTCAATAAGTTGTCTTAAAGTAATATCATATTCTTCATCAGAAACTGTTGGATTGTTAAGAACATAATATTCATATTCTCATTTTCTTAACAGTGTTTTGAGTTTCTCAATACGTTGTTTAATTTGTTCCATAGAGTTAAATAAATTATAAATAAAAAAAGATTAGTAAACTAATCTTTTTTTGTTTTAATATCAATTGTATTTTCAGTTACGAATTGAAATCTTTTTGTAGTTGTGAACAACCTTTAATGCTAACACAAAAATAGGGATTATAAATAGCATATTTAAATCTAAAGTATTAAGTGGGAATGCAGTAGTTGATATCTTTAGAACATGAATAACTAATGGATTGATAAATAAAGCAATACTAATTACACCAAGTTTCATTGCACTATCGTTTTTGCATAGTGGATAAAACATATTGTTTTTTAGTCTTCTTATAACTAGGTAAGTTATAACAAATGCTAAGAATAGTGCATACATAACAGCATTAAACACACCAACCGATATTGATGATGTTAGATCAATTGTTCATAGATAAGTGTAAGTGAAAGTTAAGAAGTTATGGTAATCAATATTAGCGGCTTGTCAATGGTAAATTTCTTGGAAAATAAAGAAGTTTGCTACCAAGAATAAAGCAATGATTATTGCCAAGAATGCATAAACGATTTTGTTAGAATTTTTTGAAACATTTAATGCTAATTTTGTTTCTCAGGCGGGTGTGCCTAATTGTTTTCAAACTATTAGTAGAATGATAGCAAACACTAAGTAGATAGCATCAACTAATGATAGCAATCAGAATGTATAAATTGAAAACATTGAGAAAATTGTTAAGGCTAAAGGCCAAGATAAAAACAACGCATAATTTAGTGAATTTTGTTTGTATCTTATTCCATAGTAAATAGAGAATAATCACACACACATTACGATGAAGAAACTTGTGCAACTAAACGCTAAAAATCCCATTAATAAAGTTGTCAAACAAAACAACTTAATTTGTCTTGATTCTTCCTGCTTTATCAACACCAAAACATAAGCAAAAAGTAGTAGCAAAATTCAAGCATCGCCTACGGCGTATGACTCGATAAATGCTAGCGTTAAGGTTATAAGTAATAGCACAATAATGATATTTAAAATTAGTCTAGGAATTGAACAGTTTTTGCTTAACATTCATGTTGATAAACAAGATGCAAAACCAGCAGCAATTATTGTTCATGATCAGTTGCAAAATTGAATAGCTTCAGCTTTTAAAATTACACCAAAAGCATCTAATCAAAATAAGTTCATCACATTACAAGCGGAGAAGTTAGAAACAACATCTGTTGCTGTTGTTCCAAACCACATTGGACGTCAAATGTCAACTTGGAAATGATTGATAGTTCAGATTCATGTTTTACCAAATTCAGAGTTGAAATCTCTAAAACATAATCATCCAATTAAAATTGTTAAACCGAAAGTTATTACAAATGTAATAATCTTCTTCCAATTAACAGACCAGGTGATAAATGTATAACGTCAATTTGCGATGTATAAAGCTAGCAAAATTGTTTGGATAATTCCTATCACAACAAAATATGCTCATATGACTGACTGCCCAGCATACATTCATATAGTAACAATGTAAACGATGTCGAAAAAAGCAACAAATCCTACAATAGTTGCTAAAAAGGGATTAATATCAATTTTGATTCTTTTAATTAATCTACCTATTAAAAAAGCATTAATAAAATAGACTAATGGCACAACAAATATTGCTGCTATCATAGTAAAATTATAAATAAAAAAAGTAGGTAACAACCTACTTTTGATTTAATGGAGCAGATGACGAGAATCAAACTCGCGTATCGACCTTGGCAAGGTCGCATTCTATCATTGAATTACATCTGCGTAAGTTTGTATATTATACCTATAAAAATAAAATATTTTAAAATTTTTGTGTAAAAACCCATTTTATATATATAATTAATAAACTCATATATTATTTAATACCAAAAATAATATATAGATATATTATTTGTAGGAGGCCTTTATGGCACAAAAACCAAAGTTTGTTGAAAGAAAAATCGCAAACCTAGTTACTAGACGTGACTATGCTAAGCAATTTGTAAAGTTCGAAGAACCAGACCTTTTGGAAATTCAAAAGAAATCTTACGAACGTTTCTTGAAGAAAGAACTTGGTGATCTAATTGCTAGTTACTTCCCAATTAGACATATAAAAAACAAAACTCATCATGTGGAGCTAAACAACAAGACGGGAATTAATGGAATTCATTTCTATCCTGGTGCTTTTGATGAACAAGAAGCTAGATACAAAGGAAAAACATATGAAACATCTGTTTATGTTGACTTAGTCTTAATTAACGATGAAACAGGTGAAGTTAAAAAAGTAAGAAAGTCAAAGAAAGATAAACATGATGGTGTCTTCTTTGCAAATATTCCATTGATGACTGATAATGGAACTTTTATCATCAACGGAGTTGAAAAGTTAGTTAACTCTCAAACTATCAGATCTCCTGGTGCCTACATCTTATCTAAGAGTCAAATCAAATTATCTGGTAAGAAAAAAGTTAACGAAGGTTATATTTGTGAATTGTATCCAAACCGTGGAACAATGCTAAACTTTGTTATCGATGACAAGAAAACAGATAAGAGAATTATCAAGTTAGTTGCAAGAAACGCAACATCAGATGCAGCTATCACTTTATCTGCAACACAATTTTTAAAAGCTCTTGGTTTAAACCAAGACACTATTATGAGTATCTTTAGCAATGCTGAAATTATTGCTAACTCATTAACTGCTGATGGTGATGCAAAATCATACAGCAACAAATTTACTGGTTGCTACACTCACGAAACAATTGGTCAAGATGATGAAATTAAAAAAATTAGAAAAGCAGTTTGCGATTTACCAACCGTAAATGATATTAAACAAACTGGTTTACCAATTCAACACAAACTACAAGTATTAGTTTACAAATGATCTAAACTAGAAGATCAACTTAACGAAGTTAATAAACAATTAGAATCTGATCCTACAAATGCAACAGTTAAAGCAAAACAAATTGATTTAACTAAGAAAATCAGAGATCAAAAAGATTTATTGATTACTGAAAAAGCCGCTAAAGACATCATCACCCAATTATCAATCTCTATTAGACCAACAGAAACACTAAGCCAAAAATATGCTGGTTTCTGTTACCAAGATTATTTAATTAAACACTTTATGGAAGTTAAAGGATTTGATTTATCTTCTGCAGGTAGAAGTAAAATCAATCACAAACTTCGTGTAACTGAAAGACTTTACCAAAAAGTTTTAGCTAATGACATTCTTTACAAGAATGGAAAAGTATTCTTAAAGAAAGATACTTTAATTAACAAAAAAGAAATCGACATGATTAAGAAAGCCATTACTGATGGTGAACTATTACTAGAAAAAGAATGAGACATTACAGCTGTATCTAGATTCCATAAATTTAAAACAGCTAAAGCAGAACAAATTGATGTTTATGCTGATAACGATGAATGAGATGATTATGTAAACATCTTAGGTGTTCCACCAACATCTGATCAAGAAACTCTTAATATCTCTGATATTATTGCTATGGTTTCATATACTATCAACTTACCATGAAACATTGGTAACTATGATGACATTGATCACTTAGGTAATAAACGTCTAAGACTTATCCATGAACAATTTAAATCTAAATTAGTCGCTGGTATGGCACGTGTTGAAAAACACATTAAGGATAAATTATCTTCTTTATCTTCTCCAACAATGAATGCAGAAGAAAAAGCTAGAAAATCAACAAGAGCAACAATTAGCTCTATTGTTAACACAAAACCTTTCCAACAAGTTGTTAAAGCTTTCTTTAACACTTATCAATTAACAGCTTTCATTGACCAAACAAACCCCCTATCTGAATTAACTAATAAACGTAGAATTTCAGCTATGGGTGATGGTGGTATTAGAAAAGACGACCCAAACTTAAACGTTCGTGACGTACACTATTCTCACTATGGACGTATTTGTCCAATTGAAACTCCTGAAGGTCAAAACATTGGATTGATTATGGCTTTAGCATCATTTGCTAAAGTAGATGAAAACGGATTCTTGATTTCTCCATACTTCATTGTAGAAAACGGAGTTATCACAGATAAGATCCGTTGATTAAATGCTAGTCAAGAAGATGAATATGTAATTGGCGAATCATTAGTTCCACATGATGAAAACGGTAAGATTACTCAATCTAAAGTAGTTGGACGTTATCGTGGTATGCAAGAACTATATGATGCAAAACAAATTAACTATATCGATGTTTCACCTCGTCAAGTTATCTCAATTGCTGCATCTGCTATTCCATTCTTGGAAAATGACGATACTGCTCGTGCTCTAATGGGCTCGAACATGCAACGTCAAGCAGTTCCGTTATTAAAACCATATGCACCTATTGTAGGTACAGGAGCAGAGTATAAGATTGCTCACGACTCCGGTCTAAACATTTTAGCTGCTCACGATGGTGAAGTAACAGCGATGGATGGTAATGAAATTACCATTAAAACAAGTAGTGGTAGTGACAAGTACAAACTTGTTAAATATCGTAAGACAAACCAAAACACTTGCAATAACCAATTCCCAATTGTAGAAGTAGGCCAACATGTTAAAGCAAGTCAAGTTATTGCTGATGGACCAGCTATGTTCAACGGAGAACTTGCTATTGGACGTAACCCAATCATTGCTTATACAACATGACATGGTTTCAACTTCGAAGATGCTATTGTTATTTCAAAACGTTTAGTTCAAGATGATTGATATACATCAATCTCCATCATTGAAAAAGAATTACGTTGTGTAACAACTAAGAATGGTGACGAACAAATTACTCGTGACCTTCCAAACGTGTCTGAAGACTTAAAGACTTACTTAGATGAAGATGGAATTATCTTAGTTGGTGCTGAAGTTAAAGAAGGTGACATTCTAGTTGGTAGAACTTCTCCAAAAGGTGAAGGCGACTATAGTCCAGAAGAGAAACTACTGAATGCTATCTTTGGAAATAAATCACATGGTGCTAGAGATTCATCTCTAAAAGTTAAAGTAGGTGAAGAAGGTACTGTTATCGGTGTCAAGAGATTTAGAACTGTTGATGGTGAAAAGTTTGATGATGAAACAATTGAACTTGTAAAAGTTTATATTGCTCAAAAACGTAAACTACAAATTGGTGACAAGATGTCTGGACGTCATGGTAACAAAGGAACTATTAGTAGAATTGTTCCTGTTGAAGACATGCCACATATGGAAGATGGAACACCAATTGATATTTTATTATCACCTCTAGGTGTACCATCTCGTATGAACATTGGTCAAATCCTTGAAGTTCACTTAGGATGAGCAATGAGAAATATTGCTAAGAAGAAACTTTGAGAATTAATTGATCAAGAAGCTACACCAAATGAATTCGTTCAATTATTTGGTATGAGTTCATATCGTGCAAAACAATTAAAAAAAGTTTGCAATAAATACTTTAAAGATAACAAGATTACCAAATTTGAACAATTTGGTAACATTGACTTAACAATTATTTTAAATAAAGCAGGTATGTCAATTGAAGACTTATCATATAAGGCATCAACACCAGTATTTGCTGGTGCAAAACTAGATGATGTAGCCGATGCATTAAAAGAAGCTGGCTTAGATCCTGCTAAGACTAGAGCTAAGACAAAACTTATTGATGGTCAAACAGGTGAATACTTTGATGGTGAAATTACTGTTGGAGTAATGTACATGTTAAAACTTGACCACATGGTTGAAGATAAGATTCACGCAAGAGCCGTTGGACCTTATTCTAAGGTCAACCAACAACCTCTTGGTGGACGTAGTCAAGACGGCGGTCAAAGATTTGGTGAAATGGAAGTATGAGCACTTGAAGCTTATGGTGCAACATACAACTTAAGAGAAATCTTAACTATTAAATCAGATGATACGGTTGGAAGAAACTTAACTTACAACTCAATCATTAAAGGTTTACCTTTACCAAAACCAAGTTTACCTGAATCATTCAAATTGTTAACTAAACAACTTCAAGGTCTATGTTTATCTATGACAGTAACAGACCAAAAAGGTGTTAAACACGATATGGATGACTTTAGCAAGGCAAACATTGATGCTGAAGAAGAAACAGTTAAACATGAAGCTGCTGAGGAAGTAACAACTGAAGTTGTTGACGACTCAGAATATGGAAGTTTATAGAAAGGAGTAGGAATTATGATTAACGCTAAAAATATTAAATCATTACAATTAACCCTAGCTAGTCCAGAACAAATTCTGAAATGAGCTAGAGGAACTAGAGTTACTAAGTCTGAAACTATTAACTATAAATCTCTAAAACCAGAAGAAGACGGTTTATTCTGTCAAAAGATCTTTGGTCCAGTTAAAGACTATGAATGTGCTTGTGGTAAATATAAGAAAGTTAAATACAAAGGTAAAGTCTGTGAAGTCTGTGGTGTAGAAATTATTTCTTCATCAGTAAGACGTGAAAGAATGAGCTGTATTGAACTTGCTTATCCATGTACACACATTTGAATGAGTAAGGAACTTCCTAACCCAAGTAAGATTTCATTATTACTTGGTATGACTTACAAGGAAGTTGAACAAGTTATTTACTTTGTAAACTACGTAGTAATTAAAAACCCTAGATGTAAAAAATTCTATGGTCCTTGTAAGATTATTCCAATCAATGATCCTAAGGGTAATGAAAAAGCAAGACAAAACATTCGTGCTGCTTTGGAAATTATTATTAAAGATCTTGAAAAGGAAATCAAATCATTATCTAAGAATACAAGCAAAAACTTAGACAAGATTAAAGAATTAAACTTTGATCATGAAATGGCAAGTCAATATGCATTGGCTTTAAAAGATACTACTTTGCCATTCTCATTACACACAGTATTTGCTTTATTAAAGAAACACTTAGATATTGAAATATCTATTGGTTCTGCTGCAATTAAACAATTACTTCAAGCCGTAGATTTAAATAAGAAGTACAAAGAAGTTAAGGCTAACTTAGCTAAATTAACTCCAAGTAACCCTAAGTTTACAAAGGAAATGAACACTTTGAAACTTATCAAGTGATTCCAAGAATCTAAGATTAAACCTGAATGAATGGTTTTAGATTATATTCCTGTTACTCCACCTGAAACAAGACCAATTGTTCAACTAGATAATGGTAAATTCACCACAAGTGATATTAACACTTTCTACAGAAAGATTATTATCAGAAACGAACGTTTGAAAAAGATGATGTCTGAACCAACTCCAGAAGTTATCTTAAACAACGAACGTAGAATGTTACAAGAATCAGTTGATGGATTATTTGACAACGCTAGCAAATCTAACCCAGCTAAGGGTAAAGATAAAGCTCCATTAAAATCACTAACTGATCACTTAAAATCTAAACAAGGTTTATTTAGACAAAACTTACTAGGTAAACGTGTTGACTATTCAGGTCGTTCAGTTATCGTTGTTGGTCCAGATCTAAAGATGTATGAAGCTGGAATTCCATCTGTAATGATTTTGGAATTATTCAAACC
Organism: Mycoplasmoidaceae bacterium; assembly: GCA_045617465.1. GTDB lineage: Bacteria > Bacillota_I > Bacilli_A > Mycoplasmatales > Mycoplasmoidaceae > Hennigella. The sequence goes on along the minus strand of JAZLIQ010000003.1, from coordinate 130,370 downwards.
ATACATCATTCACAAATTAATTACTAAGATTGATGAAGATGGTTTACCATGTAAACCTATTGCAACAAACATTAAAGAAGCAGAAAAGATGATCTTGAGACAAGATTCTCTAATCTGACCAATTGTTAATGAAGTTGTAAAGAAACACCCAATCTTATTAAACCGTGCTCCAACACTTCACCGTTTAGGTGTTCAAGCATTTGAACCTAAGATTGTTGATGGTAAGGCTATTAGATTACACCCACTAGTAACAACAGCATTCAACGCTGACTTCGATGGTGACCAAATGGGTGTATACTTACCACTTTCTAAAGAAGCTATTGCTGAAGCAAGAAGTATTCTATTGGCTTCTTGACACATTCTTGGACCTAAAGATGGTAAGCCAATTGTAACACCAACACAAGATATGATTCTTGGGGCTTACTACATTTCACAAGAAGAAAAAGATTCTAAGGGCGAAGGCATGATCTTTGCTCATCCAAGAGAAGCAAAGAGAGCTTACCACTTAAGACAAGTGAATATTCATGCAATGATTGGTATTTCAACTAATGCATATAAAGATAAAGGATTACCATCTAACTGTATTCTTATTACATCTATGGGTAAGATTATGTTTAATGATATCTTACCAGCAACTATGCCATACATTAATGATGGTAAAGAAATTGATGTAGTAGATAAAGAAAGAATTGTTCCTGCAGGAGAAAATGCAAGAAAGATTCTTGAAAAAGCAAAACCTGCTAATCCATTTACAAAGAAGACACTACAAAAGATTGTTGACTCTCTATATGGTCAATTCCCAGTAGATGTTACTGCAAAAACAATGGATGCAATTAAAGACATTGGTTTTGACTTCTCAACAAAATCATCTGTTACAATTTCAGCATTTGACTTACCAAGCTATGACAAGAAGACAAGCTACTTCGTAGGTGCTGATGCAACTGTTGCTAAATTGAAAAAACAATTTAACAAAGGTTTATTAACCGATGATGAAAGATATAAACGTGTAATTGATCTATGATCAAAAGTTAAGAATGATGTTACTGAAGACATTAAAGAAATCTTAGCTGATCCTAAAAATAGAAACAACCCTGTTATTATCATGGCTAACTCTGGTGCCCGTGGTAACGAATCACAATTTACCCAACTACTTGGTATGCGTGGATTGATGAGTAAGTCTTATAACTATGACCAAAAGACAAAGTCAAATGTTATTAAGGATACAATTGAAACACCAATTAAACACTCATTCCTAGATGGTTTAACAATTGCTGAATACTTTAACGCATCTTATGGTGCGCGTAAAGGTATGGCTGATACAGCCATGAAAACATCTAAGTCTGGTTACATGACTAGAAAATTAGTAGATGCTGCTCAAGAAGTAATTGTTAAAGAAGAAGACTGTGGAACACCTACAGGTCTTGTGGTTAAAGCAATTGAAGATACAAAGCAAAACTATAAGATTGAATCTTTATCTGATCGTATTGCCAACAGATATGCATTTGAAGACATTATTAGTCCAAAGACTGACAAAGTCTTAGTTGCTAAGAATGAAATTATTACTCCAGCTATGGCTGCACGTATTGAACGTGAAGGCATTAAAGAAGTAGTAATTAGATCAGTTTTACATTGTCAATGTAAAGATGGTATTTGTCAAAAATGTTTTGGTAACGACTTAACAACAAATAAACCAATTGAAATTGGAACAGCTATTGGTGTAATTGCTGCTCAATCAATCGGTGAACCAGGTACACAATTAACAATGAGAACTTTCCATACTGGTGGTGCGGCTGGTGAAGCTAACATTACTCAAGGTTTTGAAAGATTAAAACAATTGTTTGACCTAGTTCCACCTGCAGACCGTGAATTAGCAATCATTGCTAAGTCAGCTTGCAAGGTAACAAAGATTGAATCAGTTGAAGATGGTACATTGATTCACGTAGTGAACGATGTAACAGATGAAGAAAAAACATATCATGCAACATTATCTCAAGTTATTCGCGCTGAAAAAGGCGATCATCTTGAAGCCGGCGACAAGATCACTGAAGGATCTATCAACATCAAGGTCCTACTTGAAGTTGCAGGTATTGATGCTGTTAGAGACTACCTAATTAAAGAAGTACAAAAGGTTTACCGTCTTCAAGGTATTGAAATTTCAGATAAGTACATTGAAATTATTGTTAGACAACTAACAAACAAATTAAAAGTACTATCTCCTGGAGACAGTAGCTACTTCATTGGTGAAACAACTGATATCAACTCATTTACTGAAGAATGCAACAAATTATTTGCTGCTGGTAAAGAATTACCAACTGCAAAGAATGAAATCTATGGTCTAGATAACGTTGCAACAAGTAAGAAGGGTCCATTCTTAGCAGCAGCTTCTTTCCAAGATACAAAGAAGATTCTTACAGATGCTGCTATTAGAGGAGATATTGATACTCTAATGGGTCTAAAAGAAAACGTTATGATTGGTAACTTGTTACCAGTTGGAACTGGTCTAGAAAGACCAGAAGATGTCATCGCTAAGGGTGACGAAATGTACAAAAAAGAATACTAATTTGTACATCTGTGATAAAATAATAAATACAATATAGGAGAAAAACGTATGCAAAAAACAACGATGCTTAAGAAAGAAACTGCAGCAAGCAAACGTCAATGATATTTGATTGATGCTTCTGGTGTTGTTTTAGGTAAATTAGCAGTTGAAGCTGCTAATATTATCCGTGGTAAAAATAAACCAAACTTTACTCCAAATGTTGACTGTGGTGACCACCTTATCATTATTAATACTGATAAAGTTAGAGTTACTGGCAACAAAGCAAGTAAAGAATTTAGATATAACCATTCTGGTTATATTGGTGGAATCAGAAAAAGATCAGTTAAAGAAATGATCGCAAAATATTCTGATGAACTAGTAACAACTGCTATTAAAGGTATGTTACCTAAAAATAGATTAGCTGAAAAGATCATCAAGAAATTACATGTATATAAGGATGCAGGTAAAGATCACAGCAAACAAAAACCACAAACAATTAAGGTAGGTAAATAATCATGGCAACTAAAATTGAATATAAAGGATTAGGAAGAAGAAAAAGCTCAGTAGCAAGAGTATTAATGGTACCAGGTACTGGTAAGATTTTAATTAATGGTAAAACTCCTGCTGAATACTTCCCAAACAAATTAGTTATCCAAGATATGCTACAACCTCTTGAAGTAACTAACCAAACTAAGACTTTTGATATTAAAGTTAAAGTTGTTGGTGGTGGCTTCAAAGGACAAGCTGGAGCAATTAGATTAGGTATTGCTCGTGCTTTAATTGATTGTAATGCAGAACAAAAAACAACATTAAAAAGAGCAAAGTTAACCACAAGAGATTCTCGTGTTAAAGAACGTAAAAAATATGGTAAATACGGTGCACGTAGAAGTCCTCAATTTACAAAACGTTAATTCCCTATTATCATAAAACAAAAAAACAGGCAAAGCCTGTTTTTGTTTTTTCAGAAAGATTATTTCTTTCCTTTTTTACCTTTGTATTCTTCAGGAGTTCTTCTTTCTTTCATAATTTCTCCTGCAGTTTGACCTTTTTTAATCTTAACTCCACTTAGAGCTGAAGATTCAAGTTTCTTAATGTCTTTCTTGATTGCCTTAGGTGATCTAATTGTTAATACTAATACTAGCGAAATAACTCCTAGAACAACTACAGCAATAGCAAAGATTAACATTCCAATACCTAAGTTAGTTAGTTTACCATGAATATCGAATCATTCTCATGATGTATCCTTTTCAGCTAGGTATGCGCTTACGAAAACCATAACAACGAATGCAATTAGAGCAAGAATATCAATAAGTAATAATAACTTCTTGATAGCATAGCTACGGTTAACATTCTTTATTAAATGTTCACGTTCTGTTTGTTTAATAAATGCCATTTATTTTTCTCCTTATATATTTATTATAAGATAAAAGAAAAACAGGTGTAACCTGTTTTTATTCTTTATCAAAGTTAAAGTCTTTTGTTAAACCAATGACAAACTTCTCAATATCAAATGGTTGTAGATCATTATATGTTTCACCTAAACCTATAAACTTAACAGGAATATTGAAGTTATCTTTGACAGCTAAGATGATACCACCTTTAGATGTTGAATCCATCTTAGTTAAAATAATTCCTGTTAGTTTAGTAACTTCTTGGAAAGCTTTAGCTTGAGCAATACCAGATTGACCTGTTGTTGCATCTAACACTAATAATGATTCACAAGGTTGGTTAGGATTAAATTTTTTGATAACCCCATCAATTTTCTTTAATTCATTCATTAAGTTGATTTTGTTTTGCAATCTACCTGATGTGTCACACAAAACAACATCAATCTTATTTTCGTTTGCTCATTTAACACCTTCATATATTACTGAAGCTGGGTCTTGGTTTGCAAACTTTGGTTTAAAACATTGAATATTTAGTCTTTGTGCTCAAATGTTTAATTGTTCAACCGCCCCAGCTCTAAATGTATCACCAGCAACTAAACAGACTTTCATCCCTTTATCTAGTAGATAATGAGCAATTTTAGCTATAGATGTTGTCTTACCTACTCCATTAACTCCTGAAACAAGAATAACATTTGTTTCTCCTTGTTTTAAGTTGAGACCATTATCAATAATTGTATCTTGAATATAGTAAACAAAGATTTTATCAATAATAATTTGCTTAACTAAAGACGCATCTTCTACGTTTTGGAATTTAATTTCATCCTCAATAGCTTGCATAATTTTGGTTGTAGCTCCTGTACCAACATCAAAACCAATAAGCATTTCTTCAATGCTTTCAAGCATTGCAGCATCAACTTTTTTATGTTCCTTAACAAGATCATCCAAAGCAGATTTAAAAACACCACCAGATTTTTTTAACCCTTCGTCAAAAGTCTTTTGATCAACTTGTGCTATTTGGGTTGTTTCTTGGATTTTTTCAGCAGTCTTTTCTGCTTTCTTATGTCTAATCTTGTTAATTAAATTCTTAAAAAAGCCCATTATTGATTATCATTTCCAAATTCTTTAGCATGTGCTAAAGTAACTTTATACATGTTTGTAATACCTTTAATTTGCATTGTTGCACCAAACAAGCTATCACAACGTTCCATTGTTCCAGGACGGTGTGTAATAACTAAGAATTGTGTATCTTTTGCATTCTTCTTAATGATATTACCAAATCTTTCTACGTTAGCAGGGTCAAGAGCTGATTCCGCTTCATCTAGAACAACTAATGGGAAGTTGTGTACACGTAGGATAGCAAATAGTACTGACAAGGCAACTAATGACTTTTCACCACCAGATAATAAGTTTAGAGTTGTAATTTTCTTACCAGGAGGTACAGCAGTTACTTCAATACCTGAATCTAAGATATTGTTAGGATCAGTATATTGAACTGAAGCTGTTCCACCACCAAATAAGTAACCAAATACTGTTGGTAATTCTTTATTAACTTTTTCAATAGTTTCTCTGAAACTATTACGAGCTTTATTGTCAAGTTCAGCAATAGCTTTTTCAATTGTATCTTTTGCACCAATAAGTTCTTTGTGTTGAACAGAAAGAGAATCATATTCTTTTTGTTTCTCTTCAAGTTCTTTCAAAGCTTCCATGTTAATAGCACCAATTTTGTCTAGTTCAAAACGAAGTTGGTTAATAGTGTCTCTTGCTTGAGCATCGGACATTGGAAGCTCTTTATTGAAGTTAGCCATAGCATTTTCTACTGTCATACGATATTCAGAAGAAATTCTAGATTTAGAGTTTTCAATAATAGCTTTTGCTTTTTCTAATTCAACTTCAGCATGAGCTTGTTCGGCATTAGCTTTATTTACTAAAGCTCTTGTTTCATCAAGTCTTGCTTGATAGTCATCAGCAATTTGTCTATTTGTTTGTTTTGTAGCACGAGCAACGTTAAGGTCTTGGATAATCTTATCTTTCTTAACTTGTAGTGTAGCTAATTCTTTTGTAATTTCATCAACTGAATCAACTTTTGCTTCATCTTTAGCAGACTTATCTAATTGGTCAAAGTCTGTTTGATATCTAAATAAACTAGATTCAGCATTCTTAATCTTAGTATCGTATGTATTGAAAAGAATTTTCTTTTCATTAATCTTATTAATAGTTTCATCTAAACTATTAGCAAACTTAGCTTGTTCAATTCTTGCTTCAGAACATTGCTTTGTTAAAGTAGCAATTTCTTCTTCAAGTTCTTTTTTGTTTTCTTGTAAGTTAAATACTGGAGCAAATTTAGTACGGTTATAACCACCAGTAATAGCTCCACCAACAGAAACGTTTTGTCCATCTAATGAAACAACTTGGTAAGAAGATTGAGTATACTTAGAGATCATAATTGCGGCATTTAAGTCCTGAGCAATTAATGTTCTACCTAATAACATGCTAAATAAATCAGCATACTTCATATCAAAGCTAATTAATTTATCAGCAGTATCAATATATCCCTCTAGTTGTTTGCAAACTAATGCATGTTCTTCTCTTAAAGGACGAGGTTTAACTAGAGTTAAAGGTAAGAAGGTAGCTTTACCTGCTTTATTGTTCTTTAAGAAATCAATAGCATATTTAGCGTCATCTTCAGTTTCAGTAATGATAAAGTTGCTACTTCTACCTAAAGCTAAGGTAATAGCTGTTTCATATTGTTTATCAACTGTAACAAAATCTTTAACAGTTCCCACAATACCATGTAATGCTTTTGTATTTTCCATTACAGTTCTAGTACCAGCTTCATTTACATATTCATTATCAATCTTGTCTTCAACTGAACGAAGTTTGAAGCCTAGTTCAGACATCTTGTTTGATAATGACGCTACTTTTGCTTTAGCATTATCATTATTCTTTTCTTGGTCATTCTTAATTTCTTCATAACCCTTAATTTCATCTTCGAGTTTCTTTTTATTTTCTTGAGCAGTTTTTAGATCAAACTTTAAGTTTGAGATGATTTGTTTAAGAGCCTTAGCTTTAACTTTAGCTGAACCAGCAGATAAATCATTTTGTAAGTGAGATTCAATTGCATTCTTTTTTAGTTCAAGTTTGTTTATTTCTTGAATGATGTTGGCAAACCTAGTATTAAATTCTTCTACTTCAGCATCAGATTGGTTTGCCTTTTCTTTAACGTTAACTAATTGTTTGCTAACAGTTTCAATATCTGCTTCATTAGAAGAAACAATTTGCTTATTACGAGAAATGATATTCTTTAATTCATTTAATTTAGATTGACTGAAAGAAATATCTTTAACTAGAATAATTAATTCTAGTTCCATTAATTGTTTCTTCTTTTCTTGATAGATTTGAGCTTTTTCAACTTGCTTAGATAATTTCTTGATATCTTTTTCAAGAATAGAAACATAGTCAGACACACGGTTAAGGTTAATTGTGGCTCTTTCAAGTTCAGATAAACTATCTTCCTTCTTTTTAGCATATAAACCAATACCAGCAGCATCTTCAAAGATTTTTCTACGTTCTTCTGGTTTGGCTTCAACAAACCATTGAACTGTACCTTGAGAAATAATTCCTAATGATCCTTTAGTTAGACCAGTATCAAGGAATAATTCATTAATATCTTTTAAACGACAAGGTTCATTATTAATGAAGTATTCATTGTTCCCCTCATTTCTTGTTAGTTTTCTAGTAACTGTTACTTCTTTTAAATCAGAGTGTAAGATTTTGTTTGAGTTATCAAAGGTTAAAGCAACCATTGCATAATCACTTCCATCTTTATCTTTTGAACCATGGAAGATAATATCACTAGAGCTTTTACCTCTTAGTGCTTTCTTGCTTTGTTCACCTAATACTCATTTAATGGCATCAACGATGTTAGACTTACCAGAACCGTTAGGTCCAACAACACCAACCATCGAATCCTTAAAGGATAATTCAATAGGGTTAGCAAATGATTTAAATCCTACAGCTTTAAATTTCTTTAGAAACAACATCTTACTTACCTCTCTTTTTATTTACTAGCTTCGCATATGCTTCAGCAGCAGCTGCTTTTTCAGCTATCTTTTTGTTGTGTCCAATGCCTTTACCATAAACAATACCATTTACTTTTAATATTGCTTCAAAACTATTTGGTCCAAGTTGCTTTGTATGATACATAGCATTCTTTGTGTTATGTTTCATTAAAGCTTCTTGTACTAATGTTTTGTAGTCTAAAGCAGTATTAAGAACTGCATCATTATCAAATTTAAATAATGTTTTATTTAATAATTTGTCAACTTGGTTAATGCCTTGGTCTAAATATATTGCTCCAAGTAAAGCTTCGAAGCAATCTTCTAATATTTTATCTAAACCATTAGACTTTGCAGCACCAACTCCTAGCAAAATAATATTTTGTAATTTTAATTGTTTAGCAATTGCAACTTCAGTATTAGATTGAACAAGTCTTTTTCTTAAGACTGTTAATTCACCTTCATGTTTCTTAGGATATTTTCTATATAAATATAAAGCAGTTAAAAATCCTAAGACACTATCACCAAGATATTCTAAACGTTGGTATGAATAATTTTGATTATGTTCATTAGCATATGAACGATGAGTCAATGCCTCAACATATAAAGAAAGACTCTTAGGAGTAATTCCTAAAGTTTCTTTTAATCATGTTTGTAAATCTTTTAAATAATCCTTATTCATATTTGATATTCTTAATGTTGTGTAATAAATTGTTATTTACACATTCATGTGCCATACGTAATGCAGCATAGAATTGTTTTGCATCTGCTGACCCGTGCGTTTTAATAGCAATTCCATCAGCGCCTAAAACAATTGCTCCTGCATTATTACGGTAATCAAATGTATGTGTTAATGTTTTGATAATTGGAAGACTAAAAGCTGCACCTAATCAGTTTCATGGTTTCTTGTAGCCATCTTTTAAAATATGACTCACAGATTTTAAAGCACCTTCTAATGCTTTTAAACAAATGTTGCCACTAAATCCATCACAAACACAAACATCTACTAAACCATCTAATAATCCTTTAGGTTCTACAAAACCAACGAAGTTGATGTTTGGGTTTTTAGATAATAGATCATGTGCTTGTTGATGATAAGCAAAACCTTTGTGGTGTTCAGTACCTATATTCAAAACACCAATTCTTGGTTTTGGGATTTTACGAACAATTCTTGCATATTCATTTGCCATCAAAGCAAAATTGTATAAATCTGTTCCTTCAACATTAATGTTTGCTCCAACATCAATCATGTTAAAACCGACTTTGTTTGTTGTTGGAATGTATGGCATAAAACCAAACTTAGACACATTGTTGATAGAACCAAGAGCTGTTTGTACTAATGGCACAAAACAAGATGTACTACCAGCAGATACGACAGCATCAGCTTTGTTTTCTTTAACTAAGTTGATAGCTTTAAGCATAGATGTATCTTTCTTTCTCAAAGCAGTAATGGGTGTATCATTCATGTTAATAACATCTGAAGAATGAACAATTTCAAAATTATCTTTAGGTGTTAAACAATTTTGAATTTGTTGTTGATCTCCAACTAAGATAACTTTGCTTCCAGCAAAGTCTTTAGAAAACTTTCTAGCAGCATTAACTGCTTCAGATAGTTTATTTTCAAATCCCATTACATCTAATGCTATTTTCATAATACACCTACTTTGTTACACCTATATAGTAATGATATGTAGATTGGTTACCTTGGATTAGAATAGGTTTAACCAAATACTTTTCATTAATGTAACGATACATACGGTTAACTTCTTCCATTGTTGCATCCTTACCATAAATGATAACAGCTGTCTTTGGTCTTCTAATATCACCAAAGATTTCATCAATCATTCTTGTTGTTACAGTTGATTCAGAACGTGAGTTAGCAACAATTTCTTTATTTCTAACTCCAATATAATCACCAAACTTGATGTTTAAATCTTTATATCTAATATTTTTAACAGATTTAGAAATCTTACATGATTCACAGTTTTTAAATGCACGTTCCATTTCTCTAACTGTGTCACGTTCTTCTAATTCTGGGTTAAAACTTAAACAAGTTAAATAACTTGTTGCAATATCTTTACAAGGAATAATATCAATTGAGTATTTCTTCTTAGGGAATAATTTAGAAGCTTGTTCTGCAGCCATTAAAATATTTCCATTATCAGTTACTACAATAACATTTTTACTTTTAGCTGATTTAATTAAGTCAAAGAATTGTTGAATAGTTGGGTTGCCAATTTCATCACAGTTAAGAGTTTGGGTAATACCAAATTCTTTTGCATAAACATCTTTAATTGCTTGACTAGGCACGGTAGCAACAACCTTAGTCGCTTCGCTAACTTCTTGTCCAGCACGATATGAGCTTTCAAGTTTTTCCAATGATGTTCCTTTGTTTCTCATCATGAATTGTAAAGTCATATTTTCAATCTTTACTTTAGTAAATTCACCATATTTACTTGCAAACTCAAGTAAACGATATGGTTGAATAACGTGAATGTGAACTTTGATTATGTCGTCATCACGAACATAAACAAAGCAATCACCCATATCTTGAATACGTTTCTTAAAATAGATTTCATCAAACTTAGATTTCTTAGGTTGATCAGTTGTAACTCTTGATCCAAGTTTTAAAATGAATTCTGAACAGTAACCAAAACCTTCATTATCATCAACAAAGTTTTTGTTGATAGCTGTTTGTTGACTAGATCCTTCTGTCTTCTTTTCAATAGACCTAGCATTAGGATGAATTAATGCTTCTTTCATTCCTTCTATAAAGACAGTTAATCCATAACCGCCAGAGTCAACAACACCAACTTCTTTTAATTGAATCAAGAAGTCAGGAGTTTTATCTAGAATTATTTTTGCTTCTTTGTGAGCAAAAGTAAATAAATCTTCAACTGTTTGAAATTTACCAGTTGCTTCTAGCAACTTTTCTGATGTTACTCTAATAACAGTTAAGATTGTTCCTTCAACTGGAGTAGCAACGGATTTATAAGCAAATTCTTTTGCTGCTGCAAAGGCTTTTGTCAAATCTGAAAGACTAATTTCTTTTTGCCCATCAGTAAAAACAGAACTAAAGCCTTTAAAGATTTGACTTAAGATAACGCCAGAGTTTCCTCTTGCATTCATTAACAAACCACGAGCAAATGCTTTAGCTAATAAAGAAACATCATCTGTTTCTAGATCAGCAATAGCTTCTCATGCACCAGTTGTAGTAATCTTCAGATTAGTACCAGTATCTCCGTCAGGAACAGGGAAAACATTTAATTCGTCAATATATTCAAAATTGTTACCAACATAGGTAACACCATTGTTAAATAATGCTTTTAATGTTTTGGCGTTTAAAGAAGTCATTATTTCTCTCCTTTAGCAATAGGATTAACAATAACGTTGATTTTTATCTTACCTTCATCAATATCAAATTGCTTAGTTAGATAAAAACTAATTGCTGATTGTAGCTCCTTTGCAATGGAATAGATGTTTGACAATAAGCTAAAGGGCGTCAAATAGATGTCTATCTGACATTTAGCATCTGAAATTTTAATACTTTCAATGTTTTTTGTGTCAACACCAGGGATCTTTTTTGTCTCTTCTAACAAAATATTTTCCAACACGTGTGGACTGATTGAAATAATATCATGTAATTTCATAAAAGCATTATATAATATTTTCAATATTAAATATAATAATAGTATAAGGAAAATTTATCTATGGCTGTTGCTCAACGAAGAACATCTAAAGGTAGAAAGGGAATGCGTAGAAGCCATCACGCATTGAAACCTGCAACTACTACAGTTTGCCCTAAGTGCGGTAAACCAATTAAACCACATACAGTATGTAAATATTGTGGTTACTACAATGGCAAAAAAATTAAAAACGTTAAATAATATTATTTAAAGTTTGAAGGTTGAATCGTAGCAATACGGTTTGACCTTTATTAGTTAATTAAGGAGAAATAAACATGATTATTGTTAAACCTTCATACAAAATTTTATCTAAAGTTGATCCTATTTCACAATTACAACTAATCGAAAAGATTGGTCGTGTTTGTTATAAATCAGAAGACAAGATTGACAAAACTGGTGAATCTGCTAAGAAGTTAATAGGAAACCTATTAAAGTGAAAACATGAAGCTGTAATCGAACATAGCTTCTTATCAGTTAAATTTGTTTGTGATCGTGGTGTTACTCATGAATTAGTAAGACATAGAATTGCAAGTTTTGCTCAAGAATCAACTAGATACTGTAATTATGCAAATGACAAATTTGGTAAGCAAATTACAGTTATTGAACCATATTTTTACAAGAAAGATCCTAAGAGATATAAAGTATGAAAGAAAGCAATGGAAGATGCAGAAAAAGCTTATTTTGCTCTTTTAAAATTGGGTTCTACACCTCAAGAAGCAAGAAGTGTATTGCCTAACAGTCTGAAGACTGAGATTACAATTTCTGCTAACTTTAGAGAATGAAGAAACATTCTTCGTTTAAGATGTGCACCTGATGCTCATCCTCAAGCTAGAGAACTACTTATTCCTCTATTAAAGGAACTACAAAAGAAAATTCCTTTAATTTTTGACGATATTGCTTTTAAGGAAATATAGAAATGAAACTATTATCTGGAATTAACGCAAGAGCAAATTTCTTAAAACAATTAAAGAAGGAAGTTGGTAATTTAAAACGAAGAAAAATTACACCTACTTTAGCAATAATTTTGAACAATGAAAGTTATGCAAGTAGTGTTTATGTTGCTAACAAACAAAAGCTTTGCAAGGAACTTGGAATTAAATCAAAATTATTTAAACTTCCAAGCTCAACTACAACCAAGCAAATGTTAGCATTAATTTCTAAGTTAAATAAAGACAAAAAAATTAATGGTTTATTTGTTCAATTACCAACTAGTGACAAGGTCGATGATGATGCAGTCATAAATGCCATCTGTCCAGATAAGGATGTAGACTGCTTTCACAACTATAATGTGGGTAAGATTTGAACAGCAAAAGATGCAAGTAATTTAATTAAGCCTTGTACAGCCGCTGGAGTTATAGAATTGCTTAAGTTCCATAGAATACCTATGGAAGGCAAGCTGGTAGCAATAGTCAATAGAAGCAACATTGTAGGTAAGCCTTTAGCTACATTATTCCTTCAAGAAAATGCTACTCCAATCATTCTTCACTCAAGAAGCAAAAATACAAAAGAAATTTGTAAGAAAGCAGACATAGTTGTAGCTGCAATTGGTAAAGCAAATTTCTTCGACAAATCTTACTTTAAAAATGATGCAGTAATTGTTGATGTTGGAATTAATCGTGGAGCAGATAAAAAAATATGTGGTGATGTTGACGCAAAATCACTAAAGAATTTTAAAGGTTGATTAAGTCCTGTTCCAGGTGGAGTTGGTCCAATGACAGTATTAATGCTGATCAACAATTTAGTCATCTTGACAAAGAAACAACACGGAGGTAAATAATGGGAAAGAAAATTAGATATACAATAGTTGATAAAAATACCATCGCTCTTGCTGAAGATGCAAGTAAAGGTGACATTATTGACCTAAACGAAAAAGCCGAACTAGATACAAGTTCAGTTGTACAAAATTTTGATCGTGAACTTAGAAGCTTAGCAAAAGAGCAAGCTAAAGATTTATCACAAGCAGAAGTAAGTAAAGCTGTTAATGATAAAGAAAAGACTATTTCTAAACTAGAAAACGAAATAGCTATGCTAAAGAAAGATTTGCAAACTAATAATTCTAGTGTTCAAGATAAGATTGATAATGCTGTTTTAAAAGCCGAAAAGGTAAAAGATGATCAAATTCATTCTTTAAAAGATCAAATTAAAACTCTAGAAAACCAATGATCTCATCGCCATGTTTCTACCAAAGCAATGGGTGAGGAACTAGAAAAATTTGTTTGAGAAGAATTTGAGGCAGCTCAACAAAATGGAGCTTTTCCTAATGCTAAGTTTTGGAAAGATAACGAAGTTATCTCTTCTGCAGATAGTTTAAAAGGATCTAAGGGAGATTTTGTTTTCAAAGACTACGATGATAAAGGTGTTGAAATTTTATCTGTTGAAATAGAAGTTAAAACAGAAAACAACACAACTGAATCTAAAAAGAAAAACAAAGATCACTATAAGAAACTTGATACAGATAGAAACAATAAAAAATGCGAATATGCATTATTAGTGTCTGAACTTGAAAAAGATAACCGTAACTTTGATGGTATTTACAAAGTAAGTGGTTATGAAAAAATGTATGTAGTAAGACCACAAACATTTGTTGCTTTCATTAATGTTTTAAAAGATAGCTTAAAGAAAAACAACGAATTGATGCAAGCTTACAACCAAAGAAAACTTGATTTCATTGACCAAGAAACTTTCTTAAACAATCTAAAAGATGCACAAGCAGATATTGCTGCAACAGTAACAAGGGCACATAATAATTATCAATCAGCTATTGATGCTATTGATGCAAGCATTGAGAAATTACAAAAAACAAAAGAATTCTTGATGACTAGTGGAACCCAATTAACAACAGCAAATACAAAAGTTCAAAAACTTACTGTAAGAAAATTAACTAAAGGTTGTAAAGAAGATCCATTTAAAAAATAAAAAAAGAGGCGTAGCCTCTTTTTCTTAACGATATTTATTTGGATGAGCTTTTTTCATTTTCTTAATGAATGAAGCTTTTGGCATCTTGCCATATTTCTTCATTAAACCACAACATTCTTTATATTCTTTAACAGCTCATGCTTGATCTTTGAAACCTCTAACAGTAACTTTTTTGTGTTGTAAGTTTTTGTAATTTTCAAAGAAATCTTTAATTTCAGCAAGTAAATGTTGATTTAAATCTTTTAAAGATTTAATATGTGCATATCTTGGATCACAGTCAATAACACCAATTAATTTAGTGTCTGTTTCTCCATCATCAATCATTTCCATCGCACCAATTAATCTAGCTGGAACAGAGATTCCTGTACCAATAGATTGATCAGCAATAACTAGACAATCTAGTTCATCACCATCTCAATCTAGTGCTTCTTTTAGAAAACCATAGTTTTGTGGATAACCACTAGAACCATATAAAATTCTATCAACAGAGATTTGTTTATTTGCTCTGTTATATTCATATTTAACTTTAGATCCCTTTGGGATTTCAATTGTTACATCTAATACAATGTTAGCCATTTTATAACCTCGTAATCTAATTATAAAATAAAAAACTAGGCAATAAACCTAGTTTTGATTTAATGGTGGAGCCTAAGGGAATCAAACCCTCGACCCCCTGAGTGCAAATCAGGTGCTCTATCAGGCTGAGCTAAGGCCCCATTACATGGTGGGAGTAAATTGACTCGAACAATCGACCTCACCCTTATCAGGGGTGTGCTCTAACCAACTGAGCTATACTCCCATTAAGTAATAATAATTACTTAGTCGCTGCTTCTTTTTTAGCAGCAGGTTTGCTAGCTTTTCTTCCTTTGCTAGCGCCGTTAATTTTTCTCTTGTTAAGAGTCTTTAGTGTTTTGGCAGAAACTTTTACTTTTTTAACTTGACCATTAGGTAGAGTAACTCTAACTGTTTGTAAGTTAACGTTTCATTGACGTCTTGAATGATTCATGGCGTGTGATTTTTTGTTTCCACTCATTGCACGTTTGTTTGTGAAATAATCTCTTCTACTCATTGTTTCTTACCTTTACGCGTTTTTTAATTATATCAAATAATTGAGAATCTATATATTTTATTTAGAGATTAAGATATTTTAAAGATTTCATCTTTAAAATATATAATTGTTCCATGAAAAAACCAGAATTGAAGAAATGACAAAAAGTCGTTTTGGGCGCAATGTCTGGAATTGTTGTTGCGTCAGCTGCAATAATTCCTCCTGCAATTATGACCTCTTGCTCTCAAGCACCAGTTTATGTTGATGAGATTGATAGAGAATATAATGTCTCATCTGCAACATACAACAGAATGAAGGATGATCTTCGTTCTTTATATGAAATTCAATTAGATAAAACATTTACTCCACCAGAAATTAAAGAACAAAAGATGGCTGAGCTAAATCATGACATTCAAAACTTGGATGATGTTTTTAATGTTAGATCTGATGAAACTTCAAATACACAAATCTTTGACTTTACAACAATGACAACGCAGTTGTCAAATATGGCTTATGAAGATTATGGTATTCAATTAGATAGATCTTCAACTGCTACATGACAACAATTAAGAGATGAATACCAATCATTTAGAGACTCAAATGAAATCTATATGCATAGTATTCCGCTTGATTATCGTATTATTCAACAAGTACTAGCAGAAGCAGATGCCAAATTTAATGGAATCATAACTTCTTTACAAGATAGATTTAAAAATGATGCTTTAGGTGGTATCACTTATGGTCGTTCACAACTATTAGAATGTTTTGACTCCGTTAATCTTGATATTGCTGCATTAGCGGCTTCAGATAGATTATCAGACTTCTTAGGTAAATTTACTTTCTCTGCTAAAGATGACTCATCTCAAGCAAACCGTTATGATCGAGTAGAAAGCAAATTGCAAGTTAATCACGTAATTGGTCAAGACTTAATGAAATTAATGTTTAACTGCATTGAAGCTAAGACTGGCAAGATATGAGAATATAACCCATATACTTTAATTCCTGGTTATTACATTGAACCTGTTTTACATGCTAAAATACCTAATCCATATGAAAACACATATGAAATAGCTATTGATTGATCTTTAATCAATGTTAATTACTTAAGTCCAGAATTCACTGATGAACAACGTGAATTAGTTACGGGGCATGTTTATGTTGGTAATCAAAATTATTCTGATCCAACTAAATCAATAGCTGAAATGCTAGCCGAATCAGAAAGATCTTATTTTAATTATTCTCTTTATCCAACTGCCGCTTATGAATCAGCACAATTAAAAGAAGCATATTTCAATCCTACTGCTTCAAGAGGATGTATTAACTTTACTTGACAAGGTGGAGCTGCTAATCCAGAAAATAGATATGAAGAATTTTTTACTGGAGTAAAAGATAAAGCAAGCACAGGAACATTGTCATTTGATACTCTTGGTAATTCTGGAATGCTTATTTCCAATAACACCCACACATACGAAAAAGTAACAGATGTAATTGAACGTGTTAAGACTAAACAAGATGTAGAACCACAACAATTAACTCTTGTAGAGAGATTTGTTCGTAACTGTGAAGTTACATCAAATGTTACTCTTGTTGATGAAGATGCACATGAAGTTACAAATGAATTAAGAGCAACATACGCCAACAGTGTTAATAAAACAGCAGGACACCAACTGCCTAAATATTACAATAATGGTTACAACGTTTCTCCTGAATTCTTTATCCATGCTAATAAAGCATTTGATAAAGTTAAACGTTATGTTGACATTTATCGTACAAATGATTTTGAAGAAGCAGAGGACCAAGCAGAAAAATACATTTTAACAATGGTGGCAAGCTCTGTTCAAACAGTTGCTTACACTGCATACTATATATTCCGTATGATGTTTCCACTACCTGGTCATGGTGATCCAGCAACCAATGCAATGATGATTGGTTTGTGTATAGGTGAAACAGCATTACTAGCATCATGAATAGCATTTATGACATGTATGCTATATAAACCAACAAAGAAGTTAGCTGATAATTGTGATACAGTAAACAAGTCTGCCGTTTATAAAGAAATGATAGAAAAGATAGACGAAGATTCTGAATACTTCTGCCCACTAGATGATGATGGTAACCCAATAAATAGAGATTTGTATAACACACGGTACAAAAAGTTTGCACAAGCAAACTTTAGAGAAAAAACAAGACCAATGTATCAGTTCTATACAACATTTAACTATCAACAAATGACTAAAGACTTTAATGCTCTTTTAACAAAGTATATTATTGATGCACCATCAGTAGGTGACATTATGTTTCCTTGAATAACATTAGGTGGTTTCTGCAATCTTGCTTCTTTAGCTTGAGCTGGAGGGCAATGAGTAATAGAGCACTTCTTAGTTACTATTTTATTTCATGAAGCTCTAGGTCAAACATTGAGACTTATGATTTCAGCTGTTCAATTCATTCTTAACCAAATAGTTTATGGTATCCTATGGCTAATTGGTAACGTAATGCGTTGAATGATTACAGGAAGGTTCTAGTATGAAGTACAAATTATTTAAAATACTTACTAGTGTAACTTTTGTTCTTCCTGTTGGACTAATTTCAGCTTGTGCATTAGCTACTGCAAATAATCTTGAAGTAAGTGATTGAGAAAAAGAAATTCCACCAGAAATGCTAAACATTAGTGAAGATGGGAAAATGTTATATGGTTTCAATCCTGATGTAACAGCAGACGATATTAGATTAGGTGGATACAATGTTTTAAAGATCCCTGATAATGTGGAAGAAATTAAACCATATGCTTTTGCATATATGTTTGATGGTTTCTCATCAAATGTAACAACTCTAAAACTAAGTAAAAACATTAAAAAAATTGGTAAAGGAGCTTTTACTAATTGTTATGGTTTTACTGGTACATTAGATATTAGTGATAAACAATATCTTGAAGTAATTGAACAAGATGCATTTAATTACTGTCCAGGATTTGTTGGTGTACTTAATTTCCCAGACAGTTTATTAAAAATTGGTACTAGTGCATTTAGAGATTGTCAAAAAATAACAGGTTTATGTTTTAATCAAAAGCTGCAAGAAATAGGAAACTATGCTTTTGATGGATGTGTTAATGTCATTCAAGTTGACTTAACTAAGTGTTTTAATGAACAAGGAATCCAATATCTTCCGACTTGAGCTGCTAGCAAAAGTTATGCTTTTAATGATTTAGGAACCAAACCAGAGGCTGAAGAACCTGAAAAACAAATTATGGTTCATGACTTAACTGTTCCTGAAGAAGAATGGTTAAAAGTTTTCAAGGACAATTTAAATTTACCTGAAGATTTTGAAATATTTAATGCTTTAGAAGTTGATCAAAATCTGCTAATTTTAAATGATGATGGAAAAGTTCTAGCTGGATTTAAGCAAGATGCGGATCTTTCCAAGTTTAATCTTTTAAGGGTACCAGAAAGTGTAACAAAAATTGATAAGACTGCTTTTTCTTGATATCACCCAAGCTATGACCCTAACTATAAATTACAAATCATTTTTAATGATAAGCTTCAAGAAATAGGTTCTCAAGCATTTTGAGGAAATACGGGTTTTGTGGGCCCATTAAACCTTCCAGCGGGATTAACAAAAATCGATGATTTAGCATTTTACGAAGCACCAAACTTTACTGGAACTGTAGTTATTCCTAAAGGAGTGACGGACTTAAAAGTTGGTTATGGCGGCCAATTCTACAATTGCGTTGGACTTTCTGGTTTAGTAATCCCTAAAGAATTTGAAAAATTTGGTGTCAATTCTTTTGCTGGTTGCACAGGAATAAGAACATTAGATTTATCTGGTTTGTCTGCTGCAAAATCACCATCATGAGACTATGATACTACTTACAAACCGTTTAGTGATTGAAAAGCAGGAGAAATTATTCTTCCATGAGGAGCAGAATTCTCAGTTGTTGATAATTTCTTTAAATATGCTTTAATTGATCGTGGTTTAGCATCAGAAGCAACAATCGATTCTTTATGGTTAAGAACTATGAATTTCCATAAAGGCAAAGCCTTTCCGTATCATCCTGAACAACCTGTTGAAGGAATTTCATACATTGTTAATGGTGACGAGTTAAGGGGACTAAGAAAAGAAATTAGAGCAGGTGAAGAGCTAATTAAAACAGATTACGAAGTAATTGATCTACCATCAGGCATTTCATCAATTTATGGTGGTGCATTTGATGGGGTCTTTAAACCTGACACATCATCAGGACAAGACGTTCATCAAACAAATTGAAAATTACGCTTTAATCATGGTGTTAAAGATATTAATTCTGAAGCATTTAAAGATTGTTCAGGCATTGTTGGTGAAGTAGTTTTACCAAATTCACTAGAAAGAATATTTGATGGTGTCTTTAATGGTTGTAGTAATATTTCATCAATAACACTACCTAAGTCATTAACTGAAGTTCACCAATGTTTTAAGGGATGTTCTAGATTGAAATATATTGACTGCTCACAATATACTAGTGTTCCAGATTGATTAAAAAATGGAACCAACATCTTTGCTGACATGGGAGCAGATGGTGGAATTATGTTAGTTGGATCAACTAACTCTACATTTATTAACCAATGAAAGCAAGCTGCACAAAACCAAGGTTTACCTTCTAATTGAGAAGTTAAAGGAATTATAGGAGGTACTCATGAATAAGATTCTAAAAAAATTGAGCCTCCTTACTGCGACTTCAAATTTAGTTGCATCACCTATGGTTCTAATTACTTCATGTAGCAAACCTCATGAAAATATTCCTATCACATTATTAAGATTAAGTTCTAGACCAGGTTATATATGTGAAGGAGAACAATTAAGAATAGATAAGAATACTTATCCTGAACAAGGAAAATATAATGACACAATATGAGAAATAGTTGAATGTCCAATTGAAGGGTTTACTATTTCATCTGATGGTGTTATTACAGCACCAGATAAATTAGAACTTTCTGATGAACTTGTGTCATTAACAGTTAAGGCGACAGATGTTTTGACTCCTGAAATATCAGATACTTTAAGAGTCCAAATAATAAAGAAACCAGGACAAGACCAATCATTTATGGGTTTTGTGGACAATATTGTTTCTTATTATGACCGTGATGGTAATGAGGCAAATGTCAACATAGTTAAGACAGGAAAATACTTGTACAAAAACGAAAAACCAATAGATATGTTTATTGGTCATACAAGAACTGATATTGAATTTGTTCCTTTAATTTTAAAAGGCTACAACACAAGAATGCGTTTTCATCTTCATGATGAAGAAAAACCAACAAAAGCTTTAGCTTGAGTAGGATATACAGATAATACATGAACTGATACAATCCCAACATTTAGAGTTGGATTAGTACAACACCGTCATGATGTAATGGATATCACATTTGCTTGTGATGAGAGAGTACATTTAACTTTGAATTTCAATGTATGACAAGAAGAAATTCAAAACACTGATGGAATTATTAATTACATGCCACCTGAACAAAAGCAAGATGACTACCATGTAATTGAAGAAATTAGTCCTGGAATGTACACTTGTACAATTAATTTAGATAAAGAACCTGTATATTGAACAGACAAGGATGAACTTGATGGAATCTATATTTATCGTAAACCATATCAATTCTTAGATGATTTAACTTTTAATATTAAATATCCTTCTTCACCTCAAATCCCTATCGAAGATAGTGATATTAAAATTGTTAGTTCAGAAAGAGTAGTTATGTGACCATATGATAACTATGAAGGTTATCGTTTGACATTAACTTCAAGCTTTAGAAACTATAAAGCTGAAGATTTTAATTTTGAACAAATTCTATTATTTACATTAGAAGCATGGAACCCAAGACAACCATTGTCACCATTGTGTTATTGTAATTTCTATGCACATTGGAGTAACTAGGAGCAACTTATGAAGAAATTTAATATATTAAAAGTTGCTCTAGCAACAACACCAATCATAGCTACATTACCATCTTTAACATCTTGTTCTGCTGAGCAAGTACAAATTGTTACAAGTCAAAAGAAACAATTTTGTCATAGCAGGAATTTTTCAATCAGTTTTGAATTAACAAGATTTACTATAAGTAACATCAAAGTTTCACTTCTTAATGAAGAGACAGGCAAGATAAGCATAGTTCAAGATTCAATTGATACATTTATTACTACAGGTAGAATTGATTTAGTGATAGATGATTCAGTTGCAGAAAATGCAATGTTTACTTTCTCAATACAATTTGATATTACACGTTATGGTAAAACAGAAAACATTGTTGTTGATGGTTTTGAAATTTACTATTATCCACAACAAGAAGATCAAGATGATGAAATCATAATAGAAGAAAAAGCTATTGAAAGAGTTAATTCTTGGGTGTTTAATTATTCTATTTTATTTTCAGCTTTACCACAATCAGACGTAAAGGTTGTTATTAATGATAAAACAGGATTATTATCTTTGGATAAAGCAACATATTCTGTAGAAGCAATTGGAAGTTCTAATGTTTTATCGTTGCCAATTAATTTATCATTTGGAATTAGCGAAAACAAATTTATTGATTTTAGTTTAACATTATCTTTCACAAATTCTTTTGGAAACCAACAAACAATAAATGTAACTGATTTAGGTATAAGTTTTGTTCGTGAACATGTAAAAAATATTCCAGAAGAATATTTAGATATCGAAGAACAAGAAACAAGTAATGGTATTGAATATATTTGTCATGGCTTTAAAAGCGCTGTAACAGACACATTAATTCGTGAATATTCTATATTGAAAATACCATCTCGTGTAACAAAAATTGTGACAGGAGCATTTGCTGATGAAAAGAAATGCAAGGAGATTAAATCAATAACATTTGAAGCACCAACCCAAACTGTACAAGAGGGAGCGTTCAGTAAATGCATTAATGTCACAAATATTGATTTATCTTTATTTAAACTTGATGTAATCAAAAACTGAAAAAATATTTTTGCTGGTGCAGGATTTAAGTCGCTGTATGGATATGTTTGAATTAATGATGAAGAATATGATGAAGAATTATACAAGCATCGTAATGAAATTCAAAAAGTCTTACCAGATATGGGACTAAATGATAGTTGGAGAGCATATTTCAAAAAAGACATCCTAACTGATGATGTATTTGTTTTAGAGGATGATGCTGAAACTGATGGTAAATTACTAAAAGGAATGAAAACATCTATATGAAGTAATCCTGATGTACAACACAGAGCATTAGTTGTTAAAATTCCTGATGGTGTAACAAAGATTGCACCATATGCACTTTCACCTTTAGGTAATGAGTGTGCATATTTGAATCCTGTCGCTACTAGCCCTGAAATGCCAACAGAAAGAACATTAATTCTAAATGATGAACTTCTTGAATTACCTAAAGAATGTTTTAAAAGAACATGCATTGGTGGAAACATCAACATTCCTAAGAATGTTACATCTATTGGTGACAATTGTTTTGAACAAATGCAATGCAACTTGAAAGGTGAACCAATAGTACATGTTGAAGGCAACCCAGAATTTAAAGGTGTTGTGGATATGAAAGATGCTTCGTCATTAGTATCTATAGGTAAACAAGCTTTTATTGGTTCTAACATGCTTGAAGTACATATAGGACCAAAAGTTACTTCTATTGGCGAATCGGCTTTTGAAAACTGCACTAGCATGACTTATTTTAAATTCTTAAGCAATGTAACGCAAAGCATGTCTACACCATTTGGCATAAATATATTAAAGGGTACAACTAGTTTAGCTGATTTAAACTTTATGGCTTTTACGCAAGTACCAACATGAAGCATGCAACCTATGGCAATTTTCACTGAAGCAGGCAAACCACAGACTGGACAAGAAAAAGATTATGTTGAATTATATCCAGGTCTCACAATGGAAGATAAATATACATTTATGATTGGTCTCTACCAAAACAATGGTCTTCCAGGTGGATGATGGGAACTAAAGGAGTAAGTATTAATGAATAAGATTTATAGAATTTTATTAACTTCTGCTTCAACAATTACACTCCCTTTAAGTGTATTACCATTAGTAAGCTGTCAAAAAGTTCCTGCATCCATTTCTAATATCATGGGACCAAGTGAATTAGAAGTGAATCAAACCGCTATGTATGTAGCTCCTATTCTTCCCGAAGCTGCAGATCAATCAGTTATTTGGTCTGTAGATAATGAAGATGTAGCATCAATTGATGAACAAGGAACATTGTATGCTCTTAAGGAAGGTACAGTTACAATAACTGCAACATCTAAGGTTAATGAATCATTAAAATCAACTAAAGTTGTTACTATTATTCCAATGACAACACAAGACATTGAGATTCAAGGTCCTGATGAAGTTGTGTTGTATTCAAAAGAATCATACAACATAATATATCAAGCCAAGATTCTACCTGAGGGTGTAACTGATTCTGTTTATTGAGAAGCCGAACCAGGAAGTGCTGCAACAATAGACAGAGAAACAGGAAAATTAACACCTAAATTTGTTGGTTATGCACAAATTACTGCTACTTCTGTATCTAAACCAGATATTCATTCTTCCTTTATTGTTCATATTACAGAACCAGTTGCAAAAGACTGATCATCTGATGATTGAAGAACATTATGTTATTTTGCTAACCAAGGACTAGATGTTTTAAAAGACAAATATAGCGAAGAATGACAAAGAGTGGATACAGTAGATGGAAAGATTGCTAATTCATTTATCGGATCAAGAAAACAACTTAATTATCAAACTCCACAAGGAGAAGCACCTTTTAACTTAAGAGTTATTGGACAAGAACATGACCACTTAGATACTGGATTCGATTCTGATTTTGCAGCACTAACATTTCAGTCTATTGAATTGTTGCCAGCAAATACGTTTGCTGTTGTTCAAACGGTTCAATGAAATCCACAACAATGATATGACAGTTACAATAATTCCTGGTATGTTCAAGAAGAATGAGATTCTTATATTAGAAACTATATTAGAACCACAATCTTTGAAGGAATTACAAAATCAATGGGACTTGATCTTGAAGAAAGTCCAATTAAAACAATAAAGAAAACAACATGTCTAGGTAATAAAACAGATCAAGTTGTCAATTCAACAGAAAATGTCTTTATTCTTGGTTTAGCCGATATATTCAGCTATACAGCTATAACAAATTCAAGCTGAACAGATCAAGGCGATCCAGAAACTACTTTAGCAGAAAAATCAAGTATATATTTATCAGAAGGGAACCAATATGAATTTTATCAATATACAATTGGTGACTTATATCCTGAAGACGCTACAAACAATAAATGATTAGTAAAGTGAAATTCAACACATTCTCAATCATACCCATATTGAATACGTTCACCTTTCCTTCGTAGTGATCCAATAGACAAAGATCTAAATTTGGAATCATTAATAATTTCAGATAAAGGTGAATTAACTCCAGTTGATCTTCAAAAAGAAGGCCCACTAGCTTTAAATGCTTTATCGATTTGTTTCTGCATATAAAAAAATACTCTAATGAGTATTTTTTATTTCAAATGTTCAAGCACCTGTGCCTTCAAGAGGAAGTCCAAACTTTTCAAAGAACAATAATCAATTATCAGTTGGAACCACAGGATCTGTAGTTTTACACATTGCTTCCGAAACTCTAATTATTCCATTTTTCTTAGTGCTATTGAATAACTCTGTTCCTGTTCATTCAGGAATGTCATCAGCATGAAATGCAGAGAAATCTATACATGCCAAACTCAAGCAATCAGCAAAAGCGCCTGACATAACTTGCATTTTAGAATATTCTGGACTAAATGTTAATGTAACAAAACCACAACCAGAGAATGCACCTTCACTAATAAGTTCTGTACCTTGTAGTTTTCCGGGATTGATTTCTAAGCTTTGATTGTTTACAAAACAATTCATACCAATTTGTTTTAAAACACAAGGTTTAGAGAAATTTATAAAAGAATCACAGTTATAAAATGCTTCATTACCTAGATTAATAATCATATTCTCGTTAGGAATATGTACATATCTTAATGAAGTGCAAGATTTAAATGCATCAATGCCAATCTCTGTAAGGGTTGCAGGCAAATAGATATCATGCATCTTAAAACAATTATCAAATGTTTGTGTACCAACTTTTGTTATTTTTGAAAAATCTAAATTAACTTCTTCAAGCTTTGTACAGTCTTTAAAAGCATTATCACCTATTTCTTTAATTGAGTTTGTAAAACTCAATTGTCCCGATAAAGAAGTATGTTCAAAAGCAGACATACCTATTTCTTCCACTTCTAATGTTCAGTTAGATTGGTTGTGAACAAATATATTAGTAAATGACAAACAATCTTGGAAAGCACCACTACCAATTTTTTTAGGGTATTGGTGCATATATAAAGCAGTTAAATCAACGTCCTGAGCAAAGCAATCGCTTGGTACTTCATCCTGGAAGTCATTAAACTCAACATATCCTTTTAAACTTGCACATTGAGAAAAACATTGATCAATAATAATTACTTTGTATTTTTCTAAACCAATTAATACATAGTTAGGAATAATTAAGTTTTCTGCAACAAAGTTTCTTGCATTTCAATATTTGACAGTGTGTTCATCTTCATCAACAATATAATCACTGTCAGTGAAATATCCACCAGAGACACCAAATCAATCGTGTCCATCAATATTACGAGGAATTTCAGTTAAGATTGTGTCTTGTGAACAACTTGTAGACAATAAACAAACAGGAGCAGCAACAGTTAAAATTGATGCACCTGATACACACGAAATTATGTTTTTAAGAACTTTCGACATGATATCAACTATTATATTATTTTTTAATAAAAAAATAATCTATAATTCTACTAATATATTATGAAAAACAAATTAATCATAGTTGCTGGATGTTCTGGTTCAGGAAAGTCAACTGTTTCTAAGAGAATTAAAAATAGTTTTAAGAAAAACGAAGCACAAATTTTATGTATGGATCGCTTTTATAAAGCTACTGCTAAATTGATGCCAAGAGTTCCAAAAAGTGGTCATCCTAACTTTGACCACCCAAAATCTTTTGACTGACTTTTACTAAGAAAATGTTTAAAATCTTTACTTGATAATAAACCAACTTATGTTCCAGTTTATGATTACAAAACTCATAAAAGAAAAACTAAATTAGAATTAATTCAACCAACAAAGATTATCATCTTTGAAGGCTTTTTAGCCTTATATGATGAAAAGCTAAATAACATGGCTGAATTAAAAATCTTTGTTGATACATCAATGAATGAATGTTTCATTCGTCGTTTACATCGTGATCAAAAAGAGCGTCGCAGAACTCCTGAATCAATCATTAACCAATGAAACGAATCAGTTAAACCAATGTTTGATATCTATGTCAAACCAAAAAGATGATTATCTGATTTCCTTTTACCATGAGATAATTCAGAAAACAAAAATAGTATCAAATACTTAATTGCAGGAATCAAATCATTACTATAGACTATGAAAAAGACAAAAATAAATCCTAAATTAGCTGCTAATACTTTAAGAGTATTAGCTGCAAGTGCAATAACAAAAGCAAAATCAGGACACCCAGGTATTGCTCTTGGTGCTGCTGATATTATGTATGAATTGTTTGCACATCAAATGAATACAAGCCCAGTTCATCTTGGTTACTTTAATAGAGACCGTTTTGTTTTATCTGCTGGACATGGTAGCAGTTTGTTATATGCCACAATGTTACTATGTGGATATAAGTCTATCCATATGTCTGATTTAAAAAACTTCAGACAAATTGATGCTAAGACTCCAGGGCATCCTGAACCACACCTATTAGAAGGTGTTGAAGTAACAACCGGTCCTTTAGGACAAGGTATAGCTATGGCTGTCGGTTTAGCAATTGCCAGCAAGAAAATGGCTAATATTGTTAACACTCCAAAGATTGAGTTAATCAATAACTACACATATTGTTTATTTGGTGATGGTTGCTTTGAAGAAGGAATTGCTTATGAAGCAATCGCAATTGCTGGTAGATTAAAATTAAACAAACTAATTATGATTTATGATTACAACTCTATTCAATTAGATGGTGTTGTATCGGATTCAACAGTTTACAATCCTTCTAAATTTTTTAGAACAATGGGTTGAAACGTTGTTACGTGTTTAAATGGGCATGATCCAAGACAAATTAAATCAGCTTTTGCTAGAGCAAAATCTTCAACAAACAAAAAACCAACTGTAATTATTGCTAAAACAAAAATTGGTTTTGGTTCAGTTAATGAAGGAACTAATAAATGTCATGGTAGTCCTTTAAATGAAGAACAACTAGTTCAATTAAAGAAAACACTGAAATATGATTATCCTGATTTTACTATTCCTGAACCTTTATGACCTTTGCGTAAGCAAATCATAGAACGTACAGATAAAAAAGTAATTGAATTTAATAAGAAACTATCTAAACTCGAACAAACTAATCCAGATTTGTATGCTCGAGCTATTGATATGTTCCAAAACAACAAATTTAAGTTTGATCATAAATGATATGATGTTTCTAAATTTCCAACAAAAGAATCAACTAGAAAAATTTGTGGAAGCACATTACAACCAATTGCTTTCAACAACCCCAACTTAATTTGTTCAATTGCAGACTTATCATCATCTACAATGATGAAAGTTAATGTATCAACTAAGATAAGCGCAAAAAAATGAGAAGGACAAAATTTAGATTGCGGTGTTAGAGAGTTTGCTATGTCTGCCATCAACAATGGTATTGTTGCTTATGGTGGAATGAAGGCTATTGGTTCAACATTCATGAGCTTTAGTGACTACAACAAAGCAGCAATTAGATTAGCTGCTATTAGCAGAATTCCATCAATTAACATTTACTCTCATGACTCAATCACTGTTGGAGAAGATGGACCAACACATCAACCAATTGAACAATTATGAACTTTAAGATTAATTCCTAATCATATGGTCTTTAGACCAACAAGTTCAATTGATATGGTTGTTGCTTGGGAAGAAGCACTTAAATCTAAGAAAACACCTGTTACAATTGTTAATAGTCGTGCAACATTCGACCAAGTTAATGTTGATTATGAACTAGCTAAAAAAGGTGGTTACTTAGTAAGAAGTGATAAAAATCACAAAGTTACCTTATATGCTACAGGTTCTGAATTACCACTTGCTTTGCAAGTAGCAGATAAATTATCAGTACCATCAAGAGTTGTAGCCATTAATAGTTTGGAATTATTAAAGAAACAAGATAAAAAGTATTTAGAACAAATCTTTGATAATTCAAAGAAGATATCTATTGAATATGGATGTACAACACCATGATATAAATATGTAGACTTGGCTATTGGAACAGACTCATTTGGCTGTTCTGGTAAACCAGATGATGTTGTTAGAAGACTTGGCTTAACTTGTAGCCAAATAGCAAATAAAATAAACAAGTGATTAGATAAATAAGGAGAAATATTATGTCAGCAGGAGCAATTGCAGGATTAGCAGTAGGAGTAGCTATTGCAGGAATAATCATTGGAATACTTATAGGATTTGCCTTAGGTCAAAGATACTTTAAGAAACAACTTAAAGAAAACCCACCTATTACGAGAGAACAAATTAGAGCTATGT
Organism: Mycoplasmoidaceae bacterium; assembly: GCA_045617465.1. Lineage (GTDB taxonomy): Bacteria > Bacillota_I > Bacilli_A > Mycoplasmatales > Mycoplasmoidaceae > Hennigella. The sequence goes on along the minus strand of JAZLIQ010000003.1, from coordinate 101,102 downwards.
ACCAACAAATGGGACGTACTCCAACTGAATCTCAAATTAACCAAGTAATGGAAGCAATGAAGAGACAACAAAAATAATTCATGGCTAAATTTATTAAATCAGCAGATTGCGTAGACGCAATCGCTATCGATGATCAAATTGTAGAGTTCTGTTTTATCGGACGCAGTAATGTAGGTAAATCTACCTTAATTAATGCTTTAGCAAATGCGAAGATAGCCAGAACTTCTAAACAACCAGGACGAACACAATTAATTAATGTGTTTGATTTTGTTGATTATCGAATTGTTGATTTACCAGGTTATGGATATGCTCAAGTATCTAAAGCTAAACATTATGAAATAAACCAAATGTTAGTTGATTACATTTCTCATCGAACTAACTTATTTTGTATTTTTCAAATATGTGACATGGCACACATCACACCAATGGATGTTGATGTTTTTAAAAATGTGTCAAAACGTTTTAAAAACGTTTATGTTGTGCTTAATAAAGCGGATAAAGTTAGCAAGTCTTACTTTGATAACAATCGTAAGAAAATTGCTGATCAATTTGGAATTTTACCCCAAAATCTTATTCCCGCGAGCGCATTTAAGAAATTAAATATTTCTTATATAAAAAGATTAATGAATATATTAACTAAGAAGTTAAAATAAGTCTATGGCAGAGATAGACAGTAAAAAATATAACCCTGTCTTTGTTGAACAAAGGGTTAAGGAACTTTTAAAAGATAAGGATTTTTATGAATACCATAAATATACTCGTGGTCCTAAATTTTCTATTGTTCTACCTCCACCAAATATTACGGGTAAGTTGCACTTAGGTCATGCTTGAGATGCAAGCTTACAAGATGCTATCATCAGATTTAAACATTTACAAGGTTTTAATACCTTGTGAGTTTCTGGTATGGATCATGCTAGTATAGCAACTCAAACTAAATACGAAAAAATTTTAAAAGAGACTGAGGGAAAATCAAGATTTGATTTTACCAGAGAAGAATTCTTAAGAAAACTAGGTGAGTGATCTAACCAACAAAGACAATTCATTGCTAGTCAATGAGATAGTTTAAATTTAGCATTAAGCTTAAAATCTCAATGTTTTACAATGGATGAACATGTTCATCAAGCTTGTATGGAATGGTTTGTAGACGCATACAAACATGGTTTGATTTATCAAGACTACAAGTTAGTTAATTGAGATACACAATTGCAAACAGCTATCTCTGATATTGAGGTTATATATAAAGAAACAAACTCTAAGATGTATTACTTCAAATACTTCCTTGAAGGAAGCAATGAATATTTGACAGTAGCTACTACAAGACCAGAAACAATGTTTGGTGATGTTTGTCTTGTTATCAATCCTAAAGACGAAAAGAATGCTAAATATATAGGACAAACAGCAATCAACCCAGCTAATGGTAAACCATTACCTATTATTGGTGATGAATATGTTGAACTAGGTTTTGGAACAGGAATCATGAAATGTACTCCTGCTCATGACTTTAATGATTACAACCTAGCCAAGAAACATAAGATTGTGTTATACCACAATGTCATGAATCCCAATGGTACAATGAATGATAACGCTATTGATTTTAAAGGTAGTAGCTATAAGGACTTACCTGTCAAAGAAGCAAGAAAACAATTAGTTGAAATATTTAAACAAAATGATTTAGTTGTAAAGATTGAAGACATTGTTAACAATGTAGGTTATTCAGAAAGAACAAATACTGTTGTTGAACCATTTTTATCAAAACAATGGTTTGTTAAGATGCAACCTCTTGCTGATAAAATTATTGAATGACAAGAAAAAAACAAAGGTGTTGAATTTGTTCCAACACGATTTAATGAAGCATTATTAACTTGAATGAGAAGCATTCAAGATTGATGTATTTCTAGACAATTATGATGAGGACACCAACTTCCAGTTTATTATCATAAAGAGACTGGAAAAGTTCTTGTTTCAGTTAAACCTCCAAAAGACATAGAAAACTGAAAACAAGATCCAGATGTATTAGATACATGATTTTCATCAGGCTTATGACCACTAGTATGCACTAGTTGAAAAGATAATAGTGAGCTAAAAGAATTCTATCCAACTAGTTTACTAGTTACAGCATATGACATTCTTTTCTTCTGAGTAGCTAGAATGATGACAATGTGTAGTTGTTGAACAAAGAAACTACCATTTGATCAAGTATTAATCCATGGATTAATTCGTGATGCTCAAGGCAGAAAGATGTCTAAATCACTAGGCAACGGAGTAGATCCAATGGATCTAGTTGCTAAATATGGTTCAGATGCTATGAAGATGTTCTTTACATCTTCTGCTACAATGGGAGAAGATCTTAGATTTAATGAAGAAAAGATCACATATTATTGATCAGTATTAAATAAAATATGAAATTCATATAACTTAATTTCAGGTGCAAGAATATCATTTAAACCAGAACACTTAAGTCCATATGATTGTTGAATGCTAGATAAGCTTAATAACCTAATTAATAAGGTTATCCCTTTATACAACAACTATGACTTTACAGTCGCTAACAAGTTATTAATAGATTGCTTCTGAAACGACTTCTGTAACCAATATCTTGAGTTCATCAAGATAAACCTTAATAACAAAAAGAAAGCTAAAAAACAAAAAGCTATTGCTTTGTTTATCTTTGATGAATTCTTGAAGTTGTTCTATCCAATTGCTCCAGCTTTAACTGATTATTTATTTTATGAAATTAATCATAAATATATTTGATATACAAAAGTTAAGACTATTGATATTAAATATAGTTTTAATCAAATATTAATGAAACACTTTGCTAACATAACAAATTGTTTAAGAGACTATCGAATTAAACATTCGTTAAGTAGAAAGAATGAAATTAGTTTTGACTATGTAACTAAAGAAGATATTAAGTTAATAGAACTTAATGAATTACTAAAACAATTCAATTTAAAGGTTAATAACATTGTTAATGTTAAACCCGATAACACAACAGCATTGGTAGTAGATGATGGAATCATCTGTTTAAAGGTTGATCAACAAAACCAAAATGAAAGTCTAGCAAAACGTTTAGAGGTTGTTGAGTTTGAAATTAATAGAGCTAAAAATATTTTAGCTAACCAAAACTTTGTTGCCAAAGCTCCAGCACAAAAAGTTCAAGCTGAAAGAGATAAACTAGCTAAGTATGAAGCTGAAAAGCAACAAATCCTTCAATCATTAAATAAATAAGTTGATATTTACCTATAATAAAAATATAGGAGAGAAAAATGGCTTGTAAAAAGACTAAAAAAGCAGCAAAGAAACACCCAAAGGGTTGTCAATGCAAATGCTGCTGTGGTAAAAAGAAAAAATAGGGATAACCCTATTTTTTTAAACTTTGAAAGTATAAGCTAATGAGTAATGTTCTTCCGGAACAATTCACATACTTTTTTCCTCAATATTAAATATTGAAGTGTGGTTAGTTATTCATATATCTTTTTCTCTACCTTCATCACGAGCTTGTCTTCGCAAAACATCGTGGTAATCAGTATATAGGTACCTATATCCCGGTGTACCATAACCATCTCAATCTTTTTCATTAGAGTGTAGCCATTCATAAAGACGATCAGCATTAGTTATTTCGTGTTGTCACAAGTCTTCACTTGGTCAATGTGGCTCTTCAATATCTAGGTCTGGGTAGATGTTTGACATTCAAACCTTCCTTAACACCTCGTACATGCCAGCAAAACTATTTGTTTTAGAATAATTATCCTTGATGATTTGAAATCTCTCAGTGCCTTGCGCACCCATATTAAGTATTTTTTGTGTCACTGGGTCTGGAGCTGGATTGAAGTGCGAATCTCATGTAGCTTTTCTGCAATCTTCATCCATATTAATATAAAAGTTGGTCATGATAGGCATAGGGAAATCGTCATCTTTATGAGTTTCATTGCCCTTTGGCAAAACATGAAGTGATGCATGTTCTTCATTTACATCTTTAAAGAACTCGATGACATATGTTTCATTTTTATCAGCAACCATTATATGAAAGTTGTAAGGCGTTCATTTGTCATCAATATAAATATTTTTCTTTTTTAACAACTCAACACCTTCTTTGGCTGTGTGTGCGTTATCTAATATATATCTAACAGAACAAGAATAATTCATGTCAGTTTCATCATATTTTCTTGTTCCAATATCGTGAGCATCATCAATACAACAAACGTTGTAAGCGCAAACAACGCCACATTCATTAATACCATCACATGTTTTATTTGGCAAGACATCTAAAGATGAATCATATTTACCTTTATTCTCAATAGCTACGATATCCTTATCTAATCATTCTTTATTTAAAGTAATACCAACAGATGCTAATCTGTTCTTTTGTTCATTATGTGCTACTTTAATAACAAAGTATGGTGTTTCATCGTAGTAGAAATCTAGATTACGTCCAAAAAGATCACCATTTCTAATACATGAACAGGCAAAGCCTGATGTGTCAGCATCTAGATTATTATGTATAGGGTTATCTTCTACTACATAGTCGTCATATTCAATGTAATGTAAGTATGGAACTAATGTATGTAGATTGTGGTAGTAGTGAGTACCTGAACAACTTGTTATGCTTGTTACACAAGCAAAAGAAATAGGAAGTGTACAAGCGATTAAACTTCCGGATAATAATTTACTTTTAATTAACTTCATAACAAATCTATTATAAATCAATAAAAAAATAGGATTTAGAATCCTATTTTTTGTTTGGTCCCTTTGGTCCTTGTCCTTGGTTGGCAGCAGCTTGAGAGAATGTTGCCATTAATTGATCAAGTTGTTCCAACTTCTTTTTCAATTCATCTCATTTTTGATCTTCAAGAAGTTTCTTTAATTCATCAACAACTTTCTTAGCTTGATCTTTTTGATCAGCTGGAATTTGTCCTGCGATCTTTTCATCCTTCAATGCTTTTTCAAAAGTATTGATGTATGTTTCAGCTTTATATCTGATTTCAGATTGTTCACGTTTTTTAGCGTCAGCTTCTTTGTTAGCTTCAGCATCTTTAACCATTTTGTTAATTTCTTCTTCAGATAGAGCACCACTATTTTTAATAGTGATTGTTGCTTCTTTGTTTGTTTTAAGATCTTTAGCTTTAACATTTAACATACCGTTAACGTCAATGTTGAAAGTAATCTCAATTTGAGGTACACCTCTTGGTGCTGGTTCAATACCAGATAATGAGAAGTTACCTAGAGACTTATTGTCTCTTGCCATTGATCTTTCACCTTGAACTACATGGATATCAACCGCAGGTTGATTATCTGCTGCAGTTGAGAAGATTTGACTCTTACTTACTGGAATAGTGGTGTTACGTTTAATTAAAGGAGTAGCCACACCACCTAGTGTTTCAATAGAAAGAGTTAAAGGTGTTACATCTAGTAACAAGATGTCGTCTACATCACCAGATAATACACCACCTTGAATTGCTGCACCCATAGCAACTACTTCATCAGGGTTAACAGTTTTGTTTGGTTCTTTACCTGTTATTTTCTTTATTAATGCTTGTACAGCAGGCATACGAGTAGATCCACCTACAAGTAATACTTGATGAATATCATTTAGGGAAAGTTTTGATTCTTTAATTGCATCTTCAACAGGTTTAACTGTACGTTCTAACAAATCTTTTGTTAGGTCTTCAAATTTAGCACGAGTAAGCGTTTTTTCAACGTTTAGAGGCCCGTCAGAAGTCATTGAGATGTATGGCAGCAAGATTTGTGTTTCCTTGCTTCCTGATAGGTCTATCTTAGCTTTTTCGGCAGCATCTTTCAAACGTTGACAAGCCATTTTGTCTTTTGATAGATCCACACCTGATTCTTTTTTAACTTCTTGGATTAGTCAGTCAATGATACGTTGGTCTCAGTCATCACCACCAAGTTTGTTATCACCTGAAGTAGCTAATACTTCAAAGCTACCTTCAGCCATATCTAGGATGGAAACATCGAATGTTCCACCGCCTAGGTCATATACTAAGATCTTTTGTTCTTTGTTTAGTTTATCTAAACCATAAGCTAAAGCAGCAGCAGTTGGTTCATTGATAATACGTTCAACTTCTAGTCCTGCAATTTTACCAGCTGCTTTAGTAGCAGCTCTTTGACTATCATTAAAATAAGCAGGAACAGTAATTACTGCTTTTTTGACAGGATGACCTAATTTATCTTCTGCGCATGATTTAATATAACTTAATATCTTAGCAGAGATTTCTTCTGGTGTATAGTCTTTATCACCAATCTTAGTCATCTCTTTAGTGCCCATTTTTCTTTTAATAGAAGAAACAGTGTTCTTGTTAGTGATAGTTTGTCTTTTAGCTGCTTCACCAACAATTACTTCAGTCCCTTTGAAAGCTACTACTGAAGGAATTGTTCGTTTACCTTCAGGGGTTTCTAATACTTTTGGCTTAGCTCCATCCATGATGGAAACACATGAGTTTGTAGTTCCTAAGTCAATACCAATAATTGTTTCTTTTGCCATAAAAATTACTCCTTTACAATTAATGTTATAAGTATTATACACTAAAATTAGCACTCTCAACAAAAAAGTGCTAATTATTTAATCTTTATACCTAATATAAAAATTTATATATAAATTTTTATATTATATTGTATAATACTTTTAATCTTTTCTAATAATGACTCTTTTCAGATGGGTAGACTTATCCATCTCGGGTTTCTGCCCATAGAAAGGAGTCGTTATGACAATAGATTCGGTAAGTGGTGCTATAGCACTACTTGCACTGGTATTAGTAATAATATTGGTGGTATAGCAACTTACCATGTTAATGGAGTCATTAACATAGAAAAAGAGCCGACTAGTGATCGACTCTTTTTTATATCGGAGCATATGTCCAATAGATTCATATATATTATACATGTTTCGCTCAAAAAAAATATAATTCTTATATGAGAAAGAATTTAGGGAAAAATATGCAATTTCTGCCTCTTCCAGTGGTAGTTATTGGAACTTATGATAAAACTGGAAAAGCTAATGCAATGACAGCTGCTTGATCAACAATCTATGATTTTGGACAAGTATTTGTTTCATTATCTCCACATAAAACTACAGATAACATTAAGTTAAACAAATGCTTTACCATCCATTTTGCTACTAAAGATACAGCTATAATCTCTGATTATTTTGGTATGGTATCTGGTAAGAAAGTAGATAAGATAGCTAAAGCTAAAGTACATATAGAAAAAGGAAAATATGTTAATGCTCCTATCATCAAAGAATACCCTGTTGCATTAGAATGCAAACTAGTATCATTAGATGAAGGAAATCTAGTAGGAGACATTATAAATGTCTCAGTGGATAGTAAATATTTATCTGGTAAGAAAATCTTAACAGATAAGATGAATATCATTACTTATGATATGTCAGACCACTCTTATAGAGTGTTAGGTAAAAAAGTAGCAACAGCTTTTAAGTGTGGTAAAAAAATAAAATAGCCAATTGGCTATTTTTTGTTTATTAAAGACATGAATGTTCGATCTGGTTTAACTTCGAAATTCATTTCTTTACCAGTAACAGGATGCACGAAGTGAATCTTAGCAGCATGTAGATATTGACCATATTCCGGTTTAGCTTCTACTTGTCCATATAATTCATCATTATAAATCGGATGATTTATATATTTTAGATGAACACGAATTTGGTGTGTTCGTCCTGTTTCAAGAATACATTCAACATAAGCTAAATCATTCTTTAGGTTTTTAATAAGATTAACTTTAGTTATTGCTTGTTTAGCTTTGTAGCTATCAGAGACAATCATTTTCATGCTTCCGTCTTTAGCACGCATGATTGGTGCTTTAATAATCAAGTGATTATTGTTAAAGTGTCTATGACAAATAGCCACATAACTTCTAAATAAAGTTTTATCTAATAATTGCGCTTGCAGATCATTTAAGATGGTTAAACTTTTAGCTACAACCAATAATCCAGAAGTGTTTTTATCTAAACGATGAACAATTCCAGGTCTTATCTTATCATTACTAAATCTACCTAGGTAACCGATTAAACGGTTAGCTACTGTATCTTCTTCATTAAAACTTGTGGGATGAACTAGTAAGTTCTTAGGCTTGTTAATGACCATTAAATATGCATCTTCATAAACAATGTCTAATGGTTTCTTGCTAGGTTTTAGGTTAATGCCTATAAGGTTAGCATTTTGTTTTGCTTCTTTTTTAATGCTAACTTTATCATTTGGTTTTACCAAATAACCTTGTTTATCAACAACATTCTTGTTAACACTAACAAGACCATTTTTAATTAAATCAATTGCTTTAGTTCGAGAACAATTTAGTTTTTCAACTAAATACTTATCTAATCTATTGTTGTTGCTTTGGTTGTTCATCATTAGCCTTTGCTTGTTGTTCTTTAGCTTTTTCTAATTTCTTTTGTTTAGATTCATTAACAGCTTCAATAATTACTAAAGTAATATAAGAAATTACAAAGCCAAAGATACCAACAACCACAAACATGTCTGGTCAGTTAAAGACAGCAAATGTTGGTCAGAATCCAAACTTGAAGTAATCTAAAACACAACCAGCATGAATTCCAGTTTCAGCAGCTCTTTGGAAAAGATTAAATAATCCACCAAACATAGCTAAAGCTACAAAGCTTGCTGTAATTCTATCATTGGCTAAGAATAAATAAATAGCCAATAGTAATACAAACATTAATGATTGAATTACATAAATTGCTGTTGTATCACCTGTAAGTTGGCTAAAGCCAATTCCATCATTTCATACTATTGAAATGTATCAGAATGGATTAGTTCCAATTTCACCACTAGCATCCTTTAATCAGAAATAAAATGATAAACTTAATGTCAAGACTAATACTAAAGCACAAAAGGCAATAATGCCTTTTTGAATAAGCATTTTTTTAGAAAAGCATTCTTTAATATAGTCTTTTGCTTTTGTTGTTTCTGCCATAATATATATTATTATATAATCTATATACTATGAAAGGCCAATCAATATTTTTAGTTAATTCTACACACAAGACTAAAACATGATGAATGTTTTTGTCTGTGTTAGTTTTGGTTTTTATTCCTTTCTTAATAGTATGACTATTAAGTGCGGAATTTAACTTATTAGGTAATGATTGACTAATTGCTAAAAATGCTAGTGTGTGACATGGATGAATAAAATCAAGTGATCATCTTTCAAGTTTAGTAAACCAATATCATAAATTTTGAGATTATTCAAGTGGAGACATGGTGGCAAAACTAAGTCCATATATTGGATCTGATAAACAAGTGTCAATAGATTCGGCATTTACTTTTTTCAATCCAGTTATCCTAGCTCCATTGTTTGGATTATTAGTTTGATCTTTTGTTTATCCTATCATCTTTAATGCAACAAAAGTATCTGGAGTAGATGTTTTACCATTTAGTTTTGGTATCGGAACATTTATGTTCGTACTGATTATTTCTGGATTAATGGATCAATGAGGACAAAGTTTAGCACCAGTTTATTGGTTAGTAAGAATTGTAATTGCTGCAGCAGCAACATTTGTTGTTTTTATGATTACAAACTTATGTGTAAACAAATTCCTAGCAAGTCGCCCATATGCTACAGACATCTATTTTGGTTACAAAGAAATTGATAAAGCTAATGCTTTAGCTAAACAACAACTAAAAGATAATCTTGGTACTTTCAAAAAACAAAAGGAACAAGAAGAATCTTTTGTTGAAGTAAAGGAAGGACAATAGTATGCAATTTGCTGATTCATGTAGCTTATTAATAAAAGCTGGTAATGGTGGCAATGGTATTGTTGCCTGAAGAAGAGAAGCCCACTACCCAGAAGGCGGACCTTATGGTGGTGAAGGTGGAAAAGGCGGAGATGTTATCATCGTCGGAGACGAAGATATCAACTCTTTATTCCATTTACGATACCAAAAGAAAGTCTTTGCTGACAATGGACAAAATGGTCAAAACAAACAAATGGCTGGACGTAACGGACAAGACAAAATCATCAAAGTCCCAGTTGGTACACAAATTTTTAATAAGAAAACCGGTGAGTTAATTATTGACATCCTAAAGGATGGACAAGAATTTGTTATTGCAAAAGGTGGTATTGGTGGACATGGAAATGCTTTCTTTAAATCATCTTTAAATAAAGCCCCAACACTATATGAAAATGGTGACAAAGGTGAAACAATAGAAGTAGAAATGAAATTAAAATTCATTGCTGATATTGGTTTAGTTGGTTTACCAAATGCAGGGAAATCCAGTTTAATTTCATGTTTATCTAACGCTAGACCTAAAATTGCAAATTATCAATTTACAACATTGACTCCTGTCTTAGGAACAATTAATTTTGCTAAAGGCAAAACATTAGTTATGGCAGACATTCCAGGACTAATTGAAGGAGCAAGTGAGGGTGTTGGATTAGGATTTGACTTCTTGAAACATATTGAAAGATGTCACATCCTTATCCACGTTGTTTCATTAGATGAAATTGATCATGAAGACATTGTTAAAGCTTATGAAACAATTAACAGTGAATTAAATAAATACAACAAGCTTCTTTTAAAGAAACAACTTTTAGTTGTTGCAAATAAATGTGATACAGAAAGCGCTCAAGAACAACTCAAAAAATTAAAAAAAGTTATTAAGAAAAAAGGAACACTAGTAGTTGTTTCAGCTAAAGAAAAACAAAACTTAGATGAATTAAAGAATAAGATTCTTGAATTGAATGATTCATATTTAGAAACACAAAAAGCCAATGCAAAACAAGAAGCTGTCAAGGTAGTAGAATTACGCCAACGTAAATATATGCCTAAAACATTTACTTGAGAACAAGATGCGGCCGGAAGATGAATCATTCATAGTGAATATTTAAGTTATTGACTATATAAGATTCCTCAAACAACTAAAGATAATATCTTTAGATTTAATCAAAAACTAAATAATTGCAACATTGATGAGATCTTAAAAAAACATGGTGCAAAAGCAAAAGATACTATCATAATAGATAATGTAGAGTTTCAATTAGATTAATATGCAAAAAGCTAATACAATTAAAAAATGAATAGTTAAAGGTCAAAACAAACCTCAAAAGCTTGTTAAGTATGCAAGCTATTTAGGAGATTTTGCTAAAAACTATTTAAATAAAACTCATGCTGCTGGTTATATTTTAGGTATATCTGGTGGTGTTGATTCTGCTTTAGCTTTAGCTATTTTATCTAAAGTATCAGGTATTAAACTAATGGGCGTGTTTATTGATATTGAATCACAACCAATGGATAAAACTGATGCTGAATCATTAACAAAAGTTTTTAATTTTGAATACAAATATTTAAATTTAACTGATGAATACAAATTATTAGTTAAAAAGTTAGGGATTGAAAAAGATAATTTAGCTAAAGCTAATTTAAAAGCAAGATTAAGAATGATCACTTTGTATTCTCTTGCTAACGCTAACAATCTTTTAACTTGTGGTACAACAAATGCTGATGAACGTTTGGTTGGCTACTATACAAAATTTGCTGATAATGCATGTGACATAGCTTTGCTATGTTATCTAACAAAAACTAATATTCGTTATTTAGCAGATTATTATCATGTACCATCTGATATTATTGCTCGTGCCCCATCAGCTGGTTTATATGATGGTCAAACAGATGAACAAGAAATGGAAATTACTTATGATGAGCTTGATCACTATCTATCATTTGCAGTAATTGATCAAATTCAAGATAGTAAAATTTCGACTCGTTACATCACTAACAAACATAAATTAACTGCTCCAGCTAAACCTAAAAAATTTATGTGTTTAAGAAACACTAAATAAAGTTTGTTTCATAAGTATATAATACTTATGAAAGAGATTTTTTATTTTATGGACAAAAAAACAAAAAAATGTGACTACACCACATTAATACATGGTGGTGTGTTAAAAGATCAATATGGTGCTGTTAACGTACCTATTTATCGTTCTTCTACATTCATTTTTGAAAACGTTGATCAAGGTGCTAGAAGATTTAAAGGTGAAGAATCTGGTTATATCTACACTAGATTAGGAAACCCAACTACTGCAACTCTAGAAAGAAAACTAGCTTTGCTAGAACATGCAGAAGCTGCAGTTATGACTGCTTCAGGTATGGGCGCAATTTCATCAGTAATGTGGACATTCTTAAAGGCTGGAGACAGATTGATTGCTGACTCTAACTTATATGGATGCACATTTGCATTATTCACACATACATTACCTAAATTTGGTATTGATGTACAAATTTGTGATTTCTCAAAAATTGCAAACATCAAGAAATTATTAAATAACAAAACTGCAATGGTTTACTTTGAAACCCCAACAAACCCAACAATGAAAGTAAATGACATTAAAGCAATTGCAGAAATGGCTCACAAACACAATCCAAAGATTAAAGTTGTCGTAGACAACACATTTGCAAGCCCTTACTTACAAAAACCATTAGACCATGGTGCTGATATTGTTGTTCACTCAGGAACAAAATACATCAATGGTCATGCTGATATAGTTGTTGGTGCTATTTGTGGAAAGAAAGAAGATATCCAATTAGCAGCTATGGTTGGTATTAAAGACTGTACTGGTTCAGTATTAGACCCAGGTGCTGCTTATTTAGTAAACAGAGGTCTAAACACATTAGGTGTAAGAATGGACCAACACTGTCGTAATGCTAAGAAGTTTGTTACTTACTTACAATCTTGTAAGTATGTTAAGAAAGTTAATTACCCAGGTTTAAAAACTTGTGTAGGACATGCTGCTGCTAGAAGACAAATGTCTCAATATGGTGGAATGGCAAGTTTTGAAACAAACTTAACATTTGAACAAACAAAGATCTTTGTTAACAGTTTAAAAGTTTGAACATTAGCTGTTTCATTAGGTGGAGTAGAAAGTTTAATTGAACACCCAGCTAGTATGACTCACTCAACATATTCTGCTGAAGAACTAAAGAAATATAGTATAGTTCCTAACTTAATTCGTATTTCTATTGGTCTTGAAGATGTTGAAGAATTGATTGCAGACTTTGAACAAGCATTCAAAATTGCTGCAAAAAATGAACCAACTAAGCGCGTAAGAATTGAATAAGTTAAAAAAGAGGTTATACCTCTTTTTTATTTATTTAAAACTTATCTACATATTATTTATTTATAAATAATATATATTTTGTATAATTGTAGCGTAAATAATATTTTTATTATTATGCCAAAACCCAAATTTATAAAACCTTTATTAATTGGTGTTGCTTGTACCATTCCAATTGGTTTGGTAATAGGTCTATCTGTTAACTGAGACCATACACAATTTATTTCTGCCGTTGGTTCATCTGGTGTGAAACCATTTATTGAGAATTTTGGTAAGATGTACCACGAAGCTTATAGTAATTATGATGTTACTGTTGAGTCTGGTGGTACAACTTTTGCTATTGAACAAGTAGCTAAAGGTTTCACAAACCTTGGTAATGCAAGTAATAACCCTTATTTCATCATTAAAGATCAAGGTTATTCTGATGAATGAAAAGACAAAAAAACCTTTACTTTAGGATGAGAAGGTTTATGTTTGATGTATTCTTTGCCCGAAGGGTTAAGTGAAGATGCACAAGAACACTTCAATATTGTTATTACTAAAGACAACATCTTAAAGTTGTATGGTGTCTTTTCATGTTTCCATGAACTTAAATCAAAAGAAAAATGAAAAGAAGAATATGAAACACTTTGGTACTATGCACCAACTGAAGTACAAGAAATAATTAAAAATCCTAATGATGTTAAGTTATTAAAACAAACAAAGATTTTACCATTTGTTAGATCTGGTGGAAATACATCTGCAAATAGTTCTATTGCATTTACTTACTATAGTAACTTAGCAAATTTTGAAGATATGACTGACAACCAACAAAAAGCTTTTGCTGGTGGTCAATATGGGGATGATAGTGGGTTTGTAGAAACAGACGAATCAAATGCCAGAGCATGACAATCATTTGTAACAACTGATCGTCCTGGCTCAATGGTTTATTTAACAACATCATTCTTGATTAATGCTGATAACCGTAGACAAATTCAAGAATTAGGTTATAAACTTGCAGGTTATCGATCAACAGATGGAGATATACCAGTTTATTTACAAGAAATCAAGGATCTAAACAAGATCTGTGCCACTCATGGATACAACTGGTATCGTCCAATCAATGTCATGATTGACCTTGATACGCAAAAGTCTAAAGACTTTATTTATTGAATTTACATGAACACACTTGATAAAGTTGATGTTTTAGAATTTGAATTAAGTAAACAATACAAAGAAACAGTAGCAAAACTTGGTGCTAAACCATTAACTCATGATCAATTTAAATCAATGCTATCAACATCTAATGCATCATTGTATGATGCACTATTTGATAAAAATGGTACTGATTTCAAATTAGAAGAAATGAGACAAGATAGTGATTTTGCTACTGTCTATGGAGCGAGTGACATATGAGAAGAATAACAGCTCCAAGAAATAAATCTAGAATGTCAGAAACAACTGTAAAAGTTGTTACTGGTGTTTTTAGTGGTATTTTCTGATTGTTATTCTTATCAGTAATAGGCTTTATCATTTATGGTTCTATTCCAGGATGACAAGCCTATGGTTTTGAAAACATCTTTGGAACAGGTGTTTATGACCTAGAACATGGACAAGCTGGTGCATGGTTGCCATTGTGCATAACCATCTTTGTTGCTACTCTAGCTATTTTAATTGCTGGACCTGTTGGAATTAAAACCGCAACATTTATTAAGTTTAGAATTCCAAACAAAGCACGGAGATATGTTAAAATGGGAGTGGAACTATTAGCTGACATACCATCGGTTGTCTTTGGTTTGTTTGCTGTTACTGCTCTAGGACCATTATTAAAGGTTATCTTTAATATGCCTAGCGCATTTAACTTAGTTACAACAGCGTTTATGTTAGCATTCTTAATGATGCCAACGGTTGTGTCATTAACATTATCTGCTCTAGACTCTGTAGACAGCAGCTTCTTAGTTTCTCCGATGGCCATGGGAAATACTAAGACCGGAGCTATTTACAAAGTTTATAAAAAGAAGATTCGTGGTAAAGTGGTAGTTGCCTTAATTACTGCTTTAGCACGTGGCCTTGGTGAAACAATGGGTGTATCCATGATTTTGCAAAGTCAAAACTTCAACCAAGTCTTTAGTCAAGGTTTTGGTGCTGTATGAATGAGTTATCTAAAAACTCTTGGTGGTTTAATTGCAAGTAATATGTTTGCTGAAACCGCAACAGCAAACCTTAAAGGTTTATTATTTGTTTATGGGTTATTCTTGTTTATAGTTGTTGTCTTCTTTAATGCAATTGTAAAAATTATCTTTAGAGAAAAGAAAACAACAAAACGTAATCCAGTAATTGCCGCAATCGTTAATGCTTTAAAATTCTTACCGCGTCAATTACGCAAGTTGTGAAATAAAATTTTAAATAAGCGAAGAGTAAAAGTTGAAGTAACTGAAAATAACGTTGATCGAACATTACCAACATATTTCAACCAAAGAGCATCTTTGGTTAGAACAAACTCTAACTTCTATGAAGCTTGAAAGATCTTCTGAGAAGTGTTCTGTTTTAGTTTCATGTTTGCATTTGTAGCATGAATGTTCATAACACTTGTTGTTAAAGGCGTATTTGGAGTAATGGCTCCAAGCGCAACTGTATTCCAATTTGGACGTGATACTACAGGACAAGCTGTGATTAATACACTACTTGTCATAGTTGTATCAGTAGGTATTGGTTTTGTTATTTCCTTCGCTGTAGCAATATTCATAAATGAATTTATGAAAGATGGAAAACTTAAAACTGGATTTATGTTCTTCATTGATTCATTAGGTGCAACACCATCAATCATTTATGGTATGTTTGGTATGATTTTCTTCTTACAAACACTAGGAATAAGTCAAGGAGGAAATAGTGGTAAGTCGTTGTTAGCTGGTGCCTTAACACTAATCTTTGTTATTCTTCCTGCCTTTACAAGAACAAACATTCAAGCTCTACAAACAGTATCTGTAGAAGCAAGACAAGCAAGTTATGCTTTAGGTATTGGTAAATGAGAAACATGTAGAAAGATTGTATTACCAACTGCTTTCCAACACATTTTAACTGGTGTTGTACTTGCAATTGGTAGAGTACTTGCCGAAACTGCACCGCTATATTTAACAGCAGGTTTAAGTGGTGGAAGCAAGATTTCATTGATGTCAGCTGGGCAAACATTAACAACTAGAATTTATTCACAAATAAATTCAAACAACATGGTGGCTGCCCAAAACATCATGTACGAATGTGCATTTGTCACACTAATCTTGATCATTATCATCTTGATTGTGGTTGACATTGTTATCCCTAAATACTTTGAACATAAAAAGAAGAAACAAAGTCAAGAAGGAATAACAATTAAGAGAAAAAGAAGTTTCAAACAAAAACAAATTGAGACCGCTAGAAAGCTTATGACAAATGCTAAGTTATTCTATAACTTAAATTTCTAGGAAAGAGTTGAGTATGAAAAAAGAATTAACAAAACAAGAGGAAAGAATTAGAGCCTATCGTAAAGCTAGTGGAGCTAAAAAAGCAAAAGCTTGAGCTAAACTAACTCGTGATGATAAGAAACTAATAAAGAAACAAAAGAAACAAAGAGAAAAAGAATTAAAGTCTAAAAAACTAGATTTTAATAAACTTAAAAACTCTTTTGAAGTAAGAGATTGAAGTTTGTGATATGGTCATGACAAAGCTTTAAGTCATATTACTGTTGATATTGCAAAAAACAAGGTAACTAGTTTAATTGGACCCAATGGTGCTGGTAAAACAGTTTTCTTACGTTGTTTAAATAGAACAAACAATGAAATGTTTTCTAATGTTAAAACATTAGGACACATTTACTTCTTTGATGGTTCTAACTTATACTCACCAAATATTCCTCAAGTTGAATTAACAACTAGAGTAGGAACAATTCAACAAAAACCAACTCCATTCCCAATGAGCATTTATGATAATGTTGCTTATGGACCTAGATTACATGGAATAACAGATAAAAAAGTTTTAGATAAGATTGTTCATGATTCACTTGATGATGCTGCATTATGAAATGAAGTAAAAGATAAACTATCTGATTATGGAACTAGTTTATCTGGTGGTCAACAACAAAGATTATGTATTGCTAGAGCAATAGCACTTAAACCAGAAGTATTATTAATGGATCAACCAACTTCTGCCCTAGACCCTATTGCTGCAAACAAAATCGAAAACTTAATTTTAACTTTAAAACGCAAATATACAATCGTGCTTGTTACACACTCATTATCTCAAGCACAACGTGTTTCCGATAATACTTTCTTTTTCTACAAAGGAAGGATTATTGAAGCTGGGCCGACAAGAAAGATCTTTACCGACCCACAAGAGAAACGGACAAAAGATTATATCTTGGGTAGATAGGTTATATAATATACATAACACTATCTTTAAAAGTTACTTGCCCAAGTAATTAACTATTTAATAATAAGGAGAAAATAATATGGCTTGATATTTCTATGTTGGATTAATTGCTGCAATATGTATTTCAATATACTGTTTGCCACAATTAATTTACGTAATTAAAACAAAAAATACCTGTGGTATTTCACTTTGGATGTTAATTTTGATGTTAGCAGGAGATGTATTCTTTGTTATCCAAGCGATTGGAATGTTCATCGATCCACTTTATACAGATAACATCTCAGGTGCATTACCAATTTTCCTAGCAAACTTCTTTGCTTTGATTGTTGGTGCTATTCTTATGGTGTTCAAATTAAGATCTATGCACTATTCTAAGAAATTCCAAACTACAGAAAAGCAATTCTGTGAAAATTACGAATCATACAGAACAAAGATTAGAATGGCAAAGGCTGAAAAAGAAGCTGCTAAGAAAGTAGAAGTACCTTCTGACCCAACTGCACCTATTGCTGGTGAATAATAATGGCTATTAACTTTGATACGCTAAAAGCTTCTGAAGATAATCTTCGTAAGATGTTCTTACGATTCTTTAACCATGTGTTACAATCGCAAGACTATCTTTACAAGAAGTTTAAAACTTCAAAGAAACTAACTCCATTGCAATATGCTCATATTTTAGCTAACGAAAAGAAAGCTAATAAGTTTGAAGCACAAATATTAGATGAGACGAGCTGAATCATATCTAAAGATATGCCTCGTGCTGCTCACTTAAGATACTTAATAGCAATCATTCGTTCTATTAAAGACTTAGAAAGAATGGGGGACTTTGTTGAAAGAGTTGCAACAACTCTACAACATCAAAAACAAATAGATGATGATATTCAACGTATTATTTGTAGATTGATGAAAGGCTCTCATGACTTTTCTAAAGAAATATATCGTAATATTGCTTCTGGACCACATCAATCTAGAACATATTACACAAATAGAGCTAGTGTTATGTTCTATGACTTTGGAGCAAAATATCGTGAAGGCTTTAAAGAAGTGGGAGAAAAGATCTTTAGAAGTAGAAAAGACTTAAATAGCAAGATCGCAATCTTTACTGCTATTAAACATATTGAAAGAAATGCTGACCATGCTTTCAATATCTTAGAAAACTTCATTTATATTGAAGAACCTAATTTCTATTTCGGTAAAGAATCAAGAAAGAGATAAAAATGGCAAAAATTGAATTTTTATGTTTAGGCGGACAGGATGAAAAAGATAAAGTCTGTGACGCCTTAGTTATAGACGGAGACATATATGTCTTAGGATGTGGTATTCACTGTCCTAGTGTTATTCAATTAGGAATTAAGAAAATCGTTGCAGACTTTTCTTACTTAATTGATAACAAACAAAAGATCAAAGGAATTTTTATTCCAACTCCTAGCTATAACCTATATGGAGGATTAGAGTTCTTAATTAAGAATTTACCTAATGTTCCGGTTTTTACAAGTCATTTGGGACAAATGATTATCAATAACAACTTGGACTGATGTTTCAGACCAAGAGGTAAAAAACCTGATAATCATGCTTCTTTAAAGACTAGATTTAATATTAATGCTGTTAAACCTCTTGAACCATTCAAATTAGGTAAGATTGATATTCTACCTTTTAGAACAGCAAGTTTCATGCCTACATCACTGGGCTTTGCCTTTAATACAGATGCTGGTGCAATCGTTTACGTTGATCACTTTATTATTCCAACAAGCGTAAACAATGCAACATATGATTTACTTGAACAAGTAAATAAGTTTACAAAAAACAATACCTTATTATTAATTACTTCTATTGGTAAGAATATCCAACATAGAGGATTTACTTCTCCTCACTATAACATTGACACATTCTATGAAAATTGTGTCTTAGATATGCCTAACCGTGGCATCTTTGTTATTGAAGAAGAAGATATTTATAAATTAACTAAGTTAGCTGCTATAGCTGCTAAGAAGACAATCCCATTCTATATTTACTCTCCAAGTTTGGCTAGAGCATTTAACTATATGCAATCAAATAAGATTGTTAACTTTAATAACCTTCTTTACATTAATGAACAACAAATTAACACAATTGACCGTGGAATTATTGTTGTTTCAGGTGATAAGCAGAGCTTATTTACTAAATTACAAAAGATAGTTGTTGGTGATGATCAACGTTTGACATTTAAACCAACCGATACGTTTGTTTATTCAATCTTGA
Source organism: Mycoplasmoidaceae bacterium (assembly GCA_045617465.1). Lineage (GTDB taxonomy): Bacteria > Bacillota_I > Bacilli_A > Mycoplasmatales > Mycoplasmoidaceae > Hennigella. The sequence continues at coordinate 81,379 of JAZLIQ010000003.1, read as the reverse complement.
CAACCCCTGGTTATGAAAAACTAGAAGCCAACTTATTTGATAGTATTAATAGATTAAATGTATCTAGAGTAGTTAAACTACCTAAAGATATCATTCAATTATCACAAAGTCAAGAAGATAACAAATTCTTAATAAATGTTTTAAAACCTAAATATATTCTTCCTATTGGTGGATTATTTATGGACTTTGCTAAATATAAAGAGATATGTAGCAAAGTTATAACTCCCCAAAAGAACATTATTATTTTAGGTAATGGACAAATTGCTACATTTGATGGTGGCAAGTTCATAGATGCTAAAAGACATATTAAGCTTGTAGAACAATATGTAGGTAACCAAGGACTATATGATGTGGGAGCTAGTGGATTGTTTGAATGCGAACAAATGGCAGACTCTGGTTGTGTCCTTGCAAGTTTATTACTTGACAAACACGCTAAGAAAATTGAACACTACAACTACAACATTGTTGGTGTTTTGAATCAAGCTGATCCAAAAAACCAAGAGATTGTTAATGAAATTAACACTACTCTAAATACAACTATGCTTGATTTGTTAAATAGTTTAAAACCTAATACAAACTTATCAAGAGATCAACAAGATTACTTTAAAAAACAAATTGTTAAACAATATGAAAAGAAGTTTGGTAAACGTCCATTAGTATTGTTAACAATAATTTATAAGGATGCTGTTGACAAAGCTAAAGTAGGTTTAGCAGAAGACAAAGAATAGATTATGGCTGATACTCAAAAAATAATAGATCAATCTACAGCAGCGGAACAAGGAAGTAACTTTGTTCCTCCCTCTAATAAAGAACAATTGCAACATAAACGTAAAGTTGCAACTGTTTGAAAGTATATAGGAAAGATAGCACTATTGTTATATACAATAGTAGTCTTTGCCCGTGTACCATTTATTGGTAGTTATGTAGATGGATTATTTGATTATTTATTTGGGTTTGGCAAATATATCTTCTATGGTTTAGCTATATTTGCTGAAATAGGCTGAATGTTTAATACTGGCTATTCACGGATAGTGCAGGATAAAAGATTCTTCATTTTCAGCTTTATTGGTTTAATTGCTGCTTGTTGTATAGTTTCTGGTGTAACTGGTTTATTAGTTACAACATTAAAAGAAGTACAAGGCTTTAATGTAATTATGACTAACTATCATAATGAATGATTTAGTTATTTTACTAATTGAAGATATGATGGTTTCTTTAACTATTATGTAACTGGTGGTATATTTGGTGAATTAATAGGATACTTGTTTACTTTCCTATCATTCATTGTTCTAATTGTTGTTTCAGCAATAGTTCTAATTATTTGTATCCTATTAATTCTAAATGTTAATTATCGTACTACACGTGTTGGTTTAAAATTACGTGGATGATTAATTAGAAAATTAGGTGGAACATTTAAATATGATGGTTACAACGAATTAAAGTCTAAGCGTGATAACCAAAATAAATTTAGAAAAAAGAAACGTACTGAAGTTGAGGCGGTTGCTTTAGCAAGCGGATCACTTCCTTACAATATGTTACCTAATACCGATGTTAATAGACATAGCGCTAACTTCAAACGTGCTAGACATTTACAAAACCGTTTAGTAACATTATTTAAAAACTGTAATATTGATTGTGTTCCAACAGATATCAATGTTTATTCTTCATTTAGTGAAATTTGTTTTGAAGCTAAAAACAAACAAGAAATCAAAACTATTTTACAATTACAACCAAGAATAGCTAAAGTAATGAGACTAGATCATTTCAATATCTCATTACGTGGAAACATCATCAATATTGAAATAGATAACATATATTTCTCTAAACTATGTTTAAGAACAATGTTTGAACTTTACAATGATGGTAAAGATCTAACAGCAGTGTTTGGAATAAATAAGGACGGAGCATTGGCAACGCAAAACTTCCGTAACAACTCTTCAGCATTGATTGTTGGTAAGAAAGGTTCTGGTTCATCAACATTGGCAGTATTAATGACACTATCAATGTGTTATATTACTAATCCAGATAAGTTAGATCTTATTGTTCTTAACCCTAATGTAGAGTCTACTTATTCATACTTTAGTAACCTACCACATTCCGAAGGAAGAGTATGTGATTCTATTACTTTATGTACGGACAAATTACATGAAATTCAAAGAACTGTTAATGAACGTATAAGTTTATTAAAAGTTAATAATGTTAACACTGTTGATCAATATAACAGAACAGTTGGAAACTTGCAACCTAAAATGAAACATATTTTAGTGTTGATCACTAACTTTGATAGTTTAATTAAGGAAACATTCCAAAACAATAAGATCCTTACTGATATTTTAGAAAACGGTAAGAAAGTTGGTGTATATCTAATCTTACAATCATATATGGCTAATAATGATGTGTTAGATAAAGATATCTTTGACAATGTTAGTGATAAATACATCTTGGCTTTAAATAGCCAAGAAGAAAGCATGAAGATCTTTGACAACCATCGTGGATATCAATTACATGGAAACGGTGACTGTTTACACTTTGGTGACAACAAGATCGGAAACATGAAACGTTTACAAATAGCTAACATCAACTATGCTGAATTAACTGCAGATATAGATGTTATTGCAACATTCTATGGTATGCGTTTAAAACAAAGAGAAGAGAAGATTCTTTCAGAGGCAAAACAAAATGAGACAAATTAATAAAAAAGATGAATATGCTCAAAACTTATTAAAAAAAGTATTTGAGGATAAAAATGGTAAAGTGATATCTATGGAAGATATCCATAGTGGTTACACTAACATTTCTTACTTGGCAACATTTGAAAATGGAAAGAAGTACCAAGTAAGAATACCGCATCGTAGTGATTTAATTAATAGAGCTAATGAACACCAAATAATATCATTAATGGGTGATCAGAAATTTGTTTATTTTGATGCAAGAACTGGTGTTGCCATAAAAGAATGAATTGAAGGAACAAACCCTAAAATTTATTCATGAAAGAAGTGAAAACACACTGATGAATTATTTTCTTTAATAAAGAAAATTCATCAATTAAAACTTCCTAAAGAAAACACTTTTAAACCAATTAACTTTGATGTTTACAATGATAACTTATATCGTTTAGATTTAAAATTCCAAACAAAGTACTTAGGGATCATTGATAAATATAGAGAAGACCCAACAGTAGTAAGTCATACTGACATCAATGCTTTAAATATCATCATTGATAATAACAAAAAATTACACCTAATTGATTATGAATGATGTGGATTAGCTTCAGACTATTGAGATTATGCGAACTTTATTAGAGAAGCTAGACTATGATGATATGAAAGCATTGATTGGAAAAAATACATTGCTAATTTCAACATGCAAAAACTAAAAAATTACATCTTTGTTTGTTCAGTTTTTGCTTATCTATGAACTTGAACAATGCCTCAAACAAACAAAATTATTAAATATCGCAAAAGAACAATTAGACAAATTCATTGGTATAGTAGAGGATTAAAATAATGAAACCAAATTATTTGTTAATTGACTATGGTAATAGCTATATAAAAGCAGCTATCTACGATAGTTCTTATGAAAAAATCATTGAATATAAAAACTGCCCAAGGACAGTTAATGCTAGAGAAATTTTGTCTAAGTTTCTATATTTGGGTGATCGTCACCCAACAAAAGTAATTGAGTCTATAACTGCTTCTGTTGATTATGCACAACCATTTAATGCGCAACTTAAAAAACTTTTAAATTGTGAGATTAGAATTGTCTCAAGACCAGATTTCAAAAACATTTTAGACTTATCTAATATTCCAGACGATGTGTTTATCGGTTCAGACATCATGCTTTGTGCATACTATGCTTCAAAGCAATTTAAGGAAAGTTTTGTTTGTAGTTTGGGAACTGCATATTTTGGTATTGTTCTAAAAAATACACAAATTATCAATACATTCCTTTTTCCAAGTATGTCAAAAGGAATGGAACATCTTGCTACATTAACAACTATTCCACGTGATTATATTCCTGAGGAATATGATATGGATAAATCTACTAATACTCGTGACGCATTTGCAACTGGAGCAAACTGAGTAATAGATGGATTTATTCAAAAAGTTGTTAAAGAATACAAATTAAAACCAGAACAAGTCTTTTTAACTGGTGGAGATGTTTACCGTTTTGTAAAGATCAACAAAAAGTATAAAGAAACTAAAAACATGGTTTTATTAGGTCTTGCTGAATTATTAAAAGAAAAAAACTGATAACTTGATTTATTCATATAATATATTAAGTTATTATTAGGGGTGTAGTTCAACGGCAGAACTGCGGACTTCAAATCCGCGTGTTGTGGGTTCAAATCCTGCCACCCCTGCCATATAGATAAAAGAGGATGTACATCCTCTTTTTCTTTTGAAATATAAAGATATAATAATTAAAAGAAGGTTTTTATATGAAAAAAGAATGAGTTACGCTTCATGATATTCACGAAGCTGCTAGAAATATGAAAAAGTCTGGTTTAATTTATCCAACTTTAGTTAAATATTGTCCAACATTATCTAATGAATTTAAAGGTGAATTATACCATTGTGCTGAAACAGTACAAGCTGTTAAATCATTTAAGATTAGAGGTGCCTTAAATGCTATTATGCACTTAACACCTGCGCAAAAGAAGAAGGGTGTTATCTGTGCTTCTGCTGGTAACCATGCACAAGGTACAGCATTATCTGCATCTACATTAGGTATTAAGTCATACATTTGTATGCCATCTAATGCACCATTAGCTAAGATTCAAGCAACAAAGAACTTCGGTGGAACAGTAATTCTTGCTCCAGAACCAAGCTTTGATGCCGCTTATGCATTAAGTAAGAAATTAGCTAAACAAAAGGGATTAACAGAAATCCCTCCATATGATCATCCACTTGTAATTGCTGGTCAAGCAACTGTTGCTGATGATATTTTACAAAAGCAACCAGACATTGATATGTTCATTGTTCCAATTGGTGGTGGAGGTTTAATAAGTGGTATTGCTACTTATGTTAAAGCTCTTGATCCAAAAATTGAAGTTATTGGTGTGCAAGCTGAAAACTTCCCAGCAATGAAGAAATCTTTTGATGCAAAGAAATTAATTTCTTACAGCAAAGGAGTTCCAACACTAGCTGATGGTTGTGCTGTTAAAACACCTGGAACTATTACCTTTGATATTATCAAAGATAAGGTTGATAAGATTGTAACTGTTACTGAAGATGAAATTGCCCGTGCAATTAACTTACTAATGGAAAAAGGTAAAATTGTATCTGAAGGTGCAGGTGCAATGCCAACAGCTGCAGTAATGGCTGGAAAGGTTAATGTTAAAGGCAGAAAAGTAGCTATGCTAATATCTGGCGGAAACATTGATCTTGACATGTTATCACATTCAAGTATTCGTGCTTTAACAATTGAAGGTAGAAGATTTAAGACAATTGTTTACTTTAAAGCTCAAAAGGAAGTTGAAGATTTTGTTAAATATTTATCTGAAAACAACTGTGTAGCATGAACTTTAGATACTGAAGTTAAAGTAAATAAAAATTTAACTCCTGGAACATATCTAATCGCTGTAATCGCACCTGATAGCAAAACATGCGAAAGAGTTAAATCTCACATTAGATTACAAAACTTCTTTGTACGTTGTTTCTAAAAAGAGGATAAATCCTCTTTTTATTTTTTTATTTATATGTATAATTAACATATTAACAAGGAAAGGATAAATATGACAAGTGAATCGATACAGTTAGATAACAGCGATGTATTTATCCTTACATTGTTTTAATCTTGCTTGATTTGCTTAGCATGCTCATAACATGTCTAAGAGACAACAACGAAAAGAAAAAAGAAAATTATATATTACGCAAAAACAAGGGCAATTCTTAGTAGAACAAGCTACTAAGCAACCTAAAGCTTTGCTTAATGACTTTGAAACCTCTGAAAATGGTTTAAGAGAAGAACAAATTGAAGCCAAATTAGATAGATATGGCTTCAATACTATTGCTAATCAAAATAAAGTAACTTGATACAAAACATTATTTGATGCTTTTGTAACGCCATTTACTTTAATTTTATTAGTTGTAGGATTGTTAACAATCCTTTTACCTTTATGAACAGGGGAAGGAATAAAAGTAGCTGAATGAGTATCATTTGGAATTATTATTGGAATGATTGTCTTATCAGGTACTTTAAACTTTATTCAAAACTTTAAATCTGGTAAAGCAAGTGAAAAGTTAAATGAAATGATTCATACCACTGCTGCCATTGAACGTGAGGGAAAGAAAAAAGAAATCCCTATTGAACAAATTGTTCCAGGTGATATTATTCACTTAGCTGCGGGAGACATGGTTCCTGCAGATATGAGATTGTTATATGCAAAAGACCTTTTCATTACGCAATCTGCACTAACTGGTGAATCTGAACCAGTAGAAAAAACCGCCATTACTCCTACGGAGGTAGGTAATGCACTAAGTTGTACTAACATTTGTTTCATGGGTACAACTGTTGCTTCAGGTTCAGCATATGGTATTGCTGTTCAAACAGGAAAAGATACATTCCTAGGTAAGGTTGCAAAAGCTGTTGGTGCAAAAAGACCACAAACAAGCTTTGATAAGGGAATTAAGAAGGTTGGCCACATTATCCTTATAACAATGGCTGCCATGTGCTTAATTATCTTTATTATTAAAGGATTAAAGAATCAATTTGGTGGTTTTGATTTATTTGGTAAAAACCCATGAATTGAGGCTTTAACATTCTCACTAGCAGCAGCTATTGCCATTATTCCTGAAATGTTACCAATGATTGTTACTCTTAACTTAACTAAAGAGGCAATCAAGTTTTCAAAGCAAAAAGCTATTATTAAAAATGTTAATGCTATTCAAACATTTGGAGCAATGGATGTTTTGTGTACTGATAAAACAGGAACATTAACAGAAGATCATATTGTTCTTCAAGAACATTTAAATGTTGAAGGTAAGGAAGACAATAAAGTTTTACTTTATGGTTGTTTAAATTCATACCATCAAACAGGTTTAAAGAACTTGATTGATAAAGCCATTGTAGAAAGAGCAATGCAAAGAAAAATAATGGACGAAGTCAAAGAATATAAAAAGGTGGATGAAATACCTTTTGACTTTGAAAGAAGAAGAATGTCCATTATTGTTATGGATAAAGAAGGACACAAACGTCTAATTACCAAAGGTGCTTCTGAAGAAATTTTAAATGTTTGTTCAAAAGTTCTTGTTAATAACAAAGAAGAAAACTTAACTAAAGAATGAATTAATAAGATTAAAAAACAAATAGCAGATCTAAATGAAAATGGTATGAGAGTTATTTGTGTAGCAACTAACCACGAACCATTATTAAAGAATGAAGCCTTTTCAGACGAAGATGAAAAGGATTTAATGCTTGTTGGATATATTGCCCTACTAGATCCACCTAAGATGTCTGCTAAAGCAGCTGTTAAGGATTTACTAGCTAAAGGTGTTCAAATAAAGATCTTAACTGGTGATAATGAAAAAGTAACTAAATATATTTGTCAACAACTAGGATTAGGCTTTAACAAAGTCTTACTTGGTGATGATATTGAAAAGATGGACTTTGAACAACTAAGAGAAAAAGTTAAAGATGTAACAATCTTTGCCAAATTGTCTCCTGAACAAAAAGCATCTATTGTTACAGCTTTGAAAGCTAACAAACACGTAGTTGGTTTTATGGGAGATGGTATTAATGATGCTCCTGCTATGAGAGCAGCAGATATTGCTATTTCAGTTGATACAGCAGTCGATATTGCTAAAGAATCTGCTGATGTTATCTTACTAGAAAAGGATCTAGAGATCCTTGGTAATGGTGCATTACAAGGCAGAAGAACATTTGCTAACATCATGAAATATATCAAGATTTCATTAAGTAGTAACTTTGGTAACATGTTATCAATGTTGATTGCAGCTGTATGATTACCATTCAATCCTTTGATGCCGATTCAAATTATCTTCATGAACTTGTTCTATGACTTTACACAATTATCAATTCCGTGGGATGCAATTGATAATAAGTTCTTACAGACTCCAAAGAATTGAAATGCCATGTCGATTATCAAGTTCATGGTGATCTTAGGACCTGTTAGCACAATATTTGATGTGGTAACATTCGCTATCTTATTCTTTGCATTTGGTTACAACAGTCCAGAAACACAAATGCTATTCCAAGCAGGGTGGTTTATTGAAGCGGCTGTTAGTCAAACAGTTATTATCCATGTTCTACGTAGTAGAAAAACAGCATACTTCCAAACAAACCCATCATTACCTGTTGTGTTAGCAACTTGTGGTTCAATGTTGTTCTTAGCAGCTGTTCCATTTATACCTGGTTTAAGTTTTGGTTTACAATTTGCACCAAACCCAGCTGATATTAATGCTTTAAACCCATGATTCTGATTAGCATTATTAGGCATTATTGTTGGATATATTATTCTAGCTGAGTTAACTAAACGTTTGTATATGAAAGTTAACCATAATGAATGAATATAAAAAAGAGGTAGAACCTCTTTTTATTTTCTGATTCTCGCATTCTTGTCTTTATAGTAGACAGTTACTGGGACATTATCTAAACCAAATGCTTGTCTTAGTTGGTTTTCTATATATCTACCATAACTAAAATGTAGATACTTAGGATCATTAGTGAATAATACAAAAGTAGGAATTCTAGATTCTACTTGTGTTCCATAATGAATTGTTATTCTATTACCTTTAAATTTAGGTGGGGGGTTAAGAATTTGCGCACGAGACACAACTTCATTAATTGCACTAGTAGCAACTTTAATTTTAAGTTTCTTTTGTATATCTTCAATTGTATTGAAGATAGTATGAACACGTTTGTTGTCTTTAGCAGAGATGAAAACAATAGGTGCTCAATTTAAATAATCAAAGTCAGCACGAATTAGTTTTTCAAATTTAGACATAGTGTTGTTTTCTTTGTTAACTAAATCCCACTTGTTAACAACGATAATTGTTGGAATGTTAGCAGCATGAGCCAGACCAGCAATTACTTCATCTTGTTCATTAAACTCTTCAGATCCGTCTAGCATTACAATAATTAAATCTGATCTAGAGATTGCTTCTTGTGTTCGTAGATAAGAGTACTTATCTACATTAGCTGACATCTTGCCTTTTCTTCTAATACCAGCAGTATCAATGATAGTATAAGATTTGCCATGATATTTAAATTTACAATCAATTGAATCTCTTGTAGCATTTGCTACTGGAGAAACAATTACTCTTTCTTGACCAATTAAGGTATTAACTAATGAAGACTTTCCAACATTAGGTCTACCAATAATACAAAATTTAAATGATGCTTCTTCTTTTCTTTCTGGTGTTTTATCAAGTTGTTTTACAACTTCATCTAATAAATCACCTATTCCTATTCCATGAGTGCAGGAAATAGGAAAGAATGAACCAAACTTTAAGTTATAGAAAGTTTTATCTGAGCTGTGGTTATAGTTTTCTGCTTTATTTACAACCAAGATAATCTTTTTGTTTTTAGCTTTAGTTTTTAAAAGTTTAGCAATGTATTGATCTTGTGCATTGATTCCTTCCTTTTGTGAAACAATGAATAAGATAATATCTGCTTCTTCAATAGCATAGTTAACTTGTTGATTGATTACTTCTTGAAAAGGAGCATCAACGTTCTTTAAAATACCACCAGTATCAATAAGAGAAAAATCACGTCCTACCCAAGTGGCAGTAGCGTAATTTCGGTCTCTGGTGATACCAGGAGCATCATCAACAATAGCTTTCTTGTGACCAATTATTCTATTGAATAATGAACTCTTACCGACATTAGGTTTTCCAACTAATGCTATTTTTTTCATGGTTCTTTTTTAATTGTTAATACTTGTCTCTTTTTGTTAACAGTGTTAACTATTAAGTCAACAACTTCTTCTTTTGTCATGTCACTAGAATCTATGTAGGTTGCATCTTTAGCTTTCTTTAAAGGTGAAACCTTTCTGTGAGTATCTTGATAATCACGAGCTTTGATATCTTCTAGTAATTTATCAAAGTCTTTAGATCCTAAACGGATACCATTATCTTTTGCTCTACGTTTAGTTCTTTCCTTAACGTTTGCATCTAAAAAGAATTTGTAAGGAGAATCTGGAAGGATTACTGTTCCAATATCTCTTCCGTCCATCACTAAAGACGTAGTCTTAATAATTTCTTTTAAATCCTTTTCATATTGTTTTCTAACTAAAGGATATTTACTAATTGTGGATGCATTCATGGAGTAAACATCTTTCATGATTTCTAGAGTTACATCTAGACCATTAATCATGAATGTTCCATCTTTGAAACCAAATTCGAATTGTTTCATTTCTTCATTTACTTTTTCCTCATTAGTACAATCAATATCCTTTAAAGCAAAAGCATAACTACGGAAGATTCTTCCTGTAGATAGATATGTTATACCTAAACGTTGAGCAACTAATTGACCAACAGTGGTTTTACCACTTCCTGCAGGTCCATCAATTGCAATTTGAATTAATTCTTTTTTCATGTTATGCAAACCACCTTACAAATAATAATACCAAAATTAGAAGAAAGAAGACTAAAGCTATTGCAACAGAAATGATAAAGACATGATGTCCAATATTCTTTTGACCATTTTTGTTTAATGCATTAATGGTCAATACTTGTGCATCAGCTTTAGCGTTTGATAGACTTTCAAACTTTGTTTGTAAGTCTTTTTCTAATTCTTTATCTTTGCTTAGATCTAGATTAGCTGCCTTAATAAAAGCAGATAAGTTAGCATAATCAGAATTAGTGCTAAGTCAATCTTCTTTAACTTTCTTGTTATCACCTAAGATGTTGTTGTTTTTTAAATTAAACAAGATTGTAGAAATAGTATTTTTATTACTAATTGGTCTTGCTTTGTTTAAATCCTTAAACATCTTAGTGATTTGTGCTGGAACACGTTTTTGGCTTACTATTACTTCACTAACACCCTTTTGTAAGTTAAGATTAGCTGGAGCCACATTTTGTAAAATAGCAGGATTGATTCTGTCAATCTCTCTATGATATTTTTCAATTTTGGCTGCTTGGTCATTAATTGATTGTCCAATCATAGATGATTGGTCAATTTCACGACGGTAGCTCTCTCACTTTTCCAAACGAGTCATATATTTATATTATGTATATTTTTTACAAATATATGTTAATAATATGATTTACCTATATAATAAGTTAGATTTAATGGGTAGAAGAAAGGTGGTATTTATGCCAACTAATTTATCTTCTTCTGATTTAACTTTATTAATTATTTGTATCGTATTAACAATGATTATTATTGGCTGCGCAGCCTTTATCATTGTTTTGCGCGTTAAAAAGATTAAAAGACATAAGCAACCAAAACAAATGGTTGACAATTATCGATACGAACCATTAGATAAAGAAATCAAAAGATACAAAAGATTGATAGAACAATATAAAAAGAAATTAATTGATCAAGACTATCTTGATCATGATAAGAGTTTAAATGATCTTAAAGTTATTCTTGATGCTGAATTACAAGAATATAAAGCTCAAGAATTATTTAAGATTAATAATGAAATTCAAAAACATAAAGATGAATTGTTAAGACACACTTTATTAAACACAATGCAACCCTTGCACTTAAAGATTATTAATGAATCATCTGTCCACTATTTACCAATCAATGATAAGAACAAACCATTACTGATTGGTAAAAAGGGACAAAACATTAAAAGATTAAATGAAATTACTAATTGCAATATCAATGTAGATAGAGATAGCAAGTATGTAGAAATCTCTAGTCCAAACCCATATGAAAAACAAATTGCAATTAACACAATTAATCACTTAATAAAATCTCAAGCTTTTGATACAACAGCTATTGAAAATGTTTATAAAAAGGAAAAGAGATTAATTGAGAAAGAGTGTTACGAAACTGGTAAGAAGTATTTAGGTATTCTAAATATCAAGGTTGAAAACCAACAATTATTTGAATATGTTGGTCGTTTAAAATACCGTTGATCATTTAGTCAAAACGTTTTACAACATTGTTATGAGACTGCATTGATTTGTGAAGCCTTAGCAATTGACTTAGGACTAGATCCACAAACTGCTAAGGAAGTAGGCTTCTTTCATGATATTGGTAAAGCCCTAGATTATGAAAGAAGATATGATCATATTGACACTGGTGTGAAGATAGCAAAAGAGTGTCAATTACCGCATGAAGTTGTAAATGGAATCTTGAAACATCATAGAACAAATTGCAACGATGATTATGTGCTATTAGTTAGATGTGCTGATGCCTGATCTGCAGCAAGAAAAGGCGCAAGACATGTACCTTCTGCAAATGAAGCTAACACAATCAAAATCATTGAATCGAAGATTAAAAACATTAAAGGAATTGCTTCCTTTAAAGTAGATATAAACAATCAAAATATTAATGTTATATTTGTTCCAACAATTCCAAGTAAATCTAATTATGGAACAATTAAATATAACATCATAAAAACAATCAAATCTGACGTTCGCTTAAATAAATATCATGTCACAATTCATAACTAAAAAATAGGGTTAAACCCTATTTTTGTTTTCTAAGATTTTATCTTTTAAAGCAGTGGCACAATCACCAATTAAAAGGGTGATGTTATCTGTTGATTTAATTACACCTTTTATAGCAATCTTTTTAAGTAAATCAAAGTTAATTGTTTCCATTTGTTTTACTTGAAAAGTAATGGTTGAAATGGTTGCTGAAACATTAACAATATTTTCATATCCACCTAATGCTCCTGTTAGTGCTGCAACATCTGGTAAAGTCATTGTATTTAATGTTAATTCGGTGTTTTTAGTTTCAGCTTGTTTAGCAGCTTCTTTTTTAGCTTTTCTGCTTAAATGACCAAAAGTTATGATGTTTAAAAACTTTGTTTTAAATGACATTATTTCTTTTCTCCAATAATGAATACTTTTTGTAGTTTGTTTAGATATGGTTTAAGTTCCTTATAGAAACCAATTTGAGCACTTAATGTCTTTAAAGAAAACTTAATAGATTCTTTACAGTCAATTTGGTGTTCATAACCATCATTCATTAACACCATTTGGCCATTAGCTTTTAAGTTTGTTAGTTCTACTTCTTGTTTACCATCAAGTACAACAGCATTACCTATAGATAGGTATTTGGCATGAGCTAGTGGTGATACTTCAGACATTTCTCATATCTTTGATTTAGTTAGCAAGATAGCATTCTTTAATGATTTGTTTAAACCTGTAGATCCAGTTTTAGTACAGAAACACAATCCTGATCCTCAGAATCATTCATAGTGGTTACCATTAATAGCAATATCTGCAGAGATTGTATTGATTCCTTCTACCAAGATTTCGTTAATTGCATAGTAAGTTTTCTTGCCTGCTTTGCAAGCAACAACATCTGGTTTATAAAAGTTATTATCATTATCAAAGTATTTGATAATAGCTTTAGCATCTAGTTTTAAATCAATACTATAAAAACCAACTAGCCCAGTATTGATTAAAACCATTTTTACATTTTTCTTTGCATAAGTATTGTAGGCATGAACAAATGTTCCATCTCCACCTAAAACTACAATGTTTTGTGCATCTGGAGAGATAGTACAACCTAACTTTCTAAAAGCAGAAGCGAGTTTTCTTTTTGCTTGTTGGCTTTTAGTAGAATCATTACAATATATAAAGAATTTTTTTGACATAATTATTAAATATAATTCCCATAAGATTATAATTAAAAAAATATATTATTATGAAAAACACGAATCACAAACCAATTATGTTAAGTGGTATTCAACCATCTAACAGAATCACTCTAGGTAATTATCTTGGAGCGATAAAACCATATGTTCAAACATCTCACATGTTCGACATGTATGTTTTTGTTGCTGATCTTCATGCAATTACTAATACATTTGATCCAGAAAAATTAGCAGCAAACAGAAAAGAAGTTGTTTGTATGTTCTATGCTTGTGGACTAGATTTTAATAAAGTTAAAATCTTTTATCAATCAGAAGTTAAGAGCCATACAGAATTAGCTCATATCTTAACTTGTCATACAACTTTAGGTGAACTAAATAGAATGACACAATTTAAAGATAAAGCTAAGAAAGCTGTAGGCAATGGAACAGAAATGATTCCTACAGGATTATTAATGTATCCAGTATTAATGGCTGCAGATATTCTTCTATATGATGCAGATGCTGTTATTGTTGGTGCTGACCAAAAACAACATATGGAACTAGCAAGAAACATTGCTGAAAGAATGAATAAAAAATATGCAAAGAGAAATAATGGACAACCATTATTTAAAGTTCCTCAACCATATATTTTAAAAACCGGTGCAAGAATTATGGACTTACAAGATCCATCAATAAAGATGTCTAAATCTAACATCAACGAAAAAGGAACAATCTTTATTATGGATAGTCCAGAAGTTATTGCTGATAAGATTAAAAAAGCAAAAACTGATAGCTTTAACAAAGTTAAATATGATAAAGAAAAACAACCAGGTTTAGCAAATTTAATTGAAATCTATGCTGCTTTAACTGGTATGAGTTATGCAGACATTGAAAAAGCATATAAAGATGCTCCTAACTATGGTGTATTCAAGACAGATTTAATTAAGATGGTTTGTGATGAATTAAATATGTTACAAGGTAGATATAAAGAAGCTCTTAAAATCTATGATAGCAAATTAGCACCTATTTTAACTGCTAATGCTAAAGAATGTACAAAGCTAGTACAAGAAAAGACAGAAGCTGTTTATAAAGCTATTGGAATGAAATAATGGCTAAAACAAAGAAGAAACGTCTTCCTGCTAAAGTTCTTCACCGAAGAATTAACAAGAGACTAGCAAAGGTTAAATTTGACAAACGTTGTTTAATTTGCACTGACTTAGATGGTACATTATTAAACAAAGACTGTTATATTCGTTCTTATTCTAGAGAAGTAATAAACAAACTATCTAGACAAGGACATATTGTTTGTTTATTTACTGCTAGACCAGAAAGAGCAAGTATTACTTATTATCGTCAACTAAGATTAAAAACACCACTTGTTAACTACAATGGGGCTGTTATTTTTAACCCAACAGATCCAGGTTTTAAACCAATAAACTTCTTTATAAATAGAGAAGTAATTTATAAAATTTTTGGTAATCCAGTCATCCAAAAATTGCTTTTGAATGTTATTTTTGAAACTCCAGATGGAACTTATTTTCTAAAAGATTTTAGAAAAAAAGTGACAAATAATCAAGTAAAACAAGAACTAGCAAAATTCAACATTTATACAACAAAAGACATCAAATTTGTCTCTGATGATTTTGCTAAATTAAAGAATGGAGCATACTCTATTCTAGTTGAACTTAGAGACATGTCAAAAGCTAAGATTTTAGAAGAGGAAATTAGGAAAGTTTGTTCTTCTGTTGTAGTACGTAGTTGAACAGAAGAACACGTAGGTACAATTATAGAAATTAATAGCCTTTTCCCTAATAAGGGAATGGCATTACAATACCTATCAGTTTATTATGATATTCCCCTAGAAAGATGCTATGCTTTTGGGGATAATGATAATGATAAAGAAATGTTATCAATAGCAGGATTTGGCTATGCAATGAAAAACGGTTGCAAATCCGCTAAAAATGCTGCTAAATTCATAACAAAACGCAATAACCACGAGCAAGGCGTTGCAAGAGAATTAAACAAGATTTTCAAATTGAAGTTAGTTTGTAAAATCAATAAGAACCTTCAATTTGAAGATCACTTTAATATTGTTAAATCTAAAGTTAAATAATAGCAATTTTTGCTAATTATTTAAAAAATGACTTAAGACGGGTGTCTATGTTATTTTTATGTAAATAATATATTTATATATATAATATTATGGTATTTCCTGATATGAAAGGAATACAGAAAGCGAATATATAAAAATGAAATTAATTAAGAAACTATTACCAGTAGCTAGTTTAGCTTCTGTTGCAGCAGTAGCTGCTCCATTAGCAACAACTAGTTGCTCTAATACGGGTAAAGTTGTTTCATATTCATTCTCTTATGATGCTGAAAACCCAGAAGAGATTGCTGAATATAAACCAAAATTCGAAGCTTTACCTCAACAAACTCCATATGGTTACATGGATATTGAAACAGCTCAATTACTTTATTTTGATCAAATGAAAAAAGATCCTAGTCTATATGCAGATGACTTGATGTGCGCTATGTATGATCAAATCTATGAAGAAGTATATTTTGATTGATATGATAAAATAGACGGAAACATTCAAGTATGTGTTGATTCATTTGAACCAACAGAATTTGTAACTGATAGCGGCGGCCCATTAATGGGTGGTTATGTAAATGGTTACATTAAATCTAACTACACTTTTACATGCTCAGATGAATATTTTGAATTCTCATATGATGGTTATGTAAATAGAAAAATATCATTTACACATTTACCAATAATGGTTTATCCATATGTTGTTGACGTACTTGTTACATATGGTGTAACAACAATATGAGACGATATGTTTGATGATGATGCTTTAAGCAAATATTACAAAAATACATCTATTTCATATGTTGACGAATGTAAACGTGGTGATGCTGTTTTAAACAATGACATCACATGAACATTAGACAACCAAGATGCTTCTGTCACTAAGTTTAATATTTGATCATACACAGATCAATATGTACGATTCGATCTTGAAGATTTAATTGGCGGTGGCTTCAGTGTTGAATACTGAACACCTGAATTTAGATATTATGGATGAAATGGACATTATTTAAGTAATAATGTTCAAATTAATTACTAATTTAGGGGGGATAAATTATGAAATTATTAAAAAAGTTATTACCTATTGCTAGTTTAGCTTCTGTAGCAGCTATAGCTGCTCCATTAGCAACTTCATGTTCTAATAGTAGTTTAAATTCAATTGAGTTTGGATTACTTTATGATGGTGAAAAAGAACCAGATCCATACATTGCAATGTTTGATCCACATGAACCGACTTCAGATAAAGCTATTGATCAAGCGGACGCTCAAAGCATTTACCTAGATAAAATGGAAGAAGATGTTAGAGTGTTTATTGATGATGTAATATATTACTTTTATCAAAGCCGAATTCATTTAAATGAAAGTTTAGGAAAGAAAAATAGAAGCGAGTCTTATTACATCAAAGGTACTGTTGACTCTTATGATAAAGAAACTGGAGTTATATCTTTCTCATTTGTACTTGATATAAACTTTAAAGAGAACACAAAGAAGCGTTTAGCATCTCAAGAAGGCAAGACTAAAGGAAGCAAGATAGATCACTATGAAGTTCAATTTAAAAACTTTCCAATTGAATTAATTGAAGATCCATACTATGCGAATGATGAAGGATCATGATATGTTTGCACTTCATTCTACAACGAACCTGAATCATTAGTAGATGATGAAGATTGATCTATATCTTTGCATGAAGATGTAGAGAAGGAAGGTCTTCACAAAGCAGCAACTATGTACTGAAATCATACTAACCCATTAGAAGAAGTTAACATTTTTGATACTGATGGTATCGTTGATGTGAATGCAAATGCAATAAGTGCAATTGAAGCATTTATGTGCTTTGAAAGCCACTATATGCAAAAAGAATATTGAGAGGACTAAAATATGAAAATTTTAAAGAAAATATTACCATTAGCTAGTATTGCTTCTGTAGCAGCCGTAGCTGCTCCATTAGCTACATCTTGTTCTACAGACTCAGCTAGCGTTGGAACTTATACATTCAGCTATGATGTTGAAGACACTGCAGGTTTAACTAAATACGAACCTAAATTTGCTCCTGCACCACAACAAAGCACTGAATCAATGACTATCAGTGCTGCTCGTACTTTATACTACAATAAATTAGATGCAGACCACTCATTATTATCAGATGACTTTTTGTGTGGTTTGAATGCGTATATGGTAAATGTTTTTTCACAAATCACTGACAAGGAATATGAGTTAAAGAAAATTAGTGGTAGTTCTGATTTAACACTTAATTCAGTAGAACCTTATAGTGTTGATGAACGTACACAAAATGCTGAAAAGATTGAAAAAAGAAAAATCAGTTTTACTATTCAATGAAAGTTTGATTACACACTAGTTACAGAAAATGATGAAGGCGAAGAGATTGAAAAAGTTGGTTCTATAACTCAAAAGTTTGAATTTAAGAATTTCATTTTAGATATTAAAAGTGCCAAAGTTACTAATCTAGGAATAGTAAGTTTCGGTTACGACGAGAAAGTTGGCTGAGAATTAACATTTGGATCATCTACATCTTTTGATGGTGCATCTCAAAGTGGAAGCATCACATGAAATAAAGACAATTATATGGATAAAGGGTCAAGACTTGCAACGCGCATTATACCAACACCGCAATTGAGTAACACAGACTTCACATCAATGGTAGAACCTGTAAATATTGGATTTTCAAATGTTGCTTCATTATTCACTAAAATGTCACAAGAGTGTTTTGATGATGAAGGAGACGTTATAAATGCCACTCATTATCTTATGAAAAATTCAGTGAAATAAGGAGAGAATTTATGAAATTAATAACTAAATTATTACCTTTAACATGTGTTGCAGCAGCAGCTTCTGTTGTTGTACCTTTAGCAACATCTTGTACAACTGGTAACGTACAAACAGATGGTGCATCATATTCATTTGACTATGAATATAACATAAAAAAAGATAAAGTGGTAAAACCTTTATATCCATATGTTAGTAAAGTTACGCCTGCTGAGATGGTTGATACGGAAGGTATTGACACTGAAACAGCAACACAAATTTACTTTGATAAACTGACAGAAGATAAAAGTGTCTTTGCTGATGATTTGGCTTGGGGTTTTTATTGAAATGTCTTAATATATGTAATATACTACAACTCAAATATTGGAAAATATAAAGGAAGTGCTGACTGTCATGTTAGTTCATTTGACTCTGAAACTGGAAAAATTTCTTTTTCTTTATCAACAAGATGTGAATTTGAAAAAGAGAAAATGATGAATGCTGAAAAAGCAGACTCATATTATATCAATAGAACAATTGAAATTAACAACATGCCAATTGCTATTATTGCTACTCCTTCAGGATATTGGGCAATTGATAGAAATAAAGAAGTTAGTGAAGACGAGCTTGACGACTTCTCAGTTAAATTTGTCGATGAATATGCAATCAATGATATCTACAATAACAATAACATTGTTTGAAACATTGATAATTATGATGCTAAGATAGTTACACTTGCATATACAGGTCAAACAGACGAATATGATGGACTTGACATTATCGACGAAGCTATGTATTGTCTTGACCCTTGTCATTATTTAATTAATAACTATCCAGAAGACTAAAAAACTAAAAAATAACACTATGTGTTATTTTTTATTTATATATAATATATATGTGTTTGGAGGAAAACATGAAATTATTAAAAACATTATTACCATTAGTTGGTACAGTTGCTACTGCAGCTAGTATTGCGCCATTAGCAACATCATGTTCAACTAATAGTAATACATTACAATACAACTTTAGTTATGACTATCGTTCAATTGATGGTTTAACACCATATGAACCTAAGTTTGAACCATTAGCACAACAAAGTATTTACCCTGATTTTGATGATTTATATCAACTTTATGGTGGAGCTTTGAATAAAAATTGAGCTATCTATGCAGATGATTTGTTGTGTGGAACATATGCTAGTCTTTTAGCAATAGTTCAAGACGAAGATTGTGTATTAGAAACAATGAATGGCTCAGTTAAGATTACCGTTGATAACTTTGAATTAACCAAAGAAATATCATACGAAGAAGACTTTGCTGCTAGAATATCATGAACTGAAGAATGAAATCTTGAAAATGTATGAACAGTTGAATTAGACACTAATTCATCACACACATACCATGGTGGTCTATATAGAAAAGTTCAATTTAAGAACATACCTATGCATATAGGATTTAGACTTTCTGAGTCGGGCCAAGTAAAGGTTTATTGGTGTGAGTTAGATCCTAATGTAAGGTCAAACGATAAAAAATGATCAGTTTCTTTGGATGAATCAGCAAACATTGATGGCTCGATAGATAGCGCATCATTCTCATGAGATCATTCAAATCCTAATAAACATGTATATTTTCATGATGCAAGATTTATGCGTATACACGAGTTATTTGATTTATGCTCTTACAACATAATCAAGGATGCAAATGGAGACAATGATTATTGTCGAGCTGGACATTATGTTTTAGACGGCGAAATATGTGTTGGATGCCATTATATGAGCAAAAACTTTACAACGTTTTAGTGGAGGAAACTTTATGAAATTACTAAATAAATTAATACCAGTTGCTAGTTCAGCATTGATTCCAGCTATTGTAACACCATTAGCTACGTCTTGTAGTCAAGTAAGTAATTCTATTACTTATAATTTTAAATTTGAAAGAAAGTCAATTGAATCTGAACCAACAGTACCATTTAATACATACATTACTCAATATGAACCTGCTGAGCAATTATTTGATGATAAAGGTATAGATGAAGATACTGCTTGACAATTATATTTTGATAAATTGGAATCTGACCCTAGAGTCTTTTGCGACGACTTTATATACAATGCGTGTGAAAAATGAATGTTTGGTGGTTCAATTTGATCAAATTTTTTATCATTTGATGGACATTTAAAAGTTACTCTAACTTCTTTTGATCGCGAAACAAAAAGATTTTCATGAGTAGTTGAATTCCTTTCTAATTCTGTTTTTATGAGTCTCTCAGGAAAAGTTAATGATTTTGTTGAACAAAAAATTGTTTTTGATAATTTCCCATGTGCTCTTACTGACCAAAATGATGATGGGAAATGAGAATTAGCTCCTAATGAAGATTGAGAATTTTTGTCAACAGACGAAGAATATTCAATAGAACTATATTTAAAAGCTAATACTAGTGATCAAATAATAGATGAAGTGAATTACATAAATCATACAAATTCATCTTTAACTAGAAGATTTTATTATATGGAAGACAATTATGGCATTGCTGAATTAGACACTGCAGACATTGTTTATTTTGCAAATTTTGGCTTCACAACTGGACCTAATTGAACAAGACCTGCATTACACTACTTACAAAATAATCCTGTAAAAAAATAACACCATAAGGTGTTATTTTTATTTAAAAGAGTTTACAAACTCTTTTATTTTTTTTACATTATCAGTAGATGGACAAGATCCTTGACAGTAGTTGTCTTTACCACCACCACGACCATTAGTTAACTTATTAAGTTCTTTTATTACATCACTGGCTTTAGCTACCTTAGCATTAGTATGTTTACATACTATATAAGATAACTTATCAGTTATGTTAAGAATAACAAAACCATTGTTTTGGTATTTATCTAATAATGTTCTAGGTAAGTTAAAGATAAACCCTTGACTAGCATTATTCAATACTATTGTATTGTAAGGATGCTTGTCATCAACTTTTAGGTTATTGACAAAGTCATTAACTTCTTTTTTAGTTCTAACTAGTTTAAAGTCAATCAATTCTTTATCAAAGACTTTTTCTAGTTCATCTAAACTCTTTTTATTAAGCTTAGTTTGTTTTCAATCTTGACTTAACTTAATGGCCTTAAGTTGTTTTACAACTTCATGGTTAAATTCATTATCTTGAGCTTGTTTAAAGATATTAGATAATCTAACTTCCATCTCACTATTAAGTTCATTAATAGTAGCCCTAGTATTAGCATCTGAGGCAATAGCTTCTATTCTTCAAGCACCAGAACCTTTAGATGTTAATCTAAGGATGTGGAATTGACCTATATCTTTAGTATTGGCTACATGTCTACCAGCACATATTTCTATAGAAACATTACCCACTTGAACAACTCTTAGTTTACCTTTAACTTTAGCATACACTTCTTCGAAGTAAGCTAAAGCACCCATAGCTTGAGCTTCTTCCAAAGTCTTTAGGTGAGTTGTTACAGGTAAAGCTTCTTTAACTCACTTATTAATTAAGTCTTCTACTTTTTGTAGTTCATCATCAGTCAGTTTCTTATGATATTGGAAGTCAAATGTTAGTTTGTGGTGATTTTTTAGAGCGCCCATTTGTTTAATATCTTTAGATACTGATTGTTGTAGTGCAGCTTGCATTAAATGTTCGCAAGTGTGTGTAGCTTGAATAATCTTTTTAGCTTCAAGGTCTAGACTAACTAACACATTAGTGTGTTTAGTTATGTCTTGACCTTTTATTCCTATGATTGAGTGGAAGTGTTGACCATTTGGCCCTTTGATTGCATCATATACTTTGTATTTGTTGCCATCGACTTCAATTCAACCCCAATCAGAAACTTCCCCACCACAGTTAGCATAGATAACTGTTTTATCTAATACTAATCAGTTATGCTTTTCAGGTATTACTTTACCAATAATATTGAAATCTTGATCAAATATACCTATGATCTTAGCTTTACATTCATTACTATCGTAATCAAATATTGATGGTTCTTTAAAATCCATCAATGTAGCATTTTGAATTGCCATAGCTTTAGCTGGAGCATTGGTTTTAGAAATCTTAGAGTGTTGCTCTTGACATTTCTTAAAACCGGCCATGTCAATCTTAACATTCTTGGCCGCAGCTAACTCTTGAGTTAGTTCAATAGGAAAGCCATAGGTATCTAATAATTTGAAAGCTACATCACCAGGGATAGGGTTGCTTTTAACTGCATGGTCAAATAATTCCATACCTTTCTTTAATGTATGTTTAAATTGAGCTTCTTCTTTTTCTAAAGTCAATATTACTTTAGCTTGTTCTTTTTCTAGATATGGATAGTAGTCTTTCATTGAACTAACTATAGCTTCAACTACAGGCTTGACAATGGAAGCTGATATATTTAGTTTATGTGCATATACAATAGCACGACGAGCTAATTTTCTAATAATATAACCACGACCAGTATTTCCTGGTAGTGCACCATCAGCTATAGCAAAGCTACAAGCTTTTACGTGGTCAGCTATGATTCTATAAGCATAGTTGATTTGTGTTTGTTCTTTGCTAGGGTTAACATAGTTATCTGGTTTGTAAGTTAACTTTGTTAACTTAGCAATAGCTTTGATGATATCTTGATAGATATCAATTTCAAAGTTGGTGTATGTGTCTTGTAAGACACAAGCTAATCTTTCAAGTCCACAGCCAGTATCTATATTTTTATGTGCAAGCTCGCTATAATTATTTTTACCATCGTTGTTGAATTGGCTGAATACGATGTTTCATATTTCTACATAACGATCGTTTTCAATGTCTTTTCTAAATAGTTCCTCACCCAAATGCTTAGGATCATATTTTTCCCCACGATCGTAATATATTTCTGTACAAGGACCACAAGGACCTTGTCCGACATCTCAGAAGTTTCTATCCTTATCACATTTAGCAATGTGAGTAGGATCTACACCGCAGCTAACTCATGTATCATAAGCATCTTGGTCATCCTTATAAACTGTAAAATACAGTTTATTTAAAGTAAAACCAAATACTTTAGTTAATAATTCAAAACCTCAAGTAATAGCTTCCTTTTTAAAATAGTCTCCTATGGAGAAGTTACCTAACATTTCAAAGAATGTATGGTGTCTAGATGTTAGACCAACATTTTCGATATCATTAGTTCTAATAGCCTTTTGGCTATTCGTTAGTCTAGGAGCTGGTGGATTTTCTACACCAGAGAAATATTTCTTTAAAGTGGCAACACCAGAGTTGATCCATATTAAAGATGGATCATTTACTGGAATAAGAGATTTAGAAGGCACTTCAAAATGTTGTTTAGACTTCCAAAAGTCTAATCACGCCCTTCTAATATTATTTGTTGTTCATTTTGTTGCCATACTATTTAATTATCTTTCTTATTTCTCCACATCCTAAACAAATTTTATTTTTGTATATAACAGCATATTGTCCAGGAGTTACGGATAGAGACTTATCATATGATAAGATTCATTTACCTTTAATCTTTTTCAAAGATTTAACTTTGATGAGTTTTTGTAAGTGTCTAAATCTAACTTTTAAGTTGGTTAAATTCTTTGCACTAGATGGATTAATAAAATTAAATTCACCCAATTCACATTGTGCGCTTGACAAATATCTTTCTTTATCAGCTTGTGCACACACATACAATATTTTCTTTTTCACATCTTTGTCACAAACAAAATACTTATTTGCTTGTCCAGACAGGTGCAATTCTTTGTTTTGACCCAATGTATAGTACATGGTGCCAATGTGGCTGCCAACCACCTTTTTGGACTTAATATCGACAATCTTACCTGGTTGGTTTGGGATGTAGTTGCTTAAAAATTCTTGAAATTGTCTCTTACCGATAAAACAAATTCCCATTGAATCTTTTCTATCTCAGTTAGGTAATTTTATTTTTTTAGCAAGCGCACGCACTTCCATTTTAGTTAGGTTTTGTAAAGGGAAGATAACATTAGACAGTTGCTTTTGGTTTAGATCTGATAAGAAGTAAGTTTGGTCTTTAGTTAGATCTTTAGGCATTAATAAGAATGTACCATTCTTGTTTTGCTTAATTGCAGCATAATGTCCTGTAGCAATATAGTCTGCTTTAAAGTTCTTTAAAGCATATTTTCTAAAAGCTTCAAACTTAATGTACTTATTACATAAAACATCAGGGTTGGGTGTTAAAGATTTTTTATATTGTGCGATAAAATATTTAAAAACATCTTGTCAGTATTCTTTAATAAATTCTACTTTGTGTAATTTAAGTTTAAAGAAATCAGCTACTTTCTTAGCAGCTAGATAATCAACATTGCTTTCGCAACCATCAGGCAATTTTTTGTTGTGACCCTTAATGTCATTGTTAATGACAGTATCCCAGTTTTGCATGAAAACAGGGATAACGTTATAACCTTGCTTTAAAAGTAAATAGCAAGAAACAGCAGAGTCAACTCCTCCGCTTAATCCTAGTACAACTGTTTGCTTTTTGCTTTTCATGTATATTATTATATTTATTAATTTATATAAATTATTTAGAAAAAAGTCCATTAAGTATAACTTAATGGTTTAAAAGATAAAAGGCATTTCATTTCTACTATATAGTAGAAATGGTTAGACTTTTATACAAATAAAATAAATGCTATATATTTATATAGAGTTAGAATTAAGTTATTATGGCAAAACAAGACTTACACAATAATATCTATGTCCAAGGGGCTAGACAAAATAACCTAAAGAATATCAATGTAGTTATTCCTAAGAATAAACTAGTTGTTATGACTGGTTTATCTGGTTCAGGCAAATCATCTCTAGCCTTCAACACTATTTATGCTGAAGGTCAAAGAAGATACCTAGAATCATTGTCTAGTTATGCTAGACAATTTCTAGGAAACAATGATAAACCTGATGTTGATTCAATTGAAGGTTTATTACCTGCTATTTCCATTGATCAAAAGACAACAAGTAATAACCCACGTTCTACCGTAGGTACTGTTACTGAAATCTATGATTATCTAAGATTGTTATGAGCCAGAATAGGTATCCCTTACTGTCCTAAAGGACACGGACCTATTAAAACCCTAACAACAAAGCAAATAGTAGATAAAATCTACTTAGACTTTAAAACTGAAAGCAAGATTCAATTATTAGCTCCTATTGCTTTTAAGCAAAAGGGAACGTTTGCTAAAGAATTAAACAAGCTAAAACTAGATGGATTTTTACGTGTAAGAATAGATGGTAACATCTATTCTTTAGACGACAAGATTGAACTTGATAAGAATAAATTCCATTACATCGATATTGTTGTTGACCGTATTGTCTTAAACGAAGACAATCAAACACACGATCGTTTAACTGAAGCAGTTGAAACATGCTTAAAACACGGAAACAACAAAGTTGTTATCTGAGATGGAAAAGCTGATACTTTGTATTCAAAGAATCACTCATGTCCAGTTTGTGGTTTTTCTATACCAGAAATGGAACCTAGACTATTCTCATTCAACTCCCCAACAGGATATTGTGAAGATTGTAAAGGTTTAGGGTTTGTTTATGAACCAGATGAAGATAGAATGATTCCAGATCGTAATCTATCGATTAACGAAGGTGGTATTAGATGATTTAAGAATACTATGGACAGCAAAAACCTTGAATGACAAAAGTTTGCTGCCCTACTAGACCACTATCATATTGATAGAAACAAACCCATCAAGAATCTTTCTCGCAGAGAAATTGACTTAATGATGTGAGGTTCAGATGAACCTATAGAAGTAGTTGCTAAATCAGCAAGTTACAAAACTTACTCCTACAATGATTACATTGAAGGTGTATTAGCAACAATTAAACGTAGACATTTAGAAACAAATAGTGAAATGGCTCGTGAATTCTATGGTATGTACATGGTCGAAAAACCATGTAAGAAGTGTCATGGACATAGATTAAATGAAAAAGCTTTATCTGTTAAGATAAATGGTAAATCAATTATGGATGTGTGTGACATGTCTGTTGCACAAATGCATGACTGATTCTTAGGACTAGAACTAAATGAAACAGAAAGAGAAATTGGTAAACAAGTTCTAAAAGAAATTGTTAACCGTCTAGAGTTCTTAATTAACGTTGGTCTTGACTACTTGACTTTGTCAAGGTCAGCAGGAACACTATCGGGTGGTGAAAACCAAAGAATTAGATTAGCAGCCCAAATTGGTTCTAGTTTAACTGGTGTACTATATGTTCTAGATGAACCATCTATTGGTTTACACCAAAAAGATAACCAAAAGCTTATCAACACAATGAAAGCAATGAGAGATTTAGGAAACTCATTGATAGTTGTAGAACACGATACTGATACTATGCGTGCAGCAGATTATTTAATAGACGTTGGACCGCTTGCAGGAGTCAATGGTGGTAAAATCATTGCCACTGGATCTGTTAACGATTTAATTGATTGTAAACAATCAATAACAGGTAAATATCTATCGGGTGAATACAAAATTCCTGTGCCTAAAACTCGTAGAGGTGGTAATGGTAAAAAAATAATTCTTAAGGGAGCAAAACTTAATAACCTTAAGAATATTAATGTTACTTTCCCTTTAGGAAAACTAATATGTGTAACGGGAGTTTCAGGTTCAGGAAAGTCAACACTTATTAATGAAACTTTAGTTGCTAATATTAGAAAAATATTATTTAACCCATTTGAATTAGCACCTAAAGTGACAGATTTAACAGGTATTACTGAGATTGATAACTTAATAGTTATCACACAAGAACCGATAGGTAGAACACCTAGATCAAATCCTGCAACCTACACAGGGCTATTTGATGATATAAGAGGAGTATTTGCTAATACTCCTGAAGCTAAAGCTAGAGGATATGACAAAGGTAGATTTAGTTTCAACGTAGAATCTGGTAGATGTGAAAAGTGTCAAGGTGATGGATACATCCGTATCGAAATGCACTTCTTACCAGATGTATATGTAAAATGTGATGAATGTGGTGGTAAGAGATATAACCAAGAAACATTATCTATTCTTTACAAGAATAAATCAATCTATGACGTTTTGGAAATGTCTGTGGATGAAGCTTATGACTTCTTCCAAAACATTCCTGCTATTAAACGTAAACTAGAATTAATGAAAGATGTTGGTTTAGGTTATTTAAAACTAGGTGAACCATCAGTAGATTTATCTGGTGGTGAAGCGCAACGTATTAAACTAGCTAAGTTCTTACAAAGAAAAGCCAGTGATAAAACAATTATTGTTTTGGACGAACCATCAACAGGTTTACACCAACACGATATAGCTAAACTAATTGAAGTATTAAATAGAATAGTTGATAATGGCGCCACAGTCATCATTATTGAACACAACCTTGATATCATCAAGTGTGCTGACTACATCATAGATTTAGGACCTGAAGGTGGAGACCGTGGTGGTAGAATCATCACTACAGGAACGCCAGAACAAATCCTAAAGGATGCTGATATTTCTTATACTGCTAAATTCTTGAGACCTTTATTAAAAAATAAGTAATAATAAAAGTATGAAATTAAAATCGTTTTTAATTCCTCTTTTAACTACTACACTAGCTATGTCTGGTGTTACTTTTAGTTTAACTGCCTGCAACAAAAGTGATGGTGGTGGCACATCAGAGCCAGATCCTACCCCACCAGCACCACCTGACCCTCCACAACCAGATCCTGAAGTAAAATTCAATGTTGAATTTGTTTGTAAGAATAGACAAGCGACCATTTCTAACTATCAAGCAATAGTTAACAAGAAATTTACTACATATGTCACTATTAATGAAAACTATGTTTTCGATTCAATTGTAATCAGTAATAGAGATAGAGTCTTAAATATCGGAACTGATTATACATACGAAGAATCATCACAACAAATATCTGTAAATGCATCAGCTATTGTTTCTGATGAATTACACATTGTATTTAATGTTAAACCTACCTCAGGGCAAGAAGTGATAGTTGATTCAACTGATCAATGAGTTTGATTGATGAATCCAGCCCTCTCTCTAGATAGAGATTATGAAACAAGAATTGTTGACTCTGATACAACAAAGATTATTTCTGATGTTAATGTATCAACAGGAAACACAAGTATCCCTTCCACATATGATGAAACAACACAAACTCTTACTATAGCCAAGGATGATATCCCTACATCTGGTGACATTAATGTTGAAGTTGAAACATCTAATAAACCATATGAAGACTATATATTTGAAAGAAGCTTCTCAATAAGGGGCTATGCTTATATTACAGTTCAATATGAAGATGCTGCTGGTAAAAAACATACACAAGGTTTAACACGTTACCAATCATTAGGAACAGCATGAATCATTGATGATGCAACACCAAATATTCTGTCAGACTATAACTATTATTTAGGCACAAACTTCCACGTTGTACGTGGAATTGACACAACTAGAGATACAGCATTTGACTATATAAAACAAAACCTTGAAGGACAAGGGTATAGCAATGTTAAGTTGTTGTCTACTTCATATTCCTATGGTTTTGCTGACAAAACATTAGCAAACCCAACAACCGGAATAGTTAGTACAACTAGCTACTTACAAATGAAAGATGTTGTTAGACAAAATGACAATGACTTCTTGTTTTCAGATGAAGTGGATGTCATAAACAACTACTATCCATGTGTTGACTTCCATGTCTATAAAGCTAATTTGCAAAATGAAAATGATACAATCATGCAAAAGCTTGATACTATCAATTTACAAAAAATGGATTTAGGTTACATCAACAAGTTTGTTGCTGGTGATAATACAGTAATAAAAAACAAAACAAAACATATTGGTGGCTATCCATATAGAGAAAATATTGCTGGTAGTGGAGGCAAATGAACATACCACGAAATCTCTAATATTGGTAAGACAGATTTTACAAGAAGTGATGAAAGTTACCATCACACAATTGATAGTGATGACCCAAATTATGGACATTATGATGTTGGCGCAGGCACTCGATATGCTAATACTGGTGATCCTGAATGAATGGGTGGAGGAGCTTCGGGTAGCGTAATAATAACAGAAGATTATGAAATATCCGGAATTTATTGGGGGCACTGAGGAAGTGGATCAACATACATGCCAGCAGTAACTTTCCTAATTTCTGATAGATCTGGTGATGAATACAACTTTGTCCAAAAATTCATCACATATAGATAAAAAACAGGTTTTAACCTGTTTTTATTTTTCATTTAATTTCTTTTCAAGAATTAATCTTAAGACGTTTGTTGAAATTACTGGGTTAGCCTGACCTTGAGTTTCTTTCATTAATTGACCTACAATCATTTTTTCCACACGTTCTAAACGATCTTTATTCTTTAGAATCATTGTGAAGTTCTTTTCGATGATTGGCAATAATAACTTTTCAATTTCTCTAGAATCAGTAATTTGTTTAAAGTTATGATTCTTGATGCTAACTTCTGGATCTAAATCATCTTTGTAGATTTCTGCTATAACAGTTTTACCTTGTTTAGCATTAATTCTACCTTCAGCTAAAATCTTAATTAATTGGATGATTTTATTAATTTTAGTTTCACTAACTGATTCAATTGTTTTGTTGTCTTTCTTTAATAAACCAACAAGCTCAACTAAGATTCAGGTTAAGACTGCAGAAACATCTTTAGTTTCATCTAAAACCTTAACACATACCTTATATAAAGGATAATCATCTAGTAATTGATTAACAATTTTTTCATCTAATTTTAGATCGTATAAATTCTTTTCAATTTCTTCTAAAGTATATTTTGCTTGACTTAAAGCTTCTTGTTTAAAGTTTGGATCAAGCTTAAATGGTAAAATGTTTCCTTCAGGAAAGAAGTGATAATCAACAGATTCTTTATTACGCATAAAGACTGTTTCATTTTTTGTATCATCAAATCTTCTTGTATCTGGAGTTACTTCTTTTCCTTGAAGATATAAGTTAGCATGTCTTTGTTGCTCAAAGGCAATAGCCTTTCCAACATTAGCAATAGAGTTTAAATTCTTTATTTCAACTCTTGTTCCATATTTATCTGAACCATATGGATTAATTGAAATATTAACATCGGCCCTTAAACTACCATCTTCCATCTTAGCATCTGATATTTCTCCACAGAATGTTAAGATTCTCTTAAGTTGAGTTAAATATGCAATTGCCTCTTCTGGTGAATTAATATCTGGTTTAGATACAATTTCAATTAAAGGCATGCCACAACGGTTATAGTCAAGAAGGACTTTACCATCAACTTTTAATTGTTTAGCAGTATCTTCTTCCATATGAATTCGTTCGATACGAATTCTTTTCTTTTTACCATCAACATTGATTTCAACATAACCTTCTGTACCAATAGGATTAAATTGCTGAGTGATTTGAAATCCTTTTGGTAAGTCATGATAGAAGTAATTCTTACGATCAAAAGAAATCGTATCAGCAATATTCATATGTAAAGCATGAGCTAAACATATTGCTTTTCTAACCACTTCTTCATTAACTGATGGTAATGCACCAGGCAAACCTAAATCAATTTCATTGATATTTTGGTTAACAGGATCAGTGTGACAACTCTTTGATGCACTAAACATTTTAGTTTTAGAGTTGACAACAGTATGAACTTCAATACCAACTACAGTTTGAAAATTATTCATGGTTGCCTCCTATCATCTCTTCAAGAGTGTAAGCAATGTTCAATGCTTTCATATCTTGATAGATATCACATGATACTGTAATACCATAAGGAAGATTTTCTATTTTAGTAAACGGAATAGTGATGCTTGGTGTTCCAGAGAAGTTATCAAGCATTAATCAATCATCATAATTACTTTGCTTACTATAATCGTTCATTACTTGAGCAACAGACATTAATGATGGCATTAATATACAATCGCCTTTTCTTAGCAGAGCTAATTGTGCATCTTGAGCCATATGTCTAATACTTCTAGCAGCTAAGTTAATACTAGCCATATTTCTTTTTGAAGTTAAGAAAGTTCCAACAACAAATCTTCTTTTAACTTCTTTACCCATGTTGTTTGTTCTTGATTTGATTAGTGATGATTCATAATTATCACTATCTGTTCCTTCATTCTTACCAAAGGTAATTCCTTGAAGATTAGAGTAACAACTATAACCTTCGGTGAATGTTAGAACTTTGTAGGCAAATGCTAATGAATTTAAAACTTGCTTATCTAATTGTGCTTCAACAATTATGTGACCTGCAGCTTTTAGTTTATTTAATAGCTCATTAAATGCTTGTTGTTTATTTTCATCTAACATTTTGATTAAGTTAGTCATAACAACAAACTTAATATTCTTTAACGTTTTTAAATTATCTAACTTCACATCTTTAATCATTGTTGTAGATGTGTAATCTTTTGGATCATGTTTAATTAAAGTTTGTGCCACGATTGCTGCATCAGCTACATACTTTGTAACTATACCAACATGGTCAAAGCTAGGAGCATAAGGCAAAACACCATATCTTGAAATAGCTCCATAAGTTGGTTTATAACCAACCAATCCTGTTAATGATGCTGGTCTTCTAATAGAGTCACCAGTGTCAGTAGCCACAGCAAAAGCAGATATGCCTGTGGCCACATTGACTACAGAACCAGATGATGAACCACCAACTCTTCTTGTTTTATCTAATGGGTTGCAAACGTCTCCTTTAAAACAATGAGTTCCTGTTCCGCCTAAACCAAATTCATCCATTGCATCTTTACAAACTAATGATGCACCATTAACTTTTAATAGACCATAAACTGTAGAGTTATATGGGGGAACATAATTTTCAAGGAATTTACTACCACCTGTAGTAACTATTCCCTGAGTAGAGATATTATCTTTTAGAGAATACGGGATACAAGATAATAGATTTTTTGGGTCAAAAGCAACATCTGATGCTTTAAAGACAGGAGTGATTATAGAGTTAGTAAAAGCATACTTGTCAGCTATTGTTTTAGCATTATCAACAAGTTGTTGTGGACTAACTTTATTTGATTTTAATTGTTCATGTAGATCTAAAATAACTGATTTCATGTTATTTACCTACCACATATTTATCTGCTTTTTTAGCATTAGATAAATAATTTTTGTTTAATTGTTTATCAGGTTTATCTTGTCTTAACTTAGCACAGTTAGTTACTCTTGTGTAATTAACTGGTGTATATTTTTGAATTAGCGCATTCAAATCTGTTTTTTGCATTTGATCGTCTAGTTCTTGAATTTCTTTAACAATCAATTCTAGTTGTTCATCAGAAAATTCAAAATATAAAGATCTAGCTAATTGCTTAACATACTCATGATCTATTTTCTTGTCCATAATAAAATAATTATAAATAAAAAATATGGTCAAATAGACCATATTTTTTAATAAGTAATATTATTACTTAAATATTAAAGACCTAAAGTCTTTTCAACGAAATCTTTAAAATCTTTAAATAACATGTCAAAAACTTCTGGTTGTCTACCTGCAGCTTCGGCCAACCCACCCGCTGCTTTTCCAATAGCAATTACTCTTTCATCTGTAACAGATAATGTTTTTTTAATCGAATAACTTTCGATTTGTTTCATTATTTTGTCAGATTCAGGTTGACGACAAAGGGCTTGAAGTATTCCACTGCTAGTATCGCCATCTGGTGAAGAATACATGTAAGCAATTGATAAAATTTGGTTTGTTGATTGTGCATCTTCTATATAACCATAAGCATTCTTTTTATATTTTGAACAAACTTCTCTAGCATCATCATTACGTCCAACAGCTAATTGGTATGATTTTTCAATCATTCCTAAACATTCATTTTTAACTGCTTGATCTATAGGATTAGAACATGAAGTGATTATTGGTGCAGCTACAGCACATGTACCAGTAGCAGCCATAATAGGTAATAATAATTTAAGTCTTCTCATTTTTATATCCTTTCACCTTTATTATAAAAAAATATAGATAGTTAACTATCTATATTTTATATTTCAAGTAAGATTACTTAATTTCAACTTTAGCACCAGCGTCAGTGAATTTCTTACCAAGTTCCTTAGCTTCTTCAGGTTTAATACCTTCTTTAACTACACAAGGAGCTTTGTCAACTGCATTTTTAGCTTCCATTAGACCTAAACCAGTGATTTCACGGTAGATCTTAATAACAGCAACTTTGCTTGCACCAGCATTAGTTAATGTTAATGTAACTAGTGATGGTTCAGCATTAGCAGCAGGAGCAGCTGCAGCAGCTACAGGAGCGGCAGCAGATACGCCAAATTCTTTTTCAATAGCTTTTACTAAGTCATTGATTTCCATTAAAGACATTTCTTTAAGAGAGTCAATTACTTGTTGATTTGTTAATTTTGCCATATTTATAAAATTCCTTTTCTAATTATGCTTGTTTAGTCTTTCCAACTGCATTAAGTCCATATAGGAAGTTTCTTAAACTTGCTGTTAAGCAAGAAAGTAACATAGAGTATAAACCCTTTCTTCCTGGAATGGCTGCGATTTGGGCAAGTTGGTCAGGCTTAATGATTTGGTTTTCTAAGTAACCAAATTTAAACTTTACAAAGTTTCTTTTCTTAGCAATATCTGCTACTGCTTTGAAAGAACATACTTCATCATCATTACAGATGATTACAGCATTTGGTCCTTTGCATTCTTCAACTTCGATTTTGTTAGCTTTGAAAGCACGGTTTAGAATATTGTTCTTAACAACTTCTATACTTGCACCCTCTTTGTGTAAGTTAGCTCTCATTTCTGTTAATTCTTTAACAGTAAGGCCTAAATATTCAAACACTAAGAATGATTTAGCTTTCTTGATTTTGTCTACAAATTCGTCAGTTGCTTTAGCTTTAAGCTCAATTTTTGCTTTTGACACAATTTACCTCCGTAATTTGTTGGCAATATACAAATAAAGTGTCCTTGTTTTTACACAAAGACACTGAGAGATTATCTAAAAATTTGATAATATTCCTCGGTAACAAATTAAGGCATAGCCAGTTACTGTCTTTGGTATATTGCTTGTATATTATATAAGAAATTAGAAAAAAGGATAAAAAATATTAATTAGCTTATATCAGACCTTTTTTATAAAGAAGACTTTAGTCTTAACTAAAGACTGAGGACTTGATCTTTCTAGGTCATAATTTCATGTGTTTACATACTCACTTGTTTCAGAAAGATTAGAGATATTTTCTTCTGTATAGATGTTTTTAAAGTTAAAGTTTGTAGGTGTAATTAACAACTCTTTTTCATCTATCATGATGAATGACTCATCAATGTCTTTGTTGGTGATATAAAATTCTATTTTATCTTCTAAATACTTTTGCAAATGATTAACTAGAAAATCTTGTTTTTGTCTGGATTTTTGTTGTTGAATAATCAGTTGAACTCTAACACCTTTTCAACAAGCATAGTTTAG
Organism: Mycoplasmoidaceae bacterium; assembly: GCA_045617465.1. GTDB lineage: Bacteria > Bacillota_I > Bacilli_A > Mycoplasmatales > Mycoplasmoidaceae > Hennigella. Next base: position 46,394 of record JAZLIQ010000003.1, on the reverse strand, counting down.
CGCGTTGAATGTATCGGCTGTAACAAAGAATGAATTAGAGTATATTTTGATTGAATTTTTTGCTTGAAAAATTGCTGCTTGTAATTTTGAATGGTCATTATTGGGCTGACCATAGTAAGTTTTCAACTTAAAGTTATAAATTAAAGCTATGATTGCTCCAATGATTGGTAAAAGAATCATAACTAATAATCAGAATGTTTTTGTCTCATCAGTTCTATTTTGCTTATAGAAAATATAACCACCAGCAAAAATATCTACTAATCAAACAACACCAAATCATGATCATCAAAAAGCATGAAGGTTTCAATGGTATGTGTAAGTGCAAACACAAGTTGATGTAAAAATACCAATAACAGTTAATGGTAAAAGAATTGACAATGTTATTTTTAAACTCTTTTTCATTATCTTACCATTGTTATACCATAACCAACTCAATAAGCTATAGTAGCCAAAACATAAGCAGTAGCAAAGCTAATACCAATGTTTAATCACATATTCTTTCTTCCTACTTCGCTTCTCATTGTATTAATTGATGGGATACAAGGCATGTAGTAAGATAAGAAGAACATAAAGGCAACAGCTACTGCTTGTGGAGCAACAGTTCCAAACAATGATTGAATACCATCTTGTCCTGTTGCTAACATAGTTAATGTTGTTAAAGTTAATTCTTTAGCAGGGATAGCAGCAATTAAACTTGTAGATAATTGTCAATTAGCTGATCCAAGGAAAGGATAGAAGACATAGCTTATTCCTCTACCTACATAAGCTAAACACGAATATTGGATATCATGTGGATTAAGAGTTGTATTGATATATACACCTGGAACATTACCTAAATGTAGTAATGCTCAGAACACAAGGTTAGCAATAGTAATAGTTAAGAACGCTTTCTTTAGAAAGCCTTTAATTGTTTGTCAAACATTCTTAAACATTATTCTAAGGTCTAGACCATTTCAATTAACCATTTCTACACAGAAGAAAGATTTTTGTTTTCTAAACATTGTCTTAGAGAATGTTAAGCCTAAGATTAAAGCTATAGTTGCAGATAGAATAACTAATCCTAGAATAAATAATCATCCAAAGGAAGCAAATAAGATATTAGCTACAGCAGCAATAACTATGATTTTACTTGCACAAGGAATGAACGGGATAATCAAAACAGAGATAATCCGTTCTTTCTTTGAACTACTACTTCGTGCCAGCATTAATGCTGGAACGTTACAACCAAAGGCAGTTAACAAGTTAACAATTGATCTTCCTGATAAACCAAATTTACTTAAAGCATTGTCTAACAGGATACTAACTCTTGATAGTAATCCAACCTGTTGGATGATTGTTACACATATATATAGGATAGCTATAGATGGTATAAATGTTAATACCGTGAATAGTCCACCCAAAATACCATTAACAATCATACTGCTAACTCATTCTGGAGCATTAATATTGGCAAAGCCAACATTTAATCAATGAGCTAAACCCCATTCAGTGTTAGTTAGTGCTTGTCCAAAGTTTGTTTGGATTCAACCACCAGCATAACTACCAAATGCTAAATAGTAGATAGCTACAGTAATAATTAAGAAAATAGGAATACCAATTCATTTCTTTAAGAAATAATGGTCAAATCTATTTTGCTTATATAGATTAACCTTTAAATATTCCTTTTTCTTATATGTACATTCATCAAGAATCTTTTCAATGAACTTAATTTTAGTTTCTCTAATTTCATTGATGTAGTGTTTGTCTTTAGTTTTAGCTAAAAGATTATTGATTTCATTCCAATAACCAGGATGATGAGATTTTAGTTCATGCATGAAATATGAATTGTTTTCCAAAAGCATTAATGAGGCAAAGCGTTTGGAAACATTCATTTCAGGTAAAACTTTAGAAAATTTAGTTATCCATGATTCAATTTCTTGACTATAGGTAACTACGTTAGGGTCGACCTTTTTAGAGTTGTACAAAGAATTAACAACATTCTTTGTGTTCTTATTTCTATTTGAACGACACAAAACAATATTTAGTCCATTTAATTTTTGACTAAGTTTGTTTCAATTAACAGATTTTTGGTTAATTAAATCAACCATGTTTATACACAATGTATTCAACATTCCTGTTTCAATACATTGCAATGTTAAAAATAAATCACGTTGGATAGAAAAAGCTGAAGCAATATTTACCACAGCATCTACTTTATGATGCAATAAGTGATAATGTGTTTCTTTTTCTTCTGCAATAGGGTGAGAAAGATTGTATGTACCGGGTAAATCAACCAAATAGTTATGACTATGTTTAATCCTACCCATCGTATGTTCTGTAGTCATACGATCAATATTACTAACAATAGCAGTAGATGTAGTTAATAGGTTAAAAATGGTTGATTTACCAGTATTTGGTGCACCAATCAATAGATATGTATTACCTTCAGTATTTCTAAACTTTGATAACTTTGACATCTATTAAATTACAATTTTCCTCTCTTAACACATATTGCACATTGTACAGTTGTAAGTGAAGAACTTTGTTAGAGTCATTATTATCTAGTACTTTTACTTGAGCACCTTTAATAAAACCTATGTTTTCCAACTTATGTCTTATTAAATGATCTGTGAAATTTAAGGACACAATTTCTACTGTCTTGCCCTTAAGTTTACTAGATAATTTCACAACCGATCTTTGAGCCATAATAGTTATTTTTTAACTTCTAATATTATAAACCAATATATGAATAAGATTCATATATTTATTTACTTAAAAAATATATTTATGTTTATTAATTTAGTCTTATAAATGACTTATAATTTTAGTGAAAGGGATTTTTTATTATATGAAATCTATAACTCAGATTTATAAGCAAGGTATGGGACCAAACTCTACGCTTAACATGGTTCCTTACCAAGCGTGTATGGATGTCGTTAAAGAACTTCGTATTAAACGTTGCAAAGTAAGCCACGTTGAAGTTAACTTGTATAACGAATATGCAAGATTAGCTAAAGAAGCAGGAATTCAAAGAGATATTGACTTTGCCTTTGCTTTAGCAAACTTCAAATACGTTGTTAATACTGACAAACCATGTCCAGCAGCAATCAAAAACAAACCACATGTATTTGACATTATTGTTTATGATGCTCCAGATAGTCAAATTCTTAAACACCGTGTTGAAGCTACTGGTGGTGCTAACTACCAATTTAGCGAGAAGAAGAAAAAAGACTTACTTCCTTACAACACATTTGAAGAAGTGAAGAAATGATTTAAAGATAATCCAGGTAAGAACTTCTATGATTTTGCTAAAACAGCAGATGATTCAGAAGATATCAAGTCATTGTATTACCGTGGTATCAACTTAGCTGAAATAGCTTGTTTACAAGGTCTTAGAAAATCAGGTAAGTTAAATCTTGATGATCCAAATGTATTCTATGCTAGACAAGCAAGAAACATTTGATTACATGATGAATCATTCTTAACACCAGCTGAAAATGCTAACAGAATTATTTCATCATATTCATATGCCATTTCTGAAGAAATGGTTGAGAAACGGGTTATCGTAGCTGCTCCATCAATTTGTACTACTGCAGTACTATGATCAATCATTCTTTATCTACAAAATGATTATGATATTCCTTCTAAGAAGATGATTAATGCTTTCTGTGCAGCAGGTGTATTTGCATCATTAGTTGATAAAGGTGCATCTTTGGCCCCAATTGATGTTGGTTGCCAAGGACCTATGGGAACTGCATGTGGAATGGCTGCTGTTATTGTTGCCATTGCACTATTTGATGCAGGTGTTGAAGAATGTGGTCGTGCTTTTGAAATGGCACTTGAACACTCTCTTGGAATTATTTGTGATGCTCAATCATCATTACCAATCATTCCATGTATTCAAAGATGTTCAGCATATGCAACTAGAGCATATGAAATAGCAGTATTAAACCACAGTTTAATGGCTACTCCAGAATTGTGTAAACTTGATGACTTAATTAAAGTTATTGGAGAAACTGGTGGAGACTTAATTGCAAAGAACCGTCGTTTAGGTGTTGGTGGTTTTGCTGACCATGCTAAATATAGCTTGAAGGCTCCAACAGCCAAGGATTGACAATAGAAAGGACTTAGATTATGTTATCTGTAAAAGAATTATTTAAAGTTGGACATGGTCCAAGTTCAAGTCACACAATTGCTCCTATGAGAATGTGCTGATACATTCTTGATCACTATGAAAAAGAAGGTATCGATCATCTAAAGATTACACTATATGGATCTTTTGCATTAACTGGTAAAGGTCACTTACTAGATAAAGCAGTAGATGAAGTATTTGCTAAATATCCTCATGAATTTATATGAGATATTAAGAGCACACCTAAACACCCAAATATGATGAGAGTTGAAGTATTTGGTAAAGGTGACAAAGTCATTGCAAACAGATTGTTTACATCTGTAGGTGGTGGAACATTCACAGTTGAAGGCGATGAACCAGCTAAGAATATTTATCCATACAAAGACTTTGCTGAAATGAAAGCAATCATTAAGAAGGAAAAATTAACTCCTTTCCAATTCTTATGTAAACATGAACCTAAAGAAGAATTAGTAAAACTTTATGAAGAAATTATTAAATCTTTTGAAGGAACCATCAAAGATGGTTTAGGTAAAACTGGAGTTATTCCTGGATTAGTTGCTTTTGAACGTCGTTCTAAAACTGTATTTGATTCAGTTAAGGCCGATGATCCAGAATGGATCAAGAGAATTAAATTAGTTTCTGCTTATGCAATGGCAACTAACGAAGAAGCAACAGCTTATGGTATGGTTGTTACTGCTCCAACATGTGGTTCAGCAGGAACAATGCCAGGCGCTTATAAATGAGCAGTTGACAAATTTAAACCAACTAAAGAAAGAATTTATGAAGCATTCTCTGCTGCTGCTTTAATTGGTATAACAATTAAACAAAACGGTTCAGTTGCTGGTGCAACAGGTGGATGTCAAGCAGAAGTTGGTGTTGCTACAGGTCTTGCTGCTGCAATGTATGCAGTACTTGCTTACAATGCAGATATTGATGAATTTGAAAAAGCAGGAGAAATTGGTTTACAACAATTACTAGGTATGACTTGTGATGCGGTAGGTCAATGTGCTTATGTTCCTTGTATCCAAAGAAATGCAATCTATGCTATGAGAGCAATAGCTGCTGCTGAGCAAGCTCACCTATTAAAAGGTCAAAGACAACTTGTTCACATCGATGACACTATTAAAATTCTTTATGAATCTGGAAATGAATTAATTGATGGTTATAAAGAAACTTCAAAACTAGGTTTAGCTAAACACTGTAAATATACATTGAAGTTCACTAAAAACATTCAATTTGATGAAGAAGCTAAGACAAAAGATAAGTGTTAATATAAAAATATAGGCATAGCCTATATTTTTTTTGATCTATAATATTAGTATTAAATACTTAAAGAAGGCAAAACATGAAAACAATTGATCAACTTACCCCAAAAGAATTTTTGTTGACACTAATTCATCAACAAGTTCAACCAGCTCTTGGTTGTACAGAAATTGGTATCGTATCTTTAGCTGCTGCCAAAGCTTCTAGTTTATTACCTGGAAAATTTAAATCAGCTATTGTATATACATCTCCTTATGTCTTTAGAAACGACTCACGTGTTGGTGTTCCAAGATTAGGTAGATGTGGAATGGCAACTATAGCTGCTGCTGGTATCATCTTAAAAAATCCATTAAAGAAATTAAGTTGTTTAGATGATTTAACAGATAAAACAATAGAACAAGCTAGAAAGCTTGGTGCTACAAAAGACATCCAAGTGGAAGTAGATTTTAAGTCTCACCCAGTTTATGTAAGATGTGTAGCTAAAGATGACAAGAAAAATGAAGCAGATGTTATCATTAAATATTCACACGATAACATTATTCAAGCAAAACTTAACGGTAAAGAAACACTTGACCCATCTGAAATTTACGGTGAAGCTGCTACTGGTTATGACTTTGATGCAAAGGTTGATCAATTATCAATTTGCCATGTCCACGACATCTGCAAAACTTTAACTCTTAAAGAATTATCATTCTTAAGAGGTGGTCTAAGAATGAACGAAATTGTTCAAGAAGAAGGATTAGCTCATCCTGATGACACAGCTATTACTAAAATTTGAAAGAAAATTCAAGAAGGTGGTAAGACAGATAGTTGTTACACTAAAGGTCATTGAACAACTGAAATTCTTGAAAAGGTTTGTGCTGCAGTTGATGCTAGAATGTATGGTTGTCCACTACCAGTTATGACTTCGTCATCTTCTGGTGACCATGGATTGACTGTATCAATTCCTCAAGATATTTATGCTAAGAAGTTTAAAGTTGATGAAATGACTAAACTTCAAGCATTAGCTTTTGCTCACTTTATTACATGAAAGATTAAATCTAAAGTTGGACACCTATGTGGTATGTGTGGTTCAGCATTAGCAGCAGGATGTGGAACAATTGCTGGTATTGCTTATCAAAAAGGATGAACATGAGAAAGAATTAATGACCTACTAAATATGCATTTAGTAAGTCAAGGTGGAATCCTTTGTGATGGTGCTAAACCAAGTTGTTCATTTAAGATCCTAGCTTCATTGTCTTGTGGCTTTCTATGTTTAACAATTGCTGAGGGCGATGGAAAGATTTGTCACCGTGATGGTTTAGTTCACCAATCTGTGGAAGAAACAATCAACAACCTTGGTAAGTACTCAAAGACAACACAAGATTCGATCATCTTAAATGTTGTTGACTTGCTAAATGCGATGAGCAAAATAAAATAGGCATAAGCCTATTTTTTTATTCAATTAGATTGTTTTTCTTAACGAGGTTATCAATTCTATCGTTGATAGCTTTAAAACCATTGCGGACTTCAATAATAAAAGCATCTAGCTTAGTGCTAATCTGATTAACTTTAGTGTTAAGCTCAATTACCTTAGTGTTAAGCTCAATTACCTTATCATTGAGTTCAATCACCTTGTCACTAAGCTCAATCATTTTGGAATTGAGTACTGTTAAATTTGAGGCAAGTTGCTCAACGGTTATCCTAGGTTTACCTGTTAATTTGAAATTACATTGACAATCTAACATTTTGGGATTATTTAAAATTACAATTACTTCTCTAATTGTCATTTTTATTATACCAATCTGTTATCTATCTATTGAGGTTTTAAAACTAACTTCGTTATTTCACCAAAAAGTTTTTTATTTTTAGTGTCAGTTAGGAATTTTATTGTTCCTTCCTTACCTTGGGCAAGTTTTGTTTCACCAAAATAAAATCATGATCCAGATTTTTGAATAATGTTAGCTGCAATAGCATTTTCAATTATTTCTGCTACATTATCAAATCCTTTGTTAAAGTAGATATCAAGATAACATGATTGCATTGGTGGTGCAACTTTATTCTTGACAACTCTAGCTAAAGAACGGATACCAATAATGTTTGTTCCGCTCTTTAAAGCTTCAATACGTTTCAAATCTATTCTTAAACTAGAATAGAACTTCATTGCTCAACCACCGGGTGTGGTTTTGTTATCACCAAATAAAATACCAACCTTTTCTCTAATTTGATTAATAAAGATAACTGTAGTGTTATATTTAGCCATTACTGTTTGTAGGATTCTTAGTCCTTTAGACATCAGTCTAGCATGTAGACCAATGTTTTGGTCTTCATATTCACCATTTAGTTCAGCTTCAGGAACTAGGGCAGCTACTGAGTCAACAATAATTAAATCAATCATTCCTGTTTTAATTAATGCTTCGACAATAGCAAAAGATTGTTCACCAGTTTCTGGCTGAGCTAATAATAGTTTTTTAGTGTCAACACCATTAGCAAGACAATATTTATTGTCTAAGGCATGTTCTACATCAACATAAGCACATTTGCCACCTGCCTTTTGACAGCTAGCAACAGCTTGTAATGCTAATGTAGTCTTACCACTACTTTCATTACCATAGATTTCAATGATTCTTCCTTTAGGATAACCACCTACACCTATAGCTTTATTTAAATTTATACTTCCAGATGAGATAACTTCACAAGCTATAGCTTTAGAGTTATCTAAACTAATAATAGAACCCTTACCGAATTGGGTTTCTAGTTCTTTTATAGTTTCTTCAAATAATTTTTGATTTTGCATATGTATTTATATTCTCCATATACTTATTCACCTAAAAGTTTGGAAAATTTAAAAAAATTTTTTTAGAGCCTCACAAAACTGGTATGTTAATAGAAGTTGGTAATCATTCGTTTTAGTGCATCAATAGTGAGTAAACGTATCATTGAAAGTTACAATATCTGCCATTTTTTCAACCAAAGAAATTTTTTGATCTTTTAGCCGATTTAGAATCTTTTCGTAATAAAAAAGCATGTCTTGGTAATAGTGCTTATGGTGGGTTAATAAGTCATTTTTAACTTTGTTAAGGTCACCCAAACGTTGTTGAATTTGCTTTATCTTTGTTTGATAATCAACCTTCATCATTTGATCATAAGGTATCTTATTTTTGTTTGTTAGTTTAGGCAATAGACTAAAAAACACAAGATAAGCTATGCTTAAAAATAAACAAACAGAAGATAAAGCTATGTAAGCTGGATCAAACTCTAAACAAGTATGTCATGTGTTAGCATCCAGACTAAAACAAACTATACCAATAGTCATAAAAATGACCATGAAACCACAAACAACAATTCATAATACAGAAACTTTAGTTTTACTAAATACTCTATTTCTATAGTAAATATAAGAAGAATAAACTAAAGCACTAGCCCCAAGCCCTAGTGCTGTAAGTAAACACAAACCAACTAATAAAGCAATATACATACTATTTGCTTAAGTCCTTAATCAAATCTCAAAGATTATTTAAAACAAATGCTACGCATTCATTAATAGTATCTGTACGATCATGATACTTTGAGATAAATTGATAATCATGTGGTTTTTCAAACAAATTAATACATATGTATGCCATACCACTAGGTTGCCCTTCAATTGGGTTAGATGTACTTGCATTGCCTGTTACAGATATAGCAATATCAGATTTAAAACCTTTTTGGCAACCTTCTGCCATTGCTCTAGCACATTCTTTAGAAACTGTACCATAGTTCTTTATGATTTCATCATCTACTTTAGCAAACTTTCTTTTTGCATCAGCATGGTAAGTAACCAATGAACCTAAAAAACTATTACTAGCATGTTCAACTAAAACTAGGTTAGCAGCTAAAGCTCCACCAGTCATTGATTCACATGTACTAATAGTTAAATGTAAATCATTTAATTTTTTGATGATTTGTTCGTTAATTTTGTTTTGCATTGTTCTTAAGCGCTTTATTAATATCAATAAAGTAAATAATTCCTGAAGCAACAGACATAATTGTTGCTAAAAGCAATACTAGGTTTTGTATTCCTCAGTATAAACCTTTAAAATCAGGATCGATATATTCATATTTACAGTTAAAGAAGAAGAATATTAAAACAATTCCTGCCATTTGTAAAACAGTTTTTAATTTTCCTCAGTAGTTTGCAGCTACAACTGTACCCTTCTTTGCTGCTACCATCTTTTGTGCATCAACACAAACATCTCTAGCAATCATAATGATTGGGATAAAGACTGGAATCATTGTTAGTCAAGCTAAACAGATTAGAGTTGAGTTGACTAGTACTTTATCGGCAATTGGATCCCATAGCTTACCAAAATCAGAAACTCAATTCTTCTTTCTAGCAATAAATCCATCTAATCAATCTGTGATTGCTGCTAGAACAAAAAAGATTCCAGCTAGCAAGAAATATAAATGGATAGTTGAATAATATGAACCAGTGCCAAAAGGTGTTATTAAGTGATAAACAATTGGGTTGGTTTCAATATTTGAATATCTTTCACCAATCAATAAACCAACAATAACTGGAACTAAGATCATTCTTAGTACCAGCAACATGTTAGGAATATTTTCCTTACAGAAGATCTTTTTGTTATTCATACTAGAACTTTAGTTCTCCTTCAAATCTTGGGAATGGAATAACGTCTTTAACGTTGTCTACACCAGTAATGTACATTAAGAAACGTTCAAAGCCTAATCCAAATCCAGATGAACGGTAGTAACCGTATTTTCTTAGATCTAGATATCATTGTAAACTTTTTGTATCAATGTTCATTTCTTGACAACGTTTTACAATTTTATTGTAGTCATCCTCTCTTTGGCTTCCTCCAACAATTTCACCAATTCCTGGAACAAGTAAATCACAAGCTGCTACAGTCTTTCCATCCGGATTTGCTTTCATGTAGAAAGCTTTAATTTCCTTTGGAAAGTTCATTAAGAATACTGGAGCTTTAAAGTGTTGTTCACACAAATATCTTTCATGTTCTGCCCCAAAGTCTTTTCCAAAGAAGATATTTGCATCTTCAAACTTATGACCATTAGCTACAGCTTCTTTTAGAATATCTACAGCTTTAGCATAATCTAAACGAACAAATTTTTCATTTAGTAACTTTGTTAAAGTTTCATAAGTATTGTTGTTATATTTTTGGTTCAAGAATTTAATTTCATCACCACATTTATTTAAAACTTTAGTGATAATGTTCTTAATCATTTGTTCAATTAACATTGTTAATTGTCTTAAATTCATGAAGTTAATTTCTGGTTCAACCATTCAGAATTCAGCCAAGTGTCTATTTGTGTGACTTCTTTCAGCTCTGAATGTTGGACCAAAGGTATAAACTTTTTTCATACCTAAAGCATAGCTTTCAGCATTTAATTGTCCTGAAACGGTTAAACTAGGAGTAATGCCAGCAAAGAATGGGTTAGCTGGATCTTCTTTAATGATAAAGTTTTCTCCAGCCCCTTCACAGTCATTGCTTGTAATGATTGGACTAGCTAGATAAATAAAACCTTTAGTATGGAAGAAATTATGAATAGCATAAGCTAATTCAGTTCTAATCCTAGCAATAGCTTGAGTTGTAGTTGCACGAGCTTTTAAGTGAGCGATTTCTCTTAGAAATTCATTAGAGTGTTCTTTATTTTGTAAAGGGAAGTCTTCATCAGCAAGCTTAAGAAGTTTTACTTCTTTAGCTTCTAATTCTACACTTCCTGGTTCACGACCTTGTTTTAAAACTCCTTTTACTTTTACAGCAGAAGCTAAACGGAAGGTTTTGATTTTATCAAAATTCTTTAGTCCTTCAGCTTTACAAACTATTTGTAAGTTCTTGATAGTTGTACCATCGTTCATAGCTAAAAAAACGATTTTGCCACTATCACGATTAAATTTAACTCATCCTTCAATTGTTAGTTCTTGTCCAATCAATTTAGGATCTTTAATTGCTTTAGCAATATCTACATGTCTCATAATTTATCCTTTGCGCGTTTCAATTATTATATTATTTATTATTTATTCTTAATAACTTTAACTAATACTGGTTTTAAAATGTGATCGTAAAGTTTATAACCTGGTTTTAAAATGGTTACCACAGTATTATCTGGTTTTGTTGCATCTGCAACAGTTTCAAAAGGTTCCATAATGTTAGGATCAAATTCTTGTCCTTCATTTACAACAATTTGTTGGATATGTAAATCATTTAACAAATTATTAAATTTTGTTAAATACATTTTGAAACCTGATAGTCAATTAGCAATTTTTGGATCAGTAACAGGATGATTGATAGCCGCAGAGAATTCGGCAATGATGTCAATTAAATCTAAAGCAGCATCTTTGATGGCATACTTTTTTGCTTCAGTCAATTCACGTTTAAACTTAGCATCATTTTCATCAATCTTATTCTTAATAAGTTCATTTGCTTTTTTCTCGGCTTGAGCTAGTAGATCTTTATAAGCTTCACCCATAGCAATTTCTTTTTTTCTTGCTTGGTCGATAGCTACTCTTGCTGCTTCTAGATCTTTATTCTTTTGTTCAATAGAAGCTTGCAAATCAATGATTTGCTTAGCCAATTTAGATTCTTGAGATTCTTCTTGAACCGGTGCATTTTCTTTCTTAGGTTCTTTCTTTGGCTCAAGTTTTTTATCTTTCTTGCTCATTATTCAATCTCCTTCTTAGCACGTTTAATGAAGTCTTTAACTTCATCATTTTCTCCAGCATCTGATAAAACTTTATTTAAAGTTTTGACTTGGTCTTTATCATATTTTTGTGGACGTGCATATTTAATAATAACAGTTAAGTCACCATTGCTCTTACCACCAAACATTTTAGATTTGATGTTTTTAATACCAGCTTGAGAAATTTCTATTCTTTCACCATCAGCAGTTCCTGCTGGTAGTTTCATTTTCTTTCAACCATAAGGAGTTGGAACATCAATTTCTCCACCAACCATTGCTTGCAATGGATCAACAATTACTTGTGTATATAAGTTATCATCTTGTTTTTTAAAGATCTTACTTGCTTTTACATTTATACGCACATATAGGTCACCAGTGTAATTACGATAGCTATGACCTTTTTGTGGTATCTTAACAACTTGTCCATCTTCGATACCTGGATCAATGGCAATCTCATATGTTTTAAGTTCTTCGTGGTATTTCTTGCCTTTACATTTTGGGCAAGGTATTTTAACAACTTTACCAGTTCCATGACAGTATGGACAAGTTGTTTGACTTTGCATTACACCAAATGGTGTACGTCTAGCTTGAGTGTAAACCCCAGTCCCTTTACAGTGACTGCAGGTTACTTCAGCCCCTTCTTCTCTAGCAACACCAGAACCATTACACTCATCACATGCAGATTTTATTTTTAAAGTTACATCACGGCTGGTTCCTAAAACAGATTCTAAGAAATCAATATTGATTTCTGTTTGGATATTAAGTTCATATGGCACAACTTCTTGGTTGCTTCTTCGTCTTTGGCCTCTACCTCCACCAAAGAACCCACCAAAGATATCACCTAGGTCAAAATCAGAGTCTTCTCCAAAGGAGAACTTAACTCCACCTTTACCTCCACCAAAGAATTCATTGAAAATATCAAAAGGGTTTCCCGCAGAGAAGCCTTGTTGGTTTAGACCTTCATGTCCGAATCTATCATATGTAGCACGTTTATCTTTATCTGATAATACCGCATATGCCTCATTAATTTCTTTAAACTTTTCTTCGGCATCTGGTGCTTTGTTACGGTCTGGGTGGTATTGCATAGCAAGACGTCTAAAAGCTTTTTTGATGTCTTGTTCTGATGCATCCTTACTAAGACCTAACACTTCGTAATAATCTCGTTTGCTTGCCATAATATAAATAAATATACATATATTATATAAGAAAATTAGCACTCATAACAAAAAAGTGCTAATCTTTCTTTTTCAATATTATTAATCTATGATTAAGCTTTAGTTTTCAAGATTTTTTTAATTAACTTGATAACATCTGGATCAGTTTCATCATAGGTTAACCTATGAAGCAACTCATCCTTAGTTAATTGACGTAATTCTTGTTCAATGTTATCATAACTCTTTACATCAATCTTTTCTGTTGGTTGAACTTTAATTTTTTCAATTTCAGACATATTTTTACTCCTGTTTGTTATTTTCTATTTTTTCGTTTTGATTAATAATATCTTCTGTTGGCCGGGCGGCCTGTTCTATATCTTTCATTAAATTATCGTACTCATTTGCTTCCAAATCGTTGATAGGCTCGACTTTGACTGTTGGCTCGGACCACGAGGCTGACGACTCGCTGGAGGCCTCAAATGCATTATCGAAGTTAGTTGCAAAGTTTTTACCCGCGATTAAATATGATAATATTATTTGCTTGTCCTCGCGATAGTTTATACCTGCCACCAGCGATAGCTTATCATTCTTGGTTATCTCCGCAAACGATCGGTTAATATCTGCTAAGATAGTTGTAGGTGCATCGCGTGACATACAAATGTTAGCAATAACTTGTTTAGATTCATTGATGTTTACATCAGACAAACTATTTTTAATCTTTCTAGCTATTTGCTCTCTTATTTGAATTTGCCCAAGGTTAACATTATCAAATGTTAGATGGTTAGCCATGAAATATTTATTATGTTTAAAGAAGGATTTTAAATCAGCAAAGTCAACATTCATAACCGTAGGTTTAAAGATGATATTGATGATGTCTTCAATAATGAAGGCAATTTCTTCGTTGGCTAATTGGTAAGCATCAAAGAAACTTATATCTTTATTATTACTAATAATCTTTTCATTACTAATGGTTGAAACTGAGTCAGAGTTAGCTAATAGAGATTGCAATGCATTGAATGCATTATTGAAGATAACTTCTCCTTCACATGCAATGGAAGGCATATTAACAATTGCTACAGTAAGAATTCCTAATTCTTTAGCAATTTGTGCAAGTTCTGGCGCACCACCAGATCCAGCGCCTTTTCCCATACCTGCAATAATAAATAAAATATCAGTTCCAGCCAATTCTTGTTTAATGGCTGGTGCATCTTTTTGTACAGCTTGTTTACCAACAAGAGGGTTTCCACCCGAACCATAACCCTTTAATTCTTCTTTATTAAGAAGGAAAAGGTTAGGAACATTTTTCATTAACTTTAATGAACAAAGATCAGTATTGAAGGCATACAAAGTAGCAACATCACTAATGTCTTTGTGGTTAGCAGCAATGTGATTAATTACATTGCATCCTGCTCCACCAATACCAATTACTTTGATGTTGAAACTACTATTTTCTTCCTCTAAGTTGATATTACTAAAGCTAGCTTTAGGCGCAGGAGCTTGTTGTTCTAGATTGGTTGTTAGTTGCTTGTTTTCTTCCATAACTAACTCCTAACCACCAAATCAAATGATTTGATTTTGTTTTCAAAGTTGAATTGGTTAATTTCTTTGTTCAAATCAATGTTTTGTAAACAAAGGAATTTATCAACTGAAATATTTTCAAAACCAATTTCATCATTTGTAATGAAATTAAAACCTTCTAATTGGTTGATTGCTAAATCAGATACAACTACTACATTTTGGAAGTTACGGAAGTCAACATAGTTGTTGATTTGAACCTTAACTTCATCACGATATAAAGCTAGTAAGTCAACAGCCTTAACTTCGTTATATGTTTTAGTTTTTAAGTTGTAGTTGTTGATAACCAATTCATCTAATTGATCTGCAACAGCAAGTTGGTTAGCAATAGCTAAGACACTGTCAACTTTATCTTGACTGACATTGAATTTGTCTGCGATATGTTGCTTAATATCATTCATTTTTAAATCAACAACAATTACATTGTTTAGTTTGCTACCATAATATTCACAAACAATGGCAACACCATTTTCAATCTTGATTGTTATTTCAATGTTTTCTTTGTTTTGTTTTAATAACTTATATAAGTTAGTTGTATTAGTGATAACAACATTGCATGCACTAACTGCTTTAACATATTTCTTATATGTGATGTAATCACTTGCACAGATTTGACAGTTTACTGTCGCTACTTTATCAATTTCATCAAACTTAATTCCAAAGAAGTTAATTTCATTAACAAAGTAGTTGTTGATCTTTGCTTCTTTGAAAATTTCCTTTGCTATATCTTCTTCACTATTGCAATCAACAAATTCGCGGTTAGTATAACTATACTTAGTAATTTGGTTGTCGTCAAAGACAAGTTCTACGTCTTTGATATTGAAACCTAAGAAGTTTGCTGCATCAGTTAATAATTGAGAGATTTTAGGTTGAAGGTTTGAACTATCAACTTCAACTTGACTAGCAAAAAGAATGTCATTGTTGTTATCAACATTGTTAATAACAATTAGGGCAATGTTACTTGCACCTACATACAATACCTTTCTTATTTGCTTTGCGTCTCTCATACTTAAATTTTTTCTATTACTCTTAATTTAGCACTATGGCTTCTTCTATTCTTTTTGATTTCCTCATCTTGAGGAAGGATTGGTTTTTTACTTATTAATTTGAATTCTGGTTTAGACATTTTTGCAATCGGAACATCTTTGCCATATAAGTCCTTGACTTGAGTTATTTCTCTAAAATAGTTTTTAACTATACGATCTTCTAGAGAATGGAAAGTAATAATACACAATCTTGCTTTCTTCTTTAGTAGCTTGCAAGCTTTTTCTAAAGCTTTAGCTAGTATTTCCAACTCATTGTTAACTTCTATTCTTAAGGCTTGGAAGTAGACCTTGGCTGGATGTTTTCTTATTGAAGAACCAGGAAAACAATCACTAATGATTTGTGCTAGTTCTAAGGTTGAATCAATTGGTTTTAATTCTCTGTACTTGATGATCGCATCTACAACCTTATTAATAACGCGCGTATCTGCGTATTGTTTGAATAGGTTCATCAATTGTGTGCGCGTGTAATTATTAATGATATCTTTAGCAGTTTTCTTGTTCGAACCATCCATACGCATATCAAGTGGTCCATCTAGTTTGTAGCTGAATCCTCTTTGAGGATCATCAAACATCAAGCTGCTTACACCTAAGTCCATGATGATTCCATCAACTGGTTGACTGACGATTTGATCAATGTTGATGAAGTTATCTTTGATAATAGTTACATTCTTTTTATTTTTAAATAATTTCTTTAGGTGATTAATTGCATTAATGTCTTGGTCAATACATGTTAGATGACCAGTTGATAGTTCCTTGACAATAGCTTTGCTATGTCCGCCAAATCCTGCTGTGCAATCAACATATGAACCATTTGGCTTAACCTTGAGATTACTTATAAGTTCTTGCAAAAGAACTGGAGTATGAATATTATTTGTTTGTAGATTCATCGTCAATTCTTTCAGCTACTGCTTCAAACTTGCTATCAGTTTCAGCTTGGAACTTAGCATAAGCTTTAGCATCCCAAACTTCTAGTTTGTTTCCTAATCCAATAATGATTACATTTTTGTTTAGCTTAGCTAATTTAGTTAAAACATCAGGGATTAGAATACGGTTTGCCTTGTCAAGTTCTAGTTCCATGCTGTTAGCTAGAATTTGTCTAGCAAGGATCCGTGAGTCCTTTTTATTTTGAGAATAAGATAGAATTTGACTAGATCAAACTTGGAAATCTTCTTGACTTCTAAGTTCAAGGCATCCTTCAAAACCTTTAGAAACAACTACAACACGATGAGAAAATTTGTCTACTAGCTTTGCTGGTAAACTTAAACGACTTTTGTCATCGATTATATGTTTATAAGTTCCTAGGAATAGCATTTCCCACTTTTCTCCACTTTCTCCCACTTATTATATACATAATATTTAAAAATAACAAAAAAATATAATTTTTTTTATAAATATTTGCTATAGCAAATATTTAAAATATTAAAAAAAGCGCATGCTTAGTGCGCATACGCTTGATTCATTTTATTGATTATTATTTATCTTTAAAGTGATTTACAGCATATAAGAATAGGGTAAATCCTAGAGGATTAATAGGGTGTTTTTTGAATAAATGTGTACCAGCTATATCAAAGTGAACAAAGTCATTGCAGTCGCTGAATTTCTTTAGAAAAGCAGCTGCAACAGCATTAGAACAATTACGTTCCTTTACACCATTAGCACAATCAGCGATTGTGCTTGATTTGTCAACAGCTTCAAAGTATTCAGGGAATAGTGGTTGAGCTATAACGCCTTCTCCAGCTAATTTGGCTGCACTATAGATTTCTACAGCTGTATCTGGATTTGTTGCTCAGAATGGAGTTAGGAAATCACCAAAAGCTAGCTCAGATAACCCTGTAAGGGTTGCTATTGTAAATATTTGCGTTAATTTGTAGTGTTTGTTTGCATAAGCAATAGCATCTGCTAAAATCAATCTTCCTTCAGAATCAGGAGAAACAATTTCTACTGATCTACCGTTACACGCTTTGTAAACATCGCTAACAACCATAGAATCAGCTGAAACCATGTTTTTAGCAAGTGGTAATACACCTACAACATTAACCTTTTGCTTTGTAGAAGCAAGGGCAAACATTGTTCCAAAGACAGTAGCAGCTCCAGTCATGTCTTGGTTCATGTTTTCCATGAAACGGTTAGGTTTTACTTCATAACCACCCGCATCAAACATAATTCCCTTACCTACGTAAACAATTAAATCTTTGCTCTTTGGATTATTTAAATATTCAATTAAAACCATTGCTGCAGGTTCATTAGAACCTTTGTTAACAGCTTGTAATAAACCCATCTTTTCTTTCTTTAGATCAGCCAAAGTTAAAATTTTAACTTTTAATTGTTTATTACCTGTAGCAGGCATAATCTTTTTGATTTCATCACAGAAATCTTTGATACCTAAGTAATTTGCAGGTAGAGTTTGATAATGTCTAGCCAAACCAAAACCAAAGGCTGTAGTGTAAGCACCAAATACTATATTTTTATATTTTTTATCATAAATAATATTAATATCGTTTTTAATTTGTTTAGTTTTTAAACTAAACACTTTTCCACAAATTGCCTCAATTCTTGTTAGAATCATTACTGCTAAAGAAAATCCACATTTTGTTTTGTAGTTATCTAAAAAGCTACCAACATCAAAGGTAATATCTTTATCTTTGTTCTTTAAAAGAACAGATGATAGAGTACGGTTAAAGAATACTTGGTTCATTTCTCTATTAGGAAGAGTAAAGGTGATTACATTGTTTTTGTTTGTAACACCTAACTTGTTTCCTTTTACTGCTTTAATTAATAAAGCATCTTTGTTAATTTTCTTATTAAATTCCATATTAATATCCCTTTCTTTGCTTATAGCTTTCTTTTCTGATTTTGTTATATTTTTCTTCAATATATTTATGTTTAGCCTTTTGTTGCATTTTACGAATTTGTGCTTTAATTTTCTTTTTGTATCCTGGCTTAACGCGTTGGTTTTTCTTATTGTATAGCTTTGCTATCTCTTTCCTCATTGTTAGATCAACAACTTGTTTTGGTCTATATACTTTAAGACTCTTTTCGATCAGTTGATTATTATTTAGCAAATAATATTTTCAAGCAACCTTCTTTTCTAAACGAGAAATTTGCTTGTCATATTTTTTATCATATATTACATAGCTATGACCAGTATATTTTCCCCGACCAGTTCTTCCGGCGCGGTGAAGATACCAAATATCTTCAAACGGTAAACCAAACGATATTACATCACTTACCCCATCAATATCTAAACCACGACTTGCTAAATCAGTTGCTACTAAATATTTAAATTCATTATTCTTTAGTTTAGAAAACATTTGTTTTCTTTGTCTTGTTTCTAGATCTTTGTGGAGTAATCCAACTTTAAATCCTTGAGCAAACAAAAGTTTATAAATTCTTTCCACATCTTGTTTTGTATTAGCAAAGATGATACACATATAAGGATTAATTACTTTTAGTAATTGTTCTAATGTATTAAATGGATTAGCATTATCTTTTTGATAAACAATTGCATGACTAATTTGTTTATTGGTGTAGATACTTTTTTCAAGTTGAACAGTTAATAAATTATCAACAGATCTTTTAAATGTGTTAGCAATGTTTTGATGAATTGAGGCAGAACAGAAAATCTTTTGAACACCTTGTGTATAAAGATTTAAATCAACAAAGATTTTGTTAATAGAATTAACAAATCCATAATCTATTAACATATCTGCTTCATCTAAAACCATTTGTTTAAGGTATTTAAAATTAACACCTTTGGAGATAGCTTGGTTAATTTTCTCTACTGTCCCAATAACAATTTGACTAGGGTTGTTAATTAAATTGTCAACTTTTTGATTATTGTCTAATAAGACAATTTTTATTGCCTTGTTATATTTTGTAAAAGACAAAAAGTTATTGTAAATTTGTCACACCAATTCCTTGGTTGGTGCAATTACAACATATTGTATATGTTTATCTTGTTCGTCAATATTATTTAATGTAGGAAGTAAATAACATAAAGTTTTTCCTGATCCAGTTGGAGCAGAGATAACAATATTTTTTCCTTGGTTCACTAACTTAAAAGTTTTTTCTTGAACTTGTGTAAGTTCATGAAAATTATTATTAGTTAAAGCTGTATAAAGCCATTGCTTTAATGTTAGTGATGTAAATTTCATAATTAAATAATGAAGTTAAGAATTTTACCTTTAACAAAGATTGTCTTTTTAATTTTCTTGCCAGATAATTGTGCTTTAATCTTTTCACTTGCTAATGCTTGCTTAACAACTGTTTCTTGATCAGCATTTACATCTGCTTCAAGAGTATCTCTTAATTTACCATTAATTTGAATCGGTAAAACATAAGTTTTAGATACTAAATATTTAGCATCGAATTTTGGTCATTGCTCTTGCTTAACAATTGATAATTTTTTGTTATCAGTCAATTGTTGATATAAGTGTTCTGCAATAAATGGAGCAAAACAACTTAGAACAACTAAGAAGCTAATTAAGTGTTGTTTGCAAAGTTTTTCAGCTTTGTAGCAAGCATTGATATAAACCATCATCTTGCTGATGCCAATATTGAATTTATATTCATTGATTGCTTGTGTCACTTCTTTAATAAATGAATGATAAGCAACATTTAAATCATTATCTATTTCTTTTTCACTAACCATTTTTTTGTTAGCAGTAAATAAGTTGTAGACTCTGTCTAATCATTTACGACAACCCATTAATCCTTCATCAGATCATGGCATTGTTGCAGTTAATGGTCCCATGAACGCTTCATACAATCTTAAAGTATCAGCACCCAAGTCTTTAACAATTGTGTTAGGGTTAATTACATTACCCCTAGATTTAGACATCTTTTCACCATTTGTTCCAAGAATCATTCCTTGGTTAACAACTTTTTGGAATGGTTCCTTTGTTGGAACAACACCAATGTCATACAAGAATCTATGTCAGAATCTTGCATACAATAAGTGCAACACTGCGTGTTCTTGACCACCAACATATAAATCAACTGGTAATCATGCTTTAAATAAATCTTTAGCTTCTTTGCTATCCAAATCAAGATATTTTCCATTATCTTGCTTTAGTAAATAGGCAAGGTAGTATCAGCAGCTTCCTGCTCATTGAGGCATTGTGTTAGTATCTCTAATACATTGTTTATCATCAACATTAACTTTTAACCACTTAGTTAAATTAGCTAATGGACTGTGACCATCTTTAGATGGTTTAAAGTTTTCACAATCAGGTAATTTGACTGGTAATTTTTTGATTAAGTGTGGTTTGCCATTCTCATCAAAAGCAATAGGGAATGGTTCACCTCAATAACGTTGACGAGAGAAGATTCAATCCTTAAGTTTGTAATTTACAGTCGTTGAACCCAATTTGTTTTCAACAATGAATTTATTAATTTTGTCTGTTGCTTGTTTAATGTTTAGACCATTTAACATATCAGAATTGATATGTTTACCATCTGTAGTAATGCATTTTTCTTTACCTTCAATAACTGGAATGATTTCTAGTTTATATGTTTTTGCAAAGTCATAGTCACGAGTATCTGCAGAAGCAACACCCATTACTATCCCATTAGCATAATCATTTAAAACATAATCAGCTACAAAGATAGGGACTTTTTTGTTGTTAATTGGATTGATAGCATAGCTACCAGTGAAGACACCAGTTTTCTTTTTAGCTTCTTGTCGTTGTAAAAGTGTTTTAGCTTTTGCATCATCAATGTATTTTAAAACTGCATTGATATTTTCTTTAGTTGTTAATTTTGTAACAAGCTTGTTTTCTGGAGCAATTGCTATAAACGTAACTCCATAAATAGTATCTGGTCTAGTTGTGAAAACAACTAATTTAGTACTGCCAGAAGCAAAGTTAATATTTGTTCCAATGGATTTACCGATTCACGTTCTTTGAATTGTTTTTAAGTTTTCTGGTCAATCAAGATCATCTAAACCTTCTAGAAGTTTATCTGCATATTTAGTAATCTTTAATACTCATTGACGCATTGGTTTCTTTACTACAGGGTAAGAACCACGTTCAGAAACCATCTTGCCATTTTCAACTATAACTTCTTCGTTAGATAAAACTGTTCCTAGTTCTTCACATCAGTTAACATCAACATCTTTAATTTCTGCTAAACCCTTTTCAAACAATTTTGAAAAGATTCATTGTGTTCACTTATAGTAAGCAGGATCAGTCGTATTAACTTCTTTCTTGTAATCAAAACTAAAACCTAGTGATTGTAATTGTGTTCTAAACACTTCAATATTTTTAGCTGTGAAATTAGCAGGGTGGTTTCCTGTTTGGATGGCATATTGTTCTGCAGGTAGACCAAAAGCATCTCACCCTATCGGGTGAAGAACGTTAAAACCGTTGTAAACTTTGAATCTAGAATAAATATCAGTTGCTGTGTATCCTTTTGGATGGCCCACATGTAAACCTTGACCAGATGGATAAGGAAACATATCTAAAACATAACATTTTGGTTTTTTGATCTTTGGATCAAAATGATAAACATCATTTTGTTTCCAAAATTCTCTGATCGTTTTTTCAATTAGGTTGTGGTTGTACATAATAATTTATTCTTTTTTACACTTAAATATATAATATTATAACTATTTTATGAAAGATAC
Organism: Mycoplasmoidaceae bacterium; assembly: GCA_045617465.1. Classification (GTDB taxonomy): domain Bacteria; phylum Bacillota_I; class Bacilli_A; order Mycoplasmatales; family Mycoplasmoidaceae; genus Hennigella. The sequence continues at coordinate 23,942 of JAZLIQ010000003.1, read as the reverse complement.
AAAAACCCTAATTGAAGAAATTAGAAAAGAACTAGATAGTATAAAAATTTACATTCAAGCTGATGGTGGAGATGTAAATTTTGTTAGTTTTGAGAATGGGATTTTGACTTTAGAAATATCTGGACACTGCATTGGATGTATGAGTTTTGATGCAACTTATACATTTGGAATTAAGGAGAACTTCAAAGCTGTTCATCCTGAAATAAAAGATGTAGTTTTCCAATTAAAAAAATCGGTTTAAACCGATTTTTCTTTTTTACTCAGTGATTTCAATCTTGTATTCTAATCCAGCTTCAGTACTTGATCAGTATTCTTGACCAGCTTCATGTATTCTCATTTGTAATACATCAGATGTTCCAATTTCTGCTTCTGTAGCGTCGAAGTCAACAACAAGGTTGTAATGCATGTTGTCAACAGCACCATTAGGTTCAAATCTTGGATTTGAAACACCTTTTGGTAGTTGTTGGAATGCAACTTTAACATCTCATTTAGTTGGGTCAGTAATATTATAGTTAGCTCATCCACGTAAGTCGAATACACCTAATGTTACTTGTGTAGTTCCTGCTGTTTTTGAAATTGTTCATGGGTTAGTATCGACTGCTGGGTTAACATAACGACCAATGTCAAATTTAAAGTCAAATGGTTCTGTTAGTAGTGTACCATCGGTTTTTTCCAATAGCATACGTGTTGAAGGGCTTTGTGGTTCAAGATTTATTTTTCCTGATTTAGATGTAGCTTTTATATTAAATGAATGTGCATTGGCACCATCAATAGAAACATCAAAATCATCAAGAAGAGAATATAGAGCAGCTTTAATAGTACTTAATTCTCGACCATAATGTGCGATATCACAACCACTTCAAGTCACAGTATATGTCGGTTCACCAGCAAAGTTAACTTCTACCTTAGGGGCTTCAGCTGGTTCAACAAATCCAGTATAGAAATATATAGGATATGTTGAAACCCCAGTTAATGGAACAACTTTACCACGGTGGATAAAACCAATAGTGAAATTGTAAGGCCCAGGTGCAGCAATAAGGGTAGTGTCTTGATATAAAATTTTTAAAGCAACATCAAAGTTACCATTTTCATCCATATCAACAACGCTAGCTTCAACTTGGGCATCATTGTTTTCGCCCATTGATGCTATAGCTGAAATTGTTTCATTTGGATCATAATTATTTCATTTGAACCCTTTAACAATTGCAACAGAATAATATTTACCATCAATTTTTCTTATATCACCCATTGGGTCAGTTGTTGTTGGTTGTGGTGCTACAGTAATGCTAACACTGCCAAGTTTTTGTGTTAATACAATTTTTAAATTGTCCTTAGTAATAAACTTACCACGGATTAGTAATGTATGAGTAGATTCAGTATATTCATACATATCACTACTAAATGGAATATTATCTTGAGAAATTGACAATGTATCAACTGTGTAATCTTCTCTTTGGAAAATAATTTCAGTTGTAAAATCTTTTCCAATCTCAAATTTAGTGTTACTAAATATAACATCTTCTGGCGCAACAATCACAGCGTCAATTTTAGATCCATTATTTGATGCACAGCTTCCAACTAATGAACCAGCAGTAACTAATGTTGGTACTGCAGCAAGCGAAATTAATAATTTATTAATTGTTTTCATAATTTATCTCCTTAATATAAAATTTTTACACTGATTGGGTCAAGAACACAATCGCCATGAATTTTAATATAACCTTCATATTGTGGTCATTTTGCTCTTTCTTCATCAGTAGCTTCTGTAAATGATCAGTCATCATCATTTAACTTTATTCCGTTTGCATAAACTTCAAATCCTGTATATGCAATAGGTGCCTCATCTCAATCTACTTCTAGAAATAAATCTTCTCCTCTACTTGCAATGATAGATTCTAAGTCTTCCTCAGCTTTTAAGTTTAGAACTCAAGCGTTGCCATCCATAGTTTGTGGGATGATGTAAGTGAAACGAGTAACTGTTAGTTTCAAGTTTCCATTAATCAAACCAACACTGGCAGCAGGAATATGTAAGATATATGTTCCACCTTCAGGTGAGTCATATTCTTCTACACGATAAGCACCGGTAAACTCTTTACCATTAATAAATAATTTGTAGTATTCACCAGGATCGCCCATATTACATCTAACACCGTAGTATGATGCAAAACGCAATTTTAAATCTTCACCTGGGACAGGGCTTTTATCGAATCATTCATCAAGAATGTATAAATTAGCATTATCAATATTATCAGTTATTGATAAATGATATTCATCTTCGCGATCAGTGATTAGTGTGATTGTTAGATCATCACCAGTAATGCTTTCACCTTTAACAGTTAACACACCTGACATTCTGTCATCACTTAATGTGAAATCATAATTTCTAACAATAATTTCTGCATTATTACATTCAATAGATTTGATATCAATTAGTGGTGTAGCTGCTGATGAAATAGTAGCACTAAAGTTTTCACCTTTAGTTGCTTTTGTTTTATCAATTGTTATTCCTTTTACTTCGGTGATTAATTTAACATCAACATTTCCTTGTTGACCACAACTACAACTAGCTATTGGCAGTGCAACACAACCAATACTTGCTATAGACAATAGTGGCATTAATATTTTTCTTTTTTTCATAATTTCTCCTTATTTAAGAAAACCTATTTATTATAAATGTATTAGACAATTATATTCCTTTATTTATTTTGTAACCTGTTGAACCATCAATTACTTTTTCACTATGGTAAGTGAATGTTAATGAACAATTAATTGACATCTTTTTAATTTGTGAAAAACCAAAATAAACTTCGAGGATCACATCTGGGTTTTCACCTTGAGTTGAGTCATAGACAAAATCAATTGAATAATCGTCATAAACTTCTTTTAAGTCTTTGCCCTCATCAACATCATATAAAGTAACTAATCTATTTATTTTATCATCATATGATAAATCCACATGTAAGAATTGGAAACCCTTAAATGTAGCAGAATACTCTTCTAAGTGGCTTCTTGTTGAAACAGTACGTTGATCATCAGCTGGTTGAGTGATACTCATTTCGAATGTTACAGAAAATGTATCACTCCATAATGGTTCATTTGTACCAGCAAGACTGATGCTTACATCCATTTCATATGTACCTTCTACTACGTTTCAGTTTTCAAAGAATAATGCTAATTCAAATGGTGTATCAACATTGGTTGCAGTTTCATAAATATATGGATATATTTCACCTAAATGTGTTGACCCAGAGCCATCTGGTTTTTCTGCTACTGTAACAACTAGGTCATTACTTACATCAGCAATGTTGCTAGCTGTAAAACCACTATAGATTGCAGCAGATTGTCATCCATATGATGAACCTAGATTTCTTGTAATTCCATCCATATCATCCTCACCAGTGAAAGTAACTGCAGGGTCTCCCGCATCACTAGCAGTTAGTCCGATAACAACTTCATCGAATGATCCGATATTTGGTATCTCATAAGAAAATTTGATATCAAATCTATGTGAAACTACATCAGTACGTTTAACTTTTACACTAAAAGTGTCTCCTGTTACTTGAACTGAATCAGATACCAATTCAAGTCCAGATTCTGGTGAGACTAAAAACAATTCAGGTTTTAGTTCTGTCGGAACATCGCCACGTCAAATGAAGTTAAATGTTGCGACATCATTAATAAAGTTAGCAACATTTCTAACAATATCAATTTGTTTTACATATCAAATATGTAAATCCTCAATTGTTTGTTCTTTTGTTTCTTCACCAACTGTATATTTGCATTTTAAACTAAATGGACAATCAGTTGTCGTTGATGGAGCTTGATCAAACATAATTACTGTTGTAAATTTACCATCTTTAACTACAACATTGTCATATCCAGTGTCAAATTTGATCGAACCATTTGTTGGTTCAATAATTTCTAGTTGGATAGCTGTTTCGTCTTCGCCAGAAAAGCTAAATGTATACATTGCTTTTTTGTTTATGAAATCAGCACTTTGTTGTTTTTCTGACTCATCAATAGTAATGTCTTCTACTGTTGGATCTTCTTCCTCTTGTTTGCTACAACTTATCAACGATACTAATGGTGTTGATACCGTTAAAATTGAAACTAGAGGTAAGGTTATTCATTTTCTTTTCATAATATTTCCTCAAAGAATTATAACAAAATGAATATTTAATGTAAATATTAAATATTGATGACTATCAAAAAAAGAACGATTAAATCGCTCTTTCTTTTTTACTTGTTGTAATTGATAAAACAGATAAGTTTTTAAATGTTTGTTTTATTAGGCTTGCAATGAAATCACTAAAACAATTTTCAAGATCATGACCAACATCTAAAGCAGTTATTTTGTAATTAGCTAGATCTTGTCATCCGTGATGTTTGATATCTCCAGTAACTAGCAAGATTTTTTGTTTTTGTAATTCATCAAATTTTTTTGCAAATACTGATAACCCAGCACCGGCACAAATACCAATCTTTTTATATTTGTCATTTATATTTCCATTTGTGGTTAGTAAACTAACTTTAAATGTTTTTCTAAATAAAGAAGCTATTTGTTTAATTGTTAAAGGTTGCTTGAAATTGCCAACAACAAATTTATTCTTCTTATACCAACCTATTTGGTTTAAATGAAGCTTGGTTGCAACAAGAAAATTCATTCCTGTATCTGAGTTATCAAAACATGTGTGTAGAGATAAAACAGTAATTTTTGCTCCTTTAATCTTCTTAATAAGTTTCTTATTAAAAGATGACAACTCATGATCAGGATTCTTTGTAAAGATTGGATGATGAGAAACAATTAATTTAGCTTTTTGTTTTATCGCTTCATCAACAATTTTTTCATTTAAATCTAGACACACAAAAACTTTTTTTGTTTCTTGATTCAAATTACCTCGATTTAGAAATCCAGATTCATCTCATTCTTCTTGAAGGGAAATAGGATATTGCTTCAGCAAATAATTTGTAATAGTTTTAATTGTCATTATTTTTTAACCTTTTGTTTAAGCTGTTTGTATAAAGATTTAAATTTATCAGAAACTTTATCTAATTTTTTAGCTTCAATTTTCTTCATTGTTGCTTTTAGATATTGTAGTCATGTTTTTTTGTCTAGTTGATTAGAAGAAGAACCAAAGTTTGCCTCGAAGTTAGTAAGTTTGTGTGATTTATTTGCTTGCTCAGCACAAATAATTTGGTAGAACTTTGTTCTATCCAAGCAAGTTGTTTCTCAAAGAATTTCTCATTTTTCTTTAGCAAGATATTTTCTTAATTCATCAACATCACAATTAGCTTCAAGGTAATATTTAATATCCTTATTTAGTTTTTGGTCTTTTGTTTTAAGAATATCAATAATGGTTTTTGCTCCCATGCCCGCAATAACAATACAATTAGGTTGAACAAAAACTTTTGATGTGATATTTTTTAAACCATCGTTTAAAACATTGATGGTTTTAGTTGTTAAGTGATTTTTAGCTAAATTAGCCTTACCGGCATTGTGAGGTTGTCAGTTTTTTTCAATGTTGACAACTTGTTTAACTTTTCTTGTTTTTAGTAGGTCAATTGCAAGTAATGCATGATCTGAACCAACGTCATATACGCATTGACATTTGTCAATTAAACTACTAATTTGTTTAATTCTGTTCATCTAAAATGTAACTTCTTAATTTCTTTGATTTTGATGGGTGTTTAAGTTTTCTTGTAGCTTTAGCTTCAATTTGTCTGACTTGTTCACGAGGAATTTTTAATTTCTCTGCAGCTTCATCCAAACTGTGAACATATGTATATGGAGCAAGTCCATATCTCATTCTCATAATCTTTTCTTCTTCAGGAGTTAAAGTAACTTTGAACAATTGGTTAATGTCTTCTTTTAATAAAGACTCCTTTGTATATTGAACTGGGGAAGTTAAAACATCTTCTTTAACAAAGTCTGAAATTTGACTATCTTCATCAGAACCAACAGTTTTATCTAGAGATACTGGGTCAATGTGAATACGTTTAATGTTAGCAACTTTTCTTGTTGTAAATCCAGCAGCTTGTCCACCAAGTTCTTCAGTAATTTCTTCAACAGTTGGTTGGCGACCTAGCCTTTGTGTTAATTCTTTTTCTGCATTAGTTACACGGTGAATAGTTTCAATCATGTGAGCAGGAATTCTAATAATCTTTGATTGATCTGAAATTGCTCTCGTGATAGCTTGTCTAATTCATCATGTTGCATAAGTTGAGAACTTGTGTCCAAGTTTGTAATCAAACTTAGTAATGGCTTTCATTAAACCCATTGTTCCTTCTTGAATTAGATCTTCAAATTCAATTCCACGGTTTAAGAATTTCTTAGCAATAGATGTAACAAGACGTAAGTTACTTGTTACTAATTGGTCAACAGCATATTTTCTTTCGATTTCATTTTTGCTGTTTAACATCTTTGCAATTTCTACTTCTTGTTCAGCAGAAAGCATTTTAGATTGACCAAGCGTTGTTAAAAATGATTTAACACCATCATAGTCATTTCCTTTAGGACCGTGAGTAGTAATCTTACTTACTTTTTGAGATTTTTGTGTAGATAATATTTTCTCTGCTTCAGCAAGAGAGAAATACTTCTTTCCTTCAAATCCTTTGATAGTAATGCCTTGTTTTACAATGTCATTAAATAATCTTTGTGTTAATTCTTTGGTTAAAGCATAACTACCAAATTCAGAAAAGATCTTGTTTAATACAACAACATTCCTACTACGTTTTTTAAGTTTAACAGTTTGGATGATTTTCTTTTCGATATCTTTAAATTCGAATTCAGAAATCATCTTATGTTTAGAATAAGATTCTAGAATTTGAATTCTAGGGGTTGTTGTTTTAATAATTTTTTGTTTAGCAGGGGCTTTTTTAGCTTTAGCAACTTTTTTAGTTACTTTCTTTTTACTTACTTTTTTAACTGTTTTTTTGACAGCAACTTTTTTAGTAGCACGTTTCTTTGCTACTTTTGTTTTCTTAGTTTGTTTTTTAGCCATGTGGATATAAGTCCTTGTTTTACTATTATACCACACAAGAAAGAAAAATAAAAGTAATATATTACTTTTATCTTTCTCAATATAATGAAAATTTGTATGGAGGGTTGAATTTTAAGCTTTAGCCAATAATAGATAACGTACTTCGTGTTGGTACTGGTGACAAACGCATAATGGTTGTTCTTCTCATACCATAGTTTGTAGTTTGTTGATCAGCTGGTCTTGAGGCGCTGATCGCATTCATTACTAAACTAGATACAGTTGAAACAAGAATACCAATACCTAAAGCAATAGCATAAAATGAACCGCCTGCTTTTTGCTTCTTTTGATTAATAGTCAACAGTTTTATATAAATCACCTCCCATATACTTATTCACCTAAAAATTTGTAAAATTTAAAAAAAATTTTTTCAATCTTCTAAAAAGTAGATGAAATCTAAACAAAACGATGATAAAATTTTTTCAATTTTATTAAAAATCAGATTGTTATTTATAAGGGAATTAGGTATATAATTATTAAGAAAGGAATTCCTTATGGGAAAAAGTATTACTGAACAAAAATTAACTCCTACTGCTAAATTAGCAGCTGTTATTGGTGCTGGTAAAGTTACTAGACCACAAGCAGTTAAGAAAGTATGAGCTTACATTAAAGCTCACAAACTTCAAGACAAGAAGAATAAAAGAATGATCAATGCTGATGCAAAATTAAAACCATTATTTGGTGGAAAGAAACAAATCAGTATGTTTGCTCTTGCTTCTTGTATGAGCAAAGAACTTAAGAAATAGTTAATTTGACTTTCAAAAAGAAGAAGGGTTAACCCCTTCTTTTTTCTTTTTTAATAAGATATAATGAAAGTAGAGGTAGTTATGGGAAAACATAAAGGTACTACAACTATAAAATCAGGAAACATGTACTTTGGTTCTGATGGTAAAACTACAATCAGATCTGGTGATATGTTCTTTAGTTCTGATGGAACTACTACTATTAAATCAGGTGATATGTTTTTTGGATCAGATGGTAAAACAACCATCAAATCTGGAGATATGTATTTTGGTTCAGATGGATCAACAACTATAAAATCAGGAGATATGTTCTTCGGTTCAGGTGGAGACACTACAATCAGATCAGGAGACATGTTCTTTGGTTCTGATTCTGATGAGGCAGCCATCTTTGATGATGACGATGATGAATAAAAAAAGAGGTTAAACCTCTTTTTTTATGCTTGTTTAACTGTCAATTTTTTCAAACACATTGCTGAGTAAATTAATCCGGCTCCATAACAAACAATAATTGCAACGAAGTCAACAATGTTTTGTCAACTTATTTCAGTGTAATAAGCGTTTGGATCAGGATTAACGTTAAATCCTGTAACAAATTGACTTGCCGCTCACAATCCAAATGTTAATGGATAAATTACTCTAATAAGAGTAACTTTTAATTTACCTTTAACTCTAGAGCTTAATACAATTAGAGCAATTGACAATCCGATTCACACGCCACCAAAAGCATATGTAGTGTGAGTCCATTGGCCACCTTCTAATCAAGAGATTTCAGGTAGTCCACCATTTTGTACAATGATTATATGGATGATTCCATTAATAATTGCACTGGCAATACATACTGCAGTGTAAATAACATAAACAGTTAATACATAGTAGTATGCTTTTGCTGGCCCCTTAGGGGCTTTAGCATCGGCATATTTCTTTAAATCATCGTATTGTTTCATTTTTTCTTCACGACAATTCTTAGGTCCGACTGTTAATTTTCCTTTAATACTCATAACAAAATTATTATATAAAAAAATAAGGGTTAGTCCTTATCTCTCTCTGTTTTCTCTAACTAAATTCACTCTCATTTGTTCAAGCACTTGATAGATTCTTCCTAATTGTTTATGATCATCAAGTAGCTGTTGACACTCTTGTTGATATTGTTGTGAATTTCTAAATTCAGGACCAGTATATAAAAAGTTGATATATGTTTGATGACATCAATGATTTCTTTTGCCAGCAACTTGATGTAAATAGTAATAATCATCACTTGTTAAAAGCTTATTATCTTTATCAAGTGCTTGTAATTTCTTAACCATTGAACCCAAAGTTTCTTTTTCATTTAACTTCCAGTTAACTTCTTTATCTTTTCCTAAGAAGTTAACATAAATAATCTTAATGTCTGATTCAATGATTTGACAGAACATTATAGTTTCACCTAAATAGAATTTAAATTCATGGAAAGTCATACTTATATTATAGATTACCACATGTGGTTGTGAAATTGCATGTGGTATGCTTGTTGTTCCAATTGTTTATAGTTTGGGCAATAAGAAGCAACTAATTGTCAGAATTGTTTTTTATGATTCATGTGAGTGAAATGAGCTATTTCATGATAAATAACGTAGTCAATATATTCTTTAGAATATTGAATAAGTTTAGCTGAATAATCAATGGTTTTGTCTGCATGACATAGACCATGATAATATGTTGCCCAACTTACACGGCCAAACTTTCCTTTCAATCCTAAAGCATTTATAAATTCTTGTGTTCGAGGCATTAAATATGCTGTGGCAAATTGTTTGTAAAATGATTTAACAGCATCTTTATAATCACGTTTATGTCTTAGATAGACATTAATCTTGTCGCCTAGATATTCCACATTATGTTTATCACCAATGATGACATGGACTGGAACTTTTTGGCCAAAGATTAATCATGGAGCAGGATCATCCACATTCTTGTACCAGTTCATCACCCATTCATAGTTATTCAAAACGTATTGTTTAATATCCGCTTCAGTAATGGATTTATTACAAGTAACTACATAGTAGTTTTCTTCTTCAATATACTCAAGAAAAAGATTAGCTTCGTTCTTTCTAATTATCTTATAAAGGATGCAACCATCCTTGCACAAGAATGAACTAAAGCTAATATTTCTATTTTTTCTGTCTGTATATCTAATTCTCATGTAAGTTAATTAAAGCCAAAATTAATTAACTTTTACAAAGAAATAAAAAACGATAGATTCCTATCGTTCTTTTTTAATAATGATTCTTTTGTCTATTGTGATTTACTTGGTTTTTCTTTTCGTATGCTTCCATAATATCTTGCATACTAAAGCCAAGTCTGAAACCAAATTTTAAGTAGTTCATGTATCAATATCTTGCTTTTCAAGCAGTATTGATATTACATGTTTTTCTAAATAACCAAACAAAAGCTTTTGTTATTTCTCTTGGGTTTTCATATTTCTTTAAAAATCTTTTTGTTTCAAATTTAGGACTAACTATGTATCTAATACAAATAGATGTAATGAAATGTAATCCATCTACATATTCTTCAAGAACTTTTTCTTTAGGTGATGGTCCTTTTTCTGATCAGAATTTGAAACTTCTAATTTCATTAGCAAGTTCGCCAAGTTCAACTAATAAAGCTAATTTTAATTCACGGTTAATTGTACGGTAACTAACATGGTGTTTTGCGTGAATTTCTTTGTCTAATTCTCTTTGTTGATCAAAGATTTTTGTTAAATCTATTTTCATAATGCTCCTATACTATTATTATAAAAATAAAAAATAGGGAAACCCTATTTTTTAAATGCTTCATCAACAATTGTTTTGAATTCTTTTGGATTGTTGATTGCCAATTCAGATAGATTCTTTCTATCAATTTCAATCTTATGTTTTTTTAGACCATTCATGAATTGTGAATAGTTATATCCATAAGGTTTTAGTGCAGCAGAGATTCTTGCAATTCATAGTTTTCTGAATTCACGTTTTTTAGCACGACGATCTCTAAATGCATATTGCGCACTTCTAATTACTGTTTGACTAGCAATTCTATAGCTAGTGTGTTTTGTTCCTCTAGCACCGCTAGCAGCTTTCTTAACTGACTTACGGTACTTTCTAGCAGTAGTTCCACCTTTTACTCTCATAATCTATCTCCTTAGTTATGTAATGTCTTACCTAAGTTCTTAGTGTAAGTTGCATTAAGTGTAGTATCTTTTCTTAAATGTCTTTTTTGCTTAGTAGTCTTATTGTGCGCTAAGTGAGATCTATAAGCATGTTTTCTTTTTAGTTTGCCAGAGCTAGTTCTTTTTAGTCTCTTAGCAACAGCTCTTTTAGTTTTAGCTTTGATTTTTCCCATAGTTTTCTCCTATTTCTTAACAATAGTTGCTTCGTACATTATTGGGCTTAATTGTTTAAGCGGCGTAGCAACCTTGCCATTTGCTTCAATTAATTTTAGGAAATCTTGATAAACTTTATCAATTAAATCTTGTTTGGTAGCGATTCTACCAAAAGTCATTACTTTGAATTTAATTTGACATCCATCTTTCAATCATTGATTTGCTTGATCTGCTTTTCATTGTAAGTCACCAGCACCAATTTGTGGTCTAACCTTAACTTCTTTAGTTTTAACCACAACTTGGTTTTTCTTAGCTTCTTTTTGTTTAACATCTTGTTGGTATTTGAATTTACCATAATCAATAATCTTACAAATAGAAAGCTTGCCAGTCTTGCTACTTGGTACAAATAGTACCAAGTCTAAGCCACGATCTTGTGCTAATCTAATGGCAGCACGAGTGTTCATTGCTCCTAGATTAGTTCCGTTTTCATCAACGACCAAAATGTTTGGATCTCTAATTTTTTCGTTTATTAAGTATTTATCTTTTTGCATTCAATTTTCCTTTTATTAATTGTTTATATAAAGAAAATACACAATGAACGAGTTCATTGTGTATCAAAACATTTAAATAGTCAAATAGACTTTTAAAAGCTTTTTGCCTATTACTATTCGCAATCAGGCGAGTTTACACAACTACTTTCTTTATATGTAATATATTTTATAGTAAAAATAATAATTTAGATAAATTATTATTAATACATTTATTTTATTTAAAGGCACGATCATATATATAATTCATATATATTTTGGAGATATTATGAAAAAAGTTAAAATTTTATTACCGATAGCAATGGTATGTAGTGCATCAACACCATTAGTTGGCGCCATAAGTTGTAGTTGCGGTAACAATGAACCAACACCACCACAACCAACACCAGACGAGAATGATATCAAGTATGATGGTGAATACATTAAGAAGGTTAATAAGGCTGAAAATAGTTTGACGTTCAAACTAGATAGAAAGTTATCTGAAGGCGAAGTTATAACCCCAACATTCAAAATTATTGAACAATCTAGATGAGGAATGAGTATTCGTATTAACCAAATAACAACGAATACAGAAAATTTTGTTCTTAATTTTGAGATTGTGAATGTTGGCTCAAAATTAGCAAATTACGATGCCGTTGCATTTGACTTAACATTTAAATCCACAGCTGGAGATGTGACAATTTTTGATAAAACATTTGAACATTTTAAATTTGTATACATTGCTGATGAAAGCGAAAAGAGCATTCCTATTGAAAAACTAGTCATTCAAAACGGTGTTCTAGTTGGTATTGATGCAACGGCTTCAGAATTGGAAGGTTTTAATACCTTAAAAATTCCAAACAATGTTGTCGAAATAAGCTCAAACATTTTTGAGAGTTTCGAAAAGAATAATGAAATTCCAACAAATATTAAGACATTGGATTTTGAAGAGGGCGAATATCCGCTTTACATTAAATACCGGGCTTTTCAAGATTGCATTAATTTTGAGCATATCATCCTTCCTGAAAGACTACAATATGTTGATTCAGAAGCATTCAGTGGTTGCTCAAACGTTAAATGTTTAGATTTAACAAATTGATCAAATGAAAAACTTGATGGAATAAGCCCATTTGTAGAATCAAATATATTTGATGGATGAAATTCAACAGGTTCAGTTCTAACGATGACTATATTAAGTAGTAGTACATACTATATGTTGGTTGGTTCTGGTCTTTCTGACAAGTGGTTCTATTACAACTATCAAGAATTAGCAGATGAAAATTTTAAATACACTACTATTAGTGAGACAAACGAAAAGATTTTAACAGGATTAAATAAAAAAGTTAGCGCTTATGGTGCAACTATAACTATTCCTGCCGATGTGACATGTATTGGACCAAGAGCGTTTGCCGGACAACTTAGTGGACTATTATGTGATGTGAAAACTATCAATGTTGAATATGGATCAAAATTAAGAAAGATTTACAATAATGCTTTTGACACTTGTGACAAATTAACAACATTTGATTTTAGCAATGCCACACAACTAGTTTCTATTGGCACCGCAGCATTTTCATCTTGTAAAAAAGCCGATAAATTTATTTTCCCATCAAGCTTAAGTGAATTAGGCAATTGATGCTTTAATAATTGCCAAGCAATTCGTAATGAACAAAACATGAATTTATCTGCAACAAAAGTAACTAAAATTCCGGTTGGAGCATTTAAAAGCTGCAGTGGATTAGTTAGTTTGCCTTTCGGTGATAATATATCATGAATAGGTGCGTGTGCTTTCCAAACATCATCCTCTTTGCTTGTAGAGGCAAATATTTCTGATAATGTTGAATATATAGGATATAGCTGCTTTGAGGGTTGTACAAAATTAAGCACAGTTAAATTCGGTACTAACTCTTCGTTGGGATATATAGGCGACCGTGCTTTCTATGGCTGTAGTTTAGGTGGCTTTGAAGTTCCTTCAAAAGTGAGTTATCTTGGAACCGCTTCTTTAGCAAACAACCCTACTCTTGCAACATTAACTGTTGCTTCAGGTAACTTAAACTACAATGCAAACGATAACGCAATTTATGATAAGAATGATGTATTAATAGCTGGTTGTTCACAAACAGAAACCATTAAAGATGCAACAACAAAAATTAATGATTATGCATTTAGTGGTGCAAAATTAGGCTATTTAACAACAATCAATATGCAAGAAACAAAAATTTCAGAGATTGGAAAGCACGCATTTGAGTTCGTGACAACACCATCAAGCACAGGTATAACAATTTTATTGCCTAACACATTAACAAAAATTGATGACTACGCATTTTCAATTAGTGAAATCGTAGATATTAATTTGGGATCATTGTCCAAATTGGAATACATTGGAGAAGGTATCTTTTATGGTGCAACGAAATTACCCGAAGTAATTGTGCCTGATTCTGTTACTAAGATTCCAAGTAAATCATTTTATGGATGTGACGTTTTAAAAAAGGTTACTATACCTAATACTGTTCAAGAAATTGGAGAAGATGCCTTTGGTTTCTCTCTTAAGATTAATTCAGTTGATCTAAGTAGTTTTACTACAGTTCCATCTTGATCAGAAGGTCAAAACATATTTGCCGATATTAGAAATTATATTGTTGAATTCAAAATAAATAACCCATCACTTGAAGCTGCATGGAAAAAGTTGCTTTGTGGTGAAACAGTTCCGACACAATGGACTTTTAAATCTAATTAAAAAAAGAGGCAATAGCCTCTTTTTATTTTACTGGTGCACTCGAAGGGACTTGAACCCCCACTCCGTAAAGAATTAGATCCTAAGTCTAACGCGTCTGCCAGTTCCGCCACGAGTGCAATATGGTGCTCTGTGAGGGACTCGAACCCACGACCCAGTGATTAAGAGTCACTTGCTCTACCGACTGAGCTAACAAAGCACACGACATATATTATAATTGCTTTTTAGCAAAAAAGATAAGTTTTACAAGCCATTTCTTTTATATAATAAACTTATACGAAAGGAACAAAAATGGCAAAAGTTTTTACTAAAAAACAACTAGTTGCTGCTGTTTCTAAAGAAACAGGAATTTCACAAGCTAATGTTATAGCTGTATTTGAAGCAACTGCAAAAGTTACAAAGAAACAATTAAAGGCTGGATACAAAGTTAAAACACAAAATGGACAAATTAAAATTGTATCTAGAAAAGCAAGAAAAGGAATTAATCCTCAAACAGGAAAGAAGATTACAATTCCTGCTTGCAAAAAACCTAAATTTAGTTTCGGCAAAGACTTTAAACGTGGTTTCTAATTAAAAAAGTAGGATTAACCTACTTTTTTATTTGCTTAAATTGTTTGATTAAGCTATTAAGAATTTTTAATGCTTGATCATACACTTGTCCCTTATTTAAATCTATTCCAAGTATTTTAATAATATCTAGTGGTGGTAATGATTGACCAACAGATAAGAACTTAATGTAGTTGTTAAGCATTTTCTTATCATGGCGGTAAATCTTATCTGCTACCACAATAGCTATAACTTGCCCTATAGCATATTTATAAACATAGAAGTTATTCATATAGAAGTGAGGAATTCTTAGAATTCCAGCATTAGCTAGGTTGTAAGGATATTTGTTTATTTTAGCTAAAGCTTTCTTTGATACACCTTCATATTGTTTACGTGCATCAAGATAAAGCTTTTCTACATCTGCTACTGTAAATGCTTTTCCTTCATTAATAAGTTTGTTTGCTTCATATTCAAACTTACTAAAAACAATTTGTCTTGAAGTACAACCAAAGAAAGTAGATAACATATTTTCTAAAATATGTAATGTCATTTGTTTGTTGTTTTTATACTTCTTTAATCAGTAGAAGTTTAATAGCATTTCATTAACAATAGATGCTATTTCTGCAACAAACATATCTACCTGACAATAAATTGGTTGGTGTTGAACAATATGTCAGCTATTAACACTATGACCCATTTCATGGGCAATAGTTGAGACAGAATCGCTTGTGTTGTCAAAGTTCATTAAGATATAGTATTTGTCTAATCCAAAGACATTATCAATAGAATATGCACCAGTTGTTTTGTGCGCCTTTGGTAATCAACTAATCCAATGTTCTTTAAATGCTCTCTTAACAACATTCAAATAGTTTGTTCCTAGACATGCTAAAGCTTTTAAGACTTCAGCTTTTGCTTGTTCAACATTAAATTTAACTTTTTTCGTTGTTAAATCAAGCATTAAATCTCATGGTTCTAATTCTTTGATTTTGTGGATCTTTTTAATTAACTCATTGCGATGTTTACGATAAGCAATATTTGCATCTTTAAATGATCCGACATGCTTGTAGCAAGATAATAAGATTTTTTCATTAACTTCTTCATTGTCTAAGGCAGCATCAATATAGTCTTTGTAGTGTCTAATTTGAGCTAATTTGTTGACTTTCAAATAATTGTAATATAGAGTTTTTGTTAAGGTATTCTTAACAGAGTTGAATGCAGCGTTATAACTTATCCATGCATTCTTTCTTAAAACTCTATCTTTTGGTTCTTTCAATAATTTGATAGCGTCTGTGATAGTTAAAATCTTGTGAGCTTTACCATTTTTATCAATCGCATCAGCAAACTTTAAGTCAGAGTCAGTTAGGGTTGTAAAAACATCACCAATCCCACTTGTTGCTGGAGCGACTTTTGTCATAAGCAATTCTGACTTTTTGTCTAGCACATGTTTCTTGTTTCTAAAAATGATTTCAAATTCTCTAGTTCAAGGTTTTAGTTTTGTGTCTTTAAGATAAGATCTAATTGTCTTTTCATTATCCAAAACTAAATTAGTTCAATTAGCAACCTTTAATGCTAGTTCATTACATATATGTACTATCTTTTGTTGTCAGCCAATTCAAACAGGATTATCCAATTCTTCAGAATTGTGATTAACTACATACATTAATAAACGATTAGATAATTTTTCTGTTTCTTGACTTAAGTCTAATCATTTTTTAAAGTTAGCTTTTGTTTTATAGAAATCATTAACTAGAGCAACTTGTTTTAGTTCTAGTTTGTATCATTGATTAAATAAATCTTCAAGAGATTTATTTTTTAAAAGACTTTCTAAGTCTCAATTATATTTTTTGTTGTCCATGTATTAATTAAATAATAAAAAAGAAAAATATTGCAACAATTATTATTGTGATAACCAAAACAAATAATACAGCAAAGAACCATCATTGTTTGTATCAACGTTGGTGATTTTTAGTTATTTCTACATCAATAGTTGGATTTGATTGATATAGTCTTTGTGATATAGGTTTTAATAATGGTGTATTGTCATTCTTCTTATCTAATAAAAGCAAACATTTATCTACATCATCAATAATTTGATCAATATCTGTATAACGATATTTTATATCGTGTGGTTTACAGGCAATACATTTAAAGATAATATTTTCTAATGTTGGTGGAATAGTAGGATTAGCAGAGATGTTAATCATATCATATGTTTTGGCTAATCTGATGGTAGCAATCTTATTAACTTTTCCATCTGGACCAATTATTTGATCAAAAGGTCATTTACCCATAATCATTTCATATAGAATTACTCCTAAAGAGTAAAAGTCTGATTGAACAGAAACAGATTCAACTTTACCCTTTTTAGTAAATTCTTCAAACAAATCAGGAAAGATGTAGCTTTCTGTACCATAGAATTCTATTTCGTTAGTTAGAACTCTAGCATTATCCATGTCTTTGGTTACGACAGTTGAAATACCAAAGTCTACAATAATAACTCTAGATAAATCATGACTAACCATAATGTTTTCTGGTTTAAGGTCTCGGTGAATAATTGTTTGCTTATAGTGGTGAAGTTGTTTTATACCATTTAACATCTTCTTGAAGATGTTTAGGGCAACCTTAGGTGTTAAGCAATATTGTTGTTGTAAGTAATTTCTTAGTGTTACACCATCAATATATTCCATGATGAAAATGATTTGGTTGTCATCACCAACAAAAGCATCATATGTTTTAGCTAAATTTGGATTATCCTTTTGAGATATTCTAATTGCTGTTAGGGCTTCATTACTTCTTTTGATTCAATAATCATCTGTTAATTTTTCAGGTTTTTTGAAAACCTTAGCAGCATATTTAACAGTTGGATTGTTCTTATTATGAACAATATAAACGGTTCCATCACCACCGCTACCAATATCTTTTTCAACAATGTATGGAGAGTTAAATAATGGAGAATTAGGCTTTAAAATATTATTTTGTTCTGCCATATTATTTAACCCTAATTAAAATACCTGAGATATTATCATCAGAACCATTAGCTAACGCTCTATGGTTTAATAAGCCTAGTCTTCATGATAGTGGACCAACACTATGTACAATAGTGTTGTACTTAGTGTTGTCATGAACATAACCATATAAACCATCAGTGCAAATTAAGAAATAAGTCTTTTGGTCGATAGTTCCTGAGTTTGCTTCAAATCTAGCAGCTGCTGGGTTTGATGCATCAATAAAGTTTGTTAAAGCATGTCATTTTGCTTTACATGCCATAATCTTTTCTTCAGGAGCGTTGTGTGATAATAAATAATTCTTATAGTTATGATCATAACTATATTTCTTTACTTCATGAGTTGCTTTATGTTTTCTTATAGCATAAATTCTAGTATCACCGATGTTATAAGTGTAGAATTTTTTACCAATAACAATTAAAACAGCAATTGTTGTTGAAATTTCAGGACATTGATTTTCTTGAGCATATTTAATCAAGTCATCCATTGCAGCTTTTAAAGTATCTTTAAATCATAAAGTTGGTGAAGCAATGTTCTCGGTTGCATTGAAAGTATTAGAAAACTTATCAGCAATGATCTTGCTTGCTTTTTCTGATTGAGCCACTGAACCAACACCATCGCAAACGATAGCCAAAAAATCATTATGTTTATTAAATGAACAAGCCAATGAATCTTGATTCATTGGTCTTTTTCCTTTTCATGATTTAATAGCGTAATTAATTTTCATTGTGTTGGATTCTAAGTTGCCCACAAGCAGCAGCAATCTTTGTTCCACGTTCTAGACGGATGGTAGCTTGTAACTTATTCTTGTTTAGAATGTTAAAGAATTGCTTTACTCTCTTACTTCTTTTAAAATTACTTAGATATGTTTCATTATATGGAATTAAATTAACATAACACAATAGACCTTTTAAAAGGTCTACTAGTTGTAGAGCATTTTCATCACTATCGTTTATTCCATCTAGAAGGATATATTCAAAGGTTAAACGACGGTTAGCAATATTAAAATATTGCTTGCATGTCTCTATTAGTTTGGCTAATGGGTATGATTTATTGATAGGCATTAGTTTATTTCTGATTTCATCAGTTGGAGCATGTAAGCTTATTGCAATATTAATTTGTGGTAGTGCTTTTGCAAATTCAAGCATCTTATTACATAAACCACATGTGGAAATTGTTATGTGTCGTGAACCGATTTCAATCCCATGTTGGCACGTTATTATTTTTAAGGCAGAAACAACATTATCAAAGTTATCTAATGGTTCGCCAATTCCCATAACGACTATATTAGAAATGTGATCATTTACATTTTCTAATAATCAATTATTAGTCATCATAAACTGTAAGATAATTTCGCTTGTCTCAAGGTTTCTAATTTTCTTGTGTGTTCCACTTGCACAAAATTTGCAACCCATATTGCAACCAACCTGTGTTGATACACAAACTGAATAACCATAATCAAATTTCATGATTACAGTTTCAATAAAGTTATTGTCCTTTAGTTTAAAAAGAAACTTAATTGTTTCTTTGTTTTCATCAGTTAATATTTTAACAATCTTTAATTCATCACAAACTAGTAACTTATCAAGACACTGTTGATGTGCTTTGCTAATGTTAGACATTTCATGAAAATTTGTTGTGTGTTTTTTATACACTCAATTAAATAATTGTTTAGCAGCATAAGGCTTTAGATCATGCTCAACTAACAATTTTTCTAATTTATCTAACTCTAGATTGTAAAAAGATTGTTTTGCCATTATTTACCCAATAGTTCTTTGTTAAGAATAGATGCTAAACGTCTTTTAGCCTTTAGCACTTTGTCATTAACAATAACATATTTGAATAAATCTTTTTTACCAAGTTCTCATTTAGATTGATTTAATCTTTGTTTAACAATGATTTCTTGTTCGGTGTGACGATTTCTTAATCGTCTTTCTAGTTCTTTTAAACTAGGTGGCGCAATAAAGATGGTCACTAATTTCTTTTTGTTCTTTCAGTTTTTTAAAACTTGTAAAACACCTTGCATTTCAATTTCTAGAAAGACATTCTTGCCTTTGGCTAGATTCTCTCTAACAAAGTCTTTAGGTGTGCCATAGTAGTTATTTACATAGATTGCTCACTCAAGCATTTTCTTGTCATTAATGGCATTTTCAAATTTTTTCTTTGAAACATAAAAGTAGTCAAGACCTTCTTTTTCTCCAGGACGTCTTTCTCTTGTTGTCATAGATATAGAAAAGATGGTATTATATTTCTTTTGGTCAATAACTCCAGATCAAACAGTTTTCTTGCCTGCTCCAGATGGACCACATATAACTATTAATTTTCCAGTTTTTCTTTTTTTCATAAAAAATAAATAATTTAAAAATATTATATATGTAATCTATATCTATATATTTACATAAATAAAAATAGAAGGTTACACCTTCTATAATTACTTCTTAAATAGCCCTGGAAGCTTATCATCAGCTATAACTGCTAGTGTTGCTCCGCCACCTGTAGAAATAAAGCTATAAGCACTTCTATCTACAATCTTTGTGGCAGCAGCAATTGTATCTCCACCACCAACCAAACTGAATGCAGTGTTAGATGTTGCAATTGCTATAGCAGATGAAACAGCATTTGACCCTTTAGCAAAATTTTCTAATTCTGCCACACCCATTGGTCCGTTTCAGAAAACAGTTTTAGCATATTTAATTACTTTAGTAAATTGCTTGATAGTTTTAGGACCAATGTCTAGAGCAATTCAACCTTTAGGAAATTTGTCAATGGAAAAGGTTTTACCTTTTTCATTTTCAATTTTCTTTGCAGCCATTAAATCAATTGGAAGAATGATTTTATCTTTATGTCTCGCATAAAGGTTAGCAGCTGTTTTCAACATTTCCTTTTCATATTTGCTGCTTCCAAGGTCAATTCCTTGTGAAACAAGGAAAGTGTTAGCCATAGCACCACCAATTAAAATTTGGTCAGATGTTTCCATTAGTCTTCTTAGAAGACTAATCTTGTCTGAAATCTTAGCACCACCAATTATAGAAACAATTGGTTTTGTTGCATATTTGTCAAATTTGATGATATTTTCTAATTCATTTTGAATTAGAAAGCCAATACATTTGTTTTTTATAAATTTGGCAATACCAGCATTTGACGCATGCCCACGGTGGATTGTAGCAAACGCATCGTTAACATACACATCACCTAATTTTGCTCAGAATTTAGCTAAACGTAAATTACATTTACTTTCTAGCTTAACTACTTTACCTTTTGCATCAACATCATTGTATCTAGTATTCTCTAACAAAATGATTTGGTTTGTTTTCATTTTGTTGATGATGTCTGGTAAACGTTTGTCAGTATTATTTTTAACAAACAAAATCTTATATTTTGGATAAAGCCTTTTTAACGCTTTGGCAACAACAAATAAAGATTTCTTACCGCTTCTGACATCACTTATTGATTTGATTCTTGAAAAGTGAGAAAGCAAAATAACTTTCGCTTTTGCTTTAAGCAAATAGTCAATTGTTGGCTTAGCAGCAAGGATTCTTGCTTGGTCAACAATTCTTCCGTCTTTAACTGGTACGTTAAAGTCAACACGAACTAAACATCTTTTGTTCGTTACGTCTGTATTTTGTAAAGTTGGTATATTATTTAAAAATGAACTTCTCATACTATAAACTTAAAAGATATTTTAATGTTCTAATTAATTGGCAAGTATAACTTGATTCATTGTCATATCAAGTGAAAAGCTTATAAAGCTTTTTACCATCAACATCTAACATCATAGTTAGATCTGGATCAAAGATTGATCCATGTGTGTCTCCAACAATGTCAGAAGAAACGATTTCTTCATCATTGTATCCTAAAGTATCATTTGCTTTAGATTTGACTAGTTTGTTGATTTCATCAACAGTTGGTGATTTCTTTAGTTCTAGTACTAGGTCAACAATTGAACCAGTAATAGTAGGAACTCTTACTGCTAAACCATGCATCTTGCCTTTTAGTTCTGGAATAACTAAACCAATAGCTTTAGCTGCACCTGTAGTAGTTGGTACCATGCTAACAGCTGCTGCACGAGCCCTTCTTAAATCTTTATGCGGAGCATCTTGTAATCTTTGGTCTGCTGTATAAGCATGGATTGTTGTCATAAATCCTTTAACAATTCCATACTTTTCATTAATCACTTTAGCTAAAGGAGCTAAAGCATTAGTTGTACAACTTGCACCTGAAACAACAACGTCTTTTTTTGTTAATGTTTTATGGTTAACACCATAAACAATTGTCTTAACATCTCCACCTTTAGCAGGAGCAGAGATTAAAACTTTCTTAGCTCCGGCTTTGATGTGTTTACTTGCACCTTCTAAAGAAACAAACTTACCAGTACATTCTATTACAACATCTACTTTAAGTTTCTTTCATGGTAATAATTCAGGATCTTTTTCTGCAAAGATAGGAATTTTCTTACCATTAACTATGATGTTCTTATCATCATAACTAATCTTTGCATTGCATTTTTTATAAACTGAATCATACTTTAGTAAGTGCGATAAAGTTCTTGGATCAGTTAAATCATTAATTGCAACAATATTTAATGATTTATCATTAATTACATTTCTAAAGAATAATCTTCCGATTCTTCCAAATCCGTTAATCGCTATTCTTTTCATAATATACCTCGTTTTAATAATATTTTATATTATTAAAGTTTAAAGTTTCTAAAACTTATATAATTATTGGTATGAATACTGATGGATTAGTCTTAGTGTTAATTACATTATTCATGGTTATTGCCATGATTATTTGTAATAAATGAATCAGAAAAGTAACTAATAGTTACTTCTTTTGAGCACCTATTGGTTTATTCTTCTTTATATGATTGTTAGTTTTTAGGTTTGTACCTGACTGACAAAACTATATTGCGCATATGCAAGCAGGAGGGTTTGATGATCCATCAACCTCTAGTAATAGTTTAATTATTTCTCGAGCTTTCTTACTTGATGCTTGTCCATTCTTTGCTTTAGCAACATGTGCTGTTTGTTTCTTAGACCCATCAAGAAAGATAGCAAGAACTATTGCACCAATTGCTTTGGTTGGTGGGATAATCACCATAGGTGCTTTACCATTTGATGCATCTAGTTGAACAGCTCCATCATTAACTGCTCAATATATTTTCTTTGGTGATGATTTAAATAAGTGTTACTTTATTATGCACTGGTTACAAATCATTATTCCAGTGGGAATACTGCTTAACACACCAAGGTTTGGTTGAAAAGGTTGGTTGTGAACACTGGCTGCAGCTATAACATATTATTCATATGTTGCTATAGTTGCATATGGCATTACTGGATGCCGTTGATATATTTCAGGATTGTATTACAATGACTGAAGTGAACAAGGAGAATACTTCGTAGTTCACCACATCTTTGACTTTATTCCTTTAGAAGCATTGCCATTTGTTGGCGTTCCTGCTTTGTTTGTCTTTGCGTCAATCTTTGTTGTTCTTAAAGATTACATCTTTAGTAAATGACATTGACACTATGGTAACGCCTTTAGTGGCAAGTGATATGCTTGATACAACTACAATAAAGATGTTAAACAAATCGTAATCTAAGAAGCAATATTGCTTCTTTTTTTACAACTTATAATAATAGTATATGAATAAGTTAATAAATTGATTCCCTGGCCACATGGCCAAAGCTAATAGAAAGATTCTTGAATCTTTAAGCAAAGTGGATTTAATTTTAGAAGTAGTGGATGCTAGAGCAGTTAATGCTACAAGCAATCCAGAATTTACTAAATTAAATAAACCTGTATTAAAGGTTGCACTAAAATCTGATATTGCTGATGTTAGAAACATCAAATGACAACCAAACTTAGTTATTGGTAGCACTAAAAGTAAAACTTTTAGAGCAACATTGTTATCTGAGATAATGAAGATGTTAGCTCCTTTGGAAGCTAAAAAGAAAGCTAAAGGTATTGCTAAACCAACATTCTTATTAATGGTTGTTGGTTTACCAAACGTTGGTAA
>JAZLIQ010000002.1:0-111878 GCA_045617465.1 Mycoplasmoidaceae bacterium | reverse complement strand
ATGCATAAGGAAAGGAGTTTAGATTATGGCAAATGAAAATAATATTCGTGAACAACTAGAAAAATCTAAAGTTGATGAAAAAGAAATAGCCAAGGAATTACAAAACTCTTTCCTTGAATATGCAATGAGTGTTATCGTTGCTCGTGCATTACCAGATGCTCGTGATGGTTTCAAACCAGTACATAGACGTGTTCTATATGCTGCTTGAAACTTAGGAATGACTTCTGGATCTCAATATAAGAAATCAGCTAGACTGGTCGGTGAAGTAATCGGTAAGTTCCACCCACATGGTGATACTGCTGTTTACGAAACTATGGTTCGTATGGCACAAGATTTCTCCATGAGATACCCATTAATCGATGGACATGGTAACTTCGGTTCTATCGATGGTGATGGTGCTGCTGCAATGCGTTATACTGAAGCTAAAATGTCTAAGCTAGCAGACACAATGCTTTCTGACATTGAAAAGAATACAGTTGATTTAATTGATAACTATGATGGGTCAGAACAAGAACCTGTGGTTCTTCCATCATTGTTCCCTAACATGTTAGCAAATGGATCAAGTGGTATTGCTGTAGGTATGGCAACTAACATGCCACCACACAACTTGAACGAAATTGCTGCTGGTGTTGAATTAGTAGCTAAACATCCAGAATGTACAACTGATGAAATAATGCAAGTATTAAGAGGACCAGATTTCCCAACTGGTGCAAGCATTATTGGTGCTAGTGGTATTAAAGAATACTTTGAGACTGGACATGGTTCAGTTACAATTCGTTCTAAAACTGATATTGAATACATGGATAATGGAAAACCAAGGATCATTGTCCATGAAATTCCATATGTAGTTAACAAATCTCAACTAATTGAAAAGATTACACAATTAGTTAAAGATGGAAAAATTTCTGGTATTACAGACTTAAGAGACGAATCTAACCGTCTAGGTATCAGAATTGTAATTGAGTTAAGAAGAGATGTTGTGCCTGAAGTTATCTTAAACCAACTATATAAGATGACTCAATTACAAACAAACTTCTCAGTTAACATGTTAGCTTTAGTTAACAATGAACCTAAAGTACTTAACATGAAGCAAGCGCTTCAAATATATATTGATCACCAAATTGAAGTACTTATTAGAAAAACAAAGTTTGATTTAGACAAAGCTAAAGCTAGACTACACATTCTAGAAGGTTTACACATTGCTTCGCAACATATTGATGAAATCATCAAAATGATTAAGAATGCAAAAGATGATAAAGTTCTTCTAGAAGACTTAATGAAGAAATTCAAACTTAGTGAAATTCAAGCTAAAGCAATTCTTGAAATGAAACTTCGTTCATTATCAGGAATGGAACAAGCTAAGATTACTAATGAAATAAAAGAATTAGAAGTTGCTTGTAAAGAATATGAATCAATTCTAGGTGATAAGAATAAGCAAATAGATTTCATTCTAGCTGCATTAAAGAAACTAGTTGATAGATTCGGCGATGAAAGAAGAACTGAAATTGCTTACAACTTATCTTCTTCTATTGATGATGAAGACTTAATTCCAATTGAAGACATTGTTATTACTATGTCAACAAGAGGATATTTAAAACGTCTTCCTATTGATGAATATAGAAGCCAACACCGTGGTGGTGTAGGTGTAACTGGTACAGCAACTCATAACGATGATAACGTTGCAAAGATTGTGGTAGCTAATACTCACACTGACATATTAATCTTTACAGATTATGGTAAAGTTTATAGATTAAGAGGACACGAAATTCCTGTTGGATCTAAACAATCTAAGGGTATTCCTGCTATTAACTTCATCCAAATTGAAAAAGATGAAAAAATTATTACAATGTTACCAATTGATGATTATGAAGAACAAAAATCATTGATCTTCTGTTCAGCAAATGGTATTGTAAAGCGTACTTCACTAATTGAATACGAACACATTAATCGAAATGGTAAGATTGCCTTGGGATTAAAAGAAGGCGATAGACTATTTGATGTTAAGATTGTTGCTGAAGACAACAATGTCTTCATTGGTAACTCTACTGGTAAATTAGTAAGATTCAAAGTTTCTGATGTAAGAAATATGGGTCGTACAGCTGCTGGTGTTAAAGGTATTAACATTGATGGTGGTACAGTAGTAGGATTTAGTACTAGTATGGCTGGTAACAAGATTCTATCTATTGGTACGCGTGGAGTTGGTAAAATCACTGATGTTGAAGAATATCGTGAAACAAAACGTGGTGCTAAGGGTGTAACTACTCTAAAAGTAACACCAAAGACTGGAAAACTTGTCTTTGCAGCTGCTGTACAAGGTAATGAAGATGCTTTGATTATGACAAAGAAGAACATGATTATTCGTATGTCATTATCAGAAGTAAGAGATATTGGTCGTGCTACTCAAGGTGTTAAGTTAATCAAACTTGATGATGAAGATAGAATAGCGTCTATTGCAATCTTCAAGAATGATGAAACTGAAGGTGGCGAACCATCTGCATCTACTCCTGAAGGTCAAGAAACTGTAGAAGTGTCTCCAGAAAACCATTAAGAAAAAGAGGTAAAAGCCTCTTTTTTTATATTTTTATATAAAAAATATAATTAGTGATTATAATATCATAAGAATTAATTATGGGTGATTTGAAAATAAACATTTTAAAACCAAATAAATTTAAGACTGATTTTTTAATGTTTCTTAACCAATTCCCAGAATTAAACTCTAACCAATATATTATTATCCCGGCTTTCATTGATGTGCATGTGCATTTCCGTGAACCGGGATTTTGTTATAAGGAAACAATTTTAACTGGGTCACAAGCCGCAGCTAAAGGCGGATACACTACTGTAGCCACTATGCCTAATCTAAATCCAGTATCAGATACTGTAGAACACATTCAACAACAATTAGACATTATCAAGAAAGATGCTGTAATAAATGTTCTACCATATGGAGCAATATCTCTCAATGAAGAAGGTAAACAACTTTCTCCATTAGAAGATACAGCTAAGCTTGTAATCGCTTTCTCTGATGATGGTAAAGGTGTGCAAGATGCAAACCTAATGAAAGAGGCTATGTTAAGAGCTAAAGCACTAAACAAGGTGATTGTTGCTCACTGTGAAGACAATAGCTTAATTCATGGTGGCTATATTCATGACGGTTGCTACGCAAAGCAACATGGTCATAAAGGAATTTGTTCAGCAAGTGAATATGAACAAGTGAAAAGAGATATTGAACTTGTAAGAGAAACTGGATGTAAATATCATGTGTGCCATGTTTCTACAAAGGAATCTGTAGAAGCAATTAGACAAGCAAAGCAACGAGGCTTAGATATTACTTGTGAAACTGCACCTCACTACTTAATCTTAGATGACTCTATGTTAAAAGAGGATGGATGCTTTAAGATTAATCCTCCAATTAGATGCAAAGCTGATAAAGAAGCATTAGTTGCTGGAATTAAAGATGGAACAATCGATATGATTGCTACAGATCACGCACCTCACTCTAAAGAAGAAAAGTCTAAAGGATTAAAAGATAGTGCATTTGGTGCAAGTGGAATTGAAATAGCTTTCCCTCTACTTTACACACACCTAGTTAAAACTAATGTAATTAGTTTAGAAAAACTAATTGAATTACTTGTAACAAATCCACGTAAGAGATTTAACTTACCTGAATCAGATGACTTGGCAATCTGAAGATTGGATGAAAAAGATGTAATTGAACCAAGTAAGTTTATCTCTAAAGGTAAGAATACTCCATTTAAAGGATATGAAGTATATGGAGTAAATTACTTGACAGTATGCAATGGAAAGGTGGTTTATAAGAAATAATTATGAAAGAAGTAGTTACAACTATAAAACGTAATAAGAAAATAGCACCAGGTGTATATGAACTAGTGTTGAAGGGCGATGTAAAAGATTGTAATCGTCCTGGTACATTTGTTCATATCCAAATAGATGGTTGCTATTTAAGAAGACCAATTTCCATTTGTGATCTAAAAAAAGATGAATTAACTTTGTTATACAAAGTATTAGGTAGGGGAACAGATATCCTTTCTAGAACAAAAGGCAAACTAAACATCTTAACTAACCTTGGTACTGGCTACAATTTAAAAAATGCTAGAAAACATACATTATTAATAGGTGGTGGAATTGGTATTCCTCCATTATTCATGTTAGCTAAAGAATTAATTAAAAAAGGTATTGAAGTAACAATGATAATGTCATTTAACACTAAAGCTGATATGTTCTATGTAAATGAATTTGAGAAACTTGGAGCTAAAGTCATTGTTACTACAGTAGATGGAACTTATGGTATTAAAGGTTTTGCAATGGATGCAATGAAAAACCTTAAATACGATTACTTATATACTTGTGGTCCAATGGCAATGCTTAAAGCAATCTACAAGATGACAGAGGGCCTTGGAGAATATTCTCTAGAAGAAAGAATGGGTTGTGGAACAGGAACTTGTATGGGTTGTACACTAGAAACAAGAAAAGGACCTAAACAAATCTGTAAACATGGTCCTGTATTCTGTGGAAAGGATTTACTATGATAGATACTAAAGTAAAGCTATGTGGCATAATGCTTGATAATCCAATCATTCCAGCCAGTGGAACATTTGGTTTTGGATATGAATATGCAGAATTCTATGATATTAACATCTTAGGTTCCTTCTCATTTAAAGGAACAACTAAAGAAGCAAGATTTGGAAACCCACCTCCTAGAATTGCCGAAGGCAAGTCTGGAATGTTAAACACAGTCGGATTGCAAAATCCAGGCGTAGATAATGTCATTAAAGACTTAATACCTAAAATTAAAAAAGTCTTTAAGAAAAAAGTAATGGCCAACATTAGTGGTTTCTCAATAGATGAATATGTTTATTGTTGTAAACAAATAAGTAAATGCCCACAAGTAGGATGAATAGAATTAAATATCTCTTGTCCTAATGTACATGGTGGTGGTATGGCTTTTGGAACGGATCCAGAACTAGCTGCTAAAGTAGTTAAGGCTGTTAAGAAAGTAATAACAAAACCTTTAATTGTTAAACTATCACCTAATGTAACAGATATAGTAGTAATAGCTAAAGCTGTAGAAAAAGCTGGAGCAGACGCCATCTCCTTAATTAATACTATTCCAGGAATGCGTATTAATTTAAAAACTAAAGAACCAATCTTAAGAAACAAATTTGGTGGCTACTCAGGAGATGCAATCTTCCCAATAGCTGTAAGAATGGTATACCAAGTTGCTCATGCAGTTAAAATACCTGTAGTTGGTATGGGTGGAATCTCAACAGCAGAAGATGTAATTGAAATGATGCTAGCTGGAGCAACTGCAGTAGAAGTTGGATCTGCAAACATAGTAGATCCATTAGCATGTAAGAAAATAATTAATGATTTACCAAAGGTAATGAAAAAATATAACATTAAATCATTAAAGGATATTATAGGAGGATGTAAATAATGGGAAAAGATGTAATAATTGCTTGTGACTTTCCAAATAAGATAGAAGCACTAAACTTTCTAGATCTATTTATTAAACAAAAACCATTTGTGAAAATAGGAATGGAATTGTTTTATAGTGCTGGTCCAAGCTTCTTAAAAGAATTAAAACGAAGAGGACACAAGATCTTTTTAGATTTAAAACTATACGATATTCCTAACACTATTAGAAGATGTTCAAGAGTTCTATCATATCAATATGTAGATATGATTAGTATTCATGCTAGTGGCACACAAGCAATGATGCAAGCTGCTATAGAAGGAGCAACACGAGAAGATGGTAAACATCCTTTAGTAATAGCTATTACACAATTAACATCTACTGATCAAGCAAGCATGGAAAGAGATATCTTAATCCATGAACCAATTGATAAAGTAGTTATGCATTATGCTAAACTAGCTAAAAAGAGCGGATTAAATGGTGTTGTTTGTTCTGCTATGGAATCAAAAGAAGTGCATCATGCTTGTGGTAAAAGATTTTTAACAGTAACTCCTGGTATAAGATTTGATATGAAAAATAAAGGTGACCAAAAACGGGTTATGACACCAGCACAAGCTAAGAAAGCTGGATCTGACTACATAGTAGTAGGTAGACCTATTACACAAGCTAAAGATCCTGTAGCTATGTACAAGAAGTGTGTAAAACAATTTGTGGGATAGGAGAATAATATGGATAAAAAACAAATGCAAGAATTAATCGCAAAGGATTTATTAGGAATTAAAGCAGTCTTTTTAAATCCTAATGAACCTTTTACATGAGCGAGTGGAATTAAGAGTCCAATCTATTGTGATAACCGTTTAACTCTATCTGATTTAAAAGTAAGAGCAGATATAGAAAATGGATTAGCAGAAATGATTAAAGCAGAATATCCTGATGTTGAAATTGTTGTGGGTACATCAACAGCAGGTATTCCTCATGCTGCTATAGTTGGACATTTAATGCAAATCCCTATGGGATACTGCAGATCTAGTACAAAAGATCATGGTAGAAAAAATAGAATTGAAGGTAAGGTACCTAAAGGTTCTAAAGTTGTAGTAATTGAAGACTTAGTTTCTACAGGTGGATCATGTATAGATGTAGCCGGTCACTTAAGATCTTGTGGAATCAATGTCTTGGGAATAGCATCTATCTTTACATATGGAATGAAAAAGAGTATAGATGCTTTTGCCCAAGCTAATCTAAAGAATGTTTCATTAACTAACTTTGATGTAATAGTTGATATCGCAGCAAAAGAAGGTTATATAAAGGAAACAGATAAGAAGAAACTAATCGCTTTTAGAAATAACCCGCAAGATGAAAGCTGAATTAAGGAGTAATTATGAGAAGTTTAATAGATATTAAAGATTTGACAGTTCAAGAAATTGACGACTTAATTAAAAGAGCAATGGATATTATTCATCACAAACAACAATATGCTCATGTTTGTGATGGCAAAAAAATTGCTACATTATTTTACGAACCATCTACTAGAACAAGATTAAGTTTTACGTCTGCTATGTTAGAACTTGGTGGAACAGTAATTGGATTTAGTGATGCTACATCATCAAGTGTTGCAAAAGGAGAAAGTGTTGCAGATACTTGTAAAACTGTAAGTAACTTTGCAGATATCATTGCAATGCGTCATCCTAAGGATGGGTCAGCTCTGTCTGGCTCATTTGCAACAGACATTCCTTTAATTAACGCTGGTGATGGCGTTCACTGTCATCCAACACAAACATTAACTGACCTTTTGACAATCTATCGTGAAAAAGGAAGATTAAACAATTTAACTATTGGTATGTGTGGTGATCTAAAGTATGGAAGAACTGTTCACTCATTAACAATGGCAATGTCTAGATACAAAGGAATTAAACTTGTATTAATCTCTCCAGATGAACTTAGAATGCCATCTCATGTTATCCATGACATTATTAAGAAAAATAAGATGCCATATAAAGAGGTAACAAAGTTAGAAGGTAATATTAAAGACTTAGACATTCTTTATATGACTCGTATCCAAAGAGAAAGATTCTTTGATCCTAAAGAATATGAAAGATTAAAAGATAGTTATGTCTTAACTGTGGAAAAATTAAAAGAAGCTAAGAAAGACATGGCTATTCTTCACCCACTACCAAGAGTTAATGAAATTGAAGTAGCTGTGGACAAAGATCCAAGAGCAGCATACTTCAGACAAACTCTTAATGGTAAGTTCATCCGTATGGCACTTATTCTACAATTACTAGAATGAGCTAAACAAAAAGCTAAACGTGATTACTACTATGATGGCTCTAAAGCTAGATACGATCTAGTATGTAAAAACCCTAGATGTATCTCTAGTATTGAACAAGGACACAAACACATCTTTGTACCTACAAGTAAAAAAGGTATATGAAAATGTGTCTACTGTGAAATGGAAGTAGACTTAAGAAAGAAAAAGAAAAAAAGAGCATAAGCTCTTTTTTTATTATTCTTCTACAAACTGAACATCACGAAGATAATATGTTTCCATGTTTGTACTTCCTAAAATATATACTTCCACTCCATAAATATAAGCATATAAATAATCATCCTTATAATCATCACTATTAATAGTTAGATTCATTGGTCCTATATATGGTATTTGTAGTCTAGGGTATGCTCGTTTTAAGAATAAAAGTGATGAATTTTCATTCATATCACATGATACTTGCCAATGGTATCTATTTCCTGCTATTATTAACGTTTGCAAATTAGCATCTATTCCTTCTAAATTCATGTATTCTTTTCATGGAACAAACCTTCAAGTGTCATGATTTTTAACTAAAAATTTGATATTGGTTGCTGATAATTCACATTGGTATTTATTTTTTTCATCATCCACGATGTCAACTTTTAATTTAAATGAAATGGTATGGTTGTGGACATCAACGTTTCCGATGTATGCATTTATAGATCCTGTAAATGTAAGATGAGGTACAACCACAGAATTATTGATGAATTGGTAAACCAATTGATCAGCTAAATATTTTTTGTTTTGAGAATATGCATTATATAAATCGTTGAGTGCTTCAATCTCTGTTGCTTTAGTTAAACTTGATTTTCCCTCAGGCAAAAAGTCAGCAGGTTTATGTTCATTAGTAAACTTGTATGCAAATTCCTCATAATCGTTTTTGTTGCATGATGTCATTGTGATGACTGGTGTCGTCAACACTAAAGCACTAGATAATAACGGAATTGTTTTAAATATTTTTTTCATAATAATCCCCCTTGACCTAAATAATTGTTATGTCATTTAAGTAGTTTACTTTGGTAAATGTTTGCCCATATAAACACATATCACTTAAAATAAAATACTTTAATACATTTTCAGTGTCATTTCCAACCTTTAAATTTACACCAGTAGGATATACATCTTTTAATACAGATGATGAAAAGTGCATAGACACACTTCAATCATTTAAGTATTTTAAATAGATGTCATATGCTGCCGCTCTAGGATAGTAAGGCATAAAGTTTTCGCAAACCATCACTATCATACTATATACTGGTGCAAAACATCATTTTTGTTCTCTTTCTTCATATCACTCGTATATAGAAAAGGGTACATTGCGAAAATTCACGCATGCTTCATATTTTTCTTGATCAACGGTTAAATCAAATGAATAGTTAAATGTACATCTACTGGTTTCACTGTCTAGTTCACCAACAGATACCTTAATTTCTCCAGTGGCCTTGGTAAAATCTACGTCTTGTTCGAAATCAGTTAAGAAGAAGTCATTGATAATGCTATAACATATAGTGTCTGCCAAAACGTTCTTCTTCTCATTAATATTTTTTATGAATGTTCTAGTAACATCTTGAGCATGTAAACTTGTGTGTCCTAATGAATCTTTGGGCATGAAGTCTTTTGCTTTATGTGTTGCATCGAACACATATGTAAAATCTTCATATGTTTCTTTGTTGCAGCTTGTTGTTACAAACGGAACGGTTGCTAATGGAACTGTTGCCGCAACAACAGGCAATATTTTAAATAATTTTTTCATGTTGTTCTTTCCTTATTTGTTAGTTACATTTAATAAATGCAACGCGAAAATTATATAAATATATATAGAAAATAGATCAACAACTTATCTGCCGAAATAAAAATATAAAAAGAGGTTCAACCTCTTTTTTTATTATCTATTATATGAATTTTGTGCTTCAGTAGTCATTAAACGATATTCATCAAATTCTTTAACATCTTTTAATGTTCTACATTCTGTGTAACTCATTGCAGATGTGAAGTAAGCTATAAAGTTTTCTGTTCATCCTTCAATAGTATATGAAATGGGGATTTCTTTTACTACACCTTCAGATGTTTTAAACAAACAGTTTTCAATACAGTTAGCAGTAGCTATTTCTTTTTGAGCTTTCTTTGTACTCATTCCATAGAAGATCTTTTTGTAATCAAATAGATCTGGTCTAAAGATAAAATCAGAGTGCTTATCTATATTGTGTCAGTTCTTTTTACGATCTTCATCTGTTTTAAGTTTAGATCATCTTTCACCTGGAGCTTCTCATGTTTGACTAAAGATTCTTCCACACATTACATAGTCAGCACCCAAGAATAATGCTTTAATGATGTAATCATAGTTCTTCATTCCACCATCAGCAACAATCATTGCTGGTTTAGGTGATTTGTTTAATAAGTATGATTGCATCATTTGTTTTTGAATTTTCTTACATCCTAAAATTAAACTTCCCATTGGATAGAAAATTCCAGTGTTACTTGCTGTTAAACAACCAGAACCACCACCAATACCAACTCTAATGTAGTCAGCGCCGGCTTCAGATAAATATCTGAAGGTTACTGGGTTAGCAATGTTACCGCACATAATAACAATTTTGTTCTTATAAATTTTCTTAAGATTTCTAATTGTGTCTTGCATTGACTTCATGTGACCATTTGCAATATCAATTAAAATAGAAAATTTTCTAAGTTTTTTTAATTTAGCTGCATTTTTAACAAAATAGTTGTTTGCTTCAGATAAACTAATAGCAATCATATATTTTGTCATTAATTTTATTCTTTTTTGGAAGCTAACATTTCTAGGAATAATAACATTAATTTTATTCTTAGTATATATTTCTGCTGATTCTTCATCTACTACTGAACTCATTGGTGCAGTAAATAGAGGAAGCATCTTTCCTATATATGGATTACATTCAGATCTAGAGTTAATTGTAGTAAATGGTCTAGGATAAATAGCTACTTCTCTTATCCCAAACAATTTTGTATCTTTATAGCTCATTTATATTCTCCTTAAAGTTGTTGTTTTACCAACACCCACTTATTATACAAATAAAAAAGGAACTAAGTTCCTTTTTATATATTATTTAATCTTTTGAATTTTGGTAATAGTTTTTGTTGAACTAGTTTGTGAGTCTTACCAACTAATATAGAAAGAGCAAAAACACCAAAATATAAACTTAATCCAAACACCACAATTCAACCTTGTTCTCCTCACAAAGCTTCATTGTGTTCCCCAAACATTTCGAATAATGATATGATTGCATATTGACACATATAAGCATATAAAGAGATGTCTCTGCAGAACAAACAAACACTATCTGGTAATTTTAAATGTCTTGTAATAAGGCCTAAATTACAAAAGATAATGAATAAGATAATAGCAGCAAATATGATAACGATGAAGTCATAACTAGAGAAGGCTCACATAAACATATAATAGAACGCCCCCCCCGCTGCAGCAAAAGTTATTAAAGTAAATAGTATTTGGAGAATGATGTGTGGCCTAAATCCACTAGTTTTTCTACTAACTGCATAAATAAATGTTCCAACGCACACGCCTGCTGTTGCTCTTAAGAAAGAGAACGCAGCTCATTTAAGGTTAGTGGAGAATCAATTTGGATCGGCTCCTTTATCGAAAGTTGTTAGTCCGGTTCAAAAATACATGCCTAGGTAGAAAATAATTGCTATTGCAATTGTGGCAAAGGTAAATTTGTCTTTGAACTTTTTCATCAAAGGGTATAAGAAGGCTTCTGCAATCAATAGAAACCAAACAAACCAAGACACATTAAAAGTTTTTTCTATTGGTCCTGTGTACGGCTCCATAAACGATATACTACATATACCAAATGATATAAGTGCAAAAATCATGGTAATCAAGAACAACCATACCGTATATCACAATTTCCTAAACATATATTTGTGTCATACTAGTGGTTCTTGTTTATATGCGGCTCTTGCAATGAAAAACCCTGATAACATAAAGAAAGCTTCTACAGCATTATATCCAGGAGCATTTATGCCTGTGTAACCAAGGCCATATCCTCTATGTTCAAAAAAGTTTCATCATCCGTGTGTTGTTAGAATTAATAATGCAAGTACGATTCTTATTAAATCTACCATTGCCAATCTAACACCGACATCTTTTTTCTTAGCAGTAAATTGAGTATTTAATTGTTTATTCATATAAACAATTATATCTATCTAAAATAATAATATAATTATTTTATCTATAGGAGTCTATATGAAAGATTTTGGAGTTATATCTAGAGGATTAGTAATGCCTTTAGTACAAGATGGCGATGATCTAGCTAAGATTGTTTCTAATCAAGTTATTAAATTACATAAGAAACATGCAATTACACTACAAACTAAAGATGTTTTAGCTATTACTGAGTCGGTTGTAGCTAGAACACAAGGCAACTATGCTAAGTTATCTGATATTAGTGATTGTGTATTTAAAAAATATAAAAACCAAGAAATTGGTATTTGTTTCCCAATTTTATCTAGAAATAGATTTGTTAACCTATTAAAAGGATTAACAAAACATGCAAAGAAAGTATATTTACAATTGTCTTTCCCTGCAGATGAAGTAGGAAACCACTTTATTACAGAACAACAACTATTTGATAAAAGAGTCGGTTCTAATGATTCTTTTAATGAAAGAGAATTTAGAAAACTATTCCCTAACATTAAACATAAGTTTACTGGTATCGATTACATTGACCTATATAAGAAAGCTGTTGGGCCTAAATGTCAAATCATTCTAAGTAATAATCCTTGTGAATTACTAAAATACACAAGAAATATTATTTGTGCCAACATTCATGATCGTTTTATTACTAAAGCAATTATCTTAAAAGATGATCCTAAAGCTAAAGTTATGTTATTAAGTGATATCTTAACTAAATCTAATAAAGGATCTGGTTTTAACAAAGATTATGGTATCTTAGGTTCTAACTTCTCAACAGATAACAAAATCAAACTATTCCCAAGAAATTGTTTTGAATTTGTTAAGAAGGTGCAAAACCTTATATATAAGGCTACTAAAGTAAAAATAGAAGTAATGGTATATGGAGACGGCGCATTCAAAGATCCGGTTGGTAAGATCTGAGAATTAGCTGACCCAGTAGTATCTCCAGGCTATACATCTGGATTAGTTGGTACTCCAAACGAATTAAAACTAAAGATGTATATTGATAATGCTAAAAACCAAAAAGATAAAGCGAAGCTATTAAAAGAAGTAGCTGGTAATATTAAAAATAAAGGAAAGAACTTGGTTGGTACTAAAACAGCATTAGGAACAACTCCAAGACAATTAACAGACTTACTAGGTAGTTTATCAGACCTAACTAGTGGATCTGGTGATAAAGGAACTCCAGTAGTCTTAATTCAAAACTACTTTAAAAACTATACAGATAAATAAAAAAGAGGTTAAACCTCTTTTTATTTTGTAATGATTGTTCCAGCTTTACCATCAATAGCATCAGGCAAATCTGCTAAGCAAGCAATGATAGCTTTTCTATTTTTACCTTTTTCTACATATTCCATTGCTGCTTGAACTTTAGGCAACATACTACCAGCATCAAATTGCTTAGTATCAATGTACTTTTGCATTTGCTTAATTGTTACATCTTTAATAGATTGTTCTTTATCTGTTCCATAATTAATGAATGCATTAGGAACATTAGTTAAGATAACTAAATAGTCTGCATCTATTTGATGAGCAATCATAGCAGCTACATAGTCTTTATCAATAACTCCATCAACAAATTTATATTGACCATCATCAACTATAGTTGGAATTCCTCCGCCACCTCCGCAAATAACAACTTGATGATTTTTAACTGCTAATTTAACAGCATCTAAATTCATTATGGTTATTGGTTTAGGACTGGGTACTACTCTTCTAAATCCACGATGATTAATAAAAGTAAATACAGAACCTAATGGATTTTGTCTTACAGCTTCTTCTTTTGTTTTGTAGTAAGGACCAACTGGTTTTGTTGGTTTAGTAAAGGCTTCATCATTCTTATCAACAATTGTTTGAGTCAAGAAATAAATAACTTGCTTTGTTATTCCTTTTCTTGTTAACTCATTAACAATAGCATTGTTAATATGTAAACCAATATACCCTTGACTCATAGCACCAGCTTCAGCAAATGGCATTGATGGAATCTTTTCATCAATATCATGTGCTTTATTGAATGCGTTGAAAATGGCACCAACTTGTGGTCCATTTCCATGCCCAATAATTACATCATGTCCTTCTTTCAGAAGTTTAGTAATAACTTTGGCTGGTTCTCTAACTTTTATAATTTGTTCACTGGGGGTATCGCCTAAAGCGTTACCACCTAATGCTATAACTATTTTTGCCATTACTAGATACCGATAGTAGCTAAGATAATTGCTTTAATTGAGTGCATTCTGTTTCCAGCTTCGTCAAAGACGAAAGAGAAACGAGAGTTAAATACTTCATCAGTAACTTCAAGTTCTCCACCTTTAACTTCTGGATATTTTTTACCAAATTGTTTAGCTACTTGTCTACCTACTTCAGTGTCTAAACCATGGTATGATGGTAAACAGTGCATGAAGATAGGACCTAATGTTGTTGTTCTTTCAGCTCTTAACATTGTTGCCATATCAACTTGGTATGGACGCATTAATTTAATACGTTCATCTCAAACTTTGAAATCTTCTCCCATTGATACTCAAATGTCAGTATAAATAACATTTGCGCCTTCAACTGCTTTCATCTTGTCTTCAGTCATTGTGATAGATCCACCAGAATCTTTACATATTTTTTCACAATATTTAATAAGTTTCTTGTCTGGTCAATATTTCTTTGGACCACATAATACATAATGTAATCCCATTTTTGCACAAGTAACCATTAATGAGTTACCCATATTAAATCTACCATCACCTAAGAATACTAATTTAATTCCTTTTAGGAATCCAAAGTATTCTTTAATTGTCATCATGTCACCAATCATTTGTGTTGGGTGAGCATAGTCTGTTAGACCGTTTCAAACTGGTACATTTGCATATTTAGCTAATTCTTCTACGTCGTCTTGTGCGTAACCACGGAATTCAATACCATCATAGAATCTAGATAATACTCTTGCAGTATCGGCAATAGATTCTTTTGTACCGAATTGACTTGAACTAGAATCTAGATAAGTACATCCCATCCCTAACTCAAATGCTGCTGTTTCAAAAGAAGAACGTGTTCTAGTTGATGTCTTTTGAAACATAATACAGATTGATTTGCCTTTTAAAGCATCAGTATATACACCTGTAATTTTTTGTTTTTTAAGTTCTATACCTAAATCAATAAGATATGTTAATTCATCTCTAGTGAAATCACTAATTTTTAAAAGGTCTCTTGATCTTAAGTTAAATGCCATAATTTATTTTCCTTGTTTACTTTCTTTTAATTGTCTAATTCTTGATGCGTTAATACCTGAGAACGCATTGAATGAAATTGGTTCACGATAAAGAGGCATAGACATACATCTAGCTGAACCCATTCCTAGAGCTAATTGGTTACCATCAAATGTTAATACTTCAACTCCGTTGTTTCTTAACGCTTGAACTGTTCTATTGTTTCTATCATAACCAATTACTAATCCTGGTTTAATAACTAAGAAGTTTGTTGCATCGAAGTGTGTTTCAATATCAACTTGTTCTTGACTGTAGTTATCAGCTACTGGAATTAATGTTGGACGAACATTAATAATTGATTCAATCATATCTTCAAGTGTTGTGTTGTGTTCAACCATTTGAAGTTTCTTCTTTTTCAAATCAATTTTTCAGAATTTTAATGCACTAGCAATGTTTGGTGAGTATAAGAATTTACTGTGATCAACCATTGTTAATCATGTATCTAGGTGCATTAAGTTTCATTTGTGTGGAACGTTAACACCAATGATAGTATCAAAGTCAGCACCTTTTTCTGCTTTAATTCTGTGGGCTACTTCTAGTAGAGATTCTTTTTGAGTTCTGTCTGATACACCAATAACAAGTGTTTTCTTGTTGTAGATGAAGACATCTCCACCTTCAATAGTTGCATCAGTTTTTTGACTATCAAAGTAAATTGGTGTGTGTTTATATTTTGGGTGGAATTTAAACACTAATCTACTAAAGATTGTTTCTCTTTGTCTTGTCTTATATTTCATTTGTGATAAGATAACACCGTTTCCTACAGATGAGAAGTTATCACGAGTGAAATATAAGTTAGGCATTGGTTGAGTTACTAGCACATCTCTTGCTAAACTCATTCCTAGATCAAATTTGGTAATACCTTTGATCATAGCTTCAAACATTCCTCTAACACTACGTTTAGACAAGAAGTTGAAGATTTTTAATTGGATTAATGGATTTGTTACACCAGATTCATCAACAAATTGGTGAATGAAGTTTAACTTGTCTTGTTTCTTCATAGATCTTCATGTTTCAACAAGTAGATCTTCTAGATAAACAACATCAACTCCATTTTCTCTTAGAATTCTGGTGAAAGAATCGTGTTCTCTTCCTGCTCTCTTTCAGTCCAAGATAGCAGAGAATAGTAATTCTTCCATATTACTTGGAGTGATATGAGATAATTCTTCTCCAGGTCTTTTTACTAATACAGTTCTTAGTCTACCAATCTCACTAAAAACTTGAATAGGTGATTGTTTTTTTGACATATAACCTCTTTTCGTCAATATTTTCTTAATCTATTATAGTTTAAATAAAAGAAAAAGATAGACAAAGTCTATCTTTTTAGATTAACTATTTAAGCTTACTCTCTAATTCAATGATTAAGTCACGGTAATGTGCTGCCAATTCATATTCTTGTGCTTTGGCTGCTTCATTCATCTTTTTACGTAATGTTTTGATAGCTCTAGAACCAGATTTTTCATTAACTTTAGCATTCTTGTTAAAGATTGCTTCTAATGTTCTAGCATCAGCTTTACCGTGTAGATCATCTCTAATTGGTTTAATAATAGATTTAGGTGTAATATGATGCTTTTTATTAAATTCAACTTGAATTTTTCTACGACGGTTAGTTTCGTTGATTGCTTCTAATAATGCATCATTTACGTTGTCAGCAAATAATAAAACATGAGCATTTTTATTTCTAGCTGTACGACCAAAAGTTTGAATTAAAGCATCTCTTGATCTAAAGATACCTGGTTTATCTGCATCAAAGATTACAGCACACGATACTTCTGGTACATCTAATCCTTCTCTTAGTAGGTTAATACCTACAACAACATCATAAATACCCTTTCTTAAAGCATTAATAACTTTATCTCTTTCAAAAGTTTTTAATTCGTTATGTAGATAAGCAACGTTATATTTCTTCTCTTTTAAGAACTTTGTTAAGTTTTCTGCCATCTTGATAGTTAAAACTGTAACAATAGTTCTTTCGTCGCGCTTTATTTGCTTATCTAGCTCTTCACATAATGTAACAATTTGGTTTGTTGTTGGTTTGATTTGAATAACAGGGTCTAACAGACCGGTAGGTCTAACGATTTGTTCTACAATTAAATTTTTAGATTTTTGTTTTTCATAATCGCCAGGAGTGGCTGAAACATATATTGCTTGTTTAACTCTAGATTCAAATTCAGCAAAGTTTAGTGGTCTATTATCTAGAGCTGAAGGTAATCTGAAACCATAATCAACTAGTGTTTGTTTTCTACTTCTATCACCAAAATACATACCTCTAATTTGAGGGATTGTCATATGTGCTTCATCAACAACTAATAACCAATCATCACCTAAATAATCAAAAATTGTATAAGGTGTTGAGCCTGGTTTTCTTAATTCTAAATGCATTGCATAGTTTTCTACACCAGGACAAAAACCGGTCTCCGCTAAAGTTTCTAAATCACGATTTGTTCTCTCTGTAATTCTTTGGTGTTCTAGTAATTTGTCGTGTTTTTTAAAATATGCTTGTCGTTCTTTTAATTCTTTAGCTATATTAGCTAAAGACTTCTCAAACATACTAGAATCGGCAACA
Source organism: Mycoplasmoidaceae bacterium (assembly GCA_045617465.1). Classification (GTDB taxonomy): domain Bacteria; phylum Bacillota_I; class Bacilli_A; order Mycoplasmatales; family Mycoplasmoidaceae; genus Hennigella. The sequence goes on along the minus strand of JAZLIQ010000002.1, from coordinate 94,124 downwards.
TATTCATTAGCTGGATAAATAGCATATGCTTTTCAAATTTCTTTTAATGTGTTGTTTGCTACATCTACTTTAGCAATTTGTTCTATTTCATTGCCAAAGAAGGAAATACGAATCTTATCTTGGTTGTTGCTTCCTTCCATGATTTCAACAACATCACCTTTAACCTTAAAACAACCAGGTTCTAAGTTGACATCGTTTCTCTTATACGCCATTCTTACTAAATCATATTGAAGTTGTTTTAGGTTATAGGTTGAGCCTGTATTTAGAATAATTCTAAATTTGTCAAATACTTTAGGGTCTACTGCAGGGTATATAGCAGCAACAGAAGCCACAATGATAACTTTATCTTCAGTTGATAAAGATTGAATTGTTGACAAACGCAACATTTCAATTTCTTGGTTCACTTTAGAAGATTTTTCAATATAGGTATCTGAAGAAGGTAAATATGCTTCTGGTTGATAAAAATCAAAGTATGAAATGTAATATTCAACTTTGTTATTTTTAAATAGTTCTTTTAATTCAGAATAAAGTTGCCCAGCTAATGTTTTGTTGTGAACAATAATTAAAGTTTTCTTTTGTGTTTTGGCAATAACATTAGCAATAGTAAAAGTTTTGCCAGTACCAGTAGCACCAAGTAGAACTTGGTGTTTAACACCTTTTTTTAAATTAGCAACTAGCTTATCAATAGCTTGTTGTTGGTCACCTTTTGGTGTCATTTCAGTTGTTAATTCAAACTTCTTACTAGGTGTATGAATCTTCATATTATTTATTAGGAGTTGAAGATTGTGGTTTTTCTTTAACTGTCACTTTTACTTCAGCAGCTTTATCTTTAGTTTGTTGTTTTAATAATTGTTCTTTAGCTGCACCTTGAGGAGGAACATTTGAATTATTAACAGCTTGTTGAGCTTTTTGTCTAATTAAATCAGCAAAGTCAATTCTGATGTTCTTGCTAGCATCAGAAGAGAATTTAGTTTTCAATTCTTCATAGTGTTTATCAGAGATAAGTTTACTATCATGTAATCTATCATTGATAATACCAGCAATGTTTGGAATATATAGTCTATGAATAGAAATAACAACTTTATGAGCTACATTTGTTTTTAGCATGTTGAAGTGTTTATCTGCTTCTTCAACATAAATGTTAAGAGGAGATTTTTGTTCTAGTGAACGTAATGTTACACCTTCACGAATCTTACTCATAACATCTAGGTGAACTGTTCATTCAGCATCAAAGTTTTGAATAATGATAGACTTTAATACTTTTTGAATTTGATCTTTATTATATGAAGCGATGCGGGCTTCAATTGAACCTCAAAGGATTCTAGTTACTAAAGCATTAACTGTTTGAGTGTTTTGTTTTTCAAACAATGATGGCTCAATGGCATCAAAACCTAATAATCTAACATTGATAGCTTTTGCTAACTTGTCAGCGTCTACATAGTTAGGGTTTTCTTTTGATAAGAATAAGTTAACCAAATCTTTAGCAACAATGTTAACCATGTTTCTAATGATTGGAATGTTTCTCTCATTCTTTAAAATTTGATCACGTTGTTTATAAACAACTTCTCGTTGGTTAGAAAGAACAACGTCATAATCAGTTAAGTTCTTTCTTGTATCAAAGTTAAGACCTTCAACCTTCTTTTGCATCATCTTAACCATACGGTTGAAGAATCATGAATCATAGAACTCTTCATCTTGAACTTTCTTTTCAGTTTTTTCTTTCTTATCAATACCGAAACGTTTGAATAATGGGTCTTCGGTAGAAATGAAGAATCTAGTCATACCTGGGTCACCTTGACGGCCAGAACGACCACATAATTGGTTATCAACACGTCTTGATTCGTGTCTGTTTGTGCCAATTACAAATAATCCACCCAACTCTTTTACTCCAGGACCTAACTTGATGTCAGTACCACGACCAGCCATGTTAGTTGATATAGTAATAGCACCACGTTGTCCAGCTAGGGCAACAATTTCAGCTTCACGAGCATGGTTCTTAGCATTTAATAATTCAAACTTCAATCCTTTGTTACGAAGTAAAGCAGCTAGTTCTTCTGAATCTTCAACAGATGCAGTACCTACTAGAACTGGTTGTCCTTTAGTATGTAATCTTTCAATTTCAGCAGCAACGTGTGCTCACTTAGCTGTTTTTGTTTCAAATACATAATCAGGTAAGTCTTGGCGAATAACTTTTCTGTTTGTTGGAACAGGAACAACAACCATGTTGTAGATTTTAATAAATTCATCTGCTTCTGTTAAAGCAGTACCAGTTACACCAGATAATTTTTTATACAATCTAAAGAATGCTTGGTATGTAATTGTAGCAACAATAACATTTTCAGGATCAATCTTAACCATTTCTTTAGCTTGAATAGCTTGGTGAAGACCAGCATTATAACTACGTCCTTCAAGAATACGACCAGTAAAGTGGTCTACTAACATAATCTTATTGTCTCTAACAATATATTCAACACCATATCTAAAGACAAAATTAGCCATTAAACTATTTCTAATTTTGTGAACTAAATCTGAGTTTTCAATATTGTATAGGTTTTTAATCTTAAAGTATTTTTGTGTTTTATCAACACCACTATCGGTTAAGAAGATAGTATTTGTTTCATCATCTATCTTGTAATCATCTTTAGTTAAGGATTTAACAAATCTATCTACATCAATATATAAAGAAACATCTTTCTTAGGTTGACCAGAAATAATTAATGGAGTTCTAGATTCATCAATTAAAACTGAATCGACTTCGTCGATGATTGCCATGTTAAGATCTCTAATTACTTTATCAGAGTATTCTTTAACCATGTTATCTCTCAAATAATCAAAACCTAATTCAGAGTTTGTTGTATATGTAATGTCGCAAGCAAACATTTTTTGCTTTGTTGCGCTATCCATATCAGCAACGTTATATCCAACAGTTATACCTAATGGGTTTAATGCTTGTGCACAGAATAAAGCGTCACGTTTAACTAAGTATTCGTTAACTGTAACAATATGAACACCTTTTTTCTCTAAAGCATTTAAATAAGCTGTTAAGATAATGGTTAAGGTTTTACCTTCACCAGTATACATTTCAGCTAAGTTACCTTTATGAATAACAATAGCACCAATTATTTGAACTGGATATGCATATAATCCATGAACACGATAAATAGCTTCTCTAGCTGTAGCTAGAGCCTCAGGTAGAATTGAGTCTAATGATTCTCCTTTTTTAAGTCGTTCTAAAAAGATTGGAGTTTGAGCAGATAATTCCTCATTACTCATTTGACGATATTCATCTTTTAGTGCTTCAACTTCCTTGGCTTGTTTGTATGCAGCACGTAATTCTCTCCCGCGAGGAGTGAATATGTTAAATCTTTTTTGCATATTATTTCTTACCAGGTTTTTGCTTTCTATACTTTTTAACTACTTCTTTCACTTCTTTAGCTACTTGGTAAATAGATTCTTTATTACCTGAAGTATATTTAATAAGATTTTGAGATTTTTCTTTTAAAACAGAGTCAAAAATATCAATAAAGTTAGAAATTTTAATCAAAGAATCAGTTAATGGTGTAAGTTGCTCTGATTTATATGTTAAGTCTTCTACTAGATAATCAAGTTTTTTAGAAACAATGTGAATTCTTCTAAATGTGATGATTAAATAAACACATAACACAATAGCAATACAAACTAAAACTATAGTTAAAATTAGTAAGGCTGTATTCATATTAACTCCTATTTTTTATTTCAATAATTATATATATTTTTTAATATATATAAATAAAAATCAAGTCGGTATTTTTCTCTTCTTAATAAATCTATAAAAAAGAAAATAGGTCTTTAAGATGAGAAATATAAATGAACAAGAAATCAAAATGATAAAAGAATATAAAAAATCTAAGAATGAAAAGATTGCTTTATATTTCTTTGATCAATTCCATGATGATATAGTTGATATTATTTTTTATAAAATAAACTCTAAATTTAGTTCTGTACCTATAGAAAAAGGTGATTTGTTTCATCTAGTTTGAAAGTCCATAAAGAAAACACTTAATGAATATAAGAAAAAACAAAACTTTAATTATGTTTTGTTAAGAAATAGTTTTCAGGCAGCTATAGCTGAATATAAAAAATTCTTAACTAATGGTGAGTTAGTTATGAATATGTCTGGATCATTAGAAAATTATCAATCAAAAGGAATATTGATAGGTGGAAGTAATATTATTCATTTAGAAACTCCAAATGATATAGTTTTAAACAATTTAGTTGATGATACTTATGAAATAACTAAAAATTTTAAACATGAAACTATAAAGAAAATCTTATATCTAAAATCTTTAGGTTATTCAATAACAGAGATTGAAAAAGAAATAAAGATTAGTAGATATAAAATAAAAAGTCTATTTTCTTCAATAGAAAAAATTATGAAAAAGAAATACTCTTAATTACAAACTTCTTATTGGTGTAATTAAATTTAAAAAGTATGGATTATCTGAAGAGATAATGATTGGTGAGTTACCACCATTAAAATTAAATGTTATGTTTTCAGATTTAATTGTGTTGATTAAATTAATTAGATATTTTTGATTTAATCTAACTTCAAAATCTTGGACATTTGATTTTAATAATTCAATTTCTTCAGAAGAATTTCCAGTTTCATTAGAAATGAATTTGATAATTAATTTATTTCCTTCAATTTTAAAATTAGCTGATGGTCTTTGTTCTTTTTCAATAAATACAGATCCACGACTCAAAGCATTAAATAAATCATTCAATTTAATTGTGAATGAATATTTTTGTTGTGAAAGAATGGCATTAATAATATTTGGATAATTATTTTTATACAAACTAAATTTAATTAAAGTTTCATTAATATTTAAAATACATTCCTTTTCATTTAAATATAAATCAATAGATTTATTTTTTGAGTGAGTTAATACCTCTATAGCCATATCTATAGCTTTAGGTTCAATAATAAATTTGACTGGATCTCCAGAGTAATCAAATTTATAATATGCCATTTTAAATGGATCAGATGCAACACATTCCATTTGTTTTTCATCTATAGGATTGAAGTAAATTCCATTAGTTGCTGGATTTGTTGTTGAATAAGCATTAGATACGAACGGCTTAATTCTTTGGGAAATATTAACCAATGTATCATATGTAATACTTACTTTCTTTCACCCATTAAAATCAAAATCAATTATTGGGAAAGATGTATCATCAATTAAATTTATTTCAGAGAAAAATTTAGGAGATGAAATTTGTAGAATTTTCTCATCTATTTGGTTGAATGTAATCATTTCTTGATCAACTTTAGATGTGTAGTTATATAAAAGACGGGCTTTAACTAAGATGTCGCCGGCCTCTTTTACTTCTACCTCATTAATAGTTTGTTGATAACTACTAGATCCATTTGTAGCAATAAATACAACTTTATTATTAGCTGCTTTAATATGTACAGCAGTTAAAGTAGGATTTAAATTATTTGAATCAATTAAACTATTTATGTTTTTTAAACATTCAACTAAACTATTTTTCTTAATTGTAAATTTCATAACATTTTCTCTTCTTTTTATTTATTTTATATTTATTATTATAGGTTGTGGAAAACTCAACTTTTCTTCTTTTATATATATATAACTTTTCCACATTTTATCCACATTACATCTTTTTATAAATGTTTTCAATTGTCATATTTAAATCAGGATCAGATTTGATAACTTTCTCAACTTTTTCTATTGCAGACATTACTGTTGAATGGTCACGTCCTGAGAACAATAATCCAATTTGTGAATATGTCATATTAAATTTATTTCTTAACACATACATACAAACATTTCTAGGTGTGATTAAATATTTCAATTTTGATTTTGATTTAACCATATCAACTTTTACACCATAACTATTACATACTTGTTCAATAATTATGTTCGGATCCATATCATAACCAAATAAATTTATTTCTTCTTGGTTACTTGGTGCTAAAATACCTCTTACTGTATTTAAATCAATAATCGAATATTTAGGTAAATTGTTAGCTGCAAAGAAGAATATTTGGTTGATATCCCCAATTAATCTTCTAATATCATTTGTATTTCTTCTAGCTATAAAAGAAACAGCATCTGGTGAGAAAGTATATACTTTATTAGCTTCATCTACTTTTTTATTAATGATTTCAACCACATTTTCAATATCAGGTTTTTGAATAGTTAAAGTAATACCTGAATGGAAACGTGATTTCATTCTTTCTTCAAAACCAACCAACAAATCAATATTTTTATCAGAAGTAAATACTATGTATTTTTTATTTTTAATAGCATTATTAAAGATAACAAATAACAATTCATTTATTTTAGTTCTGCCGGATAAAATTTGAATATCATCAATCAATAATAAATCATATCCAAAATATTCATCTTTAATCTTTTCAATCAATGATTTATCTTCTGAAATTAATGCATTATAAATTTGTCTACTAAAATCATCAGATGAAACATATTTAACCGATTTATCTGGGTAAACTTTAGCAAACTCATTACCAATTGCGTGTAATAAATGTGTTTTACCCAATCCGACGCTAGCACTGATAAATAGTGGACTTATGAAGTGATCGGTAGTTACTTGTCTACCAGCCAAACATGCTGATTGATTAAATGGTCCAACCACTAAACTATCAAAAGTATAATCTTTATTTACACCAACCAATTTACCAATTGGTTTGTAATCCACTTTTGTTGCAATAACTTTATTTTCATTCTCTGAAATAACTTTTAATTCATAGTTAGTATTTTCATATGAATTAAAAGTGCTGACAATTGAATTAGCAAAATCATTAATAATAACTTGTTTAGCAAAATTATTTTTTGCTACAGCAAAGATAACATTACCTTTGATTTCCTTTATTTTTAATGTTGCAACAAATTTATCAAAAAATTCTTTGTTAGAACTTTTTTCTCTCAAAGAAGCTAAAGTTGCATCAAAATTTTGGCGTATTTTGTCAGAAATCATAGTTTTGTTGATTATAGATTAATATATATTATAATAATAAAAATAGTTTTTTATTTAGGGAGGGAAATATGCAAAGAACATACCAACCAAACAAAGCCAAAAGAGCTAAAACTCACGGTTTTTTAGTTAGATCAAAAACTTCAAAAGGTAGAAAAGTTTTAAAAGCTAGAAGACAAAAAGGCAGAAAAAGACTAACTGTTTCTGATGAAAGATAAATCAGGTATAGTTTTAATCTCCATTAAAACTAATAAAGAGATAGTAGAACTCTTAAAAAACAGTAAAAAGTTAAACTTACCATATACAACAATATGGTTAGCAAAACAACCCAATAAATCACAAATTAATTACGCACTGCTAGTAAATAAAACACAATTTAAATTAGCTGTTGTGAGAAACAAAGTTAAAAGACAACTAAGAAACATCTTAATTTCTAGTGATTTAAAAGGTGGAATTAGAATTCTTATTAAACCGAACTCCACTTATTTAAAAAAAGACTATTTCGAAATTCAAAAAACATTAATTAATACAATACAAAGATATCAAAATGGGAAATAAATCAGCTCTAACATATTCAGATATTAAAGCAAATGATACCCAAGCTTCTGCTGGTAGCCCTTTTTGAGCTGACAAGACTAAAGCTAAAAGCACCACTAAGAAGGTATTTAAACAAATATGAAGATGAACTAAGATAGCCATCTTCTTATTTATGATGCTTATGGGTTTATGAGGATGTTTCCAATCTATGTGAGATCCTACTATTATGCAAAATCCAGCAATTGGTCATGGTCTAGAATTTGGATATCCATTTGCTTCGACTGGCGATTATCGTTTTGATTTACAAATGGCTATCGGTTCTAACCAATATAATACTCTGACCGCCTCTTGGTGGATAGCTGGTAATGGTCCTCACAGTCCATTCTATGCATTCTTCGTGTGACCTGCTGCTTTTGTTGTAACAGAATTTATGTGGGCAACAAAGAGTTGAGTGGGTGGAATGAATGCCTTCTTAGCGATATTCTTATTGTTATTATTCATTAGAGTATTAACTATGGCTATTTCATTGAAGTCAACTCTTCAAAATGAAAAGATGACTGAAATTCAAGGCCAAGTAGCTGAGATTAATGCTAAGTACAAAGACTCTAAAGATGCTCAGTCTAAGCAGATGAAGCAGCAAGAGATAATGGCTTTGTATAACAAGAACAATGTTAAGCCATTTGCTGCATTTGAACAAATGTTCTTGACACTACCTATTTTCTTAATTATTTATAGGGTAGTAACAATAGTTAGACCAATTAAAGTAACTATTTTATTTGGTATTTGGAACTTTGCTGCATCACCATTAACACAAATCTTTAGTAACTTTGTTAATATGGGATGAACATACATTTTCTTCCTAATCATTGTTGCTGGTAGCCAAATCTTCTCAATGAAGATGCCACAATTATTTGCTAGAAAACGTAACAGAGCTGCAAGCACTGCATCAGATGCAGGTAAAAAACAATATAAGAGAACTCAAAGAACACAAAACATCTTCATGATTGTAATGGTTGTTATCGTTGCATTCTCTGCTGTCGGTGTAGGAGTATATTGATTCCTTAACTCATTATTTACTGTATTACAAGCATGAATTATGCATGTAATCATCACTAAGAGAAAAACTAAAGAAAAAGAATCTGGTGCTAGATTAGTTAATTTCGATATCTAATGGAAAACATTAAACAAGTTTTAAAAAATAAGAAGTTTTTGCCTTCAAAAAAGATGGGGCAAAACTTTTTATCTAACCCTATAGTGATTGATGAAATATGTGAGCACATTCCCAATCTAGATGATTTTGATTGTATTTTAGAAATAGGACCGGGTTTAGGTGCTATTACAGAATACTTATTAAGCACAAACAAACCCGTCATTTGTATTGAGTTAGATAAAAGACTGTATGCCGGTCTTAAACATAAGTTTAAAAATTATAAAAACTTGAATTTAATTAACAATGACTTCTTACAAGTTGATTTAGAGCAATTAACAAAACAATATAAAAAACTGATAGTTATTGCAAATATTCCATATTCCATTACGACTCCAATTGTGTTGAAATGCTTATCTTTCCGCAAGATTAAAACACTATACATAATGGTGCAAAAAGAAGTTGCTGACAAATGGATTTATGCAAAAACATCCAATCGTAATGCCGCAACAAATATTATTAATTATTATTTTGACATGACTAAGGTAATGACCATTAAAAATACTAATTTTGTTCCTGCACCAAAAGTAGATTCTGCTATGGTTCTATTAGAGAAAAAATCTAGTGAAGAATATGACCCTAATTTCTATAAATTTATAAGACCATTCTTTTTAGCTAAAAGAAAGAAATTGGTTAATAATTTACCTCAAGGTATTGACAAAAACAAAATAGTAACTATTTTGGAACAATTAGGTCTTGATGATAATGTAAGAGCTGAAGTCCTAAATTACGATCAATGAAAAAAGTTGTATCACACTTTTAAGAAATAATATGAAACTAAAAGCTTATCCAAAAATTAATTTATGCTTAAAAGTTTATAAAGGCTATGTTGATTCAAAACACAAACTTGATTCAATAATGTTTTTGTATAGAAAAATACATGACACCATCAAAATTAAAAAAGGTCCTGAACTTTATGTTTCTTATAAAGAAAAAGGCAAGGAAACCAGATTTAATGATTGTATTGTTTCTAAGTCTTTAAATTACTTACACATCAAATATGGAATCGATGTTAATTATCATATCCAAATTATTAAACGAATTCCATTTGGAGCAGGATTAGGTGGTGGATCTGCTGATGCTGCTGCAGTAATGGGATATATATTAAAACAAAATCCCGGTATTCACCTTGATTTAAGAGAAATAGCTGTAGAACTAGGTAGCGATATTCCATTCTTCTTAACTCACTACCAAATGGCCAGAGTTAAAGAATTGGGTGAATTTGTTACACCAATCTATAACTGAAAGCCAAAAATTAAATTAGATTTCACTGGTGTTGCATGTTCCACAACACAAGTATTTAACACACTTGAAGATGATAGCGAATATAAATCAAGAGTTAATGTTGACAAGATTATAGAAAACCATTTATATAAACAACATTTTATAAATGTTGTTTATAATGATTTAACTAAATATATAATACAAAATTATAAAGAGTTACAAGATGTGTATAAAAAATACACTAACAATAGCTTCTTTACTGGAGCAGGTTCAACAATTGTAACTTTAAAGGATTAGTATGAGAATTAGAGCAAGATATGCACCAAGTCCAACAGGATTCTTCCATGTTGGTGGAGCAAGAACAGCATTATTTAATTACCTATATGTTAGACATATGGGTGGTGATTTTGTTCTTCGTATTGAAGACACAGATATGGAAAGAAATGTGGAAGGTGGGATTGAAAGTCAAATCACCAACCTGGAATGAATGGGAATCAAGATTGATGAATCAGTTAAGAATCCTGGTAAGTTTGGTCCATATCAACAAACACAAAAGCTTAAAAGATATCAAGAACTTGCTCATAAGTTATTACAAGAAGGTAAAGCATATCGTTGTTTCTGTACTAAAGAAGAATTAGATAAAAATAGAGAAGCAGCAATGTCTGGTGGTCAAACACCAAAATATAACAGACACTGCTTATATCTAACAAAAGAAGAAATCCAAGCAAAGCTTGATGCCAAGGTTCCATACACCATTCGTTTGAAGATTGACGACAATACTACATATGAATGAGAAGATATGATCAGAGGTAAAATTTCTGTTCCAACATCAGCTTTAACAGATCCAGTTATTTTAAAATCTAATGGAATACCAATGTACAACTTTGGTGTAGTGGTAGATGACCACGATATGCAAATCACTCATGTGCTAAGAGGAGAAGAACATATTTCTAACACTCCTTACCAAATTGCAATTAAGAATGCATTGGGTTGAAAGGATGACCCAATTCAATATGGACACTTATCAGTCATTGTAAATGAATCTGGCAAGAAATTATCTAAGAGAGATAAAACTCTTAAACAATTCATTCAAGATTATCAAGATATGGGTTTCATCCCTGAAGCAATTGTTAACTTCTTGGCATTACTTGGTTGATCTCCAACTAATAATCAAGAAATTATGTCAATGGATGAATTAATTAAAAATTTTGATATTAACAAAGTATCTAAGGCACCAACATTCTTTGACTATAACAAAATGTTGTGAGTGGGCAACAAATATTTTATAGGTATTGATGATAAAAAATATTTAGATTTTGTTACTAAATTTATTAATATTGATTTTAAAGAATTTGCAGATAAGAAAAATGACATCATTTTATTATTCAAAAAGCAAGTGTCTTATGCTCAACAACTAAATGAACTAATTACCAACACTTTCTTGAAACCATTTGAAGCAACAAAAGAATTTAGAATGAAGTTAGCAAATGATGTTTGGCAAAAAACATTACATGCCTTCTCAGAACATTTAGGTAAAGCACCTGATAACATTAATGCTGATCAAGCCAAAGACTTAATTAACAAAGTTAAAGAAGTATCTGGTAATAAAGGTCAAGATCTATTCATGCCAATTCGTTTAGCTATTACTGGCAGCGAACATGGACCAGAACTAAACAAAATCATTGCAATCTTAGGCAAAAACACAATTAAAACAAGACTTTCAAAGGTTTTATTGTATAAGTAAATTAATTGGTATACTTATTTAGATAGGAACAAACTATGGAAAATAAACAAATCATTACTTTAGCTTATGAATTAGCTAAAACTAAATATAAAAATAAAGCATTTACATTCGAACAATTATGAACTGATTTAGTTAAGAAAGCTAAATTAGATAAAGATGAACAAGCTATTGTTGGTCATGTATATACATGTATGTTACAAGACCACCGTTTCATCTTTATTGGTCATCATGAATGAAAAGTTAGAGAATTCTTAACTGAAGATGAGCAAAACTCTTTAAGTCATGCTTTGTATGACTTTAAGCAAGAGGAAGAAGCTGAAGCTAAACGTCTAGCAGATTTAAATGACAAAGAAATGTTAGAACAAGAAGCTTTCTATGATGAAGAAGATCTTGAAGCTATGCATAAAGAATATAAAGAAAAACTTATGCATGATGTAGATGAAGAAGACGAAGAACCTTCTGAATCTGAAACAGAAAACGAACAAGAAGATGCTGAATAAGCATCTTTTATTTTTGTTATTTATAAAATAACAAAAATAATATTAAAATATTAATAGGAGAAGTTATGGGATTTTTTGATAGATTTAAAAAGAAAAAATCTAAGCTTGTTAATATGCAAGATATGTTGCAAAAAGCAGCTGTTGGACATTATGCTGTTCCTGCAATAAACATTAACAACTTAGAGTGAATTGGAGCAGTATTAGATGCTGCTCAACAATGCCATTCACCATTAATATTAGGTGTATCATCTGGTGCAGCTAAATATATGTTTGGCTGAAAGAATGTTGTACAAATGGTAGAAAACGTAATTACAACAAAGAACATTACAGTTCCTGTTGCATTACATGTAGACCATGGAACATACCAAGCTTGTGTAGATGCACTAGAAGCTGGATTTAGTTCTGTTATGTTTGATGGATCTAAATTACCATTTGCTGAAAATGTTGCTAAAACAAAAGAGATAGTTGCTTTAGCAAAGAAGCGTGGTGCCACAGTGGAAGCCGAAGTTGGTGGCATAGGTGGAAGTGAAGGTGGAGTTACATCAAGTGGTGAAATTGCTAACACTGATGAATGTGCAGCAATGGCAGCACAAACCGAAATCTGTTGTTTAGCAGCAGGTATTGGTAATATTCATGGAATTTATCCTGCTGATTGAAAAGGATTAAATTTTGATAAATTAAAAGAAATCTTTGGAGCAGTGAAAAATAAACCACTAGTATTGCATGGTGGAACAGGAATCCCAGCTGATCAAATTAAGAAAGCTATAGATTTAGGTATCTGTAAGATTAATGTTAATACAGAATGTCAATTAGCATTTGCAGATGCTACTAGAAAATATATTGAAGCTAAAAAAGACTTAGATAAGAAAGCAAAAGGTTTTGATCCTAGAAAAGTTTTAAAACCAGGAACTGAAGCAATCACAGCTACAGTTATTGAAAAGATTAAAATGTTTGGATCTGAAAACAGAGCATAATAAATTATGAATTTATTTGTTGGTATAGTTGGATTACCTAATGTTGGCAAATCAACATTATTTAATGCAATTACAAATTCACAAGTGGAAGCAGCTAATTACCCATTTGCTACTATTGAACCAAATGTAGGTATTGTTGCTGTACCAGATAAAAGGTTATCTGCTTTATCTGCATTAATTAATCCTGCTAAGACAACTGCAGCTATTTGTCGTTTTGTTGATATTGCTGGATTAGTTAAGGGAGCAAGTAAAGGCGAAGGATTAGGCAACCAATTCTTAGCTAATATTAGAGAAGCAGATGCTATTTGTCATGTTGTGAGATGTTTTGCCAACAAAGACATAACACATGTTTATAACTCTGTTGATCCTAAACGCGACGTAGAAATTATTAACTTAGAGTTAATAGTTGCTGATTTAGATGTAGTTAATAAGAAGATTGAAAAAGTTCATCGTAAAGCAGTTTCTGGTGATAAAGAAGCACAATTCCTAGATAAGCTTTATGAAAAAGTTAAAAAGCAACTACTAGATAACAAATTAGTTAAAGATTTATCTTTTGATGAAGATGAACTTAAACAAATTAAGATGGACAACTTCTTGACTTTTAAACCAACGTTATTTATCGCTAATGTTGATGAAGCAAGTATTGCCCATCCAGAAAATAATGAATATCTAAAGCAACTAAAAGAATGTTGTAAGAAAGATGATATCATTGTTCCAATTTCTGCGCAAATAGAATATGAAATTTCTAAATTACCTGATGCAGATAAAATTCCATTCATGCAAGATTTAGGATTAAAAGAAACTGGTTTATCAACTGTTATTGTTCAAGCTTATAAATTACTAAATTTATCTAGCTTCTTTACTTACGGTAAAGATGAAGTAAAAGCTTGAACATTCATTAATGGTATGACTGCACCAGAATGTGCAGGATTAATTCATAGTGATATTCAAAAAGGATTCATTAGAGCAGAAGTAATGAATAGTAGTGATTTAATAAGTTTAAAATCAGAAAACGAAGTAAAAGCTAAAGGATTACTTCGTGTAGAAGGAAAGGACTACATCATTAAAGATGGCGATGTAGTTTACTTTAGATTTAATGTGTAGGAGATAGTTATGGCAAAGATAAATGCATTTAGAACACAAAAAGGTTGAATAGAAGTTATTTGTGGACCAATGTTCTCAGGTAGGTCTGGAGAATTATTAAGAAGAATTGGTCTGTTAAAATACTCAGAAGTTAAATATTTACTATTTACTCCTGTGACAGATACTAGATCTGGTAGTAAAAAAGCTAAGAGTAGAGATGGAAGAATTATCGAATCAATTGCTGTAAACAAAGCAAGAGATATTATTGATTGTGTCAATAAAGCTTCTGAAGATGTACAAGTTATTGCTATAGATGAAGCTCAATTTTTTGATGAAGAATTACCTGAAGTGTGTAATTATTTAGCTAATAATGATTACATTGTTATAGCTGCTGGACTAGATATGGACTCATTTGGCCGTCCATTCAATTCAATGATGAAATTATTAGTTTATGCAGAACAAGTAACTAAGTTAAAAGCAGTTTGTACAAATTGTGGAGCAAGCGCATCATTTACAGGCCACACTAGACCTAGACCAATGGATGCACAAATCCTAGTAGGTGACAAAAACGAATATACTGCACATTGCAGACATTGTCACCAACAAAGTAGAATGAATTATAATAATTTTCCTAAGGTAAGAAAGGCAAAGATATAAATATGAATTATCCATTAGAACAACTAGCCATCGTTGCACCAATACTATTTTTAGTATTAATGATAGGTATTCCTGTCATTGGTGTCTTTGGTGGATGAAAGAGAGCAGTATATTGGGGTGGAGGTAACTTCATCTTCTATGTTATTGGCTTATTAGTATGAAATTACACATCTGGCGGTATTGTCAACCTATTTGTTCCTTTACTAAATGAATTGGTTAAAGGTGCAGATATGACCAAGATTGCCATATCCATAACTGGACCAGTATTCTTTATATTGGTAGTTATTGTGGCCAACCTATGCCTATTAATTAATTACTATGCATGAGCTAAAAGAGTTATGGGTTTAAAGAAATATAAGACAGTTAAGAAAGAAAACCCTAAAACTCATGAGGTAACCAAAGTTAAGGTATTAGCTCAAGAAAAACGTTCAACAAAATATAAAGTAATGAATTATGTTGTCGGTGGTGTAGGAATGACAGCACTAATGTTGCCAACAACCTTATCATTAACAGAAGCAACGTTTTTTGCTACAACTTCTGTAACAACAAGAAAAGCAAACAGTTTTTCTAGTGGCTTATACAATTCACTTATAAATTTTGATAATCAAATTAGTTGGTTCTCATATTACACAAAAAACACAGCTCAAGACTTCGATGCTTTGTTTTCTGCGTTTGCTATGCAAACTAAGACAATTTCATCGATTACATTACCTGATGACACTGTTTTGACTAATGTTTCAGCTATGGATGCACTAACTCAAACATTTGATATAGGTATTGGGCAAATTACTGATGCAATTAAAAGTGCAGGATCAACATCTGACACCGTTATCACAGAAGTAAATAAGATGGCAGATTCCTGAAACACTATCTATGATATCTGTGGAGATGATATGGGAGCATTATTTAATTCAGAAAATGCTACTGAAATAATGAAAGACATTATTGGAACACCTTCAGGATCAGAAGAAAAGATGACACATGAGTCACTTCAAAACTTTATTGGTGAAGATTGTCTTTTTGAAGAAGTTTTAGAAAGATACGAAAACGATGATCCAGCATTCAAAAAAATTAAAAAGGTTGATGTAACTCAAGAATGCTATGATAATGTTGTTAATTCTTTAATTAGTTCTTACTCATTTGCAGATGATGTCACTAAAGAAGATAAGAAAGCATTTACAGACAGAATGTATCAAATGCTAGATATCATCTTCTGTTAACAAAAAAGAGGCCTTGCCTCTTTTTATTTTATGTAATTAGCCTCGTGATCGTTGTTGTGATCAACTCTTTGTGATCGTTCGTCAACTTTAGATTGACAGAATCTTTCATCAAAAGATAGATAGCCAGTAATTCTAGATATTTCACAAATATGAGTAGATCCACAAACTGGACATTTGTTTTCACCAGGTCTTAAATATGTTACTTTTCCCATAATAAAGTTCCTCTTAATTTGATTATATGTTTATTTAAAATTTTTATTAATGATTACCTTATTCTCTTTTAGAGAATCTTGAACATTAATGATTCTTTGGTTTTTACTTCCTCTATACTCTATGGATTCATCCATTAATTCTTTAATGAATGGACCATCAACCAAAACATCAATATTGTTCAATAGTTCTTTGATATGAACATTGGTCTTAGATAATTCTATTAGTTGTTCCCAGGTGTAACCTGTGTAAGACCAAATGTTAATTTTGTTTTTCTTTAAAGCCTTGGCTAAGTAAGCAAATGGTTCTGGTTGATCAAATGGATCACCACCACTAAAGGTTACTCCTGCCAAGTAGGATGCATCAATTGTTTTTGCTATTTCTTCATCACAATCAATTAACGCTCCGCCTTTAAAGTCTCACGTGTGCTTATTAAAGCAATCTGGACAAGCATGACTGCATCCTTGGCTGAAGAACACTTTTCTTAAACCAGGACCGTTAGCATTAGATTCTAGAATGCTTGCTAATCTAATTTTCATATTATTTAGATTTGCAATCTAAGCAGTATCTGATGTGGAAGTTAACACCAATATAGTTGATATTTGTTTTAGCATAAGCGTATGTTACTACTCTCATGATATCGTCTGGTGTTGGGTAATTATCAAATTCAACATATGAGATGTGACCACCGTTACATAATTCATGGTAAGGTGCTTCGATAGTTAGCTTTTCTGCCACAGAGATTGGATGATCTACTGGGACGTGGAAAGAGTTAGTGTAGTATCCTTTAGTTGTTACTCAAGGAACCTTTCCAAATTCTTTCTCATCTAATGGAAAGAATTTTCCACTCAATCCTTCAGCAGGAGTTGCATAGCATGCAAAGTTTAGTTTATATTTCTTTTTAAAGTTATCACAGTTTTCTCTGATACGTTTAACAATAGAGTAACCTAATTCTTGTGCATCTTTGCTTTCACCATGGTGCTTTCCAATTAAAAGTTTTAATGTTTCAGCTAATCCAATGAAACCAATACCTCATGTACCATGCTTTAATACTGGTTCAATTGAATCATCTCTTTTTAATCCTTCTGATCCAACAATTAAGCCTTCGCCACAAACAAATGGCATATCTTTAACTTTAAGTTTCTTTAAAGTTTCATATCTGTGCATTAGTTGAAGTCTTACTTCTTCACATAATTCATCTAATGATTTAAAGAAGACTTCAATGTTCTTGTTAGCTTTAATAGCTAATCTTGGTAGGTTCATTGTACAAGGAGCAATGTTTCCACGACCTTCTACACATGGTTTACCATTAATGTCAGGTAGTAAGTATGTTCTGCAACCCATAGTTGCAGGCATAATTCCTTTATCATAATATTCTTTATTGAATGTAGCATCAATATTCATGAACGTTGGGTTCATTCTCTTGCTTGCTACCTTACAAGCTAATCTAAATAGATAGAAGTATGGGTCTTTAGGGTTTCTGTTGACACCCTCTTTAACTCTAAAGATGATGTTAGGGAAGATTGGTTGTTCACCACATCCTAGACCTTTATCATATTCTTCTAGGAAACATTGACATACTAATGCAGCATTGTCATTTTCTGGAATACCAATGTTAATTGATGAGAACGGAACTTGGCTACCAGCTCTTGAGTGAAGAGTGTTAAGGTTGTACACAACACCTTGCATTGCTTGACAAACTCTTCTTTTAAGAATCTTGTCAACAACTTCTTTATTTTCTCAGTCTCCACCAGAAGCTTTAATGTCAGCAATTACCTTTCTTCTAGTGTTAGGGATTGTAATAGCTATATCATTATCGAAGTTAGGGTGTGATTGTCCACCAAACATATCATTTTGACTTGCTTGTAAAGCAATACATAGAATTGCTCCAGCAGTTTCAATAGTTGTAGGTGGGTTAATTGTACCATAACCAGTATTGAATCCTTTTTCAAGCAATCTTCTAGTTGGTAAGTGAAGACAGTTAGTCGTTAGGTTGTAACTGTCTAAGTCATGAATATAGTAATCACCCACTTCGTGGTGAGTTGCCATATCTCTTGGCAAATGCTTTAGAAGCATGTGTCATTTGTTAGATTCTGAAGCAATTCTTAATAGTTTTGCTGAGAAGTTGTTACCAACGTTAGCATTGTCACGGTCTGTTTCGATACCAATCTTGTAGATTGTGTTCATTAATCTACTACTACGTTCACGTACTTTATTACGTTGAACACGGTAAGATTGATATTTCTTAGCTAGTTGAGTGTGACCATATTTACGAAGGGTAGCAACAACCATGTCTTGAATTTCTTCAACTTCTACAGAGTCCTTGCCTTCTTTTTCTACTTGGTTGACAACTTCATCAGATACCTTCTTAAGATCAGCTTCTGCTAAAGCAATATTGCTTGCTACAGCAGCAGCAATAATAGCATCATGTATCTTTGCTGAATTGAATTTGACTTCTCGTCCATCTCTTTTAATTACTTTCATACTATTTACTCCCTTGATTTACTTTACTTATTGCTATATTGATTGGTGCACATAGACTTAGTTTAACAAACTCAATTGCTTTAGCAATGGGTTGTTTTAGTGCATCCATTTCCTGTTTGGTTATTTTACCTAGCACGTGATCAATCACCGTGGCTTGTTTTGGATGACCAATCCCAATCTTGAATCTTATGAAATTATCCGATCCTAGTTTAGCGATGATATCTTTGATACCATTGTGACCACCAGCCGAGCCTGAAGTTCTTATTTTGAATTGACCAGGTTCTAGGTCTAAATCATCATGGATGATAATTATGTCCTCTGGTTTGATCTTGTAGAACTTAGCTACTTGACCAACACAATTACCTGATAGATTCATTAGAGTCGTAGGTTTAATGAACATAACCTTTTGGTCATTGATCGTGGCGACAACAAAATCCCCATCAAAGCTATTAGATTCAATCTTAAGTCCTAAATCTTTTAGGATTGCATCTAAGGCTATAAAGCCAACATTATGACGGGTATTTGAATATGGCTTGCCCACGTTACCAAGCCCTACGATCAGTTTCATTTGTAAAATTATTATACATAAATATAAAAAAATAAAAAATAAATATATTTATTTTCTTAATTTTTATATTTCAATCCTGTTTTTGATAAGAAAAAAACAGGTTTTTGCCTGTTTTTGTAATTAACCAAGGATTTTTGCGATGATATCAGATCTATTGAAGAATTTTGCTGGCTCTGCTAAACTATCCAAGTGATAGAACTCAGCAAGGTTACCACTATCTACCGATATTTTGTTACTTATAGTTGATTGGTTCTTTAACATATGGAAGTTACTACTACTTCTAAACACGTTTCCTAAACCAATTAACATATTACTATCAACAAAACAAGCACCACCACCAGATGTATCACCTATAAATTTGCAATTACTACATGATGCCAAGTCACAAGGTAGCATATTCGCACAACTGAAACTTGCTCCTGAAGTAATACAATAAACATTTACATCACTAGGAAGATAATCATCTTCATCATATACACCATCTTGATTTATATCAGCATACAATGTATATTTTCCAAAAGCCCCAGTATGTGGGTTATAAAGTGTGTGTGTTACACCACCACTACGTGTTGTGCTTTGTGGCTCACATTGATTATCTCTGCCACAAAGGTATGAAGCTAAGAAGTGTTCAGTACAAACAGTACCACCACCATTATTAGTTAAATCAATGACAATGTTTTCAATTTTGCTATTATCAGTGCCAGTATTGACAATTTGTTGAAGTTTCATAGTCATAGAAACTGTGTCATATTGATATGGCCACGAATTATCTAATACATCGTCATAATCTGGTGATCATATTGGATAATCAAATCCATCAAATGTTACCCAAGCTATATCATTTACACCATCATTATCTGTGTCCATTAAGTCAATATCTTGTTCTGGATCAGCATCTATACCCATCGCTTCTAAAATATAATCAATATCAGCATCGTGTGTGAAGCCGTTTCAATAACCTGAAGCTTCTCGAGCTGAATCCATTGCTTTAAATATTTCGTTTGTTCGGGATGTTTCAGGACCACGTCCCAAAGATGAAGGCGTTGGTACTGAGTTTAAAACATTAACACCCGAATATCCAGCATGTCCACCATCGTCGCATTCTTTATTAAAAAATTTTCTCATTGCTGTATTAGAAACATCAGGATCAGTTGAAACTAATTCCTTATGGAATGGTTCTAATGCTTCATAAGCACCATTTTCAAAATATTTAATTGTAGTTCCTGGACTAGATCTAGAAATTCTTTCTGTCATACCAAATCTTGTATCTAGTGTTAAAGCAAGCATATTGTATGTATATTCCATATACTCACTATTTAAATTCATGCAAGATCTAGGTATTTGATATAAATCCACCAAGTTTTGTTGGTTTGCTGTACTAATTTGATAGAACCCCTCACCATTGTAGAATCAATTACCATTAGGATAAGGGTTTAAAATGTTACGGAACATTTCATAAGGTAAATAACCTTTATTGTCAATACAGTAGATTTTGATATTGTATTTAGTTAAATCAATTACAAACGGTTGAGATGGAGCGGTATATTCATTAACTACTTCAATAAACCAATTTTCTCCACCACCACAACCTGTTGCCAACGGGTTTTCAGAATCGTAGTCATTATTTAAGAAATTATCATAATCACTAAAAGTTAGTGTTTGGTTTTCATAATCAATTGTACATGTAGCATTATTAAACTTATTTGTTATAGTAGTAACATTGTTATTTGTTGATGAATCGTAATCATGTTCACCAATTTCTCCAAAATGCATTTCTGTTTTAACATAACTATCTACATCCAAGTAGGGAACTGGAGAATCATTAATTGTATAAACCATCATTGGTGGCATATCTGATACTCCATATAAAAGAGGGCCAGTAGGGCTACTTGATGTTGAATATATTTCATGGAATAACGCAGGTTTACCATAAATTGTTGGAACCCCAGGTTCGGGCTCTGGTTCTGGCTCTTTTTCACTACAGCTTGTTAATAGAACAAGTGGTGTAGTAGAGCACAAAATGCCTGTGCCTAAGTATTTTAATAACTTTATTTTTTTCATATTAACCTCTAATATATAAATTATAAAAAGAAAAAAACAGGCAAAGCCTGTTTTTGTTTAACTATTTCACAATTTTAATACTTGGACCCATTGTTGAAGATAGAGCTATGTTTTGAATATAGTCACCTTTAACAGTTGTTGGGCGTTTAGACTTAATAAAGTCTAAAAGAGCATTAATGTTTTCAACGATATCTTCTGTTTTAGCAGAAGCTTTACCGATTTTCATATGGATGTTTCCATATGTATCAGTACGGTAGTTATATTTACCTTTTTGGAATTCTTTAACAGCCGCTAGTACATTTGGAGTAACTGTTCCTAATTTAGGGTTAGGCATTAAACCTTTAGGTCCTAATACCTTACCTAGTTTAGATAGTGGAACCATGAACTTAGGACTTGTAATGATTAAGTCAAAGTCCATTCATCCACCCTTAATTTCATTAATTAGGTCAGTTGTTCCAACTTTGATTCCTAACTCTTTAGCTTGAGCATCAGAGATTGTATCTGTAATAGCTACAATTCTGATCTTCTTACCAAAGTAGTGAGGAAGGGCAATAGTACCTCTAAGTTGTTGTTCAGCTTTTGTTGTATCAAGGTTTAACTTGATAGCAATGTCAATTGAACCATCAAACTTAGTTGTAGATGTTTTCTTTGCTAATTCAACTGCATCTTTTACAGAATAGAACTTTGTTCTATCTACTAATTTTGCATTAGTAGTATATTTCTTACCATGGAAAGCCATAATTACTTCTTACCTTCCTTAGCAGTTTTATTAGGTGATAAGTCAACACCTTTAATCTTAATGCCCATTTGTTTTGCAGTTCCTGCAATACATCTTAAAGCTGCTTCTTCATCATACACAGCTAAATCTGGCATTTTGTACTTAGCAATTTTCATTGCTTCTTCTTTAGAGATAGTAGCTACATTATCAGTAAGTTGGTTATGACCAGCTTTTTGAACCTTAGCTGCTTTCTTTAATAGAACAGAAGCTGGTGTAGTTTTAATGATAAACTTGAATGATTTATCACTGTAAGCAGTGATTTGCACTGGTACAACTTCACCCATTCTGTCTTTTGTCTTATCGTTGAATTGTCTAGTAAATTCGGCCATGTTAATACCGTAGGAAGCTAATGTAGTTCCTGGTTTAGCTTGACCTCCAATTAAGTGGACAATCGCTACTCTCGTTATAACTTTTTCCTTAGCCACAAGCAACACCTCCTATAAGTTGTTCTCTACGTGGTACGATCTAAAAGATTAAATCTCTCCCACACGCTAATTTTGCATAAAAAGAATTTATGCTATTTAATTGTATAGGAAAATATTAAAAAAGTATAAAATATTTATATATGGCCAATTATGCAATAATTTTAGCAGCTGGAGATGGTAAACGTTTAGGATCTAAGACCCCTAAATGTATGCTTAAATTGGATAGTGATCCAATCTGAGCTTATAGTGTGGAAACATTCAGTTTAGTTCCAACTATTAAACAAATAATATTAGTTGTGCCTAGCGCATATAAAAATAGGATTAAACACTGAAACCCTATTGTCAGGATTGTAGCTGGTGGTAAAGATAGAAATGAATCATTTGAAAAAGGGTTAGCAGCCATAGAAAACCCTAAACACAATGATAAAATCATTGTGCATGATGCTGCAAGACCATTTGTTCAAATTGATGATATAAAACATATTATTAAATCAAAACGAAGTTTTGGAACACTATGTTATTTTGGTAAGAAAAACCCAGCCGACTATAAGATTGGTAAATACAATATCCAAACCCCTCAATTCTGTAGATATAGTTTGTATAAATTGATAAAACAATTTAACCCTAGAGGTAGAGACTTGTTTAGCTATATGAAACTGCAACCTAGACCAAGACATTTTATCTTGTCTTCAACAAGAGAAAACAACTATAAAATTACTACAAAAAGAGACTTTGAAAGAGCACTTAAGCGTTTAGCTTAGTGCTTTTTTCTTATCTTTACTTAAAATTAGTATAATTTTAAGTATGAGAGTACCTAAGAACTATACTAAGCGTTTTGAACAAAAATGCGTGTTACATGATTATAAGAAACAAAAAGAAGCCAACTGCATAGCAGTTGGAGGAATGATTTCTGCTGGTAAGTCTACTATCGTAGAAAGAATAGTAAAAGACTATGGGTTTGAACCAGTTTATGAACTAAGTAATGATCCTAATGATCTTATGAACATCTTATTGGATAAGATGTATCAAAGAGAACAAATTGCAGAATCTGTTTGTCAACTGCAATTCCTATTAAATAGATTTACGCGTTATAAAAACTGTATTACTAAGTCTAAAAACCCAAGCGTTAAGGTTTTTGACAGAACTATTTTCGAAGATAGATTGTTTGCTTTCCATAATATGTTAAGTCAACCAACAGTTTATGAATATTATGAAAAGCTATGAAGAGATCAAGTAAATGAATTGATCTACGAAGTGGGTACACCTAAACTTTACATCATTCTAAAACTTGACTGGGACAAGTTCTTAGAAAGACTTTATAAAAGAAATAGAGGTGTGGAAATTAGAAATTTCCAAAAGAACGAAACATACTTCAAACTTCTTAATAAAGGTTACATTCAATATTTAACATCAGTTTGTGCAGCCTATAGAATCCCTTACATCATTATCGATGTAAGTGACAAAACAATTGATCAAGAAATGAAGATCATTGATAAAGAATTAAAAGCTAGAGGAATTATTAAAAAATAATCAAGTCTAAATGACTTGATTTTCTTTTATTAATTTAGGTTCTATACCTAATAGTTTAAGCGCACGCGTGATCGTATCCTTATTTCCCGCAAGGGTAAGAGTCACAAACTCTTTACTAAATGTCTTATTAATAATAGATCTATTTAATGTGCGTGTAATAGACTTTATTTGAGAGTAGGGAACCTCAATTTTGACGATATCAGCCACGATACAGTCTTTGAGTGGAACATTCTTCAAGGTTGATGCTGTCACGTCTCTAAACGTTGTTTTAAGTGGTCCTGGGCCAAATTTGATTCCACCAAAATATCGAATTACCACAAACAAGCAGTGGTTGATACCAGCATTTTTTAAAACATTGTAGATAGGCTTACCAGCAGTTCCTGATGGTTCACCACCATCTGTGAAATAAAATGATTTATCATCTAATATATACGCGTAACATATATGACTAGCGTCAGGATAATCTTTCTTTAAACTATTAATAATTGTTTTGACTTCATCTTTAGTATTGACCAAAAATCCAAAAGTTAAGAACTTTGATTTTTTAATCAAGAATGAAGATTTAGCGTTTCGAGTCAAAATTTTCATATTTATAAAATTATAATAGTATAAAATACTATATTAGTTATTTGCTTATGAAAAAATTAGGTTTTGATACAAAGAAATATTTAAAGATTCAAAAGAAAGCTATCTTAGATAGAGTTAAGAAATTTGATTCTAAACTTTATCTAGAATTTGGTGGCAAATTAGTAGATGATATGCATGCAGCCAGAGTTTTACCTGGCTTTGATAGTGATGCAAAACTACAATTGTTACAACAATTTAAAAAAGATACAGAAGTTATTATTGCTGTTAATGCTCAAGACCTTATTAACAACAAAGTTAGAGTTGACTCTAACTTATCATATCAAGCCGAAGTTGAAAGACTAATTGGTGTGTACTCAACAATTGGTATACCAATTTGTGGTGTTGTAATTTCTATGTATGAAGATTCTCCAAACATCAAAGAATTCATGAGATTGCTAAGAAACCTTAATGTTAAGGTTTATAAACATTATCGTATTGAGGGATATCCAACAGACATTCCTAAGATTCTATCTAAGGAAGGTTTAGGAAAGAATGAATATGTGGAAACACACCGTAAGGTGGTTATCGTAACAGCACCAGGTCCTGGTTCAGGAAAGATGGCAACTTGTTTAAGTCAACTATATCACGCGCACTTAAGGGGCAAGAAAGCAGGATATGCTAAATACGAAACATTCCCTATTTGAAACTTACCACTTAAGCACCCAGTCAATGTTGCTTACGAAGCAGCTACATTAGAACTAAATGATGGTAATATGATTGACCCATTCCATCTAGAACATTACAATGAAACTGCCACAAACTATAACAGAGACATTGCTAGCTTCCCATTATTAAAAGCAATCTTTGAACAACTATATGGACGTAGTCCATACTTCTCCCCTACAGATATGGGAGTAAACAAGATTGGGTTTGCTATCATAAATGATAAAGCATGTAAGGATGCTGCTAAGAGAGAAATAGTACGTAGGTACTATGGTGCATTAAAAGATGTATTCTTAGGTAGATATGACAATAGTATTGTCACTAAAGCAGAATACTTAATGCATGACTCTGGTGTCAAAGCCGAAGATAGAGTATGTGTTAAAGCTTGTTTAGATAAACAAGCAGCCATTAAAACACATACAGTAGCTATTGAAATTAAACGTGGAGTAATAGTTACAGGAAAGAAATCTAAGGATTTAACTGCTTCTGCTGCTGCCATTATTAATGCTCTAAAGACATTAGGAAAAATAAAAGATGACATTTATTTAATGTCACCATATGTTCTTGATCCAATTAAGAAAATGAAACATGATTCATTTGGATATAGAGGCAGATTGAATTTATCTGAAGCTTTAATTGCATTAGCAATTCAATCATTAACTAACCCTCTAGCAGCAATTGCCTTAAAGCAATTACCGCTATTAAGAGGAACTGAAGCTCATGCTAGTTGCATATTAATGCAAGCTGAACAACAAGTATTTAAAAAGCTGGGTATAAACATTACTGAACAAGCATGTTCATACATCTCAGCTTCTAAAATCGAAAAAGAAAAAGAGGAATAAACCTCTTTTTTATTTAACTATATGACCCATTACTGTTCCAGAACAGTTAGCAGCATTTGATTCATCTGTATCAATGTGCATAGCTAGTTTGTAAGTCGGTTTAACTCTAACTACTGTGTCATCAAAGATAGTTTTTCTATCTTTAGTGTTAACTTCAACTTTAACAATGTCTCCATTCTTGACACCTAGTTCAGTTGCATCTTCTGGAGTCATGTGAACATGACGCTTAGCAACAATCAAACCTTCTTTTAGATCTACTTTACCAACAGGTCCAATTATTGTAATTGGAGCAGAACCTTCAATGTGTCCTGATTCCCTAATTACAACAGGGACTTTTAGTCCTCTTGCATCAGTAGCAGAGATTTCAACTTGGTTGTGATCTCTAACTGGTCCAAGGATTGAAACACCTTTTAACATAGTATTTTGACCAGTCTTTGGGTTTAGTGGACCCATTAAATCTACTTTAATATTACTTAAAAATTCTCCTGGTTGTAGTAATGCTTTTTTAACTTCTAGTTTAGTACCAGCACCACAAAGAACTTCTAAAGTTTCTTGTGTAACATGCACATGTCTAGCACTTGTTTCAACAATAAAATCTTTCATTTTTTATCTCCTATTAATAATAATTTTAACATACTTTAATAATATATTAAAATATATTATTAGGTATCTGTATGAAGAAACAAAAAAACGGAATGTTCCCGGGTTCTTTTAACCCAATTCACAAAGGACATTTAGATATTATTAAAAGAGCAAGTAAAATGTTTGATACATTTTATGTTGTTGTCTCTATCAATAAATATAAACCACAAACTGTTAGTTGCAAAACAAGATTAGCTAGAGCAAAGAAAGCTGTTGCTAAATTACATTTAAAAAATGTAAAGGTTGTGGGAAACTGTGGTTTAACAGTTGGATTTGCTAAGAAACATAACATATCTGTTATTGTTAGAAGCATTAGAGATTTTAAAGATGCTATTTATGAAATAGATATGGCTAAAGCAAACCACAGTTTAAACAACAAGATTGAAACAATCTTGATGTTACCAAAAGATGAATTAACAAATTTATCATCTTCAGCTTTAAGATACTTAAAGGATGTAAAGAAGATTAAATAATGCCAGAATATCCTGAAGTCAGAACATTTATTAATCATTTAAAGAAACAAAACTTATTAGGACAAAAAGTCCTAAGTGTTAATTTTATTGATGATAAAGTTCTTAAAAATTCGAATCAAAAAACTTTTTCAAAGTTTATTGTTGGTGAAAAGTTTGAAGATATAGATCAAATAGGAAAACTAATAGTGATTAGTTTATCACACGATAAATATCTAACCATTCATTTAAGAATGGAAGGAAAACTATTCTTTGTGGATTCATCACTTAAACCAGAAAAGTATGCTATGGTTGAAATGATCTGTGGCAAAAAGAAGTTAATCTATATAGATTTTAGAAAGTTTGGAACATTCTATATTTATCCATCAAAGAAAGCATTCTTAGAATCAGATGAAGTTAGTAAGATGGGTTTACAGCCCTTTGACAAGAAGTTAACCCCATCTTATCTTTTAGATAACTTTGAAGGTAAATCACAAGCTATAAAGACTGCATTATTGGATCAATCTATTATTGCAGGTATAGGCAACATATACGCAGATGAAATATTATTTGCATGTAAGATTAACCCATTAAGAAAAGCTAAACTAGTAACATTACAAGACTGTAAAAATATTATTAATGCATGTAGAAAAGCAATGGATTCATCCATTAAAAACTCCGGAACCACAGTTTCATCTTTTGCTTTTGCACCTAATCATGCAGGATCTTTTCAAAATTTTTTGAAAGTTCATACTAAAGAAGGCCAACCCTGTAAGGCTTGTAAAACAAAGATAAAGAAGATTACAGTTAATGGTAGAGGAACTTATTACTGTCCTAAATGTCAAGAAAAATAAAAAAGGCTTTTAGCCTTTTTTTGTTAATTATTCATCTCTATATTCAACGTTAACATTGACATATGAGTTACATTGTCTATAAGGGTGACTATATAAGAACAATAGTGCAACCTCAAAGTTTGTATCTCATTGTTCAGAATCTTGTTGTCAGTTAAAGTGAATGTTTTTTAGAGTAGTTGGCTTAGCAGGGTCATCATCAATAATGATGTAACCTCTATTTGTTCAACTGTTTGGACCAGTAATGAAGTGATATGCAACTCAACCAATCAATCCACCTAAATATACATCGACATCTGAGCCTCCGCCGGTTGCTTTATTTACAACAGAGCAATTGTCAGAAGTACAGTGTGAAAGAGTAATTCAAGCTTTAATGTCTTCTGGATCCTCAGAAGATATTCCATCTTGGTCATCAACAACACCAACCAAACTACCAACTTTTTGTTTTCCACCGATATATGTGTTAGAAACTGTAACATTGTCTAATACAGCACGTCCACGGACGTTTCCGAACACGAAGCCTACATTGCCAGCATCTATAATTTCTAGTCTACAGTTATCAAATGTTACATTTCTAACAGTTGTGTCACCCACCAATGAGAACAAACCCACACCTCCAGGATTAGAAAAGCCAGTGAAATCTATTTTTAGGTTAGAAACAGTATAACCATGTCCATCAAATAATGGGATTGATTTTGATGTTCATGTGTCTAATGGTTGTCAACCAGTTGTTGCAAGTGCAGGAGAACTACAATCTATATTATCCATTAAATGGACTTCTACAGATGCGCCAGATGGCAACATTCTTCTATAATAACCATTAAACAAGTAAAAACCAGTAACATTTAAGATGAAAAATGCAGATTTATTATCTTGTACTGTTAGTGAAGAATATCATATTGGGTAGTCTACCACATCACCAGAACTAGTTGTAGCTAATCCTCCGCCAAACCACAAAGTTTCAATGTTTTCGTACCCAACGACACCCTTTTTGAAATTTTCTTTGCTACAAGCAATATCTACGGCAATAAATCTAATATTATTACCTTCTTTAAATTCAACTCTCTTATTTGCAAATTCAGTACCATCTACATATACACTATCAGCAATAGTGTTTTCAATAGTAACTGGGTTAGTCGTATCACTACTTAATGAAATTGTGTAATCAAAGTTTTCATTTCCAGTTAGTGATTGGAATGAACAATTAGAAATTGTTCCACCAGATTTTTCATTAAATTCTACTACATGTGTGTAAGCGCCACTTGCGACCACACCATCCATAGTAACTGTTGAATTAAGGAATGTCAAGCCTACACTAGCATTACCTGCAATATGTAGGTTAGATAATTTAAGGTTTTTACATCCATTAAATGATGCAACATGTGTTGCAAGATCATTTACTTGACTTTCTAATAATAATGAGTGTCCATTACCATTAATGGTTACACCATTAACAGATTTTAATTCTAATGATTTTGTAATAACTGCATCACCATTAAATTCAATTGAATCATCACTCTTAAGAGCAGCAAGAGCTTTTTCAAAGGTTTCATAGTGAGTTTTGCTTCCATCTTTATGAACAATATCAAAACCAGCAGATGTTGTTTTAGAACAACTTACTGCAGGAACAACTAAAGTAGTTGTTGATAAGATAGGTAAAGCTATTTTTAATAAATTTTTTACTTTCATATTTATTCTCCTGAATATTTAACAACTACGTTGTTGTATGAGTTACATTGTCTATAGTTTGATGTTCCATCTGTAAGTGCCATTCTTCCATATAGGAATAATAGAGCCACTTCAAATCGAGTATCTCAATCTTCTACTTCTTGTTGTCAATTGAAGTGAGGATCTATTAGATAAGTTGTTTTGGCAGGATCATCATCAATAATCATGTAACCACTATGTGTAACATTACCAGTTGCTTCGTTTACACTATGGTAGTTTAATCAACCAACCAATCCAGCCAAATATACGTCAACACCATCAGCATCGCCTGTTGATTTATTAACAATTTGATTGTTTTCTGAAACACAAGCAGAGATTTCAACACAAGCCAACAGTTTTAAATCTAATGATGCGCTATCTGCTATTGCGCGTCCCGAATCAATAAGTCCTACCAAGCTAGCAGCTTTTTGTCTAGCTCCTATATAAGAATTTGATACAGTAACATTTAGCAGCTTAGCTGAGCCTGTTACTCTACCAAATACCATTCCGGCATTTTGTAAGCCATTTGGACCTTTATTCATTTCTAATCTACAATTATCAAATGTGATATCTTTTACACAAACACTACCAGTCATTCCAAAGAAACCAACAGCATGTGTTGTTCTTTCACCTTGAGTAATTTGTAAATTAGAAATTGTATATCCGTGTCCATCAAATAGAGTAAATTTTGATAGTTGGTCACCAGTATCACTATCTGATGTTCTTGTCTTTCCGCTATCAATTGGGTCTCAATATCCATTTTCCTCAACATTGTAATCAATGTCATTCATTAAATGAGCTTGTATGTTAAATTCAGTGTGAGTAGTTAAAGTTTGTTTATAAAAATCATTTAATTGTTTTAAACCTACAGCAGTAACAATATAGAAACTTTGTATATCTTTAACAAGATCAGAAAGAGACATGTACAAACAAATTTCTTTTTCTACCTCTACAGAAAAACCTACAAATCATAAATTTATGATGTTTTTGTAACCAGACAAGAAAGTATTTAATAACTCTATTTCCGCTGGGCCTGATGTATCACCAACAACCCTTACATACCTAATGTTACAATTTGATTTGAATTCAACACGTTTCTTTGCTTGTAGTGTTGAATCAACAAATATACTATCAGCAACTACACCATTTAGTGTTACAACACTAGTAGTGTCTCCACTCACATAGATAGTTTGTTGAGTTGATTTGTTAACGTCAACTGATTCAAACATACTGTCATTGATGTTAGCACCAGCATTACCACCTAGGTACAATGCATATGCGTATTGACCAGCAACAACAACATTATCAATGTTAATATTACCGTTCAACACTTTAATTCCTGCATCGGCTGTGCCACCAGTTATGCCAAATTTTGTTAATGTTAAATTTGTGCAATTTTCAAAATAGAAGATAGATTCAGCATTAGCTGTTTCTTCAAGATTGAAATTGTGACCGTTACCATCAATTGTGATACCATTTAACGATTTCATTGTGATTGAACTCTTTAGAGTTACATCACCTTTTAATAGTAAGCTATCACCACTAATGGCATGATTCATTGCTTCTTCGAATGAAACGTAGCTAGTTGTAGTTCCATCACTGTGAACAATATCTGTACCAGATGATTGATCTTGGTTAGAACATGCTACAGCACTTGTAACCAATAATGAAGAACTTATAATAGGTAGCCCTATTTTTAATAAATTTTTAACTTTCATTTTTTCTCCTTTATGTAATTATTTTACATTTATGAATATCTATTTACTTAAAAAAATAAAATGTGGGTGTTAAACCCCACATAGTTATTTACATTAAAAAAGGCTTTAATGGTTTGATGATCAGTCAAGTTGTTCAACAGTTTTACGAACCTTGTTTTCGTAGTTTTGAGCTATGTAACCAGAGTTAACTTTGATTACTCTTGTTGCTAGATCAGCAAAGATTGGGTTATGAGTAACAATAATAACAGTTGTGTTGAATTGTTTGTTGATATCAACAAACAGTTGAAGAATTTGTTTAGACATTTCTTCGTCTACCGCTCCTGTTGGTTCATCACCAAACACAATAGCAGGGTTCTTAGCCATAGATCTAGCTACAGATACACGTTGTTGTTGTCCTCCGGACAATTCGTGTGGGAATTTCTTAGCATGTTCTGACATTCCTACAGTTTTTAGAATATCATCAATATCTAAACGTTTTGATTTATCTGATTGTAAGTTTCAGCCAATTTCAACATTTTCTCTAACATTAAGGTTTGGCAACAAACCATATTGTTGGAAGATATAACCAATGTTATCTTTTCTAAATTGAGTTAATTGACTATCATTCATTTTAATAAGGTTATTACTATTAACAATAGTTCTACCATAGGTAGCTTTGTCCATACCAGACATTATGTTTAGTAACGTCGTTTTACCCGAACCTGATGGTCCAAGGATAACAACAAATTCACCTTGCTTGATTTTTAAATCAAAGCCTTTTAAAACTTTTGTTGCCATTCATTTGTTGTAATAGTATTTAGTAATGTTTTCAAAGTCTATTACATAGTTAGAATGGATTGTTGGACTAACTTCTTTATTTGCTTTGTGAGATAGTTGGTCGAACTTCTTTATAAGTTTAGCGTATTGCATTGATCTGAAAGTTTCGTCCAAACTTCCTTTACGATCTTTACAAGCTAATATCTTCTTTTCTAAAGAAGCTGCCTCCTTAACTAGGATATCCTTTGTTTTCTTTTTGTCTTTAGAAGTTGTTGGGGAATATTTACCTTTTAGCATTTGGTTAACA
The DNA here is from genome assembly GCA_045617465.1 of Mycoplasmoidaceae bacterium. Taxonomy (GTDB): domain Bacteria; phylum Bacillota_I; class Bacilli_A; order Mycoplasmatales; family Mycoplasmoidaceae; genus Hennigella. The sequence continues at coordinate 61,361 of JAZLIQ010000002.1, read as the reverse complement.
ACTTCTAATTCAAATTCAAACTTTCTTAGGTTTGTATTGTTTTGTTTAATAACTCTTAATCTGTGTGCAGGGAAATAGTTATCTCTAAATTCTTTGTTTTCATAAGCACTAACTATCACATACATTTCATCTGCTGTCATTTTTCTTTTGCCTTCAGCGCAGTTGTGAGCAAACAGCAAACGGTTAATGTATTTAGATAGTTTTGATCTTAAAGTAGTGATTTTGTTTTCGGCAGTTGCTAAGGCAAGAGTAGCATCTTTCTTAGTTTTGTATAGGTTAGAGTTAGTAATAGCAGGAGCATCAGTATAAGCTTTCTTTACTGTATTAAGTTCAGAGAAAGCTTTTTTGTATTGTTCATAAACTAGATCTAAGTTGGCAACATCTTTGATCATTGCTTGCTTTTTAGATCCGTTAGGAATATGACTTAAGTCTTTTAAGTCGTTAATACTATTGAATAATTTTTTTGTTTGTTTTTGTTGTGTCATAACTCTCTCCTACTTAATTTGGTCTACTAGTCTATCTCTCTTGAGAGATACATATCCTATTGCATATGTACCGACTAGGATTAGACCAATACCACCAATACTTGCTATGTAGTACCATCATTTTTGGGTGACATCTACTAAGATGTTAGCAGTGTTAAAGATAATTGATTGATATCCTAATGTCAACCCAAATGATAATGGTACGGCTAATGCTAAACCGATTACAATTGTTGGGACAAATAGAGCAAGGATAGACATTAAGTTCTTAATGTCTGAATAACCTAATGCTTTTAGCATTGCGGCCATTCTCTTAGAATCATTGATGATTAAGTTAGAGATAATAGCAACAATGATAATAGTAATTGGAATAATGATAGACATTATTGATGTTTGAGCCAAATCAAATGTTGATATTAAGTTGTTGTAAATTAAATCACTTGCTGCAACATCCATTGCACCACAGATAGCAGTAATCATTGTTGTAGTTCCAAATACACGGACCATATTCTTAATGAATGTGTTTTCAATGAAACCACGATATGTTGTTAAATCAATATCACCTGATAAGTATTTAGCATTCATTTGGAATGCTTCTGGGTTGTTTCAACCTATCATTATGTTAGCAATAGATAAGTTGACACCATAACTTAAAATTTCTGTGAACTTATTGTTGCTTTGAGATTGATATACTGAAGCACCAGGGTACATTCCAGTATATGAATATAAGGATAGACCAGCAGTAATTGGTTTACCGGTTTTATTTTCTGTATAGATACCATTAAATCCAATAGGAACAGGCACTTCACTTAATGGCGCACCATGAGTGATGATAGGTTCTTGTTCAAAGGTGCTGTCAGCAAAGCTGTAGATTGTTGTTTGTTCATCTCCAGCCAAGTCAATTAGTGAAGGAATAGTTGTTGGGGTTAGATCTTCTTGTTCTCCTCAATCATTACTATCAGATCACATCATATATTTGTGAGTTTTATTTCAACTCTTACCATTTGGTAAACCTAAAATGTTATTTGCTATTTCTTGAGTTGTATAGAATGCTTCACCATTGGTTCCTTGAGAAACACCAATCACTTTAAATATTGCAACATTGGAATCATCATTTGATGATGCTGGCTCAATATTTTGTTCATATCTATCAGCCATGTTAGTTACATCAACCTTGATTTGATCACCAATTTTTAATCCATATTTATGAGCAGCATAAGCATTAGCTACAATTGGATTAATTTTTTCATCAATGTGTAAGCTATTTAAATAGCTTTCATCAAATAATCAGTCATTTAAGTTGTTTCCACGTTTATCTGTTAATTTAATAAATTGAGAATCTTTGATAATACCTTCAATTGTAGATTCTGAACTTTCATCTACAGAATGACCATTAGAGATTTCTTTAAAGAAACCAGTAATGTATGTATAAGTCTCATCTTTCTTTACATCTGGTGTTCAATCTCAATTTAATGGAACAATACCATATGATATAGGATATTCCATCTTAACCAATTCTTCATCTGTATAAATAGTTGTTAATAAACTTAAATAATCAACATTGAAAGATGAGAATAGATATCCAACAACCAACATATCTTTATTTAAAGAATATGTATCAGCATCAGCATTATAAGTAAAGAATGCAGGATAAACAGGATAGTAGTAAGAAGGATCAACAATATAGTCTAATCCTTCATGATATCCTAAGAGGAATCACTTACCAGACGCATTCGCGGCCATGTGAATTTTATTTCTAGATTCGTCATCATAAGGATCCAAAATAACCCCAGTATCAGAAACTTCAAATCCTGATGCTTTAGCATTATCAATAAATTTAGCAACAGCACCGTTGTTGTCTGGGTTTTCTTCATCTCTATAATTAGATGTTAATCGACCAACTCTATTAATAATGTTATTAAATGAATCAGCAGCTAAGTTACGTGAGTTAGCTGGCATCAATGACAATGCTATTTCTCATGGGTTAGAAGCGGCAATACCAGGAACACCGATGTTGTAATCTAGTGTTAGTCTAGCTGAAGCCTTATTTTGAAGATACATCAAATCTTTTATCTGACCTTGTGCATCGCTCATTGTTGGTAACATTAAGTTACCATTGCTACCAATTGTTTTTATGTAATCTTCCTGAACTAACGGAAGGATAGGATCTATCATACTATTGTATGAATACCATTTAGTTAATTCACTAAATCCAGTTTTGCCTTGTTCTGTGTGTCATGGATATTCAGAATAAGCATCAGCTGTTGTATCTCAAGAAACATTAAAGTAATATTGAGATGGATCTGTTCAACCCAATCCTTTTATTTTTCCTTCAACATCTGGTTGTGGTTGTGCATAATCATATGTGATATATGGACCACCGGATGTTGTTGGTGTAGTCAATTGAACATTAAAGTTGTAATCAAATTGTGTTGAGTTGGTTACACGTGAAGCATTTAACTTATCAAATGTTGTAAATGCAAAGACAAGCGATGACATTGTTAAACAACTCATAGCTGCTAACATTAATAACCTACTTATTGAGTTAAAAGCAAGAGCAACTCTAAATCTCGTCATAACACCAAAGTGCTTAAATGGTTTCTTAGCAATTCTTGAGAAACTATTTGTTTTAAATTCAGAACCCGGTTTCATTAATTCAACAGAATTAACTCTTAAAACAATTAGTGTTGTAATGAAACAAATGAAAGCAAACACTAAGAACGGTAAGAAGATACAGCCCAAGAACGGAATCCAACTGAACTTGATCAAAGGTGTTGGTAGCATCCAATAATTACTAAACAACGATAATGCTCCAGCCTGTAATCCCAATCCTGTAAAGTAGGCGGCTATACCACCAACTAAAGCAGGGAACAGAGCAAATGGTAATAAAGAAACTCCAATCTTTCATTTCTTTATACCATTAGCACGCATAATACCAATGTTAACTCTGTTATTTTCTACATAACGTTTAATAATTACGAAACAAATTACTAAACACAAAATGCCTATGAATGAACATAGAATGATAGAAACTATTCTAATAACATTAACTAGGTTAGGGATATAAGCAACTCTAAAACCTGCACAGTTTAGTAAGTCATTCATATCATTAGCAAAGTAAGCACATTTAACATTATCTGGGAAGATCATGTTGTTTGTTGCTCATTCATTAACATCATCTAAAATCTCTTGCCGTCTATTAGTATTAACGTTTGCTTTAAATCTAGCTAGAAGATATTCTTCTACTGTTGAGTTAATAAAAGCTAATTTAATGCTTTGGTAACCAGCAGTATTACAATAAACTAGACATTCAGTTGCTGTATTTGGTGTTGGTCTTGAAATATCAACAACCGGATACATGAAGTCTGGAGTTAGACCACAACCTCAAATAATTTGGTTGTAACCACCACAATCAGCTAAGAATTCAGAACTAATACCATTTCATTGTCCAGAACCAGTTCCTCTTTTAATAATAAGAGGTTCTTCTTGACCAGGAATGTCATAAGACATTTGTGATCATGCTTCTTTTGTATTTGGATTGATTCAGAATGCAAATTGGTTTTGTGTTAAGCTATTAAATCAATTAGCAGCAAGAACTTGATTAATCTCACCTGCTGGATAGCCACCATATGTTGCACGATATCATTCTCTATATGGAGCAAAGTTATTTAGAACAGATGGATCAAGAACTCTCTTATTGTTCTTTTCTAAGTGTTGTGGGTTAACAATTGAGAATCTTGAAGTCCAGTTAGAGATTGTACAAGTTTGAGGTGTACCACCTAAACCAACTCATGTAAAGACCACATTACCATTAGCACTAATGGTAATTGATTCTCCACCACCACGATACCAATCAACTAGATAAGTATCATATGCTTTGTAAATTTCACCAGTAGTACCAGGAGGAACTTGTAGAACTGACAAAGCATAGTGAGGCGCATCTAAATCTGTAGCAGCTAATGTTTTAACTAAACTATCTAGTGAAGAAGATATGGAAACATCTCCAGCTAACATTCTCTTGAAACGTATTTGCAAAATTTGTGCATAAACATATTTTGCATCATAATTTGTTCATTCTAGTAATTGTTCATGAGTGTATAAAGGTGTTTGAGCAACATCATTAAAATCTCTAGGAACAAACAATTTTGTTCCTAACACACCAGTTTCAATTGAATCACCAGGTGTTACTGGTTCGTTTTGTGTATTTACAAAACTAATGTCTGATTTGTATGGAGACCAAGAAGTTGTTGAATATAGTTGGTTTCCATATCTACCAACCGGATCTTCAAATAGTACCATTGTATCAATGGTATCTTCTGGGTTAGAATCAATAATCTTATAGAAGATGTTATCTTTTGTTGCTGTTACGTTAACAGATTTAAAGAAACGGTAGTCAAGTTCATCTTTATATTTTTGTTCAAGATACATCGCTAGAGGTGTATCTGTTGTAGTCATTGCAGAGAAAGTGTTTTGACTTTGTTGCGTTAAGAAATCAATAAACTTTTCATAATCACGACTAAAGATATTGATGGTAGCAAGTGTTTCTAAATCGGAAGCATCTAATGAAGACCATTCATCTAGAAGGTCTTGATAAGCTTCAGATCGAGGGTCTTCTGCTTCAAACTTTTGGCTTATTTGAAAAATAAAGTCAACATATTTGCTATCAGGTTTAGATTCAGCAAACTTTTGGTAAAGACCGGAAGATTGTGTTGCACTTAGTTTGATGTGGTAATCTCTAGTATAGATATAATTACCATCACCATCTCTATTCACTTGTTGTTCTGGAACAGGGATATAATATGTCATTTCTCTAATACCCAAACCTTCAACACCATATAAATCAGATGAACTTATGTTAGTTGTGGAAATGTCATCATATTTGATGAAGTCTGAATATGATGCAGGAGTTTGTCCATCACACACATAACTTACACCTTTAGTGTAAGGTGTGTAAACAGCAGAACCTACTTCATAAAGTTCAGAAGCAGTAAAGTCATGAAGTTTACCACGATTAGCTAACGATGTATATTCATTGGTAATGTTAGCTGTTGTATTAGACATAGTACAGAAGACACCTAAACCAAAGAAAAGTAAAAAGATCAATCCAAGGATTGATATTTTGTTTCTTTTGAAAGAACGAATAACATTTAAAATTAGGTTCTTCATAATAGTAGATATGTATCTATATATATACTATATTAAAAAAGTCAAAAATAAAAAATAAAAGCATTTATGCTTTTATTTTCATGTTTACTTTTTAGGTTCAACAACTTGTAGGAAAAGCTCGTCTAACCCTTCAGCTGATGCTGAAGATGGAGCATCTAACATTAAATCAATTCCATGTGAGTTTTTAGGGAAAGCAATAACATCACGGATAGTTTCTGCTTTAGTTAAAATCATGATGAAACGATCTAATCCGATGGCGATACCACCATGTGGTGGTACACCATATTCAAATGCATTTAGTAAGTAACCAAATTTAGCTTTAGCTTGTTGTTCAGTTAAACCAATAGCATTGAACATACGTTTTTGCACTTCAGTGTTAGTGATTCTTATAGAACCACCACCAATTTCATAACCATTAAGAACTATATCATAAGCTCTAGCACGAGCTTTAGCTTTGTTTGTATCAAAGTCTTTTAGACTTTTCTTTGCTGGTGAAGTAAATGGGTGGTGTGCAGCAGCATACTTACCAGTTTCTTCATCATATTCAAATAATGGTCAGTTAATAACTCATGTGAATGCTAATTCATCTGGATTTGCTAGTTTGTAAATATTATTACATGCAATTCTAGCGGCACCTAATGTGTCATTTACTTTTTCCAATTTACCTGCACAAAGAATTAAAGTTCCTGTTTTGAAACCGAAACTTGCAAAGGCATTGTTTGCTTTTTCATCTTCGATGACTTTAGCAATAGAACCATCAACTTTCTTACCATCTTTAAATGTTAAGTAAGCGATTTGTAAGCCTTTGTCTGTTGCAAATTTTTGGATTGTTGAAAAGTTGTTTTTATCAACAATTTTATCATTAATTGCAAAACCCTTTACAACACCTTTTTCAGCTAAAATTTTAGAGAAAATTTGGAATTGTGTACCAGTAAAATATTGAGATAAATCCGCTAATTTTAGATCATATCTAAGGTCTGGTTTATCTACACCATAGAAGTTCATACATTCGTCATATTCCATTACTTTAAATGGTGTTTTGACTTCGATGTTTAATGTCTTTTTAATAGCATGTTTAAACAACTTTTCTACAACACGCATAATGTCTTTTTCTTCTATGAAAGACATTTCCATGTCTAGTTGTGTAAATTCAGGTTGACGATCAGCTCTTAAGTCTTCATCTCTAAAACATTTTGCAATTTGGAAATATTTTAAGAATCCAGCGACCATTAATAATTGTTTAAAGATTTGTGGACTTTGAGGCAATGCTCAAAAAGCATTAGGAGCATTTCTAGTTGGTACAATATAGTCTCTTGCACCTTCAGGTGTAGGTTTAGCAAGACAAGGTGTTTCAACATCAACAAAATCTTGTTTGATTAAATAACTTCTAAGCTCATTAATAAACTTAGATCTAAAGATAATTTTGTTTCTAACAGCATCTCTTCTTAAATCTAGATATCGGTGTTGTAATCTGATATCTTCTAAGGCGTCAGTTACATCTTCAACAATCATTGGAGTGGTCTTAGCTAAAGATAAAATCTTTAGATCAGAACACTTAATTTCTATTTTTCCAGTTTTAAGTTTGTCGTTTGGTGTTTTTCTAGCAACAACTAAACCTTTAACCATAACAACAGATTCTCTAGTTAAACCATCTAAATTGATGGTTTCATCAACGATAACTTGAACTAAACCATAACGATCAGCTATATCTAAGAAAGTGATGGAACCCATCTTTCTTATTCTTTTAACTCAACCTTTAATGGTTACGTCTTGGTTAATGAATTTTTCATTAACATGACCACAATATAGCTTTTTCATATTATTCTTCTTTACCTTTTCTCTTGACAAAGTAGTCAACTAGTTTGTCTACTCTAACCTCGTCTTGTTTCATTGTTAATTGGTTCTTAACAAGTACAACTTGTTTCTTCACATCTTTAGGACCAACAATGATTACATATTTAGCGTTTTGAGTTTCAGCATATTTAAAATGCTTTTCAAGTTTAGTTGTGTTACGGTTAGTTGTACAACTAAATCCTGCAATTCTTAGCATTTTACAAATCATAGAACTGATCATTCCTGTTTCTTCCGCTAAGTTAGCAACAACAACATCTACATGTCTATATTCATCAACTGCTTTTCTTAAAGCAGGGTTACCTTGTAAAGCAACTAGTAATCTTTCGATTCCTAGAGCAAAACCAACACATTTAGCATCATCGCCACCTAATTCTTTAATCATAGTGTCGTATCTACCACCACCAACTAAAGTTGGTTGTCCTTTTAATGATTCAGAAGTAGATTCGATTTCAAAGATAAAATTACAATAGTAATCTAATCCTCTAACTAATGTTTCATCAATAACATATTTGATTTGCATTTCATTTAATGTATCAGTTATTTTTTTAAAATAATCTAATTCTTCCTTTGTTGCAAATTTAGTTATTTTAGGAGCATTCTTAACAAAATCTTTTTTACCATCAATCTTATCATCTAAGATTCTTAAAGGGTTACGATCAAGTCTAGCAACCGAATCTTCAGTTAGTTGGTCTTTGTAATCTGCAAAATATTTCTTTAGTGCATCTATTCATTTAGCACGTGTTGCTGATGAACAAATATTATTGATCTTAATAATATAATTTGTTAGACCAAATGCATCCAATATTGATGTAGCTAATAAAATCATATCTACATCATCATAGTATGAATCGGTAGCCATGCATTCAACACCAAATTGGTGGAACATACGTAGACGACCACTTTGTGGTCTTTCATATCTATACATAGGTTCGATATAAAAGAATTTAAGTGGGTGTGACATACGGTGTAGCAATTTGTTCTCTACTACCGCACGACATACACTTGCAGTAAGTTCTGGTCTTAAGACCATGTCACGATCACCCTTATCTTTAAATTCATAAAACTCTTTATTAACAATATCAGAAGTGTCTCCGACAGTTCTGATAAATAGTTCCTTATATTCAAAGGTAGGAGTTTTAATTTGATAGTAACCATTTAATCTAGCAATTAGTTTGCATGCTTCGCAAACTATATCAAATTCTGGCTCTAATGCATAAATATAATCTTGTGTTCCACGAGGTTTTGTTAAATTCATTGTTGCCTCCAATAAATTAATAATTATTATAAATTAAAAAATATATTAAATATTTACAATAAAGTTTAATTATGTATATAATTAAGAAACTATGGCAAATACTAACCAAAACACTAAGAAGTTTAGCGTAAAAAATAAAGGTGCTTCAATTTTTTCAGTAGCCTTCTCTAGTATCCTAGCAGCCGGAACCATTGCTGGTTCAGGTGTTGGTATTTGACAAATTGCTAAAAATCACACTGAAAGTGCAGAATTCACTAAATCTGTTTCAGGAAGAGTAAAAATTGATCCTGCTGCTTTATTAGCAGATGATCAAAAACAATTTCAAACTGAACAACAAGCTGAAGCAATAATTGCTGATTGTGCAGAAAAACTATCTCGTTGATTAAAAGATAGAGGACAAAAATCATATGATGTATCATATGAATTTTATAAAGAGGAAAAAGTAAAGGAAGAAGATCAATACTTTGGTTATTTGAATGCTCAATTTGAAATTGACAAGGTTCAAAAGAAACACCCAACTTCTAAAGAAGAAGAGGAACAAAAGATTGATAATGATCCATACTTATCTTTCTTTGGGTTAAATGGATTTAACTCAAACGAAAAGACATTAGTATATCGTTGATATAATGTTGACAGTCCTACAGGAACTGATGCACCAACATATACAATAATTCCTTTCAGACAACTATTTACAATTCCTAAAACTGTAGGTTCTCAAGAAGACAAAGCTAAAGTTATCAATGATAAAGATGGACAACCTGGAGTTGTCTTCAAAGTTGAAGAATCTCAACTTAATAGAATTTATCAAAACTTGAAAGCTGCTAAAGATTATTCAGAGGAAAAGGACCCTGACCCTGAAAATAAAGAAATTAGTAAGTGAAATGAACCAAGAATTTACATTGTAAATAACTTACAAGGTTTATACAACGAAGCAAACTACCACATCGCTAACTGATGGCAAAACAAAGAAAAGAGTTCATATAAAGACATATATGATGACACTACTTATTCTACATTTGCTGACACATATAAAACTAAGAACTTCCGTGGTGATCCAAGAGGATCAACAGACGATTCATATAAGTTAGCATCAGTTAAAGACCATGATGATAACAGCAAAAACATTCAAAATGCTGATATCTTCAATTACATTGACCAAGCTACAGTTGGAACAAATGAATTAAACTTCACAACTAAGTATGTAGAAAAGATTGTCACAATGAATGATTTTACTGACATCATGCCAGACAAAATCACTGACGATTATAAGAATGATGTTGAAGGTACAGAACCTAAGATTTCATACTATTGATATAAAGCATCTTCTAGTGATGAAGCTCAAAGTTATTTGAATAACCAAATAACATACGGCTTCAATGATGGAGCTATTGCAGGATTTGACTTTAGTGACATTTCATCTAAAGCAGAAAAAGGAGCTGAAGATGTTATGGCTAGATTTACTGGTCATGACTTTAGATACAACTTTATTGCTCCTTCATTCACTGAATCAGTATTTGGAGGAAACCAAGTTGTAGGAATTCTAAGTTTAGGATTCTTGATATTCTTGATCGCCTTATTAATTCTATTAGCTTGTCTATATAGAACAACAGGTGTAATGAGTTGAATCTGTCTAATGTTTGCTCTATCTATGACAGGATTAATTGCAACTATTGGATCAACTGCAATTAGCATGTCATTGATCTTCGGTCTATTTATAGTGGCTGTTGTAGGATTTATGGCAGCACTAGCCATTTGTGGTCGTATGAAACGTAGATTAAACTCTCGTGAAGATACACAAGTGATTATTAGTAAGACTTTTAAAAAGTCATTACTACCTATAGTAGATATTAGTGTTATCACATTAATCTTTGGTGTTTGCTTTACATATATTGCACCAATAGGCCTAAACCCTATGGGATTGGTGCTAATTATTGGAGCATTTGCAATATTCTTGTGTGTTTACCTGTTGAATGCAATCATACATGGATTGTTCTTCAATAACAAAATAATGGTCAACAGGTTATCGTTCTTTGGTAAAGCATCCAATGTTGCAAATGAAATGTTAGCTCAAAGTAACATGGCAATTCCATCTTCGATGGATGCAACAAAACTTGAACTTCCTTACTATAGTTCAATGAGTAAGAAAAAGATTGATGCAACTAATAAGAGAGCATTAATTGCTGTTGCAGTAGTTGGTGGTCTATTAATTGCCGGAATCATTGCTTTCTCTGTAATTGGTTATACAAGTTCAACAATGTTCCATTCATCTCATTGCATAGCAATTATGTATGATGATGAATTGTTAAGTCAACCATGATTTACTGGTTTAACTTATAGTTCATATCATCATGATGATGTATCTGGTTTATGATACTTCTATACAAATATGAACATAACTGCTATTCAACAGGCTGTTCAAACTATGTCTGCAGCTTCTGGATTAGCAATAGGTGATAAGATCTTTGTTCAAACAATCTTTGGCAGCACAAACCAAGATATTCTAAACTTTGCGCTAATTTCAGTGTTAGCTGCTTCTGCAGCTGCATGTGTATATGGAGCAATTAGATATAACTGAATTTCATTTGTTCCAATGCTAGCTGGAGTATTTGGTTTACCATTAATTACTTTGGGTATTAGTGCAATTTGTCAAGTTAAATTTGATCAATTTGTAGTTCTAGCATTTGTCTTGATAGTTGTTGTAAATACAATTTACTGCATGGGATTACTTGGAAGCACAAGTGAATCTTGAAGTAGAAAAGATGCTTACAACAAGGAAGAATTCAAATATATTGTTAATGTTGCATTAACAAACAACTGAACATATATTTGAACAACAGCCGCTGCTTATCTAACATTCATCCTAATGCTAGGATTAACAGGACCATCTGGTTCAACATTAATTTCAATTATTGCTTTATTAATAATTGGCGCAGTTGTTACTCTAGTATTAGCCCCATTTGTTTTAAGCTTCTTACTATACCAATTCATGAAGGTAAGAAACTTCACTCTTGAAAAACTCGTTATCAAGAACAAGAACAAAGTAGTAGTAAACTACGATGATATTGATGAACAAGGAATTGAAGGTATCAACAAGTTTACCAGAAAGATTCCTGTTGCTAAACCAACAGAAAAACCACAAGGAGCTAAATAATGACAAAGAATCTTAATACAATTAAAAACACAATGAAAGTTGTTCCCGACTTTCCTAAGAAAGGAATAAGTTTCAAAGATATTACTCCTATCTTTACAAAACCTAGAGTCTTAAAGCTAACTGTTAAAGAAATGCTTAAGACTATCAAAGGACTAAAGTTTGATGTTGTAGTAGGACTAGAATCTAGAGGTTTCTGATTCGCTCTACCTATAGCTGAAGCATTGAATTTGCCTTTTGTTCCAGTTAGAAAAAAAGGTAAATTACCACGTAGAACAGTATCAGCAAGCTACGCTTTAGAATATGGTAAAGATACTATTGAAATACATAAGTATGATGTTAAACCGGGAGCAAGAGTTTTAATTGTTGATGATGTTGTTGCTACTGGTGGAACCGTTTTAGCAGTTAAAACAATGATGAATCAATTAAAAGCTAAAGCTAATCACTTACTAGTATTAGGATATTTGGAAGATTTACCTGAAGGCCCGTCTAAACTAGAAAAGAAGGGCATTAAGGTTCACAGCCTACTTAAACTTTAATTAAAAACTAGGTAATACCTAGTTTTTATTTTTTTATAATATAGACATATGAAAAAACAATGATTATTAATACCACTAGCTACAACAACTTGTGTAGCCCCATTATCTGCTACAGTAAGCTGTAGCCAACAACAATCAGGATTTGATATTCTGTTAAGTTCTTATAAACAAATGTTGGAAGAAACAGTTAATCTTAATGATTATGATGGTAAAACAGCCGATCAAATCAAAAGCGAACTAGCTAAAGAGGTTGACACCAAAATGTTTGGTGAACCATGTGAAACATATTTGTTTAGAAACATTAACTATGAAGACGGTGATAGAGCTATTTGACCAGCCCATCAACATATTGTTAGGACATTGCAAATTGCAATGATTGCTGATAGAGATAATAATGATGAATTAATGGATATAGCAAAAAAATTAACTTGCTATTGATTGTGTCATAAGTATGAAAATTCAAACTGGTGATTCAATGAAATTGGTGTTCCGAGAGATTTAAGTAATTTAGCAATTTTCTTAAAACATAAACTGACTAGACCACAACAAGATAAGTTAATGGAATGAATTCATCATGGTTCATTGAAATACAATGAAGCCACAACAAAATACACTGGCACAAATACATTTTGAGCTTGTGATATAACAATGAAATCTGCATGTTTGGTTCAAGACAAAGATGAAATGCAAATAATGTTAGATTATCTTTATAAAGAAATTAAGGTAGATGCACCAGAAGGATTCCAATCTGATGGTACATATTTTCAACATAACCAATTGCTTTATACAGGTGGTTATGGAAGACAGGGCGCTTTAATGATTGCGAAGATAGCATCAGCATTTGATAAGACTGATGAATATACACTAGATGATAAAAAATTAAAGATTGTTGTTGATTTTGCTTTGGATGGTATGAGATATATGACCCACAAAGGAAACTTTACATGACAATGTATGGGTCGAACTTGAACAAGAAAAAGAGCAAGTGATTATGCGGGTGGTGTAACCGATTTAGGAAATATAACAGAAATGAAGTATTTAGCTAACCTTCCTAATTGCCCAAGAAAAAGAGAATTAAAAGAATTAATTGCCAAATGAGAAAACAAAGATAGTAACTTTAATGGAATTAAATTCTTTCCAAAGTCACAATTCATTGCTTGAAACTACGATGGTATTTACATTGGTTTAAGAGGAACAACAAAAGATTTAAATAACTTTGAAATGGGTAATGGTGAAAATTTACTAGGTCATAATATGAGTTATGGTTTTACAAACTGTGTAATGGAAACAGGAAATGAATATGTTGATATTTCACCAATTTGAAACTACCAAGACATTCCTGGAACAACAACAATAGATGAGACTGATGACGAACTTCATTACTATGAAAATGGAATAGATGTTGCTCCAAAGAAAAAAGAAACCATAGCTTATGGAGACTTTAATGAAGATGAGAATGTTGCTTTCATTTCTCAACAAAGTTATCAAAAATTTAGATCAAATGATAGTCTTGAAGACCCTCAATACAAAGGTCAAGTAAATTACACCATCACAGCATTTGCTTGTGAGGATGGAGTAGCAGTATTAGGTAAAGGCATTAACTACGCCCCAGCAAGTGGCGAGGTTCTACCTCTTCACACAACAGTTGATCAATTTGTTCCACAAGGAGACATTAAACTAATTGATGCCACAAACAAATTTATTCAACATAGAGACGTTGTTTATTCTAATATTGAAGAAGGTGCGGACCATAAATTAAAATTTAGTGAATTAGGTGAAACCGAATCTAGATTAGCCCCTTGAAGTAGAAACAACGAATCGTATCCAGATCCTGCGGATCTTGTATCCCAACAAGTCTCAACCATATATCTTGATAACCCATCCACTTCTTCATATGCATATTCAATTCAATCTTCAAAACAATGAGACATAAATAAATTGTTTAAAGTAGCATGTAATGATAATAATGCTCAAGCAGTAGAAATGCCTAATGGAAAAATAGCGGCAATATTTTATACAGGTGAGTCGTTTGAGTATAAAGGTAACACATATTCTGGTTCACCGGGACAATTCAAGATATTTTAAAAATTTAATCTAAAGTAAAAATAGGGATATCCCTATTTTTCTTTTTATTAATTTATATTATTTAATCTAAAAATATATTCTCTATATAATAAATATCTATATTTATTATGAGTAATATAGGATTTGGAAAAGATATACACAAATTATCTAAGACAAAATCAACAATTGTCTTAGGTGGTTATGAATGTAAAAGCAACTACAAAATTGTTGCTATTTCTGATGGCGATCTAGTGTTACATGCAATAGCTGATGCAATTCTAGGTGCTTGTCAAGGTGGCGACATTGGTATTGCTTTTCCAGATACAGATATTAAGTGCAAAAACATGAATTCTAAATTAATTCTTTATTATGCTTTAACAATGGCAAAATCTAAAGAATTAAAAATTGGAAATGTTGATGTCACTATCATCTGTGATAAAATCTTAATCAATCCAATTCGTAAGTATATAGTTAAGAGTTTAACAAAATTGTTAAAAACAAAAAAGATTAATGTGAAAGCAACACGCTTTGAACAAAACTTAAACATTATTGAATGTGATGCAATAGTTTTGATGGAGGGAAGATAATATGAAAGATTACAAACCTAAATATGTTAAAAGTATTCTAGTTTCAAGAAAAGAAGTTGAAGCAGGAATTACTAAAGCAGCCAATTGAATTAATAAGCACTATTCTAAATGTAAGAAAAAACCAATCTTATTAGGAATTCTAAAAGGTGCTATTCCATTCTATGGAAGATTAGTAATGGCATTAAGATTTGAATGCAACTTTGAATTTATGACATTAAGTTCATTCCGTGGCCAAATTAAAGCCCAAGGAAAACCTGAAATCTTAACCGATTTGTTTTCTGACATCAAAGGAAGAGATGTTATTGTAATTGAAGATGTTCTAGATTCTGCTAAAACACTTAAAGTGTTAATTCAATATCTTAAATCTAAAAAACCTCACTCCCTAAAAACTATGGTTCTTGTTGACAAACCACAAGCAAGAAAAACAAAATTCAAAGCAGACTATGCTTGTTTCACATTGAAAGGTAATCCATTCTTGGTTGGTTATGGTCTAGACATTAACGAACAAGCAAGAAATTTACCTTATATAGGTGAATTCGATAAAAAATACCTAAATAAACTATAATATATAAACCTATAAAGGAGCAATCCATATGGCAAAAGAAAAAATACGTATCAATTTAGCTAAAGCTAAAGATGAACAACCAAGTGATGCTGGCACTAGTCCAGATGACAAAGTTGTTTATCAAAAGCAATCGGCAGATCCTGAAGCTAAAGCAAGAAGAACGAAATCCATCATCAAATGGATTATTGCTTTAACTATCATTGGATTATTTATCTTCTTGATTGTTTGAAGCTGTACTCCTAAATATGATCAAATTAAAGCTCAAAAGGTTACATTAGATGGTAACAGTTTAGTAATTGACACAAATACGCAAGTATCTGGTGATGATTACAAAATTGATATGTCTAAGAAAGACAATGCTTGAGCATTCTATTATGTAAGTGGAACTAATGCTGAAACTTACTCAGTTCATGCATATCCAGAAAATAGAAGAGAAGTTGAATTTAAGTTACGTGTAAGTAAGGACTTTGAAGAAGGCACAACACATTACACATATTGAATTGGCGATCAAAAGATTGATGAAGCTGATCCATCTTACACAAACTTTGTTGCTTGAGTTAACTATCTAGAAAACACTGCGACAATTCAACAATCTGGTACTAATGTTGGTTTAATTCTTTTAAATATGTTACCAACAATCATCTTCTTAATTGTTATCATTTGATACTTTAGCAAGATGACAAAGATGACTGGAATGATGGGTCAAGGTGAAGATTCAATCTTCGGTATGGGTAAATCTTCTGCTAAAGTTGCTAAGAGCAACGTTAAGTTTGAAGATGTTGCTGGTATTGAAGAAGAAAAGAACGAATTAATTGAAATCGTTGATTACTTAAAGAATCCAGAAAAATATGCAGCTATGGGTGCAAGAACACCTAGAGGTGTAATTCTATATGGTCCTCCAGGTACTGGTAAAACATTATTAGCTAAAGCTGTAGCTGGTGAAGCTTCAGTTCCATTCTTCCAAGCTTCTGGTTCAAGCTTTGATGATATGCTAGTAGGTGTAGGTGCTAAGAGAGTTAGAGACCTATTTGCTAGAGCAAAGAAAGCTGCCCCATCTATCATCTTCATTGATGAAATTGACTCAGTAGCAGGTAAGCGTGGTGCTAATGCAATTGCTGGTGGATCGGGTGGTATTGCTGATCAAACTATTAACCAATTACTTGCTGAAATGGATGGTTTCAACACACGTAGTGGTGTTGTAATCATGGCAGCAACAAACAGACTAGATTCATTAGATGAAGCTATTCTAAGACCAGGTAGATTTGATAGACACATTCAAGTTAACCTACCTGATATTAAAGAACGTGAAGCTATTTTAAAGATTCACGCAAGAAACAAAAACTTATCAAGCAAAGTAAGTTTAGCTGATGTTGCTAGAAGAACTCCAGGTTTCTCTGGTGCTCAACTAGAAAACGTGTTAAATGAAGCAACTTTACTTGCAGTAAGATTAAACAAGACAGCAATTGGTATGGCTGAAATTGATGAAGCTATTGACCGTGTAATTGCTGGTCCTGCAAAGAAATCAAGAGTAATTACTGATGAAGAAAAGAAACAAATTGCTTACCACGAAGCTGGTCATGCATTAGTTGGTCTTCACACTAAGGGTGGAGATGTAGTTGAAAAGATTACAATTATTCCTCGTGGTGTAGCCGCAGGCTATACACTAGCTACTCCTGAAAAGCAAGAGCTTGCCATTCAAAAGAAATCTGATCTATTAGCTATTGTAAGAACTACATTAGGTGGTAGAGCTGCAGAAGAAATCATCTACGGTAAAGATGCAATCTCTACTGGAGCAAGCAATGACCTATACAAAGTAACTAGAATAGTTAAATCTATGGTTACTCAACTAGGTATGTCAGATGTTGGTATGACTCAATTCATCCCAACAGAAGGTAACACTCCTGCTTATGCTCAAAAGAGCTTTAGTGAACAAACTAACCAAAAGATTGATAAAGAGATTGAAGACATTATTCAAAAAGAATATGTTAAAGCAAAAGCTATTATCAAAGATAATGGTAAAGAACTTGATTTAATTGTTGAAACATTACTATTGTTAGAAACAATTGTCAAGAACCAAATTGATTACATTCACAAAGAATTAAAGCTTCCTCCTGAAGCTATTGAAAAGAAAAAAGCTTTAGAAGACGAAAAGAAGGAAAAATCTAAGAAATAAAAGAGTACTATGTACTCTTTTTTCTTTTATAATAAACTTATAAGAGAGGGAAAAAATGACAAAAAATATTCCTTATAAGTGATATAAGTACACTCTATTGGGTGTTTGATCACTAGCAATACTATGTATTGTTGCAACATGAGTAGGATTTGGTGTTGGTGGACCTGGTGCTGTGGCATTTGGTGCTATTGTTGATAGTTTTCTAACACTAGGATTAGTTCTACTAATTGTGCTATTATTTATTAATGGCAGAGATGATTATAAGAAGCGTGCTTACATCTTCGGTGGATTATGTTTAGCACACTTACTATTCTTCATTCTTGTTCTAGTATTTAGTACAAAGATGCAAGAAAACTTTAATGGTGCATACTTTGTACTTCCAGCGCTTCACACCCTATTATTAATAGGCATTGCTGTTGTTGGTATCTATTTCTGGATTAGAAATAGATTCACATTCAAGAGCGCACATCAAGAAGACGCTGCAGCTGCTTTTGGTGGACCAGTTGAAGAACCTAAAAAAGAAGAACCTGTTCAACCAGAAGAAGTTAAACCAGCTAGAGACGAAAAAACAGGAATCGTTAGTCTATAGACTAAAACAAAAGAAAAAGAGGGGTTGCCCTCTTTTCTTTTTATAATATATAGTCAATAATCATTATATTTTTTATAATTAAAATAATATGAGCACTAAATTTGATCAAACAACAATAGTTAATTATTTAAAAAACTACGGTTTTGTTTTTGCTAGTAGTGAAATTTATGGCGGACTAGCTAATGCTTGAGACTATGGTCCTTTAGGTGTAGCTTTAAAGAATAATATTAAGAGTTTGTGATGAAATTATTTCATCACTGGTCAACCAAACATGGTTGGTTTAGACTCTTCCATTATTCTTAATCCTAGTGTTTGAAAAGCTTCAGGTCACTTAGCTAACTTTGCTGACCCATTAATTGACTGTAAAGCTTGTCATCAAAGATTTAGAGCTGATAAGTTAATTGAAGAAAAGTATCCTGACATTAAAATTAATGAGAATACTGATAAGGCTGAATTATTAAAAATAATTAAAGATAAAAAGATTGTCTGTCCTAATTGTGGTAAGGCAGACTGAACAGACATTAGAAGTTTTAACCTAATGTTTAAAACAAGTCAATCTGTTATCGAAGATAAGGCTAACGAACTTTATTTAAGACCAGAAACAGCTCAAGGTATCTTTATTAACTTTGCTAACATCCAAAGAGCTTTAAGATTAAAAGTTCCTTTTGGTGTTGGCCAAATAGGTAAAGCTTTCAGAAATGAAATTACGCCAGGTAACTTTATCTTCAGAACTAGAGAGTTTGAACAAATGGAAATTGAATTCTTCAATTATCCAAAAGATGCACCAGCCAAATTTGAGCAATACATTAAAGATATTGAAGACTTCTTATTTAATGTGTTACACATTAAGAAAGAAAATATTAGAATGTCAGAACATGACAAAGCTGACTTAAGTCACTATTCAGCTAGAACTATTGACTTCCAATATAACTTTCCACATGGCTGAGCTGAACTATGAGGTTTGGCTAATAGAACAGATTTTGATTTATCAAACCATCAAAAGCTCTCTGGTTCAACATTAGGATATTTAGATCCTGAAACAAATGAAAGATTTATTCCTTATGTTATAGAACCATCTGTAGGTGTAGAACGTTTGTTCTATGCTATCATATGTGATGCTTACCGTGTTGAACCAATCAAAGATGGTGAGACACGTGAAGTATTAGGATTACCTTATGCTTTATGTCCATATAAAGTAGCAGTATTACCATTAAGTAATAAACTTAATGATAATGCTAAGAAGGTATTTGATAACCTAATAGCTCACCATATACCTTGTGTATATGATGTGACAGGGTCTATCGGTAAGAGATACCGTAGACAAGATGCGATAGGTACATACTATTGTATTACCTATGACTTTGATTCTGAAAAAGATCAATGTGTAACGGTTAGACACCGTGACACTATGAAACAAGAAAGAATTAAAATTAGTGACATACTAAACTATTTAAATAGATAGTTTGAAGGACAATATGACCAATTTTGTAGACGAATTATTAGAAAAGGCAGATATAGTTGATATCATCGGTAGATTTGTGTCTTTACACAAATCAGGTGCTAACTTTTTTGGTCTATGTCCATTCCATCCCGACCAAAACCCTAGTATGTCTGTTTCTCCTAAGAAAAAAATCTTTAGATGTTTTTCTTGTGGAGCTAGTGGTAATGTTATAAACTTTGTACAAAAGTTTAAGAAGATAAGTTATGGTGAAGCGATTAGAGAAGTAGCTAAGATGGCAGGTTATACTGAAACCGACATCAATAACTACTTATCTAAGCAAAACAAGTCTTACTCGCCCGCTAATATGAAATTGTTTGATCTCAACGCGGACGCAAATGATTTATTTAAGACACTTCTTTACAACCAAGATAATAAAGATTATCTTCAATACTTATATGACCGCAAACTATCTGATGATACCATCAGAAAGTTTGAGATCGGTTTTGCTGGAAAAGGACAAGAAAAGAGAATTGCCTATGATATCTTAACAGACACATCTATTCCACATAAACAAATGTGGAATGAAGATGATCTATTAAAGGCATCATTAATTAATATTAATGAAAAGACATCTGAGATCTCAGATTACTTCCATAACCGTATAACATTCCCTATCAAAGATAGAAATGGGTTTATAGTAGCTTTTATCGCGCGTGACATAAAAAAAGATTCTGAACTCAAATATCTCACATCACGCGAGACAAACCTATTTAGCAAATCTAATACTTTGTATAACTTTGATAGAGTAATGTTAGACAAACCTAAAACATTAATTGTTTTAGAGGGTAACATTGACTTAATGTCATTATATGAAGCAGGGATGAAAGAATCAGAGTATGGTGCAGTAGCCCTAATGGGTACAGCATTTACTATCAGTCATAAAAACATGATTCTTAATACGCGTTGTATAGATAATATCATTTTATGATTTGATAATGATGAAGCTGGTAAAGCTTCAACACTTAAGAATGGTTTACAACTATTACCACTTCATAAAAACATGATAGTTGTTAATAATACAACTAAATGTAAAGATGTTAATGAAATTCTAGTTAAAGAAGGTAAAGAAAAAGTTTTAGAAATTTTGCAATCGGCTCAAAACCCAAGATTTGTTTCTTACTATATTACACACACATTAAAAGGATTAACATCTTTAAATTTAGATAGCAAAGTTAGAGATGTACTAAAAGTGATGAAGACTGAAAATAACCCAGCCTACACTGATTCTTACATCCAATTGATATCTTCTATTACTAAGTTAGCTGTTAGCGATTTAAAGCGTACTTATGAATTAACTAGAGGTGACTTCGAATATACAACTCCTGCTAAAAAGATAGCAAGACCTGTTCTACCACCAATTGTTGTTAACATGATCAGTACCTTTAGACAACTAATCCAACTATTATTAGTTGATCCTAGCTTAGCTGAAGATAGTTATCAAGAACTTGAGTATAAAACTCAAGATAAGATTAAACTAGATGAAATAAAAGATTACATCTATTTAATTAAATCTTTAGCTACACATACTTTTGCACCAACTGATTTAATCAAGCAAGAAAAAGAGTTGGTTGATGGAATATATAAAAATAAAAAGATAGGTGCAGACGCATATAGATTTATTTTATATGCGATAGACGAAATTGAAACTGGTCGCAGTTATTCCATTAAAATCTCTTCACATAAAAGAAAATGTATTTCATGTGTAGAACATATTAATATATCTTGTGATCAAATATTATTACAACAATATAAATATGATATTGAACAAGGTAAGTATAAAGATGCTGCTTTAAAAGAAGCTAGAGCAGAAGTTACTAGACTTACTAATAAAATCTCTGATTTTAAAAAGCACAAAAAAACAAAATATCATATTGCTTAATGTATAATTGAAAAGCATCACAACGTGTGGTACGAATCGTGTCAGGCTAGAAATAGAGCAGCACTAAGTTAAAGCACGTGTGTGGTGCTTTTTTATTTCTTACATAACTATATGTAAAGGATAGATTTAAGGTTTTAACTATATATATAGAATAATATATGGTTTAACCTTTTTTCTTGCTCTATATAATAATATAGAAGGGACTATATTATGAAAGTTAAAACCTTATTACCTATCTTAGGACTAACTAGTGTAGCTGTTGCTGCACCTGTTATTACATCATGCGCACAAGCACCTAAAGAAAAAGAGAAGGTGGTGCTTGATAGATGGACAACTGGTCATGGATGATATACAGCAAGAACCAAAGATTATATAGATATAAATACTGTTACTCAATATACATTTAGTGTAAATTGACTAAGATTTCCACCAATATTTATTATGTCTTGTAACTCTATCAACTTTACCCTAGATCACCCATCTACTGAATTTGATGAAGACTCAATTAAGATTGAAATTAATGATGTGAGATATTCTGAAAAAGACCCATCAACCGAAGATGTTGGATATCACTTTATTAAAGATGGTCTAACACCAGTTATTCGAGTCTTTAATTACACAGCAGGATTTATAACAAACATTAAAATTAAACTAACTATGAAGTTTAAATCACCACTAAAGGATGTGTCTCCCGCTATAACAATGTATGGTATCTAAAAATCGTGAACTTCACGATTTTTTGTTTAGTCTAATAAATCTTATATATATTTATATATATAAACAAAATATATAGAAATGTACGAGATATCTATATATATAATATGTAGGTATTACCTGTAAAGGAATACAGAAAGAATAATTTATAAAATATGAAAATTAAAACATTATTACCTATTTTAGGTTTAACAAGTGTAGCAGCAGCTGCTCCAGTAGTAGCTTCTTGCGCTAAACCAGCTGCAGTAATTGCTATTACTTTTGACGGATCTAAAGAAATAGAATTAGTGAATGATGGAACAACTGCAAAAGCACTAACTTTCCATTACAATGGTGACAAAAAGGCTATGATTGCTCCAACAATTGAAGTTAAAGATGGTGAACAAGTATTGGTTAGTGTTAAACCAGGCGCTACGCTTTATCCTGTAATAGATGATCAAGGCAATTTTACAATTGAACTTATTGGTACAGGAAAAACAACTGATACTCAACATTTTGATATCAAATTTGTTGTTGTTGATCCAACAGTTGCATCTCTTGATCCTTTCTATATAGTAGAAGGATTTACAGCCACATTTAAAACTGCATAATTAGAGACAAAAAATAAAAAACCAGGATCGTTAGATCTTGGTTTTATTTTTTAAAGCATATTTTAGAGTATTTTCATCTGCATAGTCCAACGCAGAGTTAACCGGTAGACCTATTGCTAACTTATAAGTTATGCAACCAGGTAAGATATCTTTTAATAACTTATTTAAATATATATTAGTTGCTTCCCCATTAATTGTTAGGTTGGTAGCAATAATAATTTCTTTAAAGCTTTTGATTGCACAGTAATTCATTAAATTCTTAATGATTTCTGAATCAATCTTCTTTTTAGCTTTAACATTGATTTCATCATTTAACACAAAGTAGATACCATTGAAGCACCCTGTTGCCTCAATCTTATTTAATTCATCTATTGTGTTAACAATACATAATTTAGAATTATCTCGTTCTGGATTAGAACAGATAGTACATAAATCATCTAAAGCAAAGTTACCACATTGCTTACAAAACCTAATACTATTCTTAGCATTAGTTATTCTTTTAACAAATTCATCAACATATTGTTGATCTTGATGAATTAAGTGATAAGCAATTCTTTCTGCTGCTTTAGATCCTACTGAAGGTAAGGATTTAATTGCATCAACCAAGAATTCAAATTCTTTAGGTCTCATTATTAAAATAATCCACCCATTCCACCAGGCATTAATGAACTTTGAATCTCATCTGCTTTAGCTTTAACTTGTTCAGCAGCAGAGTTAATTGCTTCAACAACCATTTCTTGTAAAGTAATAGGATCTTGAGGATCAATAAGTGTCTTATTGATTTCAATAGACTTTACTACACCATTACCATAAATGGTAACCATTACAGAACCATTTTGGTAATCATAAGTAAATTCTTGTTTAGCTAACTCTTCCATCTTCTTTTGTAATTCTCTTTGCATTTTTTGTGCTTGAGCCATTATTTGATTCATGTTCATAGTTATTACCTCTAAATGCTTTTAATATTATAAAATAATATTAACACTTATGATAGTTAAAGTACCACAAGCAAAGAGCAAATTACAAATATTGGCAACTCCAATAGGTAATTTAGATGAAATATCCTTTAGAGCTATAAAAGCCTTAAAGGATTGTGAATGTATCTTATGTGAAGATACTAGAGTCACAGCCAAACTATTAGCTAAATTAGATATTCATGGTAAAGAACTAATAAGCTATCAAAAGTTTAATGAAAATGAAAAAGTAGAACTAGCTCTTAATAAAATTAAGAGCAAGAAGACTATTTTATGTTCAGACGCAGGATATCCATGTCTTTCAGATCCTGGCTATGCACTTGTTAACAAGTGCTATGAAAATGATATAGCAGTAGAGATATTAAATGGACCTAGTTCACTACTACATTCTGTAGTAGTATCAGGATTAAACCTTAATAACTTCTATTTTAATGGTTTTCTACCAGCTAGTAAGAATCAAAGAATAAGTAAATTAAAAGAACTATGTTCTATTAATGTACCTATTGTATTCTTTGAGTCTGTACATAGAATTAAACAATCATTATTAGATATTAAACAAATCTTTAATGATCCATACTTTGTAGTATGTAGAGAACTAACCAAGATAAATGAAACCATTTATCGTGGTAAGTATGATGAATTTATTAATGACTTAGTTGATAAAGGAGAATTTGTGGTTATTGTGCAAAAACAATCTGCACCCAAACCATCATTCTTCTCTAAAGAAGAAGTCATTAATAAAGTTAATAAACTAATTAAAGAAGGTAATAGTCTAAAGCAAGCTGCTAAGATAGTAGCTAGACAATTAGACTTACAGGCTTCTTTAGTGTATAACACTATAGTAGAAAACAAGAAAGTTAAATAATGATCAAATACCGCTTATATGGAAAGCTTAATGTTAGGCACATCAAACAATGTTTTGATGCGATATGTTTATCAACATATACAACATTAAAGCTTTGTGAAAATGTGGTATTTGATGTAAACATTGTTGATACTAAAGAAATAAAAAAAATAAATAAGAAATATAGAAAGATGGACAAAGCTACTGATGTCATTAGCTTTGCTAACAGAGATGAACAAACACTATTTGTTCCTCTATTAGGAGAAATCTATATTTGTTTAGATGTAGCTAAAGCTCAAGCTAAAGAATATAAACATTCTTTACAAAGAGAACTTATCTTCTTATTTACTCATGGGTTATTACATTTATTAGGTTATGATCACATGAGTAAAAAAGAAGAAAAGATAATGATGTCATTATCTAATAAGATAATTAGCAAAGCACAAATTAATCCTAAATATATAATTAAATAAGTATGGATGATATACAAACTACTAAAAAGAGAAAAACTAAAGGAGCTTTCTGGAGAAAGTTTTTATATGCCTTTAGAGGTATAGGATCAAGTTTAAGAGAAGAATCTTCTCTTGTAGTGCATTTTATATGTACTGCAGTAGTTTTTATCCTAGGTGGTATCTTACATAATGGAATGCACTACTATGATTGAATAATCTTAGTAGTTTGTATGCTTGTGTTAATTGGTGGAGAATTACTTAACACAGCTATAGAAAACTTAACGGACATGGTAAGTTTTAAGTTTAGCTATAATGCTAAAAAGATTAAAGATGTGGCAGCAGCCGCAATGTTAATGTTTTCAATAATGTCTATTATTGTAAGCTTGATGGTTTTAATTAGAGCATTACTAGTTGTTCTAGGAGTTGTTTCTTTATAGTATGAAGAAACAATGTACTGTTGCAATTGTTGGTTTACCCAATGCAGGTAAATCTACCTTTCTAAATAAAGTAATGAAACAAAAGGTAGCCATTGTTTCTTACAAACCACAAACAACTAGAAATCAAATTAAATCAGTTTATGAAGATGATCGTATCCGTATCTGTTTCACAGATACTCCCGGTTTTCATGAACCTAAAAACAAACTAGATAGTTTCTTAAACTCTCAAGTTAAACAAACATTTAAACAATCAGACTTAGTATTATTACTAATTGATGCATCAAGAGATAATGTAGAAGATAACAAAATCTTAATTGATGTAATTAAGAGCTATAAGGTCAAAGACCTTATTGTCTTATTTACTCATAAAGATTTAGCACGTGATGTACAAGTAATGGATAAACTAAACCTATATGGTTTAAATGGCATTAAGCACAAAATGCTAATTGATAACAATTCAACACAAGATGTTAATAATGTTATCTCATTCATCTATGATATAGCACCACAAGATGGTTTCTTTGAACCAAATGATATGACAGACGATTTCTTGATACAAGAAACCATCAGAGAACAAGCATTATTCATTCTTAAACAAGAAGTACCTCATTCTTTAGCTGTAGTGGTAGATTCTAAAGAATATGATAAAGAAAAGAACTTATTTACAATAAATTGTAGTTTGATTGTGGAAAAAGAAAGCCAAAAACCAATAGTTATTGGTGCTGGCGGAAAGATGATCAAACTTATAGGCAGTAAAGCAAGGCAAGAACTATTAAAGTTCTTTGATTGTAGAATAATGCTTAAACTATTTGTTAAAGTTAAAGAAGATTGAAGAAATGATGAACAAACTCTTCAATCATTAGGTTATTTTAAGAAGTAAGATGTCAGAGATTATTACCAAAGGATATTTAATAGCAAGAAATGACTATAAGATGTTTGACGAAGTCATTACTTTTATTAATGAGTTTGGTAATAAGTTTGTTTGTCTAGCTCAAGGAACTAAAAAGATAGAAAGCCATAATGCAAGACATATGCAACTTGGTAACTACTGTGAGTTTCAATTCTTTTTAGCTAGAAATGAAGATAAAGTATCTAAGTTAATGAAAATTAACGCATTAGATAAAGTTGAATGACCAAACTTTAGACAAAGTCTAATTACACTAAACTCATTAACAGAACAACTTATCTATCCCAACATTAACAACTATAAGTTTTATGTCAAGATGCGTCCATATGTACTAGACAAGAAAATACTAGATGCCAAAGCAGAACTAATAGTTTTAAGAAACTATTGTAAATTAACTGGAATTGATTTACATGTAGAAGATTGTGTCATATGTCACAATCATCACATTAAAACGATATCATTTGCTAATCATGGATTATTATGTGGTCAATGTTATGAAAAGATTGGTGGACATCACTTTAGTTTAGAATTTTCTAAACTAGTCTATCATTTGTTTAAAGATGAGTATGAGAAAATGGATAAATATGAAGATCACTATATTCCATTAATTACTCATCTTAAACAATACATCACTGATAATAACGGAACTTATTTCAGTAAAAAGAAAAAAAGAACTATATAGTTCTTTTTTAAATAATATGTATAATATATATACATTTAGAAAAGGATTAATAATGACTCCCATTGCAATAGTAATGTTTGTGTTTGGTGGAATAGCACTACTAGTAGGGCTATTATTATCTGGTAGTGGTACAGGGGCTGGACTTAATGCGCAAGCTGGTCAAGACCTTGAACTATTTAAAAAGACTAAAGATAGAGGATTTGTAAAAATTTTACAAATCATCATGTTTATCTTGACACTTGTATTATTAGGTTTAGGTATTGTATTATTATTCATGTAATTTATGCAAAACAAAAAACCTGATTATTACAAACAAATATTAGAGATAGTATCCAAAGAAGGAAAAAGACCAATACCTATTGGTATTATTCTTCGTAAACTATCTAATAAAGAAGCTGGTGTTGATAAGAACATCTTCTTTAAAAATATTCAATCACTAATAAATTCAGCTCAACTAGTTAAATTAAGAAATGGTAAACTAGTTCTTGGTTATCCTAAAGCTGATGTAGATATGTCTAAGATCTATAAAGGTGTAATTAGAATAAATTCTAAGTTGGCTGGATTTATTACTGAAGAAGGAAAAGAAGATTCAGGATACTTTGTACATAAAACAAATTTAAATGGTGCTCTAGATGGAGACACCATTGAATTTGCTTTATTAAAGATGGAAAGTCCTGATAAGACTTTAAAAGATGCTAAAGTACTAAAAGTACTTAACCATGCTAAAGGATTCTATGTTGGATGTTATAAATCTGATGGAGAACATTATCAAGTAGAAACTGATGATAAGAAAATGTATCTACCAGTTAAACTTGAAGATACTACAGGTTTAACTAATGGAACTAAATTCTTATTTACTGTAGTTAAGTTTACAGAAACAGAGGCTATCTGTAAAGTAGCCAAAATCATTGGACATATTAATGATGTTGGAACTGATATCTTATCCATTGTCTATGACAATGGTATAGAACCAGAATTTCCTGAAGAAGTTATTGACTATGCTAATAAATTAAAATTAGACATAGATCAAGAACAAAGAGCAATTAGAAAAGACCTAACGCATTTAGATATAGTAACAATTGACCCAGCAACATCTAAAGACTTTGATGATGCTATATATACTGAAGACTTACAAGACGGAACATATAGACTATATGTTTGTATAGCCGACGTAAGTCATTATGTAAAAATGAATTCATGTTTAGATGAAGAAGCATTGAAAAGAGGATGCTCTACATACTTGGTAGATAGAGTTATTCCAATGCTTCCTCATAATTTATCTGATGATTTATGTTCGCTAAATCCTAATGTTGAAAGATTAGCATTAACATGTGAAATGATTATTGATAAGAAAGGATCTTTCTTAGACATTAAGACATATCCTTCAATCATTAAATCACACAGAAGATTTAGTTATGATGAAGTTAATGCTTTCTTTGAAGGTAAAGACAAATTGGAAAAAGATACTCCCGCAATTAGAAAGATGCTAGAAGCATCTAGAAGATTACATGATATTCTTTACACCATGAAAAAGAATAGAGGGTATGTAGAACTAGAAATACCAGAAGTTAAGATCTTAGTTAATGAAAAGTGTGAACCAATTGAAATTAAACTAAGAGAAACTGGTACTGCTCAATCTATGATTGAAGACTTCATGGTTGCTGCTAATGAAGCTGTAACCATTGAAGCACTTAAAGTTAAATGACCATTTGTCTTTAGAGTACATGATGAACCTAAAGCAGAAAGAGTGGAAATGTTTAAAGTTGAAGCTAAAAAGCTTAATTTCCAACTGCCTGCAGGAGAATTATCAATCACTCCTAAAGCAATGTCTACATGATTAATTAATAATGCAGACAATCCAAACTTAGACTTAGTTAGTATTTTAATGCTTAGAACTATGGCTAAAGCAGAATATGATACTAAGAACATAGGACACTTTGGTTTGGCTAGTAAAAACTATACACACTTTACTAGTCCTATTAGAAGATATCCA
Source organism: Mycoplasmoidaceae bacterium (assembly GCA_045617465.1). Taxonomy (GTDB): domain Bacteria; phylum Bacillota_I; class Bacilli_A; order Mycoplasmatales; family Mycoplasmoidaceae; genus Hennigella. Next base: position 31,966 of record JAZLIQ010000002.1, on the reverse strand, counting down.
GACTTAGTAGTTCATCGTATCTATTGAATGTATCTATTCAATAGAAAGAACTATACAGATGATGATCGTAAGAAATTAGTAGAAGCATTAAAACACTACTGTGAAAAATCTAATGAAGCAGAACTTAGAGCAATCCAAACAGAAAGAGATGTTAATGCTCTTAAGTTTGCTCAATATATGCAAAAGCATATAGGAGAAGAATTTGATGTAAGAGTTACAGCAGTAACTAAGTTTGGTTGCTTTGTAGAATTACCTAATACAATAGAAGGTTTGATTAAGTTAGCAAACCTAAAAGATGATTTCTATACTTATGATGAAAGAAACTTTCAATTAATAGGTAAGAATAAAAATAAGATAATAACATTAGGAACTAAATTCAGAGCCAAATGTATTGCTTCCAATATGGCAGAAAGAAAGATAGAGTTTGAAGTAGTTAGAAGGATTGATTAATGAAAATTCTTGTTAATAACAAAAAAGCTTTATTCAATTACAACATTCATGATAAATATGAATGTGGTATTTCTTTATGAGGTGCTGAAGTTAAATCTATTATTCAAGCACAAGCTAATTTAGATGAAGCCTTCATCACTTTTAGAAATAATGAAGCATTTGTTATTAATATGCATGTCACGCCTTGAAAACAATCTGATTTAAAAGGTGATGATGCAGTTAGAACAAGAAAGCTTTTATTACATAAGAATGAAATTCTTAAGATTCAAAACTATGTAAAGAAAAACAAAGCAACAGTTATTCCTTTGAATATTCATTTAGAACACGGAAAAATAAAATTAACTATTGCTACAGCTAGAAGAAAGAATGCTGCAGATAAGAGAGAAACCAAAAAGAAAAAAGATATCCAAAGAGAAATTAAAAAATTTATTTAATTCCAAAGAAGTTAACAGCATTAGCTGTTACTTTTTTAATTAAATCTTCTTTAGACATTTGTAATCTGTTAGCAATATCTTCCGCAACAAATTGAACATAATGAGGATAGTTTGTCTTACCACGATGAGGAACAGGAGCCAATCATGGTCCGTCTGTTTCTACCATCATTCTATCTAGTGGAATAACTTTTAAAGCTTCTTGCAATGGTTTAGCATTTTTAAAAGTTACTATACCAGGAATAGAAATCATATATCCTGCATCAATATATTTCTTAGCTCAGTCTGGTCCCATTGCAAAGCAATGAATTCAGACCTTGCTAGGATTTTTAACCATTTTTAAGATTTCAAAACAATCTTCTTCCGCTAATCTAACATGAATACAAACTGGTAAATCATATTTATTAACTATTTCTAATTGTTTTTTAAAGAATAATTGTTGTTTAGCTTTATCAAAATTCTCATAATGATAATCTAAACCAATTTCACCTCAAGCAACAATAACATCTTTATTTTTTAAATAAAGATCTTCTAGTTTTTTAATATCATTTATATCTTGACAATTGTCCGGATGTATACCAACAGTAGCAAAAATTTGACCCTTATATTGCTTTGCTTGGTTAACAGCTATGATTGAATCTTCATAGTTTGTTCCTACCGCATTTCAAACCACTTTTCTATCTTTACAAATAGTAACAATATTATCTAATTCTTGAATCATTGGGTCCATATTTGTATGGGTATGGACATCATATAAAAATATATCTTTCATATCTTATATTATTTATATAATAAATAATAGATAGATTTTTATAAGTTAACAAGTTTTTGCGCAATAAAATCGATTTTAACTTATTAATTTATTAGCCACGAACAAAAATCATGCTCGAGTGGCGGAATGGCAGACGCGATAGACTCAAAATCTATTGAAGGCAACTTCTTATGGGTTCAAGTCCCTTTTCGAGCACCATTTAAAAATATTTAGGTATTTATTAATGAAAAAAACTAAAAAAGGAAAAACGTTAACTAAAGCACCTGAAAAAGTTAAATGACCGCTAAAGAAATTTTTAAATAAATTCTTTATTTATAACCTAGTTCTTTGCGTTGGTATAGCAATGCTAGTATTATCATTAACACAAACACAAGTGTTTAATGGCGACCAAGGCAAGATCATGGGTAATATCATAGCATCAGCATTAACAGTTTTTGCTGGTCTAGCCGGTGGTTTAATTTATTCTCTTTTATTAACGTACAAAGGTGAAAAACCTTACGAAACCACATTTAGTAACTTAACTAAGTGATTCTTTTGAGTTCCAGTTCTAGGTATTGTCTTTGACAAAATCTGAAAATCCAAGGAACTTAAAGGAATGTATGCAAAGAAACTTAAAGAAAATCCTAACTTTAAGAAACCTAAAAAGTTCTTACCTAATGCGGTATCTTTAATTTTCGTTGCAATGGTTGGTATGGTATTCTTGATTTGAATACTATATTTAGCAGGAGTACTGGTTCCTGATGCATCTAAGGGCGAAGCTGTCCCTGGAATCCTTGATATTTTCCTAAACCCACTTCGTGGATTTGCGGGATATAAACAAGATCAAGGCGACGCAGGAAAAGTACTAGTTGCTGGTGTTGGATCACTAGTTATCTTCCTATTCATGTTCAATGCAACGATGACATTAATCAATGATTCTCGTGCAATTGAAGCAGGAATTGGTGGACTACTAAAGAAAATGAAAGGAAAAGAAATTGTTCTTATTCCTATCTTAATGTTGATCTTAGGTATCTGTGGTTCAACATTTAACATGTGCGAACAATTATTACCATTATTCTTAATAATAATGCCAATTATGTTCGCTGCTGGATACGACTCAATGACAGGTTTCTTAATGATCAACATGTCAGCAGGTGTCGGTGTTATGGCTTCAACAGTTAACCCAGTATTAATTGGTACAGCTGTTGGTGCTGTTGATCCAGCATGAATAGCTGCTAACCCTGACTTTGGTATCATGACTGGTATTACATGAAGATTGGTTCTATTCGTTGCATTAATGCTTACAGTAATTCTATGTACTGTATTCTATGCACGTAAAGTAAAAAAGAATCCTCAAAAATCATGTGTTTACATGTCACAAGCACAATTCAAAGAGAAATACTCTTTTGATAAAGATGCTCTACCTCCAATGACAAATAAACGTAAATGATCATTAATTGTCTTTGGTATAGCATTCTTAATGCTAATTATTGGATTTGTTGATTGACAAACAATCACTGGATTCAATGGTTTCCAAGAAGGTCATGAATGATTAGCAACAAACTTACCATTTATTACATCAATTGATCCAATTGGTAAATGAGGTATGGTTGAAGGTGGTATGTTATTCTTCATTGCTGCACTTATTATTGGTGCAATCAACTGAAAGGGTGCAGGACACTTCTTCAACACATTCTATGAAGGATGTAGACAATTCATTGGAATTGCATTCATCATTTCAGTAGCTAAAGGTTTAGCTATTACAATGACAACTTCAGGAATTAATGGAATGATTGCTAACGGATTAGGTGGCGTTCTTGGTAAGATGCCAGCCGTTGGTGCTATGATAATGATATTCCTAGTAATAGCAATATTAACATTCTTCATTCCATCATCTTCTGGTCTAGCTTCAGCAATGATGCCAACTATTAGTGGTTCAGTTGCTGCTGCTGGTGCTGCAACAGTTTCAATGTCTGGTGCAATTACAACATTTGCATCTGCAATGGGATGAGTTAACCTATTTACTCCAACAGGTATGGTAATGCCATTCTGTGAAGTAAGTAAGATTGACTACGGTGACTTTATTAAGTCAAGCTGAAAACACATTGCAATCTTACTGGTTGTAGGATTAGCTCTAATGGCTGTTGGTTGCTATATACCAGCTGGTATGTACTAATAAACAACCAAAAAATAAACTAAATAAAAGTATTGTTTACAATACTTTTATTTTTTATAATAAATATATAAGAATCTATTAGTCTGAAAGGATTATTTATGGAAATCAAAGAAATAGAAAATATTGAACCTAAGGAAGTAATGGCATGATTTAAAAAGATATGTGCTATTCCTCATGGTACATATCATGAAGCAGAAATCTCTAAGTGAGTAGCAGAACAATGCAAGAATGCTGGATGTGATGTTACAGTTTATCCAAGTGGAATGGTTTTAGCTAAGCAAAAAGCAAGTAAAGGTTGTGAAAACTGACCAATTGTCTTACTACAATCACACATGGACATGGTTTTAGCTAAAACAGATAAGTGTACAAAGGATTTACTAAAAGATCCTATTGAACCTTACTATGATACTGAATCTGGACAAATTAGAGCTTATGACACAACTCTAGGTGGTGATGATGGTATTGGTGTTGCTGCACAATTAGCAATTATGCACAACCCAACAATCATTCATGGTCCACTTGAACATTTATTTACAATAAATGAAGAAGACGAACCAGGTCAATGTGTTATTAAAGATTTAAAGGCTGGAGAAATTGAAGCTAAATATTACATCAACATTGATGCTGAAACATTTGGTGAATTGATTTATGGTGGTGCTGGATGTACAACTATGAAGTATGATTGTCCAATTCAACAAAAAAACAATGCATATGAACATGCATTTTCAATTTCTTTATCTGGCTTAACTGGTGGACACTCTGGTGTTAACATCGCTAGACCACACATCAACCCAATTGAGTTCTTAGCTCAATCTACTTATGATTTTGCTTGACTAAACCAAGTAGAATTTACTTTATCTAGGTTCGAAGGTGGACCAATTAACAACGCTTTGCCAACATATGCAAAGATGGATGTTATTATGGAACCTAAACTTTTTGAAAAGTTTAAAAGATTCTTAACTAACCAATTATTAATTGCTAAGAGAGTTGCTCAAGGCAATGAAGAAAAAGCAATTATCGAATTTGAAAAAATTGATCCTCCAAAGAAAGCTTATTCATTTGATTTATCACAAAAGATCTTACTATTTGCTGCCTTAGCACCAAACAAAGTATTTACTATGTCTAAGACAGGAGATATGATGTTTTCATCATCTAACTTAGGATTTGTAAGTATTGAAGGTGGAAGATTAAAAATAGACTTTAAGATTAGAAGTTTCATGGATGGTGAAATACAAAGAAAAGTTAGAAAGATTAAAACATTAGGTGAATTATTAGGATTTAGAGACTTTAAACAACAAGGGCAAATCTATTCATTCATTAATGACATTAAGAACAACTACTGTGCGGATGTTTATGCAGAATGTTATGAACAAGTAGTTGGCAAACCAATCTTAAAACATACTTGTCCTGCTGGACTTGAATGTGCGATTGTTTGTCTAAAGAATCCAACAATGACACAAAACACTATAAGTGTTAATACAACATTAACTAACTGTCACTCTCCAACAGAAGGTTTAAGTGTACCAGACACAGTTAAATTCTGAAAAATATTAAAAATGACATTAGCTAAATTAAATCAATAGGAGATTAAAATGAAAAATTACAACTGACAAAATTTAGAACCAAAAGGTGTTCTAGGTTGATTTAAAAAAATATGTGCTATTCCTCATGGTTCATATAATGAAGCAGCTTTAGCTGATATGTTAAAACATGAACTAAATAAAGCAGGATGTTATGTAAAACAATTTAGTTCTGGTGCTATTTATGCAAGAAAATCAGCAACTAAAGGTTATGAAAAGAAACCAATAGTTTTATTACAAGCACACATGGATATGGTTTTAACAAAAACAGCAGATGTGAAAATTGATCTAACAAAACAACCAATTAAACCATACTATGATACAACTGATGGTTACATCAAATGTGATGGCACAACATTGGGTGCTGATGATGGTATTGGTGTAGCAGCCATTATGGAAATAATGACTTCTAATAAATATCAACATGGGCCACTAGAAGCTTTATTAACAGTTACAGAAGAAATTGACATTCAATACTGTATGAATTCAATCCCTAAGAGATTCTTTAAAGCAAAACATTTACTTAACTTAGATATTGAATCACCAGAAAAAATGTATACATCAAGTAATGGTGCTGACAGAGTTACGTTTGAAAAACCATTACATTTAAAACCTATACACAAAGGTACTAAGACATATTTAGTACAAGTAACTCATTTAGATGGTGGTCACTCTGCACTTGCAGCACACAACCCCTTAAATAATGCTATTACTTTCTTGTGTGAAGCTGTTTACACATTCACACAAGACCACAGTAAACTATCATTAGTTAGTTTAGAAGGTGGTAATGCTTTCAATGCTATTCCTAGAAAAGCAGACATGATTATTCAAGCAGATCCAAAGGATCTACCTGAATTAAAGAAACATTTAAATCATGCTTTAAAAGTAGCTACAACTTTAGCTCAAGGTTTAGATAAAGAAGGAAAGATTACTGTTAAATTAGCAAGTAATCAAGTTAAAAAGGCTTGTAGTTATGAAGAAACAGAAGACATTCTTTGATTCTATACATATGTACAAACAGGCATTGAAAGAATGGACATTACAATGAAACATATCTTTGCTGCTTGCAATGTTGGTATTGTTAAAACGGAAAACGACATCATTAAAACATCATACATGCCACGTTGTTTCTTTGACGATGGTTTAGTATATCTATTTGATAGAGTTAGATATTTTGGTACTAAACTAGGATTTAAAAACTTCCATCGTCAACTAACATGTGTTCCATGATTAACAGAACATCCAGAAAAAGTTGAGATTGCACATACATGAAGTAACTGCTTTACTAAAGTAACAGGCAGATATACATTCCCAGCAAAAGACCCTGGCGGTATTGAACCTGCAGCTATTATTGACAACAGTCCACAACTATTAAATCATGCTGTTGCAGTTGGACCAAGAATGTATGATTGTCACACACCTCTTGAAAGAGTGGAAGTAAAATCTATTGTAGAGTGATGAAAAACACTACTATTAGTTTTGAAGGAAATTAAGTAATGCCACGTAAACATTTAGTTGCTAGTCAAACAAATAAAAAGCAACAAATGCAAGCAAAAATATGATTAAAGCTTGCAAAAGAAATCAAAGCAGCTGCTAAAGTTGGTGGACCAAATATTGATGCTAACCCCAGACTAAAAGCTGCTGTTGATAAGGCATTAGCTAACAACTTATCAAGAGAATCAATTGAAAGAAATATTTCTGGAGCTGCAAAAGATCCAGCTAATATGACATCAGTTGTTTATGAATGTTATGGGCCTAACGGTACACAATTCATTGTTACTGCTTTAACTGACAACACTAATCGTACTGCAAGTAACCTAAGAGGTTACTTAGGAAAGATTAATGGTCAAATAGCAAGACCAAATTCAGTTAAAATCTTCTTTGATAACTATGCTGAATTTATCTTATTAAAAAATAGCAAAACTAACGAAGATGCTATTCTTGAATCTTTACTTGCTTTCAATGTTGTTGACATTAAAGAACATGAAGACAACTATGAAGTATTAGTTGATCCAGCACAATTCTATGATGCTAAAAAAGCACTAGTAGATGCAGGATTTAGTATCCATTCTGGAGAAGTAAAACTTGTAGCTCAAGATAAGAAAGATATCACAGATGAAAAGCTACTAGAGAAACTAGAAAGATTCTTAGATTCTTGTGAGGATGATGATGACATTCAATCTGTAGTTCACAATCTTTTGTAATAAAGGCTTTTAGCCTTTATTTTTTTACAATTATTATCTTTTTTATATTAAAAAATTTTTATATATATAATACATATCTAAATAAGTGAATATGAGTTTCGTTTATTTTAATTTTTTATTTGTAAACACAATCAAAAGAAAACCAATCTGAATTACTTGGTTACTTTTCCTTTTTACTTGTACTTCATTTATCATCATTTTACCAGCTGCTGCTAAGATGAACACCCTTGAAGTTTGAGCAAATACAACTATGGCAATTTGTCAAACTTTCATGGGAATGGTAGCTTCGCTATTTACTGCTGTTCTAGCTATTAATATCTTTAAAGATACTAACGAGGAAGGAACAGAACTGATTATTATTTCTAAACCAATATCAAGAATAAAAATAGTTCTAACTAAATTCTTGTTATTTGGTTTCTTCTGTTTGTTAGTAAACTTATCAACAGTTCTATTATCTGTGTTTACAATATTCTTACCTAGAACTGAACCACAATTCTATTGAGGTTTGATTGTATCCATGTTTATTGGTAACGCAGTTACCTTCATGGTTTTTGGATCAATATCTATTTTAGTTAGTGCTAAGTTTGCTAAAGTAGGAGTAATCATTGTTAACATTGTTATTTCTTTAGTATTCTTAATCTATCAATCACTAACATTGTTTGTTTTCCAAACACCGCTAAAGATATTAGATGAGCACTCTATGGCTCCATCTACATACATAGTGCAAGATAGAAACATGACAAATGGTGAATATACTGAAGATGAAGTAGTTAAATTCGTTCCATCTTCAGTAGCTGCTGAAAAACACCCATGTCAAGCAACTAACTGAAAAGAAATGAAAGAATTCTGAGAAAAAGATATTTTAAGTCACGATGTTACTCCAATCTTGAATGCGACAGACTTTGCTGGACAATTAGCTTTAACTTATTTATCGGTTGGTACTGATGCATTTGCTCAAAGACAAGCAAACAGGATGTTTGCTATTTCTAGATTTTATAACTATGAACTAACATCACCAGCTAGTCCTGAAATCTATACTGGCGTGGAAAATAAAAAATCTTTAAACTGAGTATATGTTGACTTTACAGAAATTCCTATCACATTGCAAGAAGGAACAATATATTACTATCTACCATCAGCATTTGGATTTGCAGGCATTCCACCACTAAGTTCTACTAGACTTAGAGGTTACACTGATTTAATCCCAATTGGTCAAATTAGATCAAAGGAACTATTATCTTCAACAGAAGTTTACTTTGAACCAAGTGATTGAAAGAAATACGCTAAATATTTTGACACTATTTATAAAATAGTATTTGATTATCGTAATTATGGAGACAGACCTCAAGATCTTCCACACAGCGATTATGTAACATTCTTTGCTTACAATAACGAAACACTTAAAAAATATTACAGAAATATTTGAGCATGTTTCACTGGTCACGCAACAGACGAAGGATATATTAGTCCTCTAGTTTGACAGGAAAAATATCCTCAAGTTGCTCAATGAACACTTAAAACATTCAATATTAATAATCCAACCGATTTAAATCAAAGATTTATTCAATTTAAAAATTATATGTATTGAAAAACTTTAGAAGAACAACAAGAGATTCTAGATACAGGTCAATGCGGTTCTTTAGAAGAAATAGAAGCAAGAGCAGAATTAAAACAAGAATTTGATTCAGACCCTGCGTTAAAAGCATTATTAGGTGTTGACTATGCAAACAACACATGGTACATGAGATATAGTCCAAGTCAATATGTTGGTACTTCTATTATTACAGAGGACACACAAGTTCCAAGTTTTTATTGAATGAAAAGAACATGTGATGAAACAGAAGCTAAATTGATAGAAAAAGGTGTTGGCGGAGATGAGCTGATCAATGTCATTAGTGAAACCGCTTTTGCAAGAATGAAAAAAACAAGTCAAATCTTTAAGACAGTATGTAGTGCAACCGAAAGTGAATTATTTAATAGTTTAGAAAGACCTACAAGATCAAGTAAGTATTCAGGAACATCTTATGCACAAATGGATGACTGATATCCAAATATGCAAAACCCATTAGTTAAAGAACTAATGCCTGTGGATGTTCCAGTAGGACAAAACATGCAATACTTCTACTATGACACTCATGCAACAGTTAAGTATTGAATGTTTGCAGTAATTTGAGCAGCTATATCAATGGGATTATTTACTGCAGGAGCTATTGTCTACTACAAGTATGACGTTAAATAAAGGTGATATTATGAAAAAACAATCAAACAAAATAACAAAACAAAACAAAAAGAACTTAAGAACGTTTGATAAAACGTTCCGTAACGTTTACATAAATAAACAAAATACTAAAGGTGGTATTTCACATTTTAATAACTGCCACACTAAACCTATTTTGTTTGTTGAAAACCTTTATAAACGTTATCCAAGAAAGAAAAAACCAACCATTAATAATATCTCTTTCAATGTATATCCTGGACAATTCCATGCATTCATTGGAGCCAATGGTGCAGGAAAAACAACATCTATCAAATGCATCATAGGTGCATATGCTAGATGATCAGGTACAGTTTTAATAAATGGTAAAAAGAATACATCTATAGAAGCAAAGAAATATTTAGGATATATTCCTGAAAATGCAAGATTCCCAGCAAGAATGAGTTGCTTTTCATACTTAGTATGAATGGCAAGATTGTCTGGTTTAAGCAGAATTGAAGCTAAACGTTTTGCTAAAACTAGATTAACTGAACTAAATATGTGAAACCTAAGAGGTAAATCGCCTAATACTTTCTCATCTGGACAAAAGAAGAAAGTATTGCTTGCTCAAGCATTAATTAATAATCCACATGTTCTAGTAATGGATGAACCTGCTGCTAACCTAGACCCTAAAGCAAGAATTGAATTATTTGAAACTTTAGGTAAATTAACTAAAGAAGGTAAAGCAATCTTTATTTCATCTCATGTTCTAGCTGAACTAGATAAATATGCAAATGCTGCAACCATCCTAGATGGGGGCAAGATTGCCTTTACTGGTACAACAAAACAACTATTTAATAAATATGCTGATAGAAAATTAAGTGTTGGGGTTGCGGAACCAAACAAACTTAAAGCATTCTTAAAAGCTAAAAACATTGATTATAAAATCAATGAAGAAAACGGACAATTCATTATCAATTTCTTAACTAGAAAACAAGAAATTGATTTCTTAATTGCCGTTCAACAACAACATATCCAACTTCAATCATTTAATGAAATTGGAAACAAATTAGATGATATCTATAAGAAACTAATTAAATTTGGTTCAGTAGATACAATGAACAAACAACAATAAATATGACACAAACAGCTAACAACAAAAAAATAAGACCACCAAGAGCAGCCTACATGGGCTTCTTGTTCCAAACGTTCCTAAAAAGACCGTTTGGTTATATTATTGCTGTCTTATTTTTGGTTTATTTAGCTGTTATCCTATTAATTGTTCCAGCAAGTTTACATTTTGAACCGCTATTCATTTGAAACGTTGGTGGTTTCAATATGCCAATCTTTAACCTATTCTTTATAGCTGGATCGGCAGCAAGTATTGCTGTAGCAGTATTTAGGACTGGTAGAGATGATGGAACAGACCTAAACTTATCCGCTAAACCTTTTAATAAAGGTATAACGGTGGGAATGAAGACCGCTGTATTCCTTATTATTATGTTTATTGTGTGTCTATTAACAGTTGCAATCGCAGCATTAATATGACCAATCTTTGGTGAATATAATGAAGTAACTAACATTACTGGTATTGCATATGATAAATATGTAGGTTTACTATTATCATTATTTGTAGGTAACATAGTTAACATGTTATTTTTCGGTGGAATAGCAGTCTTTATTTCAATGATAGGTGGACAAGTAATCATTATTATTGGATCTATAGCCGTAGTGTTTGTAATGATGATTGTTAACTTCTTAATGCCACAAGTGTTAACTTCAGCCACAGATGTCTTATCAAATAAATATGATACAGAGATTATGAGCTATAGTTGTAACACTCTGCATCAATATGAAAACCCTAAAGAGGGTCAAACCCCTCTTAACTTTGCTGCTATTCAAAGAATAACAGACGAAAGTTATGAGGAAGAATATCCTTATGATACTAAAGAATATTGAGATAAAGCTTGTAGAGAATCAGGAAGACAAGCTGGTAACTATATAGACTTTGGTAAACAGCTATCAATGATATATAGCAGCTTTGGTTTAGATGAATCTAAACTAAAAGAAGCTAGCAAGCTAGTAATTGGTTCTAACAATGCTTACAATTATGAAATAGATGAAACAACACACATAAGCTCATCTGATAATGTGTCAGAACACAATTATCCTATAGCTTATTATGGTATGACAGTATCGCAAGGTAAGACATACCCACTAATATCATTTATTGGTGGAGATATGACATTATCTACATCTAACTGATATTTATTAACAACTCTATTCCAATTAGATTTTAACTCTGTTAGTTTTGTATCTAATAGTCCAACTTCATCTATGGTAACTAATTCAATACAAGCTACTTACACTAAACCATGAAATAGAATGATGGATTTAAGATTAAGTCAAGAACAAGCCGATAGATCAGAAGAACTATATCACATTGCATATGATGCATATACAACTGCTGATCCAACTCCAGAATTTAATGAAGTTGTATATAACACTATTACAACTGATGACTCAGGTTTATTCTTTGAAGCAGGTAAATATGAAGAATTACCAGCTAAAGATAAATTAGATGTAATGGCTAAACTTCACTTGAATTGAGCAATACTTGCTCAACAAGACCAAATGAGGGTAATGAAAGAATACTTTGAAGTAGAAAGAGAATCATATACATACCCATACACTTCTAAAGCAGTTGTTGAATGATATGATGCAGAAGTTGGTCTTGAAGCAAGTGATCAAGGAGTCTACAAGAAAGCACAACAATTCAATAATGCTATCTTTAATAATGCTTTCTATATTGGTAAGACTAAAGATGAATATGATGAAACTTATGATAAGTTAGTAGTTTCGAAAGTTAAATATGCAGAAACTTTTGCTAACTTCTATCAATATTCAGTAAGCAACTTCTATAACATCTACAGCATTATTGCCATTTGAACAATACTTTCTTGTGGCTTATTTGCTACAGCAGTAATTGTTTACAAAAAGACAGACTTTAAATAATCTATCTTGTAAACAAGATATCATTAATTTTAAGTTTTAAAAAACTAGCAACATTTTTTCTAACTATTCAGACATTGATAAAGTCTGGATAGTTTTTTGGTTGTTCATTAATTGAAATAATTTTATTTGTTTTAGAGTCTGTAATAACATAATCCGAGTTATATACAGAATAGTATTTATCTTTATTTAGTCTAGAGTCTATGTGATAAATAAAGAAGCATAAGTCTCTAGGTATCTCTTTGAAACCAGAAACTTCATCATAAAATTGATCATCAGTTTTAATTCTTAAAATCCTTAAGAATGTTTCTTTGTGGTTTAGATGAACATTTCTTCTAAAGATTTTAGTCTTTCTTGCAAAGATACTCTTTGCAAGTTGATCATGATACTTCTTTTCTTTTTTGGTTAGAACTCTTTCCATAAAATAATTATAATAACAATATGAAAAACTTTTTCCAAAGACAAAAATCTGCGCTTTATAAAGAAGAGTTTGTTCCATATATTAAAAAGGAACTAAATTTGAATAATGTAGATGATATTAAAAAATCTAAAGTTTTGTCTTTGTATGAACCAAAATTTGAAAAAGACTTTCTAGCTTACCGTTTTGATTTATTAAAACAATGAATGGATAAGAATAAAAGTTATTCAAAGGAATATGTTGTTGCTTTGGATGAAATGGTTGATAAGCTATATCTATTTAATGAATTAAATAGTTTTGAGCAACAATATATTAAAAACATTCAAGCTATTGTTTTTGCTAAAAACCGAAACTTAAAACAATTAATTGTTGATTTTCCAGTAAACAAAAATGAATTTGTTTTCTATCGTTACGATCTAGATGCTTTTAAATTGGTTGATAAAAAGGGATTAGTACAAATCATAAAAACACCCGAAATGTATATCACAACCGAAAGATTAATCATTTCAAAAAAGATTGATATTATTTCAATAGATTATAAAACGATTGAAAACTATCAATATTCACGTAGCAAATTTTTTATTAATTTAAAAAATGGTAGAAAATGTTTTATAGATAGTGAGAACAATAGAGCTATTGTTGAATCTTTAAAAAGAGTTCTAGCTAGAGAAAAGATTGAATTTAAATAATATGACAGACAAAGTTAAATTTAAATTAAAATCTGCACCTAAAAAACCAGGTTGTTATCTTTGAAAAGATGAACATGGTGATGTTATTTATGTTGGTAAAGCCATCAATCTTTTTAATCGTGTAAATCAATATTTTAATCGTTTACACGATTATAAAACAAGCCAGCTAGTTGCTAACATTGCTGATGTTGAATTCTTTGTAGTTAAGAATGAAAATGAGGCTTTAATTCTAGAAAACAATCTAATTAAAAAACATCGACCTAAGTTCAACATTCTATTAAAGGACTCATCTGGTTATCCTTATATAGTAGTAACTAATGAAAAGCATCCAAGAATAAAATATACAAGAAGTAATAGTAAATATAAAGGAACATACTATGGTCCTTTTGCAAGTAAAAATTTCTTCAAAAAAGAATTGCTTACATTATTAGGAGCAATGTTTCCTTTAAGAAAGTGTGATCAATTAAAGAAACACAAATGTCTATATTATGATATTGGGCAATGTTTAGGCCCTTGCATCAACAAAGTTGATGAAGAACAATATACATTAATCAAAAATAATATTAAACAATTCTTTTCTGGTAATACAAGTGATGTTGAAAGACAATTAAAAGTTAGAGAAAAACAATTAGCTGATCAACTTAAATTTGAAGAAGCAGATTACTATAAACGTTTAAGATTGGCGCTTAATGAAATAAAAGAAAATCAAACTGTCCAATTTAATACTAAGGACAACATTGATTTTCTTGGTTATGCAACAAAAGACAATCTTATTTCTTTAATTTTGTTCAGTTATGTTAATGGAAAATTAGTAGCAAAAATTCAAGAAATCCACGAATTTTATGATGACATCAATTCAGTTATCTCCTCTTGACTTTATCAATACTATATTAAGAGTAAAAACAAACCAAAACAACTATTTGTTTCATTACCTTCAAAAGAATTTAAAGTATTAAACCATACTTTAGGATTTGAAATTTCTAAACCTCTTAAAGGAAAGAAGTATGAAATTTTAATGACAGCTATTGATAATGCCATTGAATACTTAAAAACAAATTATTTGGTATATCAACATGCTAAAAAAGCAAAACTATCTGCTATTTATCAATTGGCTGACATGATCAATGCTAAAAAGATTAAAACCATGGTAGCATTTGATATTTCTAACTTATTTAGTGTTAACAAAGTTGCGGGAATGATTTATTTAAATAATGGTGAATTTGTTAGGTCCAAATATCGTAAATATTTAATTGAGCAAGACCTATCTTCTGACTATGAATGTATGAAAAACATTATTGGTAGATTTGTTGATCATCATAAAGATGAATTACCAGATTTAATCATCATGGATGGTGGGAAAATACAAGTTAATGCTGCACTAGAAGTGTTTGCAGATAAACATGTCAAACCGCCACATATTATTGGTTTAGTTAAGAATAATAATCACCAAACAAATGGAATAGTTTACAATAACAAAACCATTAAGTTAGATCGAGATTCTAACCTATATAACTTCTTAGCTAACATCCAAAATGAAGTTCATAATACTGCAATTTCTTTCTATAGAAAAAAACACGAAAGTTCATTATTTGACACTTCAATAATTCCTGAAATTGAAGGACTAAGTAATGCTAAAAAAGAAGTATTACTAGAGAAATATAGAACTGTAGAAAACATTAAAAAAGCTACAATTTCAGAATTAAGTCAAATCATTGATGTTAAGATTGCAAAAGCACTAAAGAAAGCACTTTAGTGTTTTTTAATTATTTATCAAAGATAAATAATTATAATTAGTATCAATGAATAAGAAAAACGTCAGAAACTTTTGTATTATTGCTCACATTGATCATGGTAAGTCAACATTATCTGATCGTATTATTGAATGTGCAAATGGTAACAAGATTCACAACATGCAAGATCAAGTTCTAGACAGTATGGAACTTGAAAGAGAAAGAGGAATAACAATTAAGTTGAATGCTATTCAACTTAAATACCATTCTAAAAAGCATGATGAAGATTTTATTTTTCATTTAATTGACACTCCGGGACATGTAGACTTTACATATGAAGTATCTAGAAGTTTAGCTGCTTGTGAAGGAGCAATTCTAGTAGTAGATGCTACCCAAGGTGTACAAGCACAAACCATTTCTAACCTATATTTAGCAATAGACAACAACTTAACTATCTTCCCTGTAATTAATAAGATTGATTTACCATCTGCAGATGTAAATAAATGCAAAAAACAAATTAAAGATGTTCTAGGATTAGACGCATCTGATGCACCTTGTGTATCAGCTAAAACAGGACAAAATATCATAGATATTGTTGAAGCAGTAATAGATAAAATTCCTGGTCCTGTTGAAGATGATAACAACAAACCATTACAAGCATTAATATTTGATAGCTACTATGATTCATATCTTGGAGCAGTATGCTATATTAGAGTAAAAAATGGTGTCATTAAAGTTGGTGACAAGATAAAAATGATGGCATCAGGAGCACAATTTATTGTTACATCATTAGGCGTTAAAACACCACTCGTTGAAGAGAAGAAACAACTTGAAGCAGGTGAAGTAGGATGAGTTGCTGCAAGTATTAAAACAATTAAAGATGTTGCTGTTGGTGATACTATCACCACAGTTGATAATCCTGCAAATGAACCATTGCCTGGTTATAAAAAGGTATTACCAATGGTTTATTGCGGTTTCTATCCAATTGATAACTCTAAATATGAAGAATTGAAAGTAGCAATAGAAAAAATTAGTTTATCTGATGCTGCTTTAGTTTATGAATATGAAACAAGTCAATCATTAGGCTTTGGTGTCAGATGTGGTTTTTTAGGATTATTACATATGGACATTATTCAAGAAAGAATAAGTCGTGAATATAAGATTGATTTAATTGTTACTTCTCCATCGGTTAAATTCTTAATTGATTTAACTAATAGAACAACAATAGAAATAGACAACCCAGCTAAATTTCCAGAAAGAACAAAGATTGATCAAATTAAAGAACCATATGTCAAAGTATCAATCTTCACACCAGATGATTACATTGGTGATTTAATGGCACTATGTCAAAATGCTAGAGGAAAGCATGTTGACTTAGTAACAATTGATAACAACCGTAAATGTATTATTTATGAAATTCCATTAATAGAAGTTATTTATAACTTCTTTGATAGATTGAAATCAGTCAGTCGTGGTTATGCAACAATGGAATATGAATTAATTGGATACCAACCATCTGATTTAGTAAAAGTTGATATCTTATTAAATGGTAAGAAAACTGACGCATTAAGCTTTATTTGTCACCGTTCACAAGCTTATCACAAAGCTCAACGTATTTGCCAAAAGCTAAAAGAAAACATACCTAGACAACAATTTGAAGTACCAATCCAAGCAGCTATTGGATCTAAGATTATTGCTCGCGAAAACATTAGAGCAATGTACAAAAATGTTTTAGCTAAGTGTTATGGTGGAGACGTTTCAAGAAAGAAAAAGCTTCTTCAACAACAAAAAGAAGGAAAGAAAAAGCTAAAAGCTATTGGGAACGTTGAAGTACCACAAGATGTCTTCATAAAAATCCTAAACGAAGACGATTAAAACAACAAAACTCCTATAGAAGAGAAAGAAAAAGAAGGTGTTACCTTCTTTTTACTTTATTTCTCTTTTTATTTTATATATAATAATTTTACTATTTAAATAAATAGAACTTAACACGAGGTGCAATTTATGACTAACCCTAATTTTAAAGAATGAGAAGGATTTAAACCTGGAAAATGAATGGAAGAAGTTAATACTAGAGACTTCATCCAAACAAACTATGAACCATATGATGGTGATGAGAAATTTTTAGTTGGCCCAACGCAAGCAACTAAGCATTTATGAGAAACTATTCTTGATTTAATGGCTCAAGAAAAGAAAAATGGTGGTGTGCTAGGTGTAGACCCTCGTCCTAGCTTCATTAATGCTTATGGTGCAGGTTACATTAACAAAGACCTAGAACAAATTGTTGGTTTGCAAACAGAAAGACCATTAATTCGTGCCTTTATGCCTCGTGGTGGAATTAAGATGGCAGTACAAGCTTCTGAACAATATGGATTTAAAACAGATCCCGCAGCAGTAGAAGCTTATACAAAACACGCTGTAACTCACAACCAAGCAGTATTTGATTGTTATACAAAAGAAATTATGGATGCAAGACACTGTCATATTATGACAGGTTTACCTGACACTTATGCTCGTGGTAGAGTAATTGGTGATTACCGTAGAATTGCTCTATATGGTGTTGACTATTTAATCAAAGAAAGATTAGAACAACAAGCTAAACTAGTTGGTGATATGGATGAGGAAAAGATTAGAGCAAGATATGAAATCACTCAACAAGTTAAAGCTCTAAAACAATTAAAAGAAATGGCTGAAAAGTATGGTTATGATATTGGCAAACCAGCCGCTACAGCTAAACAAGCTATCCAATGAACATACTTTGGATATTTAGCTGCTGTTAAAGATCAAAACGGTGCAGCTATGTCTATTGGACGTAACTCAACATTCTTTGATATTTATATTGAAAGAGATATGAAAAAAGGTGGTTTAACAGAACAACAAGCACAAGAAATGATTGACCACTATGTAATGAAATTAAGAATCATTAAGTTTGCAAGAATTGCAAGTTACAATGAGATCTTTGGCGGTGATCCAGTTTGGGCTACTGAAACTATTGCTGGTATAGGAACTGATGGTAGAAGTTTAGTAACTAAATCATCTTACCGTATTCTTCAAACATTAAAGAATATGGGACCAGCTCCAGAACCAAACTTAACAGTTTTGTGATCTCCAAAACTACCTGAAAAATTTAAAAAATTCTGTACAAACTATTCAATTAGATACTCATCAATTCAATATGAATCTGACGAATTAATGAGACCAATTCATGGTGATGACTACGCAATTGCTTGCTGTGTTTCACCAATGGCTGTCGGTAAAGAAACTCAACAATTTGGTGCTAGAGCAAACCTTGCTAAAGCTTTGCTTTATGCAATCAATAATGGTCGTGATGAACTACATCAAAGTTATAAAATGGGACCAGAACTTGGTGAACTAGATCACAACAAACCATTAAGTTATGATGAAGTTTGAGAACGTTATAAAAAAGTAATGGATTGATTAGCAGGATTATACGTAAATGCGCTAAACATCATTCATTACAACCATGATAAGTGATATTATGAAGCATTAGAATTTGCTTTACATGATGTAAATGTTAAGAGATTCTTTGCAACAGGAATTGCAGGATTATCAGTTGTTGCTGATAGTTTATCTGCAATCAAATATGCCAAGGTAACTCCAATTTGAAATAACAACATTGCTACTGATTTCAAAATTGAAGGTGATTATCCTAAATATGGAAATGATGATGACAAAGTAGATGCAATTTCGCAAGAAGTTGTTAAATACTTTGCTGAAGCATTGAAGAAACATAAAACATATCGTAATGGTGAACACACTCTATCAATTTTAACTATTACTTCAAACGTAATGTATGGTGGTGCAACAGGTGCTACACCAGATGGAAGAAAAGTTGGTGTACCATTTGCCCCAGGAGCTAACCCGATGCACGGAAGAGACTGTACTGGTGCTGTAGCAAGTCTATCATCAGTTGCTAAACTTCCATTTGATTGCGCACAAGATGGTATCTCTAACACATTCTCAATTGTACCAACTGCATTAGGTTATTTAAGAGATGAACAAATTGATAACTTAGTAACTATGTTAGATGGTTACTTTAAGAAAGGTGCACAACACATTAACGTTAACGTTTTAATGCGTGAAACATTAATTGATGCACAAAACCACCCAGAACTATACCCACAATTAACAATAAGAGTTTCTGGTTATGCAGTTAACTTTGTTAAGTTGTCTAAAAAACACCAAGACGAAGTTATTGCAAGAACATTCCACGAAAGCGTATAGATGAGTATTACAGCCAAAGTTTTTAAAACAGAAACATTTGGTGCTGTTGATGGACCTGGTGTAAGACTAGTTTTATTCTTACAAGGTTGCACTTTTAGATGCAAGTATTGTCACAACCCAGAAAGTTGACCATTGACTAGTGACCAAGCTAAAGAAATGACAATTGAAGATGTCATTCATTTATACAATCGTAACAAAGAATTTTATGAAAAAGGCGGCATCACATTATCTGGTGGTGAACCAATGATGCAATATGAATTTATTAAAGCTTTTGCCCAAGAGTGCAAAAAGCAAAAAATTCATTTAACTATTGACACATCTGCATGTAACTTCTTGACTAATAAACAAGCATATATAGATCTTTTAGATCTAGTTGATTTATGAATTGTTGATGTTAAAGCAACAGATTCACAATTACATCAAGAAATAACTGGTTGTGCAGATTTAACTGGAATAGAACTGATAAAATGGTTAGAGCAAAATCAAAAACCATTTTGAATTAGACAAGTTATTGTTAAATCAGTCAATGAAGACGTAAAACATTTACAACAATTAGCTGATTTTATTAAACCTCTAAAATTCTGCAAAAAATATGAGCTTTTATCTTATCACAATTTGATGTTAGACAAGTACAAAAAGCTTGGAATTGATTACCCTTATAAAGACAAAAAAACTCTTTCTACAAAAGAGTTTGATGAAATAAAACAAAGCTTTAATAATATAGTTACTAAATAGTTATATTTTTTGTATAATATTAAAGATTTATTACTATTTTATTTAGGATAATATGGACTGAAAATTTGAAACCTATGTAGAAAAGATTAAATTCGACGTTTTACGTGAAGTTGCCAGAGCAAGTTACGCTGGTAATTTTAAAGATGTAGAATCTAAGCTTCCAGAAATCCTAGTTCCAGGTAGAAAAGCTAACTACCGTTGTTGTGTTTATATGGAAAGAGCCATCATGGCTGAAAGAGTAAAAATTACTCGTGGTGGTGAATGAGATGACTTCAACATTATTGATGTTATTCCTATTGCTTGTGACCAATGTCCAATGGGTGGTTACACAGTAACTGAATCATGTCGTGGTTGTATCGGTCACGCTTGTAAGCAAGCTTGTCCTAAAGGGGCAATTAGTATTGACACAATGCACCGTGCACACATTGATAAAGAAAAATGTGTTAACTGTGGTTTGTGTGCTAAAGCATGTCCATTCGGAGCAATTTATAACTTCCGTAGACCATGTCAAAAAGCTTGTCCAACTGGTGCTATTACCATGGACGAAAACTTATCAGCAAAGATTGACTATTCAAAATGTATCGTTTGTGGAAACTGTACACAAAAGTGTCCATTTGGTGCCATTGCCGCTAAGACATTCATTACATTCGTAATTGACCATATTAGAAACAATATGTTAGCAACAAAGAAGAGACCAATCTATGCGATGGTTGCTCCATCTATTGCTGCTCAATTCCCTGGAATTAAAGTTCAACAAATAGTTGATGGTATTACTAAATTAGGTTTCACAAATGTAGTTGAAGCTGCTATGGGCGCAGATGCTGTAACTCATATGGAAGCAAGAGAACTAGTTGAAAAGAAAGTTTTAACAAGTTCATGCTGTCCTGCCTTTGTTAATTACATTAAAAAGTTCCACCCTGAACTTAAAGACAAGATTAGTCATAACGTAAGTCCAATGGCTCAAACAGGAAAGATTATTAAAGCAAAACACCCAGACGCTTTAACTGTTTTCATTGGTCCTTGTGCTGCAAAGAAAGACGAAAGATCATTACCAGATATCAGACCTTTTGTTGACTATGTTCTAACATTTACCGAACTTAGAGCAATGTTTGCTGCAAGAGATATTGATGTTGAAACTCTTCCAGGAGTTGAATTAGAATCTGGTTCATCATTTGGTAGAATCTTTGCTCGTATTGGTGGATTATCTGAAGCCGTTGTTCAAGGATTAAAAGAAGCAAACATTAAAGACTTTAAACTTTCTTCTGTTGCTTGTAGTGGTATGAAAGAATGTATTAAAGCTTTGGAAGCTTTATCTAACGGAACAAGCAAATATAACTTCATTGAAGGAATGGCTTGTGAAGGTGGATGCATTTGTGGACCTGAAAGTTTAAACCACAACATTGCTGTAGGTAAATCATTTGTTCAATCTCATGCTAGAAACGCTAAGCTTAAAACAATTAAAGAATCTACAGATGCTTCTGGTGCAGTAACTGCAAAACCATCACATGTTCAAATGGGACCAACTACTGCAAAAGTAATGCAATCAACTCAACCAATGATGCAAACTAAAGAATCAGCTCAAAAGCCGATTGCCCAACAAATGCCTTCTAAAGGTAAAACTTCTGTTGAAATTAAACCTACTGTTAAACCAAAAGTTGAAGCTCCTGCTGTAGAAGCTAAAAAAGACGCTAAACCAAAGGTTGAAGACGCAGCAAAAGCAAAACCAAAAATTGATATTGCTGGCCCTATTCAAAACGAACCACTACCAGCTGCTAAGCAAAAACTTACAGTCGTTAGAGGCAGTGAAGATTCAGAAACTGCTAAGATAACAATCGCCGAACCAAACAAGAAAGACGACGAAAATCAATAGTTTCAATAATAAGTTTCTAACTTATTATTGAAATAGATATATAATATATGTACATCCCGTAGGGATGTACATTTTATTTAGAAAGATTTTATTATGTCAACAAACAAAAAATATATATCAGTTGATGGAAATACTGCTGCAGCCATGATAGGCTATGCTTTAAGTGATACAGCATGTATTTTCCCTATTACTCCTTCAACACCAATGGCTGAATTGTGTGATGAATGAGCAGCTAAGGGACAAAAGAATGTTTTTGGCAATACTGTAAAAGTAACCGAAATGCAATCTGAAGGTGGAGCTGCTGGTGCAGTCCACGGTGCAGCTGCAGTAGGTGCTTTAACAACTACATATACAGCTAGCCAAGGATTATTACTAATGATCCCTAACATGTACAAGATTGCTGCTGAATGTTTACCAGTAGTCTTCCATGTATCAGCAAGAACACTTGCTGCACAAGCAATTAACATCTTTGGTGACCACCAAGACGTTATGGCTTGTAGACAAACAGGTTTCTGTATGTTAGCTTCAAATAACGTACAAGAAGCTCATGATATGGCTTTAGTAGCACACATTGCTGCAATAAACTCATCATTACCATTCTTGCACTTCTTTGATGGATTTAGAACAAGTCATGAAATTAACAAGATAGAAGAAATTTCATATGATGTCATTAAACAAATGCTTCCTATGGATAAAGTTAATGCTTACAAGAAGTCTGGTCACAACCCTAACCATCCTAAATTAATGGGTCCTTGTGAAAATGGTGACACATACTTCCAAAACCGTGAAGCAAACAACAAAAACTATGATGATGCTTATACTGCAGTTGAAAATGCAATGAACAAGTTAGCAGAATTGACTGGAAGAAAATATGCTCCATTCAATTACTATGGTTCACCTGAAGCAACAGATGTAGTTGTTGTTATGGGTTCTGGAGCAGATACAATTCATGAGTCTCTAGACACATTAATTAGAAAAGAAGGAAAGAAGTATGGTGTAATGAAAGTTCACTTATACCGTCCATTCAATTCTAAAGCATTTGTAGAAAAATTACCTAAGACAGTTAAGAGATTAACTGTTCTAGATAGAACTAAAGAACCAGGTTCAAATGGTGAACCATTATACCTAGATGTAGTAATGGCTCTAAACCAAATGAACAGAACAGACATCAAAGTTCTAGCTGGTAGATTTGGTTTAGGTGGAAAAGAATTTACACCTGCAAACGTTTATCAAATTTACAACAACATGACATCTGACAAACCAATTGTTAGATTTACTGTTGGTATTAATGATGATGTAACACATTTATCATTACCTGCTCTAGACCATGAAGTAAAACTAGACAGCAAATGTTATGAATGTAAGTTCTGAGGATTGGGATCTGATGGTACAATCTCAGCAAACAAATCATCTATTAAGATTATTGGTCAAAACACAAACAAGTACATTCAAGGTTATTTTGAATATGACTCAAAGAAATCTGGCGGATTAACAATTTCTCACTTAAGAATGTCTGATGAAATGATTAGAAGCCCTTACTTCTTACAACAAGCAGACTTCATTGCTGTTCACAACTTTACTTATGTGAATAAGTATGATGTACTTGAAGGATTAAAACCAAATGGTTGTGTATTACTAAACTCAATTTATTCAGCCGAAGAAATTAGTAAACACTTACCAAAAGCATTTAAAGAAAAAGTTCAAAAGCTTAACGCTAAACTTTACACTATTGATGCTTACAAAGTTGCAGGTGCAGCTGGTTTAGGAAACAGAATCAACGTTATTATGCAATCTTGTTTCTTCAAGATTACAAATATCATTCCTTATGAAACTTGTGAAAAACAAATGAAGGACTCTGTTGTTAAACTATATAGCCGTAAAGGTGATGCGGTTGTTGCTGCTAACATGAAAGCTATTGATGCTGCAACAAGTGACCTACACGAAGTTGATGTTAAAGCATTAGATATGAATACAAATCCTGAACCATTTGATTTATCACATGCTTCTGAATTCTACAAAAACTTCTGTGCTGTAATTGATCAACACCGTGGTGATTCACTTCCAGTAAGTGCATTTAAACCTGATGGTGCTGTTCCAACTGCAACAACACAATATGAAAAACGTGCTATTGGTAATACAGTTCCAGAATGAATTCCTGAAAACTGTTTACAATGTGGTCAATGTACTTTAGTTTGTCCACATGCAGCAATTAGATCTAAAGCAATAGATCCTAAGGATCTAGCAAAAGCTCCTGCATCATTTAAAACTGTTGACATGACTGGTGCTAAAGGTGCTAAGTTTAGAATCCAAATTTCTGCTGCTGACTGTACAGGATGTGGTTCATGTACTAAAGTTTGTCCTGCTAACAAAAACAAAGACAAACAAGCTATGGTGATGAAACCAATCAATACAAGAATTGAAGAAGAAAAGAAAAACTGAGACTTCTTCACTACATTAAAATCTTTACCAACTCCATTTGCTAAGACAACCGTTAAAGGTATTCAATTTGAAGAACCTTACTTTGAATTCTCTGGAGCTTGTGCTGGTTGTGGTGAAACTCCATACATCAAGATCATCTCTCAATTATTTGGTAAGAAGATGGTTGTTGCTAACGCAACAGGATGTTCATCAATCTATGGTGGTGCTTTCCCAACTGTTCCTTATTGTAAAGATGAAAAGGGACGTGGACCAAGCTGAGCTAACTCATTATTTGAAGATAATGCTGAATTTGGTTTAGGTATGGCTCTAGGATTAAAATATCGTAGAAACGACCTATACAAACACTTAGAAGCTTGTGCTGCAAATGAAAAAGCATCTGCAGAATTAAAGAAAGCAATTGCTGATGTTATTGCTCACAAAGATGCTGATGACATTGATCAATTCATTCCTGCTCTTGAAAGAGCAGCAAAAGCTCAAGGACCATTATGTGATAATGACTGTCACTGTATGGAAAAGATCTTGACTAACTTAGACCAATTATCTAAGAAGTCAGTATGAATTATCGGTGGTGATGGTTGAGCATATGATATTGGCTTTGGTGGTTTAGACCACGTACTTGCATCTGGTGAAAATGTAAACATCTTAGTAGTTGATACTGAAGTTTACTCTAACACTGGTGGTCAAGCATCTAAAGCATCTCCAATGGGTTCAGTTGCTAAATTTACAGCTGCTGGTAAACCAACAAGAAAGAAAGACCTTGGTGGTATTGCTATGACATATAAAGATGTATATGTCGCTCAAGTTGCTCTTGGAGCAGACCAACAACAATTCATCAAAGCTATTACTGAAGCTGAAGCTTATGATGGTGTATCAATCATTATTGCTTATGCTCCATGTATTAACCACGGTTTCAATATGTCTAATAGCCAAATTGAAATGAAGAAAGCTGTTGAAGCTGGTTACTGACAACTTTACCGTTACAACCCAACAGCAGAAAAGAAGTTTACTCTTGACTCAACTCCAAACCCTCAAGGTAGCTACGCAGACTTCTTAAAAGGTGAAGCTAGATATGCTGCACTTGTTAAGAAAGCTCCTGAACAAGCTGCTAAACTATTCAAGGGTTCTGAAGAAAACGCAAAAGAAAAACTTGCTGGTTTAGTTGAATTAAACAAGTAATTTAACAATGACACCAAAAAACACTCTTTAAGAGTGTTTTTTTATTTATAATAAATACATTATGTCACCATTAATACAAGCAATTTTAGCAGCCATTATTGGCTGAGTAATCTTAATTCTTGTGGCTTTATATTCGATTCCACAATTTAATAAGATTATCAAAACAAAAAACACATCATCATTATCAATTGTGTCATATGTAGCGTTTGTGGTATCAAATGCATTTATGGCTTCATGAGGGATTGGTAATGCAATACGAGGCTTACAAAATCCAGAATTTGAAAAGTGATTAGTTTATCTTGCATTAGTTCCAAACATTTTATCAAATGTTCTAAACTTAACAATTAACACTACGGCATTAATTATTAAGATTCGTCATGTTCAACTAGCTAAAAAATATAAGATTAATGAAATCCAATTAGCTGCCAAACTATTAAAAGCAAAGAAAGGTGGTAAATAATATGAATCCATGACAAGATTTTATTGATGAATTTACTGGCCCATGATGTTGAATGATTATTGTTTCAACAATAGCATGTTTAGCTTTTGTTGTTATGACTGCATCACAATTTGTGAAGATATTATGAACTAAGAATACAACATCACAAAGCCTTCAATGTGTAATTATGCTGCCTATCACAAACACATTAATTACCATATATGATATTATTCTTGGTGTAATAGTAGTTCAAAGCGGAAATAAAGGATATTGAGGATTATTCATACCAGCAATGATTAATGGCTTAATTTCTGCTTATGGTGTAATGATTACAAAGATTATTCATATGAGAGCTGCCAAGAAGATGAAGATGACAGAATATGCTCACTATTTAAAATATTTAAAACCTAATTCACTATCTTACAAACACAAAAACAAGAAAAAATAAATAAAATTCACACTTGGAAACAAGTGTGATTTTTATTACTCATTTCATAAATTTATTGATTTCTATAATGACCGTGAGGAGAGTAAATTTATGAAATATAGTTATACAGATCTAGATGAAAGAATCATCAAAACAAAATTGGCATTAACTGGTGCAATTTTATATCTTATTAAGAACGAAAAGAAAATTAAGGTTCTTGATATCTGCCAAAAGGCAGATATTACACCAATGACATATTATCATCACTTTGGTAATAAGAATGAATTATTGAAATATACAATTATTAATCAGTTAAGTGGTATATTGCCTATACCTAGGAAATTAAAACCTATTAACTTAAAACACTTAGTTTTTTATTTGGTTGCAGCATTTAATAAGTTTGTTGTAAACAACCATGAACTTATTTATGCAGCAATTAAACAAGCTAAAGAAAATGTATATTATGGATCGTATATTGATTTGATAACCAAAACAATTAATTTCTTCATAAGAGATGAAGTAAAACAACTTCTTAAACAAGACGATTTACAAATTAACTTTTGTTCTATGGTAATTTCAGGAAGTTTAAAAGAGATATTTAAACAAATTGTAATTAGCGGAAGAAATGTTAATAGCAATGTTATTTGATCACTAATTAAAAGTTTATTTACTAAATTTTAATAAATGAAATGGTTATATAATATGTTGATATGTCAACATTTACATCTGATATATTAGCTTTAGTGTTTGGTATCATAAGTATTGCCATGACAATAGCAATCGAGTTACCTCAATTGTATACTATTTTTAAAACTAAAAATACTAGTGGAACATCATTAGTATCATATATATTGTTTTTGTTTGCTTCAATTTTATGATGTTCATGAGCGACTGTAAACTATGTTGGTAATGTTTATTCACCAGATGTTACAAATGTTAAACTTCATGTGGCTGCACTTATACCAGCCATATTAAGTAATTTAGTTAGTGTTATATTGATTAGTTGTATTTTAGTTTTAAAAATAAAACATTTACACAACAGTAAGAAACTAAAAATCAGTGAAATTGAATATTCTCAAATAATATTTGATAAACAAAAAGGATATAGCTGAATTAGAAGATACTATCCTTTATTAATTATTACATTTGTTATGATAGCTATATGTGTTGCTGTTGGTAGTGTGTTTGGAGCTACTGATTTTCCAAAACCAACAGAAGAACAAAGCAACAACCTAATACTAGCTGTTTTTGTACTTAATATTTGTGCTGCCGTTTTCTTTGAATCGATTAGTTGGCCACAATTCATTAAATGTATGAAGACAAGAGACACAAGTGGAATTTCATTGGGTTGAGCCATCTTCTTGCCATTATCTTGTGTAGTTTGCTTTTCATATGATCTATTCTTAGGTTTCTCTAATGGTTGAACAAATGTTATAGCTTCGCTAATCTGTTGCGGTATTTTAATTAATACTGCGGTCTTAATACTTAAGTTAATCAATGTTAGAAAGGCTAAGAAGCTTGGTATTAGTGAATGAAAATACACTAAGAAGTATTTATCTAACAAGAAATAAGTTTATTTTATAATTTACCTATGTGAACTAATGTAATAGTAGCAAATATTCTTGGATGTATTATGTTTAGTATGTCCACAATAATTGGGATATCCCAATTATTGACTATATTCAAAACCAAGAATACTAGTGGAACATCAATAATTACCTACATTCTTTTTATTGTTTGTTCATCAGTAAGTATCTCTTGAGGATATGTTTACTTTATGGCTCACATGTCAACTTGATGAAACAACCAAGAAAATGTACCATTGCCATTATGTCAGTTGTCTTCTATTTGAATTATTGCTAACTATATATTGCAATTTGTGGGAAGTATAACGTTGCTAGTTATAAAAGCTAGACATATGTATCTTGCAAAAAAATATCGTGTTAATGAATTGCACTTATCTAAAATACTTTTATCAAAGATAAAAAGTAAAAAAGAACAATATCTACCTCTTGTTGTTTTACTTATTTCCATTTTTGCTACTGTAATTATTTTGTCGGCGATATTAATGATATTTACAAATCCAATCTTTAACCCAGGCATCGTAAGTCCTGACGAAGGAGAATGAACACCAATAATTATTACATTAAGTATTGTTGCCGCCTCTCTTTGAGAATCTATTAACTGGCCACAATTTATTAAGTGTCTAAAAAATAAGGATACTTCAGGAATATCTCTAAACTGAGCAATTTTCATGCCTCTTTGTTGCCTAATGTCATTTAGTTATTCTCTAACTATAGCATTTGTTGTTGGTGAATTTACATATGATACAATTGGAGCCCTAATCTTTAACGGAATTGTTGTTAATGTTGGTATTTTGATAATTAAGATAATAAACCACAACAAAGCCAAACATTTACATATGAGTGAAATAGAATATACAAGAAAATATTTACACAAAAAACAAAAAAGAGCATAAGCTCTTTTTCTTTTACATTTTTTCTACAACATCTATTCCTAGTAATGCAAGACCGTTTTTGATTATTTGTGCAACACAATCAATTAAATATAAACGTTGTCCAATTAATGATTCATCTTTGCAATCACCAATTCTCACTTGTTCATAATATGTGTGGAACAACTTAGCTAAGTTAGTTAAATATAAACACATCTTATGAACTTCATATGTTTTACCAATATTTTCAATTGTTGGCATGAAGAAGAACATTTGATTAATCAATTCTTTTTCAAGTTGGTGATTTAATAATTCAATTTCTTTTTCTTTTTTACCATTTACTTTTGCAAGAATTTGTTTAATTCTTACATAAGCATATTGAACATAGAATAAACCATTTTCATTATTCTTTTTACCAGCTTTTTCAATATCAATAGTGATATGTGAATCTAGAGATTGGTTAACTAAGTATCATCTAGCAGCATCTTTACCAATTAAATTGATTAAGTCAATAGTTGTAAAACTATTGCCAGAACGTTTAGACATTTTAAATTCTTGTCCACCCTTAGTTAATTGAACCATTTGCATAACACAAACATGCATTTGGTCTTTTCTGAAGCCTAACATTTGAATTGCTGTAGACATACGATCAACATATGATTTATGATCTGCTCCTCATATATTAAAGATTTTGTCATAACCACGAGATAACTTTAAGTTGTGATAAGCAATATCTGGCGTGAAGTATGTATAGTTACCATCAGATTTAACTAGAACACGGTCTTTGTCATCTCCGTATTGTGTGGTCTTTAATCATTTTGCACCATCAGCATCATATAAATATTTATCTAGTTTTTTGAATGCTTTGTTGATTAAATCATTTTCATAGATATATGATTCAGGAGATCATAAATCCATTTCAACGTTTAATTTGCTTAAATGATCCTTAATAATATTCATAAGGTAGTTTTTAGCGAAGCTACCTATTTCCTTGTTAGCTTCTTCATCTAAGATTTTGTTTTCATCAAATTTAGCATTAACAAATTTGTCACTATACTTATCTTTTAGTAATTTAGCAGTGTCAATAATTTCTTGAGCGTGGTAACTATCCTCTGGAAGTTCAACTTTCTTTCCATAAGATTGTAAATATCTAATTAATACAGATAGAGCTAATTTGTTAATTTGGTTACCTCCATCATTAATATAGTATTCACGATCAACTTTAATTCCGTTAGCTTCAAAGATTCTTGCTAATGAATCACCGTAAGCACCATTACGAGCATGACCTATATGTAATAACCCTGTAGGGTTAGCAGAAACAAACTCGATGTTATATCATAGTTTGTTCTTTTTTAATTTACCATAACTATCTTTTTCTGAATCAATCGCATATAGTAATTCTTGTTTAGAAGCATCACTTAAATAGAAATTGATAAAGCCAGGGCCTGCAACTTCAATTTTTGCAAAAGCTTTAGGATCAATAAGTTCAGCAATTTTCTTTGCTGCGTCAATCTTGCTAATATTACCTAATGATAAAGACATTACAACATTAGTTGTAAAATCTCCAAATTTAGAATTTCTTGTTTTATCAACATTAATGTTTTCTAATTCAACAAGTAATCTATCTGAGTGTAATTCTTTAGATAATTTTTTAATTGCACCAAACACTTGCTCTTTAATGTAGGATGCAATTGATTGATTTTTTAAACTCATTATTTTCCTAACCTTTCATTTCTAATTTTTCACATACAAAGGCTAAATAAGGTTAATTCGCCTCTATATTCTATTTTAATACTATTTATATCTTGTTGTTCAATGTTTTGTTTGTTTAAAAAGATTTGTAATCCTTTAATGAAGTCGGGATCTTGGTCAGCTAAGATGTTTTGTTTTGACAGACCAAAGATTGCAAATGTCTTAATGGAGTTAAGAGATAAACTTTGATATTTAGATAAATTCTCAATAATTAAATCTTCAGATTGTTTAGACAATAAGTCTAAGTCTAATGTTTCATTAATAATGTTGGTTGTTAATTGAGAAATTAAACTAGCTTTTTCTTGTCCAACAATTTTAGTTAGTGTGTCATTAGATAATTTTGCTATTTTCTTAGGTTTAATTTTTTTAGCAAAATCAATTAATTGATTTCATTGTATTTTTATTTGTTCACTATTTAGATCTTGACTAATAATGGTATGAATTAAACCTGGATATGCCTTTTTGGATATACGAACATAAAAAGGTTGAGTTGTATCAACATATTTAGATAGTTGTGGGTGGTTAGCAACAAATCTGTCGACAACAGGTTTGTCAATAGCTACAAACTTAAAATATCGTGATTTCATATATGAATTATAACTTTTGTTTCTATTAGAAAAGAAAAAACCAGGACTCGCCTGGTCTATTTATTTGTCCTTATTGGAGCGGGTAATGGGAATCGAACCCACATTAATAGCTTGGAAGGCTATAGTTCTACCATTGAACTATACCCGCAACAATGGTGCTGAAAGAGGGACTTGAACCCTCACGATATTGCTATCACAGGATTTTA
>JAZLIQ010000001.1:0-141957 GCA_045617465.1 Mycoplasmoidaceae bacterium | reverse complement strand
CCCGAACACAGAAGTCAAGCCCGATGAAGTCGAATGTACCCAAATGGGGAGAATAGAAAGACGTTGCTTTAATGATTAAACTAGGGGGAAACTCCTAGTTTTTTCTTTTTGATTATAGTAAAGTATTACGACATTTTATTACGACATATATTCCTTTTATAGTGTCGTATTAAACTAGTTTACCGAGATAATATTACGACATTTTATTACGACATTTTTCAAAAAGTAGTATATAATGATGTCATGATAAAAAAGTATAGAAATGAAATGATTGAATTAGCTCATGATTATTTCAAAGAAATAGTTTACCAAGCAGCTAATCTAGAAGACAAAAATATTACTTATGTGGATACTTTAAACACATTGGAATTTTTTGAAGATGCCATTAAAACAATCCCTTATGACAAGATTGTCATAATTACATCATTAAAAAAAGCATATGAATATATTATTGAACGTGCTAATAGTAATGAACTCATTACATATAAAGATGCAATGAATTTAAATGAGATCATTGACAGCTATGAAAAAAAGGATGCAGGTTGTTTTAGAAATCACAAGGTAATGATAACTGGTACTGGATATATACCAAAGGTATATAGTGAGCAAGAATCTATAGATATGTTAAATAAACATCAACAAATTAAAACATTTGATGATGGTGCAAAATTATGTGCATATTGATCAAAAAGACAATTATTTCCTAATGGTAACAAACGAACTTCACTTTGTTTTGCAAATTTATGCTTAATTGCCAAAAATATTAATTTTATTCAAGTTGGTCATCGTTCTTTATACAACAAAGCATTAATTGGTTACTATGAGGATGAAAATAAGATTTGTGACTTTGTATCATATGCTAAGCGCAGTTCAGATTTAAAAACAATTAGCAAGCCAGATTATCATGATAGTTTCGGGACTATTTCAAAATTAACAAATCAAGAACAATCTGTTTTGAATTTGATTTCAAACAATAAAAGAATTACAGCAGTACAAATCGGTCAAATTCTAGATAAATCTAGTAGACAAATTCAAAGAATTATCGCCTCATTAGTTAAGAAGGGAAATATTGTTAGAGAAGGAAGTAATAAAACAGGTAGTTGGAAGGTAATAAATAAAATCAAGACAATATAAAAATTGAGCCCGATGAAGTCGAATGTGCCCAACAGGGGAGAATAGAAAGACGTTGCTTTAATGGGAAAACTAGGGGGAAACTCCTAGTTTTTTCTTTTGTATATAATAAATATATGAAAGTTAAATTATTAATACCAACAATATTAACAATTGCTTCTACACCATTAATTAGTTTATCTGGTTGTAGTCAAAAAAAGCATAGTGATGCAGCTAATGCTTTAAGAGATATTTTGGATCATGATCCAAAACTTAAAATGTTAGTGGAAGAATCTATTGCTTTAGCTCATGTTAAAAATCCAGATAAAGTTACTAACCCAGTAAGCAACTTAGATGAGTTATATGATTTTATTGATTACTCAATAAAATGCTTACCATGAAATATAACTCAAGATAAAAGATTTGATGACTTTGCTACTAAATGTGATCAAAGTATTTTATATATCTACTATTTATTTGATCAACCACTATATGAATTAAAAGATGAAGGTTTATTTTATCCATCTGTGCAATATCTTGAACCAATTTATACTTGACTAAAGTATTACAATAACCAATGACGTTTATTTTTAGATACGCAAGAATCTTGAAAAGAAGAGTATTATCAAATGCTTTTAAAAGATCCAGCATGAAATTTAGATAAAGGATGATATGAGGATAAAAGCAATTGACATAGCTGAAATGATTTCTTTTCAAGAAAACTAAGCAGTCCTGCAGTCAGACCTGTTAGTGGAAAAGGTGATGACACCATAATTGTTTCACCTGCTGATTCATTACCACAAGGTACATGACGCATAGATAATGAAGGAGGGTTCTGGTGCGATTCAATCACAGATGAAGATGGAGTTGAAATCAAATCATCTGTTTACATGACTGTTGAGCAAATGTTGGGTGAACTAGGCAAAGAATATGCTGATGAATTCAAAAATGGATGATTAACTCATACATATTTAAACTATGATGATTATCATCGTTACCACTTTCCAGTAAGTGGAACAATCAAAGAATGTTATCTTGTTCCTCATGCTAATGCTGCTGGTGGTGTTGTATACTGAGATCAAACTAGAGAAAAATATTTCTTAGAGTCTAACTCATTAAGTTGACAAGCTGTTGAAACACGTGGTGTAGTCATTGTTCATAATGATACAATTGGCGATGTAGCTGTTATGCCTATAGGCATGGGACAAGTATCCAGCGTTAACTTTGAAGATACTGCAAAAGTTGGAGCACAAGTTAACAAAGGTGATCCACTAGGTTACTTCTTGTTTGGTGGTTCTGATTGTGTAATAATGTTTCAGCAACAACAAAGTGCTGAATTCTACATAACAGTTGAAAAAGAAGAATCTACCGAAGGTTATCATAACGGTTATAAACACGTTATGTGTAACGAAGAATATGGTAGGATTGGAACTCCGCCATCATAATGTATAGAATAAACTAGAGCTTATAGCTCTAGTTTTTTCTTTATATAATAACCTTGAGGTATTTTTATGACGAAAACTTTATTATTAAGTGGTATGTGTTTATCAATTATTCCAACAGCAATAAATGCCCCTATTGCTAGTTTGGTTAACACTGACCAACAAGAAATAATCCAAGAGCAAGAAGAAGACAATGAAGGTTGTACTGTAATGTATGTTGGATCTGGAGTTAGTGCTGATGGCAAAGCCATCATTGCTAGATCATCAGATTCTGGACCACATTCTTTAATGTTAAATGGGCAAGTATTCCAACGTAATGAACTTGCTAATACAACTGTTAAAGGAAAAAATGGCTTTGAATGGAAAATGCCAGGTACAACATATCGTTATGTATCAACACCACGAAACCCAGCCATGGGAAAAGGTTTACATTGAGAAGCATCTGGTATCAATGAGAATGGTGTAGGTGTATCTGCAACATTATCATGCTACTCCAAAACAGAAATTGCTAGTTCAGGGGGCAAAGACCCATTTGTTAGAGATGGTGGAATTTCTGAAGATAACTTTACACAAATAGGTGCTGCTGTTGCTAAATCAGCAAGACATGGTGTTCAATATATCCTTAACATTATTGATCAAGTCGGTAATGCTGATGGCAACGCTGTTATGTTTATTGATCAAGATGAAGCATGATATATGGAACTATATTCAGGTCATCAATATATTGCCATTAAATTACCTGACGATAAAGCAACAACCGTAGGTAATGAATTTATGTTGGATTCATTAGCTACAATTTTTGGTGAAGACGTAAAAATAGAAGGTAATAGAGATATTATTTGTTCACCCGATTTATTTAATATTCCTCGCAGCGAAGCAGGAGGATGAGAAAAGTTTGCTGTATTTGACGAGAACCATGAAGGTGAAATTAAACACTTAAGATTAGCAGAAACATATGGATCAACTTTTAATGATCAAAACCACACACGTACATGACGTGGTGGTAACATGTTCGCTTGAGAAAAATCATCAACATTTCATGAATATGATAAAACAACTAAATATCCATCGTTCTTTACTCCTGATAATCCACTATCAGTTAATGATGTCAAATTGTTTATGAGAGATAGATATGAAGATTTAATTGATGACAAAAGCAAAAAGTATTTACCATGATTTGAAGAAGCAGAAAATGACCACCGCTTACACTATGTTGGTAATGAAGGAGCATATCAAATCCACATCATTAAAGCTAATCCAGAAGCACCAAAGGAATTTGGAGTAGAAGAATGATTATGCCTATCAAGCTCAAATTATGCTCCTTTCATTCCGCTATCTAGTGGAACAACATTACTTTCTGATTATTATTCATATAAACCTGAAACATATGCATATGATGATAAAGCAGCGTCATTTATTTACCGTCAACTATATCGTTTAGCTGATACACACCGCGAATATTATGGTTTACCAACACAACATATGTTTGAAAAATTTGAAGATATTTGACAACACCAATGAAGTCAAGTATCTCAAGAAGCTTATGCATTAGATATAGATTCAGCTCGTAACATCTTAACTAACTTCTCCATTCATTTACAAAACCAAGCTATTGAATTAGCAAAATATACATATGAAAATTTATTGATGCATGCAATAGATGATTTAGAAGCTGAGGAACCAGAGAAAGATCGTTACACTCTATTTACACCACTTATTGATTTAGTGGGCTATACATCAATGTATGGATGAAGTTATAAACAAAGAGGAAAAATCTATACATTAACAGATGGTGAAGAAATTATTAAAGTTGACACAACACCAAGTGAAACTAGTTATGCTTTTGGTACAATTACCAAAGATGGCAAATCTAGAGATATAAGAATGTTTTTAAAGGAAGATAAAGTATATTTAGACTTTGATATGCTAAACGATTACTTTATTAAAGACCATGAGTTAGTTGACATCAATATTGATGAATATCGTCAACTACCACAAGAACCAGCAGATCCAATGACATGAATTGTTCCAGTAGCTGTAGTAACTCCTATTGCAACAGCAGGAGCAGGTGTCGGGGCAACAACATTAGCCTTCAAATCTAAATTGAAGAGAATTAAAATATCAAAAAGGAAATAATTAGTTATGAAAAAGCCACTTCCTATTATTTTAAGTGGGTTAGCTCCCATAACAATCTTAACTACAGCTAGTTTAGCTAGTTGTGGTAATAAACAAAACGAGCCATTAAACCATGATACTGATGTTTATTATCGCACACCAGCAATAGCTGATACTATCACTGTTATTAATTTAAAAAACTTTGATCCAGAATTAAGAGATGATATCAATACAACTTTTCAATCATTAGAAGGATTAATAGTTCAACAAAAACAACAAGCCGAAATTTTTGTTAAAAGTGGAATTAAAACACGTGACAATTGAATATATGATATGCGTGATAAATACCACTTTAACATTAAAGTGGTAAGTAGTATTGAACATAGTGATACACACGAAGATATTTGAGATGTATTAGAAAGCTACAAAGATTTATTCAATCACAAATATATTGAATACACTAAAGCTATTAATGTTGAAGGTGATAAAGACCGTGATAATATTACCATCAACAATGCAACAATGGCTAGTGCGTGTGATCACTATTTAATGGTTAGTGATAAGCTTATAGCTAAATACAAGCAACAATTCAATGATATTGGTATAACTGAAGCACAAGGTGCTTGATATAGCAAAGAAAAAACTGCTTATGAAACTTTCCAACATTACGAAAATCAATTAAATAAAACAATGTTATTAAATCAAGACCCAGTAGATTTTGCTCTACGTGATTATGCTATAGCCGCAAAAATCCCTGTAGTATGTGTTGGTCTTGAAGAAGCACATCGTGATGACATTGCTAAAACAATGAAACCAAATAGTCCAATCTTTGGATGGTCTCATGGGTTTGATGGAAAGATTTCAGGAGCAGGGGCCGAACAAGACTATATTATTTGAGCTACACAAAATAAATTAAATGTTTTAGCTTCTGATCACTGTTATAACTTATCATTCTATTCATATGATCAAGCAAAGTTTTCATATAAACAACATACACATAGAAAAATAACAGCTGATCCTAACAAACACTATTTAGCTATTGTTATGTCAGATGGTGATAATATTCAATGAATGCAAAATGACTTTCTATGGTCTGTTCAATATTGAGCTAGTCCATATCGTGGACAATTCCCACTAAGTTGAACTATCTCACCAACACCAATTGATCTAAATAATAGTATTTTAGAAAAATTGTATGCAACAGCTACACCTAATGATGAAATCATTGCTGGTCCAAGTGGATATGCATATATTAATCCTGGTTGGTATTATCAAGACCAATTAATGGATAGCTACAATGAATTTGCACAGCGAACAGCAGACTATATGCATGACTGTGATTTGTCTGTAGTTAATGTATTAGACTTTAAATATCCTGGATATGAACCAGGAAAACACGGTGTAGTAAAAAGTATGGAACCGTATATGGCTCAAGACCAGGTTAAAGGATTAGTTTGATCATTAGATGGTTTATCTTTGGATGGTCATGGTTCAATAGATTGGATCAATGATAAACCATTATTAAGTTTTAGAGAAGGTATATGAGATAATGATTATTTACATCGTTCTGAAGTCTTAAAAAGACTTAAAACTTATCCTCGCGATATCCATAAGATTGATGGTTATACTGCGCTAGTAGTTAATGTATGAGCACAAGAGGGTAAGATGTACAACCTTAAGAAATTTGTTGATCAATTACCTGATGATGTTGAACTTGTAACTATTAGTCAACTATTACAACTAATTAGTGATAATGTCGAACATGTATCAGCTGTTCCAGAATTGTATCCAATAGATGAAGACTAGGGTTAATTCCCTAGTTTTTTCTTTTATATAATAAAAGAAAGAGGATTGAAAATGAAGAAAATTAAATTATTAACAGCTATTGCTACAGCAACTGTGCCATTATCATTAGTTGCTACAAGCTGTAGTCAAGCTAATACAACAGAAGTTTATCGTGATATCAACATCGATGAAGACTGAACATTTAGATTAAATGACGATGTAGAAGAACAAACAATAGACTTACCACATGATTTTTCTATTGTACAAAATTTTAAACATAGTAAAAGAGATTTAACTCACAATCAAACATCTGGTACAACAGGATTTTTACCAGGTGGTGTAGGTTATTATCACAAAGATTTTGTTTTACCAAAGAAAAATAACCCAACTGTTATCTTAAATTTTGATGGTGCATATAATGACACTTTAGTAACAGTTAATGGGCAAATAGTTGGTAATAACAAATATGGTTACAACCCATTTGCATTTGATATTAGTAACTATGTTACTGCTGATGGTCAAACAGTTAATACACTTGATGTAATTGTTAGACACGAATATGTAACATCAAGTCGTTGATATCCAGGATCTGGAATTTATCGTGATGTTACTGTTTCCGTACTAGATAAAGTCCATGTTGCTCATAATGGAACATATGTAACAACACCTAACCTAAAACAAGAAGTGGGTAAAGATGTTACAGTTAATGTTGAAGTTGATGTTCAAAACTCTTATGATGATACAAAGTCTGTTCATGTAAATAACAGAGTGGTTGATTTAAGTGGTAACGGAGTTAGCCAGTGAGTTACAACTCCAGCTGAAGCAATTGCTGGTCAATCAACCGTTACTTTTAATAGTCAATTAACAGTTGATAATCCAAATTTATGATCTGCAGAAACACCTAACCTTTATTATGTTGAAACACAAGTAGTGTCAGGAAACACTATTGTTGATCAATATAAAACAAGATTTGGATTTAGATATTATGAATTTGATCGTGATGGCTTTAGAGTTAATGGTAAAACAATAAAACTTTATGGTGTGTGTTTACACCACGATCAAGGTGCTTTAGGTGCTGCATCATACAATGATGCTATGTATCGTCAACTATGCATCATGAAAGAAATGGGCATGAATGCAGTTAGAACTAGTCATAACTGTCCAGACCAAGACTTTTTAAGAATGTGTGATGAATTAGGCTTCTATGTAATGGATGAAGCCTTTGATGGATGAGAATTTTCTAAAACTAGTCATGACTTTGGAGAAATGTGGAAAGAACAAGTTGGAGCTGGCAATAATCTAATAGATGCTACACCAGATATGCAATGACATAGTTTTGTCATGCGTAGTATGGTAAAACGTGATCGTAACTGTCCATCTGTCTTTATGTGATCATGTGGTAATGAATTACATGAAGGTAAGTGACATGATACAGATATTAGTGAAGAAGAAAGAGAAGCAATTGGTAATGAGATGGTTGGCTTTGCCAATGAACTAAAGTCAATTGCTAGAGAACTAGATCATGACCCAAAGACTAAAAGATGATGTGGAACAGCACTAGAAAGTGATCCTAATGAATATCCTGGTCCACACCCTGACCCATTAAAATACGAATATAATTTTCCAAAATGTGAAGTAGCAAGAACACTATATAAAGATAAAGGTGTTTTAGGTCTTAACTATGGTTCACTTTCAAAGACC
This sequence comes from Mycoplasmoidaceae bacterium, assembly GCA_045617465.1. Taxonomy (GTDB): domain Bacteria; phylum Bacillota_I; class Bacilli_A; order Mycoplasmatales; family Mycoplasmoidaceae; genus Hennigella. The sequence goes on along the minus strand of JAZLIQ010000001.1, from coordinate 133,804 downwards.
GAAGAGACTTTAAAAAACTTTGATAGAGTTTATGGCTCAGAAACTGCTAGTGCTAATAACTCAAGAGGTTTCTATGGCGAATTTCGTTTTGATGATAAAAAACCTGATTATCATTGACGTGTGTCATCATATGATAATCAAGGTACAACAACGGCTACAGAAGCTATCTATCGTACATTAAATTATGATGGTTATGGTGGTCAATTTGTTTGAACAGGTTTTGATTATATTGGTGAACCATCACCATTTGGTTGGAACTGTGAAGACGATGCCACAGATGAAAAGGTTGCAGAAATAATGGAAAGATGACCATACTACCCTAATAGTTCAACATTTGGTATAGTTGATACTTGTGGTTTTGCAAAGGATACATATTATCTATATCGTGCTCATCAAAGAAAAGATGACACAACATTACATTTAGTTGGTTCACTAAATACAAATAATATGTATAAATCTGCTGTAGTAGAAACACCAGATATTACTGATGGATGAACACCAATTGATGTTTATACAAATGCTCCATACGTATTAATTAAGAAAGATGGAACACCAATTGCTGAAATTACAAGAAAAGATCAACCTACAAGTAAAGGTGCAGGATCATATTATACATTTGAAGCTAAGTCAAGAGATTCTAGCTGTGAAATTATTGCAGATGAATCAAACCACAGCTTATATACGCGTATCGCAGTTGATCCAACTAATGTTAAGAACATTACAGCTGAAGCATATACAGATCCAAGTTTCCAACAAAGAATTAATGATACTACTGGATTGAATCATTTAGTTGCAATTGACTCTTCAACAAAAAAGAAGTTAGTTTGTTATTGTGACAAATCAACAATCACAGCTGATGGTAAATCATTAGCATACATTACTGTTGATTTGCAAGATTTAGAATTAAATCCTAATTTAATTACTGATTGAGAATCACAAGTAGAATTAGATGTTACTTGATCTGGAGATGGACAAGTGTTAGGTGTTGATAATGGCAACTCCGCAACAGCTTTAAAATTCCAAAATCCAGAAATTTATAAAATAGATGGACAAAACCATGCAAAGATATATACATTTGCTGGTAAAGCATTAATTATTGTAGGTAGTGGCAAAACACCTGGAGAAATTGAAGTTAACATAAGCAATGATATGTTAGGTTATACTCAAACAATAAAAATTAAAACAGAATAAATAGAAACTAGGGTTATTCCCTAGTTTTTTCTTTTGTCTAAAAGATCAGTATTTATCGTATTTTTGGTTGGTTACAAAAATATTTTTTAAATTTTTTAGATTTTTAGGCGAATAAGTATATGGAGATAACATAGTTATTTCCTTTTATTCATATTTATTAAAGAAAGGAAGCATATAATGAGAAAAAGCATTTGAATAAAAGCTTTAGAGTTAAAAAAGATGACAAATACTCAATTAGCTAAATACGAAATTAATACTAGAATCGCTGATTCTGATGAACCTAGTGATCATGAGTTATTGAAACAACTAGCTAAAAACCAAGCTAGTGATCATGAGCTTTTAATGGAACTAGCTAAGAATCAAGCTAGTGATCATGAACTATTAAAGCAACTAGTCACTAAAGTTAATAATATTGAGACAAGATTAACTAATATTGAAACAAGGTTAGATAATTTAGTTAAAAAGAATAATCTAATAGAGTAAATAATAATCGCTGATTTAATATAATACTCATATGAAGAGTATTAAATTAGAAGATATAAAGATTAATCCGTTTAACCTAATAGGTAATGGATGAATGGTTATCTCTGCTGGAGATAACAAAGACTTTAACATGATGACCGCAAGTTGAGGTCATCTAGGAGCATTATGAGGCCATGGTCTAGATGGTAAACCAACGGCAGAAGTGTTTGTGCGACCATCTAGATACACTGATAAGTTTATTAATAAGAAAAGTTATTTTGTTTTATCTTTCTTTGATCATAACAAATACAAGAAAGATTTATTGTATCTTGGTAGTCATTCAGGAAAAGATGGCAATAAATTAACCAAAACTAAATTACATGTTATCTTTAAAGATAAGTTACCATGCTTTAAAGAAGCTAACTTAACTTTAATATGTAAAAAGATTTATAAAGGTAAGATTAGAAAAGCAGAATTTATTGATAAGAAGATTATTAATGAATTCTATAGTTCTGATCCTAAAACCACAAACCTATATAACAAACCTTGTTGACACAATGTTTATATAGGTCAAGTAGTCAAAGCATATAAGAGATAAATTAGGCAAAACCTAGTTTATTTTTTAAAAAAATAAAGATATAATGACCGTGAAAAGAGGAAATATGAAAATTATTAATAAATTAGTCCCAGCACTATGTGCTGCTGGAGCCGCTGCTGGAATCGTTGTTCCATTAACAACATCATGTTCAGCAGGACAAACATACAATTATCACATCACATCATCTCAACTTGGTGTTAAGGCTATTCCAATAAAAGCAAAAACGGCTAATATCACTAATGCTACTTCTATATACCTAAATGAAGTAGCAAAGAATAATGAAATATTAGCTAACGATATGGTTTTAGATGTTGCCTACTGATCATCATTAAATTTCTTTACTGATTTTGACCATCTTAAAGATCTTAATGTTGATATTAGTATCAAGATTGAACAAATCGATGTAGAATCTGGTAGATTATCATTTTCTCTAGATGAAACATTTAGTTATAGAATTCAAACTGATATTAGTGGTGAAGATGAATGGTTAGCTATATCTGGTCACTATAACTTCTATAGTAAGAACTTTGAATACATTGTCACTCATGAAGGTAAGACCGAAGAAGATGATGGAGATGTCTGAAATTTAAGACCTAAATTTGCATATTTATCTGATATGATAAATACAGAATATATACCTGATAAAACCCGTCACAATATCATTACTGCTTATCTACAAGGTCAACCAGATTGGGAATTTGGTGCTACAGAATTTGTTAGACTTGATGATATTAAATACAATATCTTTGATGAACACTTCAAATTCACTAGAAATGTATTTGACGCAGAATTGCTAGCAGAAATGTGTGATGGTACGCCAGATCTTTTATCTATTGGACATAGAGATGGTTTAGCATCTATGCGTGCAGTCGTACAAGATGAGAGTTTATAAGTAGGATAGCCATTAAAAAAACCTAAGCTTATAGCTTAGGATTTTTTATTTATATTGTTAGTTATCTATATATAATATTTAGGTACCCCCTAGAAATTAGAGTGGGTACAGAAAGTTTATAAACGAAATATATGAAAAAAATGAAATTATTGATGCCATTATTAGGCTTAACTGCAACTGCAGGTTTAGTACTACCTGCTGCAGTAAGCTGTGGTAATGGACAACAAGAAACAACTTACAAAGTTGAATTAAGTTCTGATTCTGTTGGTGTTGAATCACTTACAGTTTCAGAAATTAAAGAAAAAACCGAATTGGAAGTTGGATTTAACTTCAAGACTGGATACAATACAGTTAAAGAATGTGATGTTACTGTAGACGGTTCTGCAGTCGCTAGAACAATTAGTGATGACGGAACTAAAGTAACAGTTGCAGCTGATTTAATTACTGGTGATGTTGTAATTAAAGCAACAGCCATTAAAAAAGCTGGTTCTATTACTAACGAAGTTAATGAAAACCTAGATTTGGCTGAAAGTGGTATAAAAAAACTAGAATCTAGCGCTGTTTCTTTCTCTGAAGAAGATATTAAAAATGGGCTAGAAATGTATTTCTGGGTTGAGAATGATAAATATCTCCCAACATTCACAGGTCCATATGATGGTGAAGAATTCACTATTAATGTTCACTGAGAATTAGATAGTGACGATGGTGATGAATCTTTATATGCATATGATTATGATGCTGATGAAGGAGACTTTATCTTCTGACATGAATCTTCACAAGAAATTGGTTTCTACTTATTACCAGGATCTACAGGCGCAGAAATGATCACATCAATGATTAGCGCAGGTTGTGACCTTGAACTACAAATTGAATTTGGAATTGGTGCGTTAGAATATAAAATGCATGCTTTTGATACTATTGGTCAAACAGAAATTTTAGCACCAGGCGCTATTAAAGAAATCGATGTTACTGACATTGGTGGAAATACACAAAAATACACTGATAAATTTGACAATGTCATAATTAATGCTGAAAATGTTTATGATGGATTTAGAATTGATTTCATTTATGATTCAGCTAATTATACTGTAACACCAACTGTTTTCTACCAATACCCTGCTGTTTACACTGAAGCTGGAACTATTTTATGATATGGTACTGACTTTGTGGTAAATATGACAACAGATGGTGTGATATCATACATATTTAATGATGTAACAACATTAGCTTTCTTAGATTTATATATTCCATTCAACATTCAACCTCTTTAGTTCTTAATTGAATGGTAATTAATTTAAGCAATAATAAAAACTAGGGATACCCCTAGTTTTTATTTTTTATCTTCTTCTACGTTTAGCTGTCTTTTTGTGCTTTCTTACAGCTTTTTTAACACGACGTTTAGTGTGTTTTACTTTTCTCTTTTTATGTTTCTTAGGTCCTGGTTTACCACGACGTACTACATTATGTGAGTTTTTAACTTCTATTTGACCAGAAGAGTTATGTATAACTAATTCTGTTTTATGTTTTCTTGAAATAGCTCTAGCTTTTTTAATAGCTGTAGATTTCTTTCTTGTGTGGTATGTACGATGTCCAGCATTGTTTATCTTGACATCTCATCCACCATCTTTATTGGGAACAACGTGGTGTTCATGTCTGTTTTGTTTTTTCTTTTTTGCCATATTATCTCCTATATTTTCATTATAGGGGTAAAAAACAAAAAACTAGAGTGAACTCTAGTTTAATATAATTTATTTATGATTAAAGTTAAAAATACACAGGAATTATCAGATCAAGTTTTAAAGCTATATAAAGCATCATTCCCAACCCAAGAACAAATTCCTCTTGAACTATTTAAACAATTATTAGAATCAAAAAAGACATCAATAGATGAATTCTATGATGATAATAACTTTATTGGCTTTATTATGTTTAGCCCAATGCGAAATTATATCTATCTAGCATACTTTGCTATTGATCCCAACCTAAGATCTAAAGGTTATGGGTCTAAGATCTTACAAGAGTTTATGAAACAACATCAACAAGCAATCATTGCTTTTGGTATTGAACAAGTAACAGATTTTAATGATAACAATGACCAAAAGACAAGAAGATATAACTTCTATAAGAAAAATGGGTTATATCTTAATGACTTTATTGCTAAAACTCATATGGGAGTATTTAACATCATGTCATCTAAACCAATAGACATGGATCAACTACAAGAGTTAACTCATGGTGAAGTTCCTTATAAGATGGAACTTTCTGAAATAAAAAAAGAGCTTTAAGCTCTTTTTTATTAATTTGTGTTTCTTAATTAACTTTGAAGTTTACCAAATAGTTTAGTTAAGTGGTATGAACCTGCTTCACCAGTTCTACCAAGCATTTGACCAAAAATCATTTCAGCTGCGTCAGCTTCTAATTTTTCTTCGTAACTTAACTTATCGTAGTTTTTATCAATTGTGATATCTTTGCCTAAGAAATGTCATCTAAAATCACCTTGTGAAACGATAGTACCATTTCCGATGAATCTAATAGATGCAGTTTCTAATGAACTTTGACCTAGATTAGCTTGAACATCTCAAGCAACTCAGTAAGGAACAGATTCTACATAACCAATTATTTGACTACAAATATATGGGATGTTTTTAAATCAAGCATGTAATTTAAGACCATCAGCATATAAAGAAACTGTAGTTCTAGTACTCGTACCACTGATAATAAATAAATCAGCTTGTAATTCAACTTCATATGAAAGTGTAAGTTTTGTTTTGTTAACTTCTAGATTTGAGTATTTAATTCCCAAATTTGTTCTAATCATATCTCTTGCTGCTGGCGTTGAATTTTTTGCTCTAAACATTCCTGTTGACAAAACATAATACATATCTTGCACAAAGATTTCAGGATTTTTAGCTAAATCAGCAAAATATATGTCTGTAGCTTCTTCAGCTGTATAACCACCATCTCTTCTAATCTTTTCTTCATCCGGTTCAGCTGGAACAATGGTTGGGATGAAAATTGTTTCTCCATTAAAGTTGTTTAACCCATTGCCACAAGATGTAGCAAGTGGTGTTACAACTGCAGCTGTTGCACCAATAGCTGCAATTGGTAATAATTTATTAATTAATTTCATAATTTTTCGCTTTCTGTATTACCTATTTAAAAAATAATACCCGTTTATTATAAATAAGGATGGACATGTAGATTTAGTTAATAGATTAACAAATATCTATATAAAAAAGACAGAAAGTCCAACGGACTTTCTTTTACTTAGATAACTTTAATAAAGCATCTAGAATATAAACCATACTCATGGTATCTAGTTTGCAATATTCTAGCATATTCTTTCTTGCTATTGCTTTTTCATTTGGGCTCATCTTTAGCATCTTAGGAAACAAAGCTAAAGCTTCGCCACCATTATGCACTTGTTCTAGATTTTGATAATCATTAGCATGTTGCGGACAAATAGCTGGCATAACTTGTTTGATAGAGTTAGAACCATTTTGTTTAACACTGTAGAAACAACAATCTCTAAATGGTATTAATAAATCTACCATATTGTCATGAATATGCATTAGATGTTTGGCTAGATCTGGAAATCTTGCAGCTAAGTGTTTTAAAACAGTTTTTTCAAATGTCATATTAAATGACATTGTCATTGCATCAGCTGGAATATCATGACATAATTGTTTAGCTAGTTCATATTGGCTATCTAATTTATCACCTAAAAATTCTTTATGTTCTAATTTACCATCTTTATGTTGAATATGTAGTGAATATTGAAAAGGTATTTGTTGGTAACATCCTGCACCATCAAATGGCGGGATAGCTTCATTCATTGTTTCAAAGTCTAAATGGTAAATAGGAAACTTTAGACTTTGAAAGAAGTGATTAATTAAATCTTTATTGACAAATGGTTTGTTATCTTCAGATAAGTGTGTTTTCATTTGGATCATTTGGTAAGGAGTCAATTTAACCTTAAATTCACTTAAACGTTCTAGGTTATTTAAAACATCACGATAACCAATAATGTTGTTTTCAATTAGTGCATGAGCTTTAGATTTTCACATTCCACATAAATTTAACACATTAGGTTGAGGTAAATCTTTGTGACAGAAACCATAGAAGTCACAAGTCTTATCACAATTACCATAGTATGGTAATTTGTTTAATCTACGCATTTGCGCAATATTACTTGCTACTGCTTCATATTCTTGCTCAAACAATTCTTTTACTTTTTCTTTTTTCTTTAATTCTTCATGTAAAGCATTAAGTTGGTAAGCAACTAACATTTGCTTTACATCGATATCACCTTGACGTATATAGTCTGGATTTAAATGTAAGATGTAACAGTTTTTAATTTCTAGACCACATAGTTCTAGAACATATTTTTGAAAAGCAACATCAGCACTATATTCAGCTATATGTTTATAAGCATCTGTAGATGCTTTTACTTCGTAAATATCATAACCATTACCATTTTTAGCTAGTATATCTATGGCACAGAATAAATCATCAAATTGGAACGATGCTTCAGCAATATAGTTAGATGTAGCTAGTAGCTTTTTAGTAATAGCTACTTGGTTGGGGATATTTACTATATCTGGATTATCTTTTACTTTAACAGCATTGTCAAAGTATAAGTGTGCATAGTTGCCCACTAGTTTACCTTCATCTATTCTTTTTTGTGCTACTTCATCAGTTGGTTTAGCTTGTTGTGGATCATGTAGTTGATAATAATAAGCTCGTGGACAACTTCTAAAGATAACATAATCTGTTTTAGTGATCATACTATTTTAATTTTTTATATCAATTTTCTGGAAAACCCAAACAATATTGTTTAACAATATCACTATTTTTCCTTACCAGTTTTTCAATTCTATCAATGGCCCGATATCATTCATCTTTTAAATTTATTTTAATCATAAAATATCTGATTATTCTTAATAAATCATACATAGTATGCATATTTCTTTTCTTCATTAAAATTCTTGGTTTATTTAAATTAATAATCAAGTGAAATAGACGTGCATATGTTCTGTTAAAATGCGCACATTTATTTCTAACTATTCTCATTAATTCAAGACAAGCATAAAATTCATCATAATTTAATTGATACTCGTTAAAAATTGCTCTTTGGACTTTTGGATGTAATGATTTAGCAAAACTTATGGTATGACCAAAATCTATATATTCAATCAAAACTCAGATAGGGAAACGCTTATTATATTTATGTATATGATGTTGTACCACCTCATCATATTGATTGATCTGATTTCTTGTGTTAGTTAGTTTTTTTATCTGTTTCTTTATCTCTTTTTTTTGTTCTTTAAAATTTTGCTCAGAACTATATAACTCTTTTTTAAAATAACATTCAGGTCCTAAGGTTTTTTTAGTAACGGAACTAATGAATGTGCTAGACTCAATAGAAATCATAATCCTAATATTTTTTTCAATTAATCCAATTAGGGTCATTAACTCTTTTTTTAGTTTATGATCAAATAAATACAAATTATAAATTTGTTCTAAAGTTACACCGGGTTTGTATTTATACTCAATTTTGGGTTTATTTAATGTAGTTTCATCGATAAACTTACCATATTCACCATACCCTCTAATCGTGTAATAGTTGACCAATTTCAAAATTTTTATTGCCTTTTTCTTATTAGCAATAATAAGCCCATGCGTCTTAGACAACATTTCGATTTGTTCATCTATATTTTTTTCTTTTTTAAGTTTAGCCATTTTTCAGGAAAAAAACTTAGGAGCTACTCAGTTTTTGAGCGTTGCCTAAGTTGTACAAGCATAGTATACACACTTTTTTTGATTTTTGAAAACTTTTTGAAAAATGATTTCTTGTTTGAACATAACGATTTATATAATAAATTAGTGGTAATATTGTGATGATAGTTAATAATTTAGACAAGGAGCATTAATATGATAAAGATATATATGCTTGGCCCAGAAGGTGAAGATCATGATTATGATAATGATAATCACTCTAACCAACTAAACTCTAATAATGACGAATATCATCGCTCTCTTCATGAATGATAAAAAGGACCGTGACTCTTTTTTAATGCGAACGAAGTGAGCATGCAGTTTGTATAATTAATATATGCTCGAATGGCGTAATGGTAGACGCAAATGATTGTCAATTGTTTAGGTTGAACCTATATGGGTTCAAGCCCCATTTCGAGCACTTTTTATTTATTATTCAATGTCCATAATAAAATAGTTATAATTTTTATATGGATGAAATTTTAAGTAATTGTTCTAGCTTAAACGAGCTTTTTAGTATAGATTTTGATTGGTTTGAAAAATGTAAATTACACGAGATTTGTTCTTATATAGCAATGTATCCACCAGAATTAGTTCATAGGTTATTAGCTAAATATACAAATGTTGGAGACTCTGTATATGACCCTTTTTCAGGTAGAGGGACAACATTGTTGGAAGCAAGATTAATGGGGAGACAAGCTTATGCTTCTGATTTGAATCCATTAGCTTATGTTTTATCTAAATCTAAATCTTTTAACCCTAATTTAAACCGAATTCTTAAAAGAATAGATTATTGAGAATCTGAATTTAATTCTAGTCAATGTTTTTTTAACAAAAATGATTTTGATTATATGAAGACATATTTTTCTAAGAAAGTTTATAAACAAATTTATTTTATTAGGGAAAGATTTGGGAAAAGATGAAAAACATTATCTAATCGTGATAATTTTATTTTAGCTTGTACATTAGGAATATTACATGGTCCATCATCCAAAGACGGTTCATCTTCTTTTATATCTATTAGCATGAGCAACACTAATTCAATGTCAAAGAATTATGTTGATAAATATGTTAAATTACACAATTTGAAATTCCCTATTAATGAAAACGTATTCAATAAGATTAGAGTTAAAGCCGCCAGAGTTTTGTCGGATGTTCAACGAGTAGTCTCTAAGACGACAGCTAAAGGGCAAATGAAGATTGGGAATGCATTAAATTGTAAAAATCTATATAAACAGCACAGATTCGATCTAATTTTAACTTCTCCACCATATCTAAACATCTTTAACTATACAAGAGAAAATTGAATTAGATTGTGATTATTAGGATTTAACAGAGTAACATTATCTAATAATGTACTTTTGGATGATGGTCATAGACTTGAAGAATACAAGAAGTTTTTAACATCATTCATGTTGTCGGCACATAGTTTACTTAATAACAATTCAAAATTAATTATGATTATTGGTGATGTTGAAAATAAGTATAAATTTCTAAATTTATGAGACAGCATAAGAAAAGATATACCATTCAAGTTGATTGAACATTGTTATGATTATCGTGCTAATAACAAATCTACAAGAAAAAACGGTAGTAGGGCAGGTAGGGCTACAAAGCAAGATAATATTTGTGTGTTTGAAAGGATCAAATAATAATGAAAATAAATTTTTTAGACGATAAATCAGTAGTCAGCGAACAAATAAACATTAGTAACATTAAATTGTCCTGTAATAATCCTAGATTTACGGTGCTTCCAAGTTTGACAACCAATTTAGCTGATTTTATTAAACAAAAAAGTTCTTCAGATTATGAGGTCATTATTAAGTTAATAGGTGCCGAAGGAAATTTAAATGATTTCATTAGATTGTTAGAAAGCATAAAAAACAATGGTTTTAAAAATAAAAATGAACCAATAATTATTACGTCCGACAATAAAGATAACTATTTTATTGCTGAAGGCAATAGGAGAGTATTGTGTTTAAAATTGATTGCTGGAGTTATAGTGTTGCCGGAGAAGAAATTCTTTCTTAATCAAAATTATTCTAATTATTCTAATGAAAATGACGAGAAACTAGTTGTCGAAGATGAGAACATCGATAATACTATTGAGGCATTTACCGAGTTTTCCGAAAATTACGATAAGATAGTTAAATTAATAAATGAAATTCAAGCCAAGTTTTCTTCGTTCAATGTATCCTACAGGATAGTAAATAATTCTGAAGACTTGTGAAAAAACATTTATGATAAACACTTAACTGGCGAAAGACCCGGAATGCGCAAATGGTCAAGGGCGAAATATTATGCTGATTTACTAAACATTTTTGCTGAATCTGGCATAAATGATTCAATTAAAGAAAGACAGTTTTTGTTTAATAATATTAACCGAGAATTTTCGTTTATTGTAAAAGATTTTCAAGAAGCTCAATACATATATTTGTGTTTTTGATATGGTTTAAAGAAAAATTCTATAGAGAATGGTATAAATAATTTTTTATCGGGAGACAATGAAATTATCGAAAAATTAATATTTACCAATAATATATCATCATTGGAAAGAATATTCTCGTGAAATAAAATTAAAGCAATATTGAAGGGGAATGAATTTAACCATAGTAAAATATCTAATTCTGATTTTGATAAGAAATTTATTGATTTAGATTTCGACAAGAACAATAAAATAACACTTGCATGAGGCTTGCTTGAACCTCATAAAATTTTTGCTTATATTTATAAATTGTGAAACAAAGGAAACATAACTACTCGATCTATAAAAAATATTGACGAAGTTGTCAAGTCTTTAAAATTAATGATTAAAAATGTAAACATTAATACACAATTGAGCTATCAACAAATTGTAAACTTAAATGAATTTGATTTTACCATTTCAGATCTGGACAAAATAATTAATGTTAATTCATTGCAAAAAGATGGTAAAGTTCTAGCTCAATTAGAACGCTTTAAATTGGCTAAGAGTGTTAAAGAAAAAATTAGTGAAATCAAAGACGATTTTCTCGAAAAACATGACTTTGAAAAAATTGAACCAATAGATGTATTTTTACGATTACGCGAACAATTAACACATAATATGTCAACAAAAAAATTCTTGAATGCAACTGCTGCAACATTAAGATCTTTTTGAGAACAAATCACTATTTGGTTATGACTAAAATATAATAAAATTAACAATCATAATGTTGAGCTTAATGATGGTATTGATGAGTTTGCTAATGGTAAAACAAACAAATTATTTAACCAAATAAGAGACGAGTTAACGAATGATGATAACCTATTAATTATGTTGATTAAAGTGTTTCTTGATATTTCGCCTTCCAATGATGTTTTTAAAAAATATTTTAATTTTCTAAAAAGTTTTGTTAATAAATCGGGGCGCACAGATAGCAATAATACATATGCTGCTTTGTGCAATTTTGTGCATGCATCTCACAGGATATATATTGAAAAGTCCTATGTTGACAATTTAATAATTTTAGAACGTGCAGCCGAAATGTCAAAAGAAATAATAGATACAATTAATTTTAATGAATTATTTTCCGACATTAACGGTTTGATAATTCAAAAAATCAAAATATAAGTGCTATAATAATAACATATTTATGAAATGAGAAGAATTAGTTAAAGATCTTAGAGATAAGTTATTATTATCTCAAGAAGAAATGGCTGATAAACTAGGTGTAGCATTTTCTACTGTTAATCGCTATGAAAATGGCCACTTTGAACCAACCATTAAAATAAAAAGAAAAATCAAATCATTAGCTCTTGCTAATGGTATTGATTGAGATAAATATGTGAAAGGAGCGAGACATTAGGAAACTAATGGCGAGCCGATTAAATTTTATAATTAAGTATGAATAAAATTAGAAGAGGGATATTAGAATTTGAAATAAATCAAAGAGGCGATGTTTTTATTTATGAATTGGATTCTACAAGAATGATTGATCAAGATAAAATAAAGAGTGTTTTCTTTGCTTCACATCCCGCCATATTCAATATAGATAGCTTTGATGATATCGAACTTAAAAATCCTCTAAATTCTGACGAACAAAAAATTATAGAAATTTTTCTTGGAAGAATTTTAACGAAAATTATATGTGAGTCAGCATCTTTATGAACATCGTTATTTATTCAAAACGAGATTAGATTAAATTTAACAATTGAGGAACAAATGGAATATGTTTCAAAAAAACAAGTTCCCTTATTTCTTGCGAACCCCTTTTTAAGGTTTGTTAGTGATCATTCTTTTGATACATTATTAATTACTCTATATCATTTTTGATTTAAAAGTGAACAAGATGATTGCTGTTGACATAAGATTTTTAATATCCTTTTCAATCATCTAGAGGAAAAAGATTGAAAGAGAATCAATACTTTTATTTCCACTAATATTTTCAAAAACAAAAAATATAATACATCTGATCAATATAGCGATTTTTCTAAGTTAAAAGATTATAGAAATAATTTATATGCACATATAACGACTAATGATGTTTTAATGAAAGGTGTTGAGAAGGACGGGGATGGCAATTGTGTTCAAGTTACATATCCATCACCACGAAAACCAGATGCTAATATATTATTTGAATTATCAGCTTACATCAAAATAATTGGTTCGATGTTATACAAATTTGTTCACAATGATATGGGTATGATTTCGTTTATGCCAAACTTGTTCTTTATTTCTGGCGGTGCAATGAATCAAAAAAACATTACTATTACATGAAAAAATGAACTTAAGTACTATTATTTCATTGAAAAAGATTGAAAAACTGTGGGATACTTTATCTAGAAAATTTGTTCACTAGTGCGTTAATCAGATCTGAAAAGATTCTGCTGTGTGTTATTTCCCATCCATCCTTAGAAAATATATTGTCTAGATTGAAATAGATTTTATTATTGGCTGCAAATCTTAAATAAGGATGTTTTTCATATTTAGTTTTATCGCCGCTAATTTGAATAGGCCCCACGCCCAAAAAATATGTAGATGTCACTAATCAAACCTGTATAACCAACATATAAAACAATTCTAACAAGGTCTTAATAGGAATAGATAGTTGTGATTTTTCAGTCGTAATCCGTGTTTGATGTTTTATCATTTTGTTTAAGAAAAAGTCTAGTCTAGAATTCACTATCAAATCATTAATAAGATTTTGCAAGGAATTGATTTCTTCGATATTCTGTTTTTGATATTCTATTAATTTTTTGATCCCATTCGGAGCATATTCAACAATTTCTTTTTTAACATATGGGGCAAACGAATAAATGTATCTACAGTTGTCAAAATCTATTTCTTTTAGTGCAGAAATTAGATTTTGTAGTGTACAATCGTCCTTTTTAAAATCCTCTGTCATGTTTCTTAGCGGGATAGCAATTTTATATATTATTATGTTTCTTCTTTCTTCAGCTAACAAAGGAGCTATGATTCTTCAAATAAATGCTCTATCTAAATTTTCGAATTTGTTTTCGTTCTCATCATAAACTTCAAATAGATTAACTAAGTACCGAAAATTTGTAAATAAATTGTTGATGAAGTAATATATTAATTCAAAAAAACCATGATGAATGTTATTGTTTTGCTCATCAGTCAAATTATTACAAAATTTGACAAGAGAAGCATTAGCACCAATTGCAAATGTTGACCAGAAAATGAATTTCGCTTCTTTAATTCTATCAATAAAACATTTATACTTAACCATAATTTGCGAAACAACATTATCGTTAATATCGTTTCATGTTTTAGATGTTGTTGATTTTAGAACAATAGACAACCATCTTTCTGGTTGAATATACATTTTTTCAAATAATTTTTTATTTTGGTCTTCACTAGTCATATAAATATTATATATTTAAATTATTTATATGCTATAATTTTGATATAGATGTTATGAAATGAGAACAATTAGTAAAAGATTTAAGATCTAAGCTTTTACTATCTCAAGAAGAGATGGCAAAAGAATTGGGTGTAGCTTTTTGTACACTTAATAGATACGAAAATGGTCACTTTGAACCAACATTCAAAATTCAAAGGAAATTAAAACAATTAGCTATAGCTAATGGTATTAATTGAGATAAGTATGTGAAAGGAATTTAAATGAAAAAAATCAATGTTTTAAATGATCAATTTTATACTAAAAGGAATGTTGCGAAGTTTTGTATTCGTAATATTTTAAATATTAAATCATATTCTTCTATTATAGAACCATCAGCCGGTACAGGAACGTTTAGTTCAAATTTTAACAAAAATATATTTGCCTATGATATTGAACCAAAAAGCAAATATATTAAAAAACAAGATTTCTTTAAATTAAATTTTCAAAAAAAATGAGGTGGAAAAATATTATTTTTAGGAAATCCACCATTTGGCAAAAGGTCTGCGTTGGCAAAAAAATTTATAAAACACGCTATTGAGCTAAATGCGGAAACTATTGCTTTTATCTTGCCAAACACTTTTAAAAAAGATACAAATCAAAAATATACATTGTTTCCAAGATGCTGAAAATTGGTAAAGATTGTTGATGTTGGCAACGATGCATTTTATATTATGAATGATTCCGTTAAAGTAACATACCATGTTCCGTGCTCTTTCTTTATTTGGACCAAAAACACTAATAAAGATTACATTAAAGCCAAAGATTTGCGGAATTTGGAGAAAACATTGCCACCTAAAGAATTTTCATTTCTGAAACGCGGGGACAAAACAGCCGATTTTGTGTTCAATGGCAACTCAGCAAAAATTAGGAATGTTTCAGATGTAACAAACAGTAAAGCTGAGCATTATATACGTGTTAGCAAAAAGAAAGATGTCAGATCTATCAAAGAAAAATTTAAATTATTAAAATTTGATAACTTATCATCAGTCAATGGCGGGAATTATTGAATTAATCAAACGGAAATAATAAAAGCTTGAAATAATTTAATAGGAGCGAAATAGTTATGAGCAAGAATTCAACTTTATTAGATATAAAAAAACAAATTGATATATGGGAAATTAAGCGAAAAAATTTTGTAAAAAGATTTTCAAAATTTTCATGAAAAAAATTAGCAACATTTGTATCGAAGTTAGGAAATAAGGATTTTTTCCTTGCTGTAGCTACATTGACAGCACAACAAAAAGGCCCAAAGCACGAGAAAAGATTAATTAAAATTTTTAAAGGTAAAAAAATTAAGGCAAAATTAAATAAGGGAGATTTTGTAACAAAAAATGGCAAGTATTACGAGGTAAAATGTTCTACACCTTCGGCCGATGGAAATGTCTTGAATCTTGTGCAAATAAGGACATTTCAAAAAATTGATTATTATCTTTGTGTTTTTGTTGATGATGTTTATTACAAAAAGAACTATGTTTTTTTGTTGAATAAAAAACAAATGAAATATGAGTGCGAAACAATCGGCAACAGTGCTCATATGACATCGGACATTGTAAGTAAAACAAAGCACAGAGAATATAGGATCTCAATCTTTTTGGATAAACCAAACTCCGAAACAACGAAGAGATGAATAAAAGATTATAGAAATAAAAAACTTGAAGAAAAGATTTTTAAATAATTTCGCGGCTCACTCCGTTCGCCTCTTTTCCCCAGGAAGAACCTATGCTTCTTAAGAAGATGAGCTAAAGCTCATAATTAAAACCATAGGAGCAAATAATTAACATCAGCTTCCAAGGTAATAACCTCCTTGTTTGCTTTAATCCTTTTATAAAACTCAACTACCTTTATAAATAAAAGAGCTATTAGCTCTTTTTTATTTACATATAATGACTATGTATGAAAAAGATATTATTAATCCCAACTGCATTAGCAGTAACAAGTGCACCAATTATTAGTTTAAGTGGATGTGCTAACAACAAAGAAGTGGTAGTTATAGATTGTCACACTGTAATTTCAGATACATTTGGTGAGCATTTTGAATCTGAACCAGTATTACTAAATGCTCACACGACATATAAATTAGTAGCTGATTATTCTAAGATGGCTAACTTTCACCCATTTAGTTCTATAGGATGCAAATATGATTCTGATGTTGGGGAAAAATGGGGACCATTAAATATGGTAAATGTATCATTAAAAATTGGTGATTATGACATACCTAGATATAGGGGGTTTGGTGAGAATTCCGGTTGCTTTGATGTGGATCCGTCTAGGTATGGTCGTCCAGAAATATGAAATACTTGAACTAACCAAAAACGCACTGATAAACTTGAATTGACATTTGACTTATGATGCGACAACCCTGTAGAAGTTTGGTTTGTGATGTTTGCAAGATGATAATGGGAAAATAAAATATGAAAAAGATTAATTTATTAATACCAACATTATTAGCTACAAGTTTAGTTCCAGTAATCAGTGCTACTGCTTGTAGTCAAACACAAGAACAAGATATTGAGATTGAGTTATTACCATATGGAAAAGAAATTGCCCACCGTAGTGAACAGATAAGCATAGAAGGTGGCAAAAGCTATAAGTTTGTTATTAATTCAATTAGTAGTAGCGAGCGCCTTTTCTATTTTGCTAATGCTGATGGCACCAAAGCTTTTAGCGTTGCAGCGGCACTTCATGTAGTTCTAATTGATGGGAGAGTATCATCAGAACATAGTTTTATTTTTGATGCGGGAGATTTGAAAATAGAAGATTGATACCACACTTCAGGTAAAGCTGAAATTTATATAACTGCTTTAAGAACCAAAGAAAACATCTATGCATGAACAAAAGCATAAAAAGAGCTTTTAGCTCTTTTTTATTTACATATAATAACCATATATGAAAAAGTTATTATTAATACCAACAATAGCTACCACAGTAGTAGCACCAATCATTACCATAACAAGTTGTAGTCATGGTGATGGATGAATCAAATGAGACTTTGCAGAAAATGCAGAATATGACTACAAAATGGATATTCCTGATAAAACGGTAAGTCCATATGTAGCATTTAATCGCTATCTAGATATGATTGAGCAAAATCCTGATGATTTTGTTCATGAATATATGTTGTCTAGATCACAAATGATTAAGTTAATGAAAAACCCAGTATATCCAGGCGAAACCGCAGACCTTAATATTGCTGCATGAACTGAACAATTCAAAGTTACTGCTTTTGATAAGAGCAAGAGAAGAATAAGTTTTGATGTAAAAACAAACCAAGATTGGGTATACACTGTCACAGATATATCAAATGCTGGGGAAATTAGGACGACAGAGAAGATTATTCTTGATTTATCATGTAAGAATATTCCTTTGCGAAGTTTATCTTCTATAGATGATGAAGCTTATATTATTGGTACTGGTATTTCTTTATTAAATTATTATTATGACGCAGATGAAGAAATAAGAAAATATATTGCAGATGATAAAAAATGATCAATTAGTGGTTCGATGGATGTATTTATTGAAACTAAATTAATTAAAAACGGAATTACAAATGACATCCGCCCTAGACATTATGCAGATTCTAATTTCCACTACAATTATCACACTGCTCTTTCGGATGAAATTTGAGATGCCGAAGATCAAATTGTTAAATGTTGTTGTATTTATGGCTACTCATATGTTGACCACCCTTCATACTATATGAGTAACATCCCTGTCACTGAATAGATACCAAAACTAGGCTTTGCCTAGTTTTTTGTTATCTTTCTTACATAGATTAATATAAATGTTTAAAGAATTATTAATTTTTTGTCATTTATATAATGATTTTGTATCAAAGATACAGAAAGAATAAATTATGAAATTATTAAAAAAATTAATACCATTTGCTGCCCTGGGTAGTGTAGCAACTATTATTGTGCCACTAACTACATCATGTAGTACTGTTGATGCTATTAGTCCAGTGCTAGATGGATTTACTAGATATATTCCAGCTGTAGAACAAGCTACAGCTGATAAAGAACATTTAGCTGGATATACATATGCTGAAGGGCTTGAACTATACTATAAAAATATTAGCAAAGATCCAGAAGTATTGTATCAAGATATGCGCGCATCTTTAGCTAATGATATCTATGAAGCGGTGCAAAATCCTAAAGCAGAAAAGAAAGTTGAAGCTAGAGTAAAGATTGATTATTCAGACTTGAAAATGGCTAAACCTGAAGGTTACAAATCAACACTATCAATTAACACACAAACTGATTTCCATGTTAGAAATTTTCAATTTCCGGAGAATAAGTTATTAGACTTAGATTATAATTTTGATGCAGATTTATCATTAAGTATAAAAATAGAAAATTTTGATGTTCAATTTTTACATGTTAATAGCAAAGATAACCCCGTTTATGGTTGATGTTTATTTTCTGATAGTCTTGGTTTTGACCAAAACAAAACTGCTGAAGAACAACTAATTGAAATGTCTGTTAATGGTGACATATATTTCAATGGTAAAGGCCCAGCAGGAATGTTCCATTTTGACAATGAAACATACACTGTAGACGAAAACACAGTTTATGAGGAAATCCCTCCAAAATGAGAATTCATGCTTACATTCTCTTCATACTTAACATGTGTAAAGGGTTCTTATCACTTTGCCAATATTTCTTATAATAGTCAGTAATTAATAAAAACTAGGTTTACCCTAGTTTTTTAAATATTCTTGTTCAGTCATAACTATAGTTTTAGATTATTCTTTTTAGCAAATTCTTCCATATAAGTAGTAAACCACTTTGGTGCTCTAGAGTCATCTAGTTTTGTTTCGATGTTGTTTAATCTTTCTTCAATCTTTTCAAAGCGTTTGTCTGTTTCTTTCTTATAAGATTCAAACCATTTAGGAACCTTTGGCTCTCTAGGTCCACCAGCGCGATTAACTAAGACAATTCTTTGAGGATTGTCTAGTTTATCTTTGTTTTGTAAATATTCTTGTTCAGTCATAACTAAAACATCGAACTTTTCGATAACTTGATTATATGAATAATATTTTGTGTAGTTTTGCATTAAATTAATAACCCTACATAGTAGGGTTTCTCCTATATACTTATTCACCTAAAAATTTGTAAAATTTAAAAAATATTTTTGTTATCGTCTAAAAAGGCGATGAACAGTGGAGATACGGAAAAAATAAAAACTAGGTCCAACCTAGCTTTATTGCGTTTTAAGGTTATTAAGTTTGATAACTTTTAAAAGCAAGTTTTCGGTTTTCCCTAATCGTTTAAGGATTTGTTGCAAGACTTTATTGTTTTGTTTAACAAAATCTTTAAAGTATTTAGGTGGTTGATTATTTGCTTTTTTCTTTTTCATCATAACTATTATTAAATCTAGATTGTCTTTGTATGTCTTAACTAAATTAGGTAAGTCTTGCGCACTTACAACCTTAACTACATTATAAAGTTTTTTAATTTCTGTATTTGTCATGTTCAATATACCCTATGGGTATTTCCATATACTTATTCACCTAAAAATTTATAAAATTTAAAAAATATTTTTGTTGTCATCTAAAAAGGCGATGAATGGAGGAGATATGACAAATAAAAAAAAGAGGTTTTACCTCTTTTTTTACGATTGATTAAGGAGCTACAGGGCAAGGCATTCCAGTGACAACTTGCATGTTATAAGTTCAATCTTCTTCAAATGTATATCATCCTGTAATTACACCACGTTTTCCTTTTTCTCCCCAACCATTTTTAGGTGCGACTATTTGGATATAGTTGAAATCATAGTCATAGTTATGATATTGCTCTACTTGAAGTGGTGCACCGTTATAATATAGTGTTCCAGCATGTGAAGCATAAACATTAAGACCATTGAAACTACCCGATCCATCTCAATATCCCATTAGCATGAAAAGATCATCATTGTTATCGCCTTCACGTTGTTCTTTAGTTTTCCAATCTAGTTTTGGACCATCTCAATTGTCTAAAACAATTTTGAACTCAAGAGTTCCTCCACTTTCAACTTCTACGCCTTCATCATTTTTATCAATTAATGCGTCATATGATGCAACTGTTGTAGAACCATATTTCATGTCTAAGTATGCAGGGTAATATCTGTCGGCCACAAATGGATAGTCATACGCAGCAGTTTCAAGGTCGACAACAATAGTAATTGCCGCATTACTTTTAATGTGTTTTCCAGGAATTAATAATTTTGCACCAGTTTCAGTGTAGTCTCTAACAATGTATCCACCATCTTCTTTAGATGCAGATGGAATTTGAGCCCCACCAATAAATACACTAATTAAGTTTGCATAATATGCCGCATTTGCTGTTGGCCATTGAAGATCGAATTCAATATCTTCACCAACAGTTGCAGTTTGTTTGCTTGGAGTAACTTTAACGCCCATAGTTGCATCACTTACGTTGATTACTTCAATAGGCGCTTCTGTAACTGAAAGTAATTCAAGTTGAATTACAACAGTTGCATTAATAACACCTTTGTAAATTTTAAGATGTCCTGATGTTGCATCAGTTGCACTTGCTGTATATTTATAATCACCGGAACCAAGAATTTGGTTTCCTACCGAAATCTTGATAGTTGTTTCATTTACAGCTTTAGTTGCATCTGTTCAAGAAATATCAGCATTGAATTCAGCATCTTCTTTAGCATGATCTCTTGAAATAGTGAATCCATCACTAATACTTACTTTATAAGTGTCTTCGTCTTCTTGTTGTCCACCACAGCTAACAGTAGGAAGGATCATTCCTGCTGCAGCAATGGTTCCTAGGATAGGAGCAAATAATTTAATTTTTTTCATTGTTTATAAACTTTCTGTAAAGCATAGCTTTACAGAGTTATTATATAATTTTGAGCTTGATCTTATAATATTATTAAGAGGTAATTATGCTTATTAAATCTTTCAAAATTAATCATAAAAAATTAGAACCCGGAATCTATTTACATGATGTGCAACAATTTGGCAAAATGTTTGTTACTACCTTTGATTTAAGGTTTAAAAAACCAAATAAAGGTGACTTTTTAAATAACACAGAATTGCATTCATTAGAACATATGATAGCCACCTTCTATACCTGTAAATATCCTCAAGATAAAATCTATTTTGGACCTATGGGTTGCCAGACAGGATTTTATCTTGTGGTTGCAGGACAAAAAGATCTAAAGTGGTTAGAAGCAAGTTTAGTTAAGCTAAATACTTATATAAATGAAGCAACAGAAGTTCCAGGTAATAGTAACTTACGTTGTGGTAACTATAAAACCTTAAGTTTATTATCGGCTAAACGTGTGTGAAACACTTGGTATCGTAATAAAGCTAAATGAGGCAAAAAGTATAGATAAACTAGAGTTAACTCTAGTTTTTCTTTTTGCTCTATAACTTTTAATATATAATTTTTATATATTAAAAATTGAGGTATTTATATGGACGCAAATTTACATATTCCTGACGATATAGTCGAGGAAGTTCAAGTTGCAGCTTTAGCTGAATTTGAAGGACTTTCTAGAGTTTATCGTCCTAGTTTTCAAACTAGAGCAATAGCTGATTACATCAAGAATCGTGTTAAAGAATTAGACCCAAGTATTGTTGTTAATGAAGACAACTACCGTTCTAGTCTAATTGATGATGCAAATAGAGAAGATTTAAGTAGTGGTAACTTATGATTTGACTTACCTGCTAACTTACCAGCATTAAAAGACAATGAACCAATCATTCTTCAAGCACATATGGACATGGTTTGTACATATGTTGATGAAGAAGCTCACCAACAATTACAACAAAATGGTGTGGAATTAGAATACCATTCTAATGGTACTTTAACTTCTATGGGTAACCGTACATCATTAGGTGCTGATAATGGTATTGGTATTGCTGTTATGTTAGCTATTCTAAAAACTAAGAACTTCAAACACGGGCCAATTAGATGTTTATTAACAGCTGATGAAGAAGTAGCTATGGCTGGTGCTGCTTATTTAGGTTTAACAAAAACTGGTGAAAGAGGGCTACCAGTTCAAGGCTTTAAGTATTTACTAAACAACGATAATGCCTTTGATGGGGAAATTCTTATTTCTACAGCAGGTGCAGTAGAATCAACTTACACTATTCCTGCTGATCCTGAAGCTAAACCATTAGATGGTAAAACTCCAGTTTATACACTAGAAGTGTCTGGACTATTAGGTGGACACTCTGGTGACTGGATTGCAAAACATGCTAATGCAATTAGAATTATTGCTGAAACATTAAAAGAAATTAGTTCTAAAGAAGAATTCAGACTAATTGAATTCTTATCTCCAGGTAGTCACTTTAACAACGTTATCCACACAAGAGCTTTTGCTACTTTCACTTCAAGTTTATCACTTGATGAACTAAATACAATTGTTGAGCAACATCTTGCTGCAACAAAGCAAAATTTCCCTGAGGAAACAGGTGTTAAAGCTAAATTAAAACCTGCACAATTACCTCAAGGAGCAGAAATTAAACCATACTCTCATGATATTAGTGCAAAAATTATTACACTATTAACTTCATTAGTATATGGTCCAAGAAGTTGAAAGAATAGACAAATAGAATGAATTGAAACAAGTGGTAACATTGGTCCTATTTTCTTAACTATTGAAAAGAAAGATAAGGTTTGAGACCAACCTAAATTCTTATTAAATGTTCTTGACCGTAGTTGTAACAATGATCATTTACAAGAACTTGTAAAATCTAATAAACAACTAGCTAAAGATTGTTTAGGTGCTGATGATTTAGACTACTACAAGCTTAATGCATTATTCTATGGTTGACCAGGTGATGAAGACCAAAAACTAGTTCAAACTATTAAAAATGCCTATGAAGCAAGAGGGGTTAAATGAACAACAAGAAACCTTCATGGTTATCTTGAAGTAAGTTGATTTAAACACTATAACAAAGACCTAGTTATTGCTTCTATTGGTGCAGAAATTCACAACATGCACGACTGTAAAGAAACTCTATATACAGGAACATTACGTGGTGTAATTGGTGCAACTCTAGACTGTATTGCCCAAATGCGTTGAATCAATAAATAATAAAAAAAGAGCTTATGCTCTTTTTTTCTTAAGATAGTTTATAATTTGTTTATATAGGATTTAAGTATGAACAAGAAAATATTAGTTATTAATGCTGGTTCTAGTTCCATTAAATTTCGTGTTTATAACCATGAAGATTTAACAGAACTAGCCAATGGTTTATGTGAAAGAATCTTTGTTGATGGTCACATAAAAGTTAAAACATCATTAGGTAAAGTTATTGAAAAGGATGCAGCAATGCCAGATCATACTGCAGCTGTTCAAATAGCTTTAGATGCCCTAAAAGAGCTTAAAGTCATTGAAGATTTAAATGACATTGTCGGAATAGGTCATCGAATTGCTATGGGTGGAAGATTTTTTAAGCAGTCAACTATAGTTGATGACCCTAAAATCTTAGCTAAAGCAGTGGAATATGGTAAGATTGCCCCATTACACAACCCATGTGAAACTACTGTTATCAATGTCTTTAAAAAGCTAGTACCAAATGCTTACAACGTAGGAGTATTTGATACTTCTTACCACTCAACTATCCCTGCGGTTAACTCTGATTACTGCTTAGATAGACAAACAACAGAAAAATATGAAATTAAGAAGTATGGTTTCCATGGTACTAGCTATCGATACATTGCTAAGAAAATGGAAGAAGTCCTTAACAAGAAAAACCCTAATTTAATTGTTTGTCATATTGGTAATGGTGCATCAATTTGTGCCATTAAAGAAGGCAAATCATATGACACAACAATGGGTTTAAGTCCTTTACAAGGACTTATTATGGGAACAAGATGTGGAGACATTGATGCTTCAGTCTGCACATACTTGTTAACTCAAGGCTTAACTGGTGATCAAATTAATGCAGAATTAAATAAGAAAGCAGGAATGTTAGGGATTGCTGGTAGCAGTGACTCTAGAGATGTCATTGCTAAAGCTAACAAAGGCGATGCTAATGCCCAATTAGCAAGAGAAATTCAACTACAAAGAATTGCTAACTATGTAGTGCAATATGCTAATGAATTAGGTACAGTAGATGCCATTGTTTTCACTGCAGGATGTGGTGAAAACGATCCACAACTACTAGAAGGCGTTTGCAACCGTGTTAGACTAATGAAACTTAAATATGATGCTAAGTTAAATAGTCAAAAATATGGTGACTATCTAGAAGTAACAGCGCCTGGTTCAGACACCAGAATCTTTAGGGTAAGAACTAATGAAGAATTAATGATTGCTGGCGATGTTAAAGCCCTAGGAAAATAAAAAAATGAGGTAAAACCTCTTTTTTTATTTTTAGTTTTTTATCTATTTAACATAACTCAGTTATGTTAAGAATTTTAGAGTTTTAGAGTTTATATATAAATATATTTATATATAAAAAGTGGTTTTTTAATATATAAAATAGATATATGAATAATTTAACGGAGGAAATATGTTAAAAAAAGGAAAATTACTTCCTTTAATTTTTAGTGGTGTAACAGCTGCAACAGTTTCACTTGCCACAGTGAGCTGTTCGTTTGAACACAACCCACTAACGATTGAAGGACCAAGTGAATTTATGGTTGAGACAGGCGGAGAACTTGAACCCGAAACAGACTATGAGCCATATAAGGTTGAATTATATGAAGCTCAAGTAGTAAGCGGTACTACTCTAACTATTGAGCCAATCAACCACATTGGTGATGAAATATGGGATAACATTGCCATCAATGAAAAAGGATATCTATATACAAAGGAACCATTTACTGATGTAGAGCCTTGTACTCTATCATTCAAGGTTCATGCTGAATACAAGGATGAAAAAGAAAACAAGAATTACGAATGTGATTCTGACGTTGTTTCATTAGCTATTGTTGAACCTTCTAGTAAGAAGATTACAGTAGAAGGTGGAAGCCCATCAATTGAAATGAAAAAACCATTTGCTGATTATACAGATGCTTCACCTTGGGAATTAAAAGTTGAAGGCGAGGCAGTTGATGCAACTTTTGAATTAGATGGTGGTTCCGACCCAGAAGTTGGTGAAGGACAACATATTAATATTCAAAAAGATACTGGTGACAATAAATGGTATGTTCATGTTGATGGTGACACTACACCAGGCGCTCACACTTTCCAAGTAATTGGAACCGGTACTGAAGGTAATGCAGACCTAACAGCAAGTGCTAACGTTACAGTTGTTGTTAATGATGCTGATGTTTACAAAGTAATGGGTGGATCTACAACATTAAATGGTACATATGGTACAGCTGGTGCAGATACTGGTAATGCTTGAGCTCTATATAAAAATGGAGTTAAACAAGACATGACAGGTGCATCATATGAGTTAATAAGTGATGATGAAGATGTTACTACTGGAGAAATTATCATCGAATCTGGTGTAGTATCTTGAAGTGCTAGTGTTTCATCAGGCATTTTTAAAGTACATACATTTGATGTTCAAATTACAACCACTACTGGTGAAGTATATTCTACTGGCACTTCTGGTGCAGTTACTTTAACAATAGCTGATCTTTACAGATTCACACCTGCTGCCGGTGTTGAGTTTGGAAAAGAAGGCCAATCAGGGCAATCAGGAACCTTCTTTTTCGATGCGAACATGACAAGTGGTGAAGTTGCTTATACAGTAGGATTTGATGGGCCTGCCCCTACATTTGATGTGCAAGTTGTAAGTACTGAGGGTACTTCCCATAACAAATATTTTAAATGGAACCAAGACCCTAATGTTACAGATGTTCCGGTTGGCGACCATGAATTAAATTTTGCTGCAAAAGTAAACAATGTCACTGTTGCAAAATGTACAGTTCACTTAATTATAAGTGATGCTGATACTTACACTACAATTGGTGGTTCAACATCATTGACAGGTGTTTTTGGATCTGAAGGACAAGATACTGAAATGTGGCAATTATTAGTAAATGGTGTTCCATATACTAGTCGTTTAATTTATCAAATAACTAATGGATCTGGAGAACCTATAACGATAAGTGGATTATATGTAGATTCTTTTGACAATGGTAGAGGACGTGTTCGTTGAAATAATTCAATAGCTCAAGAAACACACACATTCTATGTTAGTGCTTTTACTAATGAGGCTACTCCTGTATTAATAGATACTTCAGATCAAATCACTTTAACAATTGAAGAACCTGAAGAAGAACCAATTATTATTGAAGGTCCAAGTGTTGTTAAGGCAACTGATCCAAGTGCTGTATTTAAAGCATATAACTTCCCTAAAGCCGAAGACGCTGACCCAATAGAAGGTTTGCATTGAACTGTAGAGGGTTGAACTGGTGATACAGCTTATAGACCTACAATGGTTACTACTGAAGATGAAGAAGGTAATGAAGTTGTTAGATTATCTACAGTAGCTAGTGCAGTTGGTACAGCTACAATACAAGCAACTGACGAAGCAAGCAATGTTGTGGCAAAATTTGAAGCTACTGTTCAAGATCCTACATTAGATTCAAACGAAGTTTGAACTGTAATTGTTGATGACTTTGGTAGTAGGTGAGCAACTTTAAGCATGGATGACCTAACTTCTACATCAGATAGTATCCATTATAAATTTATAGGTACTACTTCAGGTGATGATGGATCAATAGGAAGAGGTGTATTTAACCAAGAAATTAAAATTGGTAATTATGTTGATTACATTCCTGATAACTTCTTAAATAATTGTGCTGCATTTGGTACAAATGGTACTGGTAAAGTAACATTTGTTGATGAAGAAGATAATCCAGCTAGCTGTACACGTATTGGTGAATACTTCATGGAAAACTGTCAAAACTTTAACTCTCCATTAGCTCTTCCAAGTACAATAAAGAGAATTGATGATGGTTTCATGGCTGATTGTATTAAATTCAACAACGGTCAAACAACTGCCATTTCAAATTTCTATATGCCAGCAAGTTTAACACATATTGGTGATGAATTCCTATATGATTGTCGTGCATTCAACCAAAATTTGGCAATTGCTAATACTGTAACATATGTTGGAAATGAATTCATGCAAAATTGTGATGCTATGGTAGCTACTATTACTATTAATGCATCTATTGATGCATTTGAAGCTCCAACAACTTCATTATCATTTGCTAGCGATACATACCAAGCTGCTTGTGTAACTGGTGGTATTAAAATTGATGGTCCATCAGCGGCTAGCATAATATCTGCCTTCCCAAGACTAATACAAACTGCTGAAGGCGATAACGGAAGATATCTAATACCTGCTTCTTAATGAAAGGAGACAAACAATATGAAAAAAACAAAATCTTTGTTTATTGCACTTGCTGGTTGTGCTGCAACAACTTTAGTTGTTGCTCCTATATGCACATCGTGCGGTGTTGTTGACACGGAGACTGATAAAACAATTGACAATGTTAGTAGCACAGAACCATATTCTGTTTCTTATACATTTGTTAATTTTGCCGCACCTCAAGGTGTAACGCTTGAAGGAAATGCAAGGGTAAGAGCTAAAAGAGGAAGATATTTCTCTACTATTCCCCAACCTAAAGCTATCAAATCAGGTTTAAAGTTCTTGCATTGATCATTAACTGAAGGTGGAACAACTCCTGTTCCAGCAAACACTAAAGTTCCTGATTCTGGCGAATTGACTGTTTATCCAGTATTCCAAGATCAAACTTTACTAAAAAACTGTGTTGGTGTCGCTGCAATTGAAACGACGCAAATTGGGTGAGCACACCTTGGAGATGTTGGTGATTTAGCTAATCTTCAATATTCTGATGATTATGGTGAAAACTGATATGATGTTGGTTCTCCAATAATATTAAACCCTGGCGATAACCTTTTCTTACGTGGCGATAACCCTAATGGGTTTAGTTTTGCGCCTAATGACTATACATATATAACATTCGTTGGTGGAGCAGTAAACATTGTTGGAAACGTAATGGGGCTTCTTGACAATGCTTCTGGAACAGCTACTGATATACCTAATGACTATTGCTTCTATCACTTGTTTGAAAGTCAAGAAGAAATTAGATATGTTTCAGATTCGTTCTTGCCAGCAACAAATTTAACTGAAGGTTGTTATGCCGGAATGTTTACTGGATGTTCAAACTTAGTAATGGCTCCATACCTTCCAGCTACAGCACTTGCTCCTGCAAATGCTGCTCAATTCCACTGTTATCAAGAATTATTCAAAGGATGTTCAGCATTAAAGAAAATTAAGTTGGCATATACTGGTGAATTCAATGATTGTTTTACAGATTGAGTACTTGACGTTGCTGCATCTGGAAGCATTGTTTACAATGGTACTAGTTCGCAAACTGGACAAAGTGCTATTCCTACTGGTTGAACTGTAAACCCTGTGACAACTGGAATTGAAGTTAGTTGTCCCGAAGCAGCATCTCAACTTGATAGCAAATTGACAGCAGATCACCCATACCAATTCCAAGCTGCTGTAACCCCTTCTACATCTTCTCAAGATGTAACTTGAACATCAAGTGATACAAGAATTGCTGAAGTTAACCCTCAAAGTGGTGTGGTTACTGGCATTAAAGAAGGAAAATGTACAATTACTGCACATTCAACTGATGGATCTGGTATAACTGGCTCAAAGGAAATTGAGGTTAAACCTGTTTCGACTTCAAATTGTATGATAGTTTCCGTTACTGGTGGCAACACTAACATAATTTGAGATTATATTGGTGAAGGTTCTGTGCCTAGTTTTAAATATTCCTATAATGGTGCTCAATGATATGAAATGATAGCCGCTAGCGAAATTCCATTAACAACTGGAACGGCTACAACAGGTACTATATATATAAAAGGCAACAATCCACACGGTTTGACTGCCGGAAATGACGATACATCTCATGCTCATTTTGGTTTCAAGAAAATAGATTCATCAAAAGCTATAGGTAGCATCAAACTATCAGGAACAGTAATGGGATTGTTAGATGATGGTCGTGGTGAAATTAAAAACCTTGTAAATGATGAAGCAACTGATCATATGAACTATTGTTTCAACCAATTGTTTAGTAACATTGGAGAGTATACTAGTGTTACATCTAATATCACATCTATAAGTAGTTCCTTCTTACCTTCTACTACACTAACAGAAGGTTGCTATAGCGGCATGTTTGAATACTGTACAGGGTTAGAAGCTACAACAACTAGTCCAACTACACTTCCTGCTTTATCAGCACAAACAATGACTAAAAATTGCTATCAAAGTATGTTCCAAGGTTGTTCAAAAATTAAGTATGCACCAACCTTGTCATCTGAAACTTTAGCAGAGGGATGTTATAGATCAATGTTTTATGGATGTAGTGCATTGACTACTTCTCCTGCCTTACCTGCAACTGCTGCTCAACCATATTGCTATTACATGACTTTCCAATATTGCTATAGTATTAAAACAATAGGAATGGTTAGTTTAACTTCATTAGCAAACTATTCTTGCTTTCAAACTTTTGCATTGTCTGATAGCACAACATCAACTTCTTATATGGATTTCCAAAACTCTTCTAGTTCAGGATGAACAAAATTCTTTGTGCGCCCAGCAATAACAAGCTTGACTGAACCTACAACTAGAATGATAGGTTCAGGCTATTATTGGATAGAAACGGCAGATAGCCAAATACCGAGTGGTACTTGATACTACAGATATAGAGGTTAGTTATGAAAATTAAAAAATTATTAACATCAACTTTGTTATTATCATTAAGCGCAACTATAGTTGCCGGTGTTTCTTCTTGTTCAACCGTTAACAAAACAGAACAGGCCGATAAAACGCAACATGATACTAACAACGAACCACTAACAGTTCAATATACAACAGTTAAGTTTAAAGCTAGATCTTCGCAAACAGGCATTGAATGAACTGGTAATACGAGCGTAAGGGCAAAGGTTGGTAGACAATTTAGCACAATTCAAAAACCAGTTGCAAGACTAAACGGATATGTAGTTAGTTCATGAGAACTTGAAAATGGGACTAAGATAAAAGATACAGATCTTATTACTGCTGGTTTAGTTGCTTACCCTGTCTTTGATCAAGATATTGCATTAAAAGACTGTATTGGTTTGCAAGCAATACAAGAATCAACTGTATCTATTGTTACCCATGGGTCACTAGCTGCTCCAAACATTTTGTATTCTAAAACAGGTATTTGGTGAGATGAATACAAAAATGGGCAAATTTTAACTATCCATTCCGGAGAAGTCATGTATTTTAAGGGTGACAACTCCAGCGGATTCAGCCACTCAGATTCAAATTACACTACGTTCTCAATTGGTGGAGCTGTAAGTTTAACAGGTAATGTCATGACATTGTTAGACAATGGAAGTAAAGACGAACCAATTGAATCAATACCATGTAGCTATTGCTTCTATAAGTTATTTGAG
Organism: Mycoplasmoidaceae bacterium; assembly: GCA_045617465.1. GTDB lineage: Bacteria > Bacillota_I > Bacilli_A > Mycoplasmatales > Mycoplasmoidaceae > Hennigella. Next base: position 102,588 of record JAZLIQ010000001.1, on the reverse strand, counting down.
AACTGCTCTGGCATTGTGTCTATTTCATCTAACCTTTTGCCGTCTGAACATTTAAAAGACCATTCATATGCTTATATGTTCAGCAACTGTAGGAACTTAACAGTATTCCCATCATCACTATTACCTGATACACAATTAAATGATAATGATGGTGTTTATACAGGAACATATTGTTATGCAGGAATGTTTATGAACTGTTCAGGATTGACTACTATTCCTACTACATTGTTACCTGCTGGTAAACCTGATGCAACTCATCTTGATAACAACCTATCAGGAGGATGCTATTATGGTATGTTTGCTGGTTGCACCGGTTTAACATATTTACAAGATGGTATGCTTCCTGCAACTTCATTAGCTACTGGCTGCTATGCTGGAATGTTTTCTGGATGCACTAGATTAGAAGACATTAATGTGTCTTTCTTACCAGCATCAAATCTTAAGGAATCTTGCTATGCATCGATGTTTTCGCAATGTACAAGCTTAACTGATGCTAGTGAATTAAACCTTCCTGCTATGGATTTAACTGGAGCGCCTAGTTGCTATGAGCAAATGTTCTATAATTGTACATCATTAGAAAAGGCTCCAGTTTTGCCGGCTACGACATTGTCGACAAGTTGTTATAACGGCATGTTCTATAATTGTGAGCAACTAACAGATGATGGTTTACCAGACTTAGGAACTCCAACATTAGCCCCTAGTTGCTATAGATACATGTTTTTCAACTGCTATTCATTGACAAAGATTCCTGATTTGAAGACAGTTAATTTAAGCACTTCTGGAGCAACATATTGTTATGCAAATATGTTTGAGGGCTGCAGGGGACTTGTTAATTTAAGTGACGCAGCTATTGCTGCTACAACTTTGTCACAAGGATCTTATCATAGAATGTTTGCAAGATGTATATCTTTAACTACTGCCCCAGCAATTAAGGCTACTACTCTTGCTGCAAATTGTTGCTACCAAATGTTTTTTGAATGTAAAGCTCTTACAGCATCACCAGAGCTTTCTGCAACTTCATCTGCAGAATATTGCTATTATCAAATGTTCATGGAATGTGTCAACTTGTCTGCTGCTGGAACAATAGGTTTGACTAATCTAACAACTCGTGCATGCTACATGATGTTTGCTAACTGCTCAAATCTTTATTTGACAAGTACTACTACTAGAACTGTTGCCCATGCATTCTGGACAGTTCCTAGTACGGGATATACTGATGGCGCTGTTCATAACATGTTTCAAGGAACAAGTGGAACTGAAGAACCGATTACCCCGTCTTCTGGCGCAACATGTAACTACTATACAGTTCCATCTCCATAATTAAAAAAAGAGGCAATGCCTCTTTTTTATTTCACATTCTTACCTTTAATCACTTTAGTTTCTTTTAATGGCTTATTATTAAAGACTATGTTATAGATCTCATCATAGTGTTCTACCAGATAGACTGTGATGTTATCTCTTACTTCTGGTGGAACATCTTTTAAGAATCTCTCATCTCGTGCCGGGATAATGATTGTATTAACCCCGCCACGGTTAGCAGAGATAGTCTTTTCTTTAACGCCACCTATAATTAACACTTTACCTCTTAAAGTGATTTCTCCTGTCATTGATAATGTAGATTTGACAGGTCTTTCACTTAAAGCAGAAATGATGGCTGTTGTTAATGTTACACCTGCAGATGGACCGTCTTTAGGTACACCACCAGTTGGAACATGGATGTGGATATCTGTTTTAGAGAAGTCGATATCATGAATGCCAAACTTCTTTGCATTAGCTTTAACAAAAGCTAAAGCAACTTGGGCAGATTCTTTCATTGTTTCCTTTAAGTTACCAGTAATGGAAACATTACCTTTGCCTTTATAGTGGGTTACTTCTATTTGTAGTAAGTCACCACCTGCTGAAGTATAGGCCATACCATTAACAACACCAGGGATGTTTACCTTCTCTTTGATGTTGTATTCATAAATCTCTTTGTCTAGATAGAACTTAGCTGCTGCTTTATCAATATGTTTAGCAGCTTTTTTCTTACTAGACATTTGTTCTACTACTAGTTTACGGGCAATCTTTCTAATCATTCTTTCTAGTTCCCGTACACCAGCTTCTTGTGTATAGTGTCTAATAATGAACATTAAAGCATCATCAGCAAAAGTTAAATCTTTAGCTGTTAAACCTGAATCTTTTAATACCTTTGGTATTAAGTATTTCTTTGCTATAGCTAACTTCTCTAATTCTGTATATGAAGTTAATTCGATTATTTCAAGACGGTCATATAATGCAGCTGGAATTTGTTCTGCATAGTTAGCTGTAGCAACAAACATTACTTTAGATAAGTCATAGTCTTCTTCGATGTAGTTATCGCTAAATCTAGAGTTTTGTTCTGGATCTAACACTTCTAGCATAGCTGAAGCTGGATCACCTCTTTGATCAGATGACATCTTATCAATTTCATCTAATAAGAATAATGGGTTGACTACCCCAGCTTTCTTCATAGCTTTGATGATTCGACCAGGCATAGAACCTAAATATGTTCTTCTATGCCCTCTAATTTCAGATTCATCTTTAACTCCACCTAAAGCCATCTTAACAAATGGTTTATTTAGTGCATCAGCTATAGACTTAGCAAGCGATGATTTACCTACACCTGGAGGACCAACTAAACAAATAATTGGTGCTTTAGTGTTTTTGCTCTTGGCTCTAACTGCTAAATATTCAATAATTCTTTCTTTAACTTTTTCTAGTCCATAGTGGCTTGCATCCAAAGTGCCTTTAACTTTGTTAAAGTCATCATTATCTTTGGATTCTTGTCATCATGGAATATTCAATAATCATTCAATGTATGTTCTAATCATTGAAGATTCTTGAGGGTTAGAAGATTCTAGGTGATTAATTTCTGATTCTAACTTTTCCTTAATATGTTTAGGATAAGGGTTTTCTCTTAAACGTTTACGGAAAGTAGTAGAATCATTCTCTCTAGAAGAGATTTCACCTAGCTCTTCTTTAATAGTTCTCATCTTTTCACGTAAGTAGAACTCACGTTGTTGTTTATTTAAAGATTCACTAAGCTTCTTATTAATATCTTTTTCTACTTTAGATAAATCAGCAGGGTTAGATAATAAGCTTGTTAAAGCATCAATCTTAAGCGGTAAAGTGTTTAGAGCTAAGATTTGTTGCTTTTGATCGAAATGAACAGGTAAAGCATTAGCTATTTCATAAACTAAGTTTATGATGTCGTTATGTTTGCCTTTCTTTTCGTTTTCAATAATGATATCTCTGATTCTTGCTGTTACCTTTTGGTCATATCTATTTAATAATTCCAATAAGGTATCAAAGTCTTTAGATTCATCTATCTTATATAGTTGTTGATCATTAATCTCAGTAAATTCACATTTATAGAATTTCTTAGCTGTATCTTGACCTAGAGAGCTAATTAAGACTCTAGAAGATGGTAAGACTGTCACTGTCATACCATCATCTTCTCTAGCGATCTTGGTAATTTTAGCTACAACACCAATATTATAGATTTCATCTATTTTCTTTACTGTATCAAGCTTAGGGTTGATTTGGGCAGTAATAATGATTTCTTTATTGCCCTTATCATAAGCATCATTAATAGCATTGATAGATACTTCTCTAGCAATCTCAATATCTTTTTCAATACCAGGGAAGCATATAACTCCCCTAGTAATTAATAGGTTCTTGTTATTTGTATTTTTCATGTAAATAACCTCCGCTACTTATATTTTAGCACATTATTGGTGAGAGTGCTAATTTATTTTATATTTTGCTTAAAAATATAGATTTTAAAAACACCCAGTTTCCTAGGTGTTTTTATGGTTATTTACTTGCTTTCTTAGGTTGTTCTTTTTTAGCTTCTTCTACAAGCTTTTTGAATAACTTATCACGTAAGATGTTGCTTTCAGCCATTTCTTTATTCTTTTCATATAGATCTTTAGCTTTCTTTGCATCACCTACATATCTAGTTAATTTATCTAGATAGTCTTTGCTATCTGCTTCAGAAACCTTAAGTTTAAGTTCTTCAATAAGCTTTTCATAAGCTAATGCAACATTTAATGTTGTCTTAGCTGAGCCATTTAAAACTTCTTCAAACTTCTTTGCATCTAAACCAATAGCCTTCTTATATTGGTCAAGAGTCTTGAAACCAGCACGTTTAGCTTCTTGTTCATATTGTCTCATGATTTGGTTTTTGTGCATAGCAACTAAACCATTAGGATAATAGCTTAGTTTAGCTTTCTTAGCTATAGCATCATTAATGATTCTCATAGCCATATCTTGATAACGCATTTGCGCTTCTTGTTTGAACAAGTTCTTAATGTGTTCAAACAACTCTTTTTGGTTAGCACAATCCATACCAAACTTCTTGCAGTAATCTTTAGTGATTTGTGGATATTCTATTTCCTTAACATCTTTAACTACTACATCAAACTTTGCTGGTTTACCAGCATAGTCTTTCATACCATAGTCTTTAGGGAAGGTAACTTTAACTTCTTTCTTGTCACCTTTCTTGCAGCCTACTAGTTGGTCTTCAAAGTTATCAATGAATGACTTAGAACCAATTTCTAGTTCAAAGTTCTTGCCTTCACCGCCTTTAAAGGCTTTGTTATCAATAAAACCTTTAAAGTCAATAACAGCAATATTACCTTTAGCTACAACTCCATCTTTCTTGGCTGAGATCATTGCATCTGGTTTAATCATCATCTTGATTTGGTGATTAACCATAGCATCAGTAATATCTGGAGCCTTAAATGGTGGCACAGATATTTCTTTAATATCTTTAGCACTAAAGTTTTCAACTTTGGGTACTAATTCTAAACTAACCTTAACAATAGGTGTAGGTTCTAGTTTAGATACTTCTAATCTACTAACTGAATCTAAACAATCAGAACTTTTAAATTCTTTAGAATCAATAACTGCTTGAATTAAAGCATTTTGTTGTTTTTCTAAAGCACGCATAGCTACTTCTTGTTTAGAAATACGTTTATCAATTTCTGCTTGAGGAACATGTCCTTTTCTAAAACCTTGAATTTGAATATTCTTAGCTAAATCTTTCTTAGTTTTAACTAAGCTATCTTTTCAAGATTTTGCATCTAATTCAACTTCAAATGTTGCATCAGTTTTATTGTTTTTTACTGATAAAATTTTCATCTTTTTACCTCTTTTACAAGTTAGATAAATTATAAAGTATAAAACCTATAAATTATAAATTTGTGGTATAATTACATAACACTGTGCCAGTAGCTCAGTTGGATAGAGTACGCGCCTTCTAAGCGCGTGGTCGGAGGTTCGAATCCTCTCTGGCGCGCCATTAAGAACCTAGTTGAACGGAATCAGCTAGGTTTTTGTTTACAAAATAATAATTAGCACTTTATTGTTGAGAGTGCTAATTTTTGTGTATAATGAATATAGCGAGGTAATAAATTATGGAATTTAATTATCAAAAACCAGATGATGAAAATGCCCTAAAACAATTTGGGCGTAACATCACCCAAGACGTAAGAGACAACAAAGTTGATCCTATTATTGGGCGTGAAAAAGAAATAAGAAGATTAATCGAAATTATTTCAAGAAAAACTAAAAACAACCCTGTACTAATTGGTGAACCAGGTGTTGGTAAGACAGCAATAGTAGAAGGCTTTGCACAAAGAATAGTAAATAAGGATGTTCCTAACAACCTTATTGGTAAAGAAGTATACGAACTATCTCTAGCGAGTCTAATTGCTGGAGCTAGTTTCCAAGGTCAATTTGAACAAAGATTAAATAATGTTATCAAACAAGTAAAAGAATCTGATGGTAACATTATTCTCTTCATTGATGAAATTCATCAATTAGTAGGAACTGGTAAAAACTCTGGTAGCAGCACAATGGATGCTGCTAACATCTTAAAACCAATGATGGCTCGGGGTGAAATCAAAGTGATTGGTGCCACAACTATTAACGAATACCGTCAATATATTGAAAAAGATTCAGCCTTAGAACGTAGAATGCAAAAAGTTCTAGTAACTGAACCAACTAAAGAAGAAGCACTAACCATCATGCGTGGACTAAAAGAAAGATGAGAATTGTTCCACCAAGTTAAAATCCACGACTCTGCACTTGTGGCTGCAGTTAATTTATCTGATCGATATATTTCTGACCGTTATCTTCCAGATAAATCTATTGACCTAATCGATGAAGCTGCAGCTAAAGTTAAAACACAATTCCATTCTCTTCCTCCCGAACTAGATAAAAGAAATAGACAAATCATTTATTTAGAAACTGCTAAAGCAGCCCTTTCTAAAGAAGAAGATGATAAATCTAAAAAGAGTTTAAAAGATATTGAGAAACAATTATCTGAACTTAAAAAACAACAAGATAAAGAATTATCTGAATGAAATAAGAATAAAGATGAACATAAAAAGATTAATGATCTTAAGACTAAATTAGATAATGAGAAACTAGAAGCAGAAAGACTTCAACAAGAAGGAGAATTTGAAAAAGCTAGTAAACTGCTTTATGTTTCTATTCCTAATTTAACTAAAGAGTTAAAGAAACTAGAAGCAGACTTTGAAAAGAATTCTGCTGGACATAACTTCTCTGACTCTGTTACAGTTAATGAAGTAGCAGAAGTTATTTCCCAAACAACAAATATTCCTTTAAATAAATTACTTCAATCTGAACAAGCTAAATTAAATAATTTAGCTGATGATATTAAGAAAACAGTTAAAGGGCAAGATGAAGCTGTTGATTTAGTAGCTGCTGCTGTATTAAGAGGCAGAGCAGGTATTAATGATCCAAACAGACCAATTGGTTCATTCTTGTTTTTAGGACCAACTGGTGTAGGTAAAACACAATTAGCTAAAGCATTAGCTTTAAATATGTTTGATTCAGAAAAACAAATGATTAGATTTGATATGTCCGAATATATGGAAAAACATACAGTTAGTAAACTAATTGGTGCGCCAGCTGGATATGTTGGTTATGAACAAGGTGGAATCCTAACTGACGCAGTTAGAACAAAACCATATTCAGTTGTCTTATTCGATGAAATCGAAAAAGCTCATGTTGATGTACTAAACATCTTACTGCAAGTATTAGATGATGGTCAACTAAAAGATAGTCATGGTAGATATGTAAACTTTAAAAATACTATCATCATCATGACATCAAACATTGGTGGTCAACACGTTCTAGAAGGCAATAAACAAAAAGTTCTTGATGAAATCAAGTTAAGACTAAGACCTGAATTTATCAATAGAATTGATGAATTAATTGTCTTCAACTCATTAAGTCAAGACAACATTAAGGAAATTGTCAAGACTCAACTTAATGAAGTTTCAAAACGTTTATTAGAACAAGAATACAATATTAACTTTGACAAGAAGATTATTGATTGAGTTGCAAAAGATGCATATGATCCAGCTTTTGGTGCAAGACCAATCAAAAGATTTATTCAAAGAAACATTGAAAATGTTTTAGCTAATGAAATTATTTCAAATAATCTAAAACGTAACAAAAAATATGAATTAGGAATAGATGCTAAAACAAAGAAGGTTTCAGTATATCCATCTGGAAGTTAGAAAAAAAAGAGGCTAAGCCTCTTTTTTAGGTGCCTGTTGATTGAAACGTGGCTCAGCAGTTCCACAATCTTTTAGGTGCCTGTTTGGGTGTGGCTCAGCAGTTCCACTTTTTTACATTATATTATATTTTTGCATTTTTATAATTTTAAATAGATATAAGTATGATTTGTTATAAAGCAAAGCCCTCTTTTCAAGTTTTTTAAAATCGCAATAATATGGTGATTTTCTTTTTATTGTTTCCTTCTCGAAATAAACTTTGTAAGCGAGATTTAAAATTGAATTTCATTGTCTTTTAATATCCCAATATTGTTTTCTAATCAAATAACCATATTTCTTTGTTGCAATATTTTCACTTAGCATTAAATTTTTATAAACAAGTTCAGCAATTAGTTCATTTTGATTAGCTTTAGCTACTGGAATCATTCTTGGGAATTTAATTGCACCTATATTCCCGTTTTCCAAGACTATATGATCATCAAATGATTTTCACCTTTTTCCATTATGCGTCAATGGTGCAAAATAAACAAATTCATTAATTTCAAATATGATTCCAACATATGGTCTTGGGTGACCACTATCATCCTTGGATCACATTACATGACTATCACACCTATTTAAAAAATCTATGTAATCATTCTTAACAATATAAATACTCATATGTTTATTATACAACCTAATATAAAAATTTATATATAAATTTTTATATTACTCTCAAAACAGCATTTTAATAATATCTTATATTTTTCTATGTAAAAAAGTGATTTCTCTATATAATAAATATACATATTAAAAAATTAAGGAGAAAAATGTAATATGGCAATCGGAAAATTCGATCGTACTAAACCACACGTTAACATTGGTACCATCGGTCACATTGACCACGGTAAAACAACGTTAACTGCTGCTATTTGTACATACTTAGCAAAGAAAGGTTTAGCAGAAAAGAAAGACTACGCACAAATCGATAGTGCGCCAGAAGAAAAAGCTCGTGGTATTACTATTAACACATCACACGTAGAATACCAAACAGCTAAGAGACACTATGCACACGTTGACTGTCCAGGACACGCTGACTATGTTAAAAACATGATCACTGGTGCTGCACAAATGGATGGGGCAATTCTAGTAGTTGCTGCATCAGACGGTGCTATGCCTCAAACACGTGAACACATCTTACTTGCTAGACAAGTAGGTGTTCCTAAAATCGTTGTTTTCGTTAACAAATGTGACGTTGTAACTGACAACGAAGTAAAAGAACTAGTTGAAATGGACATCAGAGACTTACTATCTAGTTATGGATTTGATGGTGACAACGTTCCAATGATCTTTGGATCTGCTCTAGGTGCTTTACAAGGTAAAGCTGAATGAGAAACTAAGATCCAAGAATTAATGGATGCTGTTGACTCATACATCCCTGACCCAGTAAGAGAAACTGATAAACCATTCTTGCTTCCAATCGAAGACATCTTCACTATTACAGGTCGTGGTACTGTTGTAACAGGAAGAGTAGAACGTGGTGAAGTTAAGATGAACGACGAAGTTGAAATCGTAGGTTTAAGACCAACAAGAAAAGTTGTTGTAACTGGTATTGAAATGTTTAGAAAAACTCTAGACTCAGCTTTAGCTGGTGACAACGCTGGTATCTTACTTCGTGGTGTTAACCGTGAAGATGTTGAACGTGGACAAGTATTAGCTAAGTCTGGTTCAATTAAACCATACAAGAAATTTAAAGCTCAAATTTATGCTCTTAAGAAAGAAGAAGGTGGACGTCACACTGCATTCCACCAAGGTTACAGACCTCAATTCTACTTTAGAACTACAGACGTTACAGGCTCAATTGAACTTGCTCAAGGTGTTGACATGATCATGCCTGGTGACAACGCAGAAATTACTGTTGAATTAATTGCTCCAGTAGCAATTGAAAAAGGTTCAAAATTCTCTATTAGAGAAGGTGGCCACACAGTAGGTGCTGGAAACGTTACTGAAATTATTGCTTAATTTTTCTTCAATTTTTACTAAAAAGAAGCTCGGCCGGGCTTCTTTTTGTTTTTGGTAATAGCAAGTTCCTGAGCATTTCTATATATATATATATAATGGTTGTGAAATATTTAAAAAAAGGAGAAAAAATGGGATTATTTAATAATACTGTTAAGGCCAAAAATGTTCCTACTAGAACTTATCAATGCCCAAAATGTGGATTTACCATGACTAAATCAGTTTCTGGTATGCTTGGGTCAATGATGGCAATGAAGACACCTAAATGTCCAAAATGCAAAACAAAAATGGAATTAACTGGAACAACTAATTAATTACATATAAAAAAAAGAAGCCGAGTTAGGTTTCTTTTTTGTTTTGTTAATTTTACTTTAAAATTAAGATATACAATAGCAATGAAGTTTAATTACAATAGAAAAAGAAAAGTTTTAGTTAGCAACCAAGAATTAAAAAGAATCATTAGGAAATTGGCTAACAAGATTAATAAAGACTATCAAGGCAAAGAACCAGTACTAGTGGCTTTAATGAATAGTAGTTTTGTTTTTATTGGACATTTAGTCCAACATCTTAAAATAGGCGTAGAAGTTGAATTTTTAAAAATCTATACTTATTCTAAAATTGCAGAAAAGAAAATTGATACTGAACGAATTAAACAACATTTTGATTGAGATAGATTAAAAGGTAGAGATATTATTGTTGCAGATGAATTAATTGATAGTGGCGATTCATTAGATTATGTCACTAAACAACTTAAAAAACGCTGTAAACCTAAATCACTTAAAACAGTAGTTTTATTGGAAAAGAAACGCCTTCGTCCATTTAAGATCAAACCTGATTATGTTGGTAAGAAAATTCCTAATGAATGAATCACAGGCTTTGGAATGGGTTATAAATATAAGTATAGAAACTTAAGAGATGTAGTAATTCTTGATGATTATGAGAAAGGACTTAAATAATGAAATTAAATATTCAACAATTTGTTAATAAACAAATTAAAGCAATAAGAAAGCAAGTTGGCAAAGAAAAAGCAATTTGTGCCTTATCTGGTGGCGTAGACTCAGCAGTGACTGCTGCCATTGTTTATAAAGCTATAGGCAAACAATTAACTTGTGTCTTTGTTGATACTGGTTTAATGAGAAAGAACGAAGGAAAACAAGTGCAAGCAAGCTTTAAAAAAGCTTTTCCATCAATTAACTTTAAATATGTTAATGCGCAAAACACTTTCTTTAGAAATCTAAAAGGTGTAACTGATCCTGAACAAAAAAGAAAAGTTATTGGTAAAACATTTATAGATGTTTTCAAAGCTAATGCTAAAAGCATTAAAGGTTTAAAGTGATTAGCTCAAGGAACAATTTATCCTGATATTGTTGAATCTAAAAAATCTAATGTAATTAAGTCTCACCACAATGTTGGTGGTTTGCCAAAAGACTTAAAACTTGGTTTAGTTGAACCATTAAAGATGTTATATAAACCACAAGTAAGAGAAGTAGGCAAACAACTTGGTCTACCAAGTTCCTTCCTCATTAGACAACCATTCCCAGGCCCTGGATTGGGTGTTAGAGTACTTGGTGAGTTAACTCCAGCTAAAGTTCATATTCTTCAAGAAGCTGATGGCATCGTTCGTGAAGAAATTGAAAAAGCAGGATTAAACAAAAAGTTATGACAATACTTTGTAGTATTGCCTAATGTTAAATCAACAGGTATTAAACATGGTAAACGTTCATATGACAACTTTGTTGTCATTAGAGCAGTTGAGTCTAAAGATGCTATGACAGCAAACTTCGCCCAACTACCTTATAACGTGTTAGCAAAGATTTCAAAACGGATTACTAACGAAGTTGATGGTATTAATAGAGTTGGTTATGACGTAACATCAAAACCTCCAGGTACAATTGAATGAGAATAAAAAATAAGAGCTTCAAGGCTCTTATTTTACATTTACTTTGTCTTTTAAGACAACGTCATGTGCTCCACCTTCAATAATTGAAGTAGAACTTGCAAGTGTTAAGGTTGCATTCTTTTGTAGTTGCTTTATAGATAAAGCACCACAGTTGCACATTGTTGATTTTACTTTTTCAAGTGATAATCTAACATTATCGCTTAAGCTTCCAGCATATGGAACATAGCTATCAACACCTTCTTCGAATTTAAGCTTAGCATCGCCACCTAAATCGTAACGTTGTCAGTTTCTAGCACGAGCTGAACCTTCACCTCAATATTCTTTATAGAAGGTTCCATTAATGTTAACTTTGTTACTTGGTGATTCATCAAATCTAGCAAAGTATCTACCTAGCATTACAAAGTCAGCACCCATTGCTAAAGCAAGAGTGATATGATGGTCTAGTACAATTCCACCATCTGAACAAACTGGAACATATATTCCTGTTTGTTTTAAATACTTATCACGTTCTTGACATACGTCAATAACAGCTGTTGCTTGTCCACGGCCAATTCCTTTTGTTTCACGTGTGATACATATAGATCCACCACCAATACCAACTTTAACAAAGTCAGCACCAGCTTTAGCTAAGAATCTAAATCCTTTGCCATCAACTACGTTGCCAGCACCTACTGGTAGAGAAGGATAGTGTTTCTTAATTCATTTTATAGCATCAGCTTGTCATTGCGTAAAACCATCTGAGCTATCAAGACAAACAACGTCTACACCTGCTTTAACTAACGCAGGAACTCTTTCTTTATAGTCTCTAGTATTAATTCCCGCCCCAACCACATAACGCTTCTTAGCGTCTAATAATTCGTTTGGAAATAACTCATGTTCATCATAGTCTTTTCTAAAGACTAAGTATTTTAGATTACCTTTTTTATCAATAATAGGTAATTGGTTAACCTTATGATCTCAGATCTTATCATTAGCTTTTTCTAATGATATGCCATCATAAGCAGTAACTAATTGTTTAAGAGGTGTCATAAAGGTTTTAACCTTTGTGTTTAAAGGCAAACGGTTAGGACGATAGTCCTTAGATGTAACTAAACCCAATAGTTTACCATTACATGTTCCATCAGAAGTAATAGCAATAGTTTCATGGCCTGTCTTTCTTTTAAGAGCAATTACATCAGCTAATGTAGCTGATTCCTTTAAGTTAGAATCGGAAACAACAAAACCTGCTTTATGTTCTTTAACAGTTTCAACCATCTTTGCTTCGTTTTCAATAGATTGAGCACCAAAGATGAATGTTACTCCACCTTCTTTGGCTAAAGCCATTGCTAACTTATCACCAGAAACAGATTGCATGATCGCACTGACCATAGGAATGTTCATTTCTATTTTTGGTTTTGAACCACGTTTAAATTTAGTTAGTGGTGTTTTTAAACTAACATTACTAGGAATGTTATTAACACCAGAATAGTCTGGGATTAATAAATATTCATTAAATGTATGAGCTTCATCTTTTAGAATCTTTGCCATTGTGTTACCTCTTTTTAATATATTAATAGATTTTACTAAATATCTTATTTATTTAATAAACTTTTAACTTTATTAATAATTTGGTTCTTAGCAAAAAATCATTCAACCTCGTTGAAACGTAAAACATTGTAGCCACGATCAACATAATATTTTTCTTGGTCAAAACTATCAATCCAAGCATTAGCTTGGTTCTTAGCTTTAAAGTCATTGTTGTCGTCAATTAAGATTAATAAGTTAATCTTGTCTTGGTTCATGATGGCAATATTAAAGCTATGGCTACCAATACCATAGTTAGTCTTAATTTCAGTGCCAGGCAAGATGTTAGCTAACTCATTAGCTACTACTTGCGTAATAGGTTTTTCATGCGCTTGTGCATTAGCACCTGTAATAATATTTTTATTTTCTTGTAAGTTTTCAATATAGAACAAGAACATCTTTAAGATGTATAGGTTGTCGTTGTTAGTTGATGTGATAGCATCAGATTTAAATGATTTAACAACAACCATCTTTTCCTTAGCACGTGTAACCATAACGTTAATACGGTTCTTACCACCAGCTTGCCCTACTGGCCCAAAGTTTTGAATAAACTTTCCTTGAGCATCTGTACCAAAAGTTGTAGAGATAATAACTAAATCTGCTTCATCACCTTGAACGTTTTCAATTGATCTAATTCTGATTGTGTCTGCTTCTATTCTAGAAGCCATCATTGGGAATTGATAACATAAGTTCTCAATTAGATCAGCTTGTTTTTGGTTAAAGGTAATAATAACAATCTTCTTGAAGTGTTCAGAAGTTTTGATAATATCAATAACTTTCTTAGCTTCATCAGGGTTAGTATTTGTAGTTCTGTCATAGACAGTAGATTCAGGCATTTGTACCACTTCTACTGGTTTTGTATTGTTGCAACCATTCTTTGTAATACAAAGTAGTTTGTTCTCATAAATGTACTTATTACTAAAGTTAATAAGTTCTTCACAATTAGAACGGTAGTGATTAGATAATGTAAAGCTTGATCAGTTAGCTATCTTTGCTTTATCAAGCAAGCTTTCAACATTATCTAGTTCTTCTTGGCTTGTTAGATCTTCTTCATCTATAGAGATGTTAGCAGCAAAGAATCTACTAGGTCTTAATTGCTTGTCATCACCAGATACTACTGATCTTGTACATCTATAGATCAAAGGTATTGATCTTTCCACTCGCATCTGACTAGCTTCATCAAAGATGCCAACGGCAAATTCGTGTAGTTGTAAAGGAATGTAGTTAGCTACATTATCTGGAGAAAGAATTCAGATTGGGAAAACAAACTTCAATACTGAATAGTATTCCTTGATGAATTTAGCCACATTAATCTTTGTCGGAAGATGAGCTTTCTTAACCATTTCAATTCAAACAGCTTGCATCTTTGGATCTTTGATGAACTTTTGTTTTAGTTCATAAAGATATTTATCTTTAATTACCTTAGCAGCAATAGAAGCTTTAGACAAGCTTGTTGCTCAATATTCATCTAAATATGAATATAGAAGCTTACCACTATTTATATTTTCAAAGATTGAAGAGAAGTCTTCAGATTGTTGAGTTTGGTCAATATCTAACTCATTAGTTAGAGATTCAATTGTATGTGAATTGATTACATTGACTCACTCACTATAGTTAATATAGAAGGTGATTGGGCCATTGTCCCTTATGTAAGTAAGAGCCCTAGTCATTTCATCTAACTGAACCATTTGGATGTCAGTTATCTTTTTAGGGAATAAGTTAGAACGAGGTCTACGTTCCTTAACAAAGTTTTCTATAATAGAGAACTTTCTTGACATGTTATCTTGTTTGTCAATGGCTGCCAATGCTTTAGCAGCATTTTCAGATTCAAACACGTGCATTAAGTTTGAACTTAATGGATAATAGCGTGTAATGATTTTAGCAGCATTATGGAACTTATAAAGTTCAGCAACAAAGTTTGCTACCTTAATATGACTGTTCTTAATTTTATTAAGCATGCTAGCAAGGACATCTTTATTACTTGTTCCTGTAGCAACCTTTTGTTTATCTTGCAATGAACTTAAAGCATTAGCTTTAGTTTGATCATTAGCAATAGTTAATAAACCTTTAACATAGTTTAGCAAAGCTAAGTAAGCAGGCTTTTCTGTTGATGTATTTGCTGCATTAGCATTAATGATTTCATCATTTAGTGCAATAATGCGTTCATAGAATGATTCAATATCTTCAGGATTAACAGTCATGGTGATGTTCTTTAGAGCATCAAGTCTGTCAATGATTACATCCAAAGCTGCTTTCTTCTCTGAAGAAATTAGAACATTAAATCCTTGATTAATGTTGTTAGCAATAATGCTAGTAACAACTTCAGACTTACCAGTTCCTGGTGGACCATAGATCAATGTGTTAGTTCTTAAACTAGCTACTACAGCTTTCTTTTGGTTTACATTTAATAAACGACCAAGTTCAAGCACATTGTCGTTTTCATAGATCAATTGATCTATTCCATGATTAGTAAACATTAAGTTTTCTTGTGGGAACTCATAATCAGAAGATAAGATAGCATCATAGTCTTCTAACATCTTTCCCCCAACTGGATTTAAAAATCCAAGGATGCACACATTGTCAATTTGACAAGTGTCAACATCTTTGTATTCAGTTTTCTTAACTGTTTGTAAATTATGTTTGTCTTTATTAAAAACACAGTTAGGAAACTTACTTGCAATACTTGCTAAAGTATCATCTATTGAAGTTAATTGTTCAAGTTGTGTGTTTTCAATGTATTTAACATTTAGTTTATCTTTTAGATAAATACTTAAGATTTCATTGTTGTAGAACTCATTATCTCTTTTATAAAGAATGTAAGATGTGTCACTTGCCTTTTTTATAGCAACTGGCAAAGCCAGTAATGGAGCTCTAACTCTTAACTTATCAGTAGATAAAACAGTTGTAATAGATGTTTCAAGAACACCAAAGCATAATCAGAACGTTCATTTACCTGAATCATAGAACTCTTCAGTAGCTAATTTACACATCTTATGAATTTGTTTAAATTCATCAATGATGCCTTTGCTAATGTTATTAATAATATTAGTACGTTGTGCTTGTGTGCCATTTTGCACATCAATCTTACTTGTATCATAATCTAGCTTTAGCTCTTCAATCTTAGCTTTTAATTCCACATTAGTTTGGCAACCATTTAAAGCTGCAGTTGTAGAGTTTAAAAGATTGGTTAAATCAATCTTTGTTTCAAACGAATTAGGGTCTTGAACAAAGTTTAATAGTTGTTCATGGTCAATGAATTTTAGGATATTGATGAAGCCTTTGGATAGAAATAGCTCACCGCTATTTTTGTTTAATTCCAATAAATTTTTACGTTTTTCTTGAAGAACTTTAGAGATCATTTTGGGTTTTTATTCTTTTTTAAATCTATTTAATATAATAAATATATATGAAAATCAAAGTATTAATAAAAGAAAATATTAACAAAACATATAATGTTTTGGAAACAATCAAAAATAACGCGAATCTTGCCGAAAGCAAAGATTTAATTGCGTTGTACAACGACGAAAACTGAGAACAAATCTTTGAGCAAGCTTACAAAGATTTCACTAAAGGAAAGTTTAGAAGATTCATTATTATTGATGACTATGCTTATGGACCATTCTTGTTTATTTCTAAACAAAAAGGTTGAGTAGCTACATCAGCATTTGATGAATATAGCGCCAACTTGATTAGAGCACACAACAACTCTAAGGTATGTATTATTCCAGTAAAACGTATTAACCCAGACCAAAAGCTTAATAATATTATTAATGCCTTCTGTGTTTCTGAATTTGATGCAGGAAGACATGTAACAAGATTGCAAATTCTTCATGGCGCAATGGTCCCAGCAAAGAAAGCTTTAGCTTTTGCTTCACAACCAAACAAGACTGTAGTTGTTGGTTCAGACCATGCCGGTTGAGCTCTAAAAGAAGCAGTTAAAGAACATTTAACTGCAAAAGGATACAAGATCATTGATGTTGGTACAGATTCATTAGACTCTACCCACTATTCAATGTTTGGTGCAGCTATGGCTAAACATATTCCTGAAGCTAGCTTTGCTATAGGATTCTGCTACACTGGAATGGGTATGGCTAACTCTTTAAACAAGTTTAAAGGAATTAGAGCATGCGTATGTATGAGTCCAGACAATGCTAAAGTCGCTAGAGAAATCTATGGTGCTAATACATTAGTAATGGGTTCAAAGTTCTCTAATAAAGAAGAAGCTTTAAAAACTGTAGATGTATATCTAAGCACACAAGCAAAAGACAACCCAACATATAAAGTTATTGATAGCTTTGGTTTTGACTTTGATGTTAACAAGTTCAAAGAAATTAAACTTGAAACTGGAATTAAAGTTCCAAAGGAACTACAATAGTTTCTTTAGATTTAAGATTCCTGGATAGATAATTTCCAATTCAGTTCCATGCTTTGCCACTATTTGATAGGGCAAGGCATTTTTCTTTGCTTCCAATTTACATGTTAAGAGATTTTGATAACTAATGGCTATGACTTTGTCATACTTTTCAAAATAAATGAACAAATAACTTAAATACCCAGCAGCATCAACATATTTTAAATATTCTAGTTGATGATGTTTAATCATCAGCATATCAAAATATTCGTGCTTGGTTTGCTTGCACTCTATTTCAATATATTTGTTATTGATGAACCCAAAATAGTCAACCTTGGCTTTAGCTGTTAGCTTTGCTACAATAGTTGTTTCATTTATGTGCTTCAGCACTTTGATCGGGATTTGACGCTTTTCTAAAAAGCCCAAATTATTAAATTGGTAATAAGCAATAGTTCGATCAACTAATTGCTCGATATACATTCCTAAATTTGTATTCATTATCAAATAAAATTACATTCAGCCATGTGCTTAAACATTTCATCATGTTTGTCTAATTGAGCTACAATCTTATTTAGTCTTGGTTTGTGGGGCTAAGATTGTAATTGTTTCATGACTGTACTATTCCGTCTTAAGGTTATTAAGTTTAATGACCTTCATTAACAAGTCGTGGTCATTAGTTTGATTCAATTCAATCTTGTCAAGTCTATCAATAATTAAATCGAATTTTTCATCAATCGATTTAGCATATTCTTTAAATCAATTAGGAGTCTTTTCTCCTGGTTGTTTTCTAACACCAAATGCTACAGCTTGATTTTTTGAATTAAAAGATTGTAATTGTTTCATGATAGTCGCTTTGTCAGTTAATATCTTAACTACATTATAGTTTTCTTTAAATTCAGTTTTTGTTATTTCTTGTAATGGCGAAGCCATATATTCATCTCCCGTATACTTATTCGCCTAAAAATCTTGAAAATTTAAAAAATATTTTACAAAAAGTTGTAAAGGTGCATAAATAGTGGATAAACACCGCAAGAAATTAGAACAAACTCTTACCGAAATTTAATAATTTAAGTAAGAATCTAGATCAAAGCGTAAGCTTTTGAGCAAGCATTTGTGGTGTTTGTAAAGTTGCATTTTTCTTTGTATCTTCAAACACCTCAAGGATTTGATTTGTAAATTCTTGATCATAAACAATAAGCTCAGACTCAAAGTCTAAATAGATTGATCTTCAGTCAACATTACATGAACCAGTTAAAACATATTTATCATCTATGATGATACACTTTGAATGTAGATAGCCATCATACTCATAAACATCGACACCAATATCTGCTAGTTTCTTGTAGTTTTCTCTGTTCATCATTTGCACATATTTTTGATTTTTATTATGTGCAACTATTTCAATTTTAATACCTTGTCTATAACAAGTTTTTAGTGCTTCAATAATGCTGTTTGGTGGACAGAAATAAGGGGTTAAAATCTTGATTGATTTTTTAGCATTATAGAAAGCATGTAATAAAGCATTTGATAATGCAAATTCATTGAAATCTGGTTCAAAAACTAACATTTGAGCAATGGTATTTGTTGGTTCGAAACGAGGCTTCTTGAAAATTAATGGTGTGTCATTTAACAAGTTTTGCTTACTTGCTACATCATTAGTTGTCTTGCAGAAAACAGATCAGTAGTTAATGAATGTAACATTCATTGAATTTACTATTGGCCCTGTCACTAAATAGTTCAAGTCTTTTCAATGACAACTGTCTTTGTTCATAGATAAATATTCATCAGCAAAGTTGCTACCACCATATAAAGCAATCTTGTTATCAACAATTACAAATTTAGAGTGCAAACGATAGTTTGTTGCTCCTTTAAATTGGGTCAGACCTTTAGGGTTGAAACAAGCAACTTCAACACCATATTCTTGTAGTTGTTTAAAGATTTTGTTGTTGACTCTTTTATGTGCACCTAGTCAGTCATAAATAAGTCTAACCTTAACGCCTTCATTAGCTTTTTTAATTAATTCACTAAAGAAGATCTTTGATCAGAAACCAGAATAACTAAAGATATAACTTTGGATATTGATATATCGTTTTGCTGAACGAATCAAATTAATTGATTCTTCAAACAATTGTGTGTTGTCAGAGATGATTTTAATTTGATTGTCTTTATATACTGGTTTGATTTGGTTGTTTAAACCATAATTAAAGATTCAATTTAATTCTTTATTATTCTTTATTTGTTTACTAAAAGTAAAATCTTCTTGTTCAATAATTTGTCTTTGTTGTTCAAGATATGCTTTCCGTTGTCTTTTTCTTAAAGGATAGACACCAAAGATAATGAATGTTAATAAACCAATAACTGGAAAAACCAAAATTACAATCATTCAACTTGCTTTTGCATAAGAACTTCGTGGTGAAACCACGATTCTAAAAGCAAAAGCAATTTCTAACACAAAAATAATGATTGCAACTATGATTAAAGGTCAGATGGTATGAATAAAAATAAGTGCACAAATTGCCCCTACAATACCAGCAGAAAGCAAGATGGCAATTATTCCAAAAATGATAATCTTATTCTTATTCATATTTAGTGGTTTTAATTATATAATAATTAAAATATAGATTATTATTGAGGTAAAAAATATGGCTGATGCTAAATTAATTAAACAATTAAGAGATATGACGCAAGCCGGTTTTGTTGATTGTAAAAACGCTCTAGTTGAAAACAACGACAACATCGAAGCTGCTGTTAAATATTTAAGAGAAAAAGGACTAGCTAAAGCTGCTAAAAAAGCAGGAGCAATAGCTGCTGAAGGTGTTGTTTTAGCTGGTATTAATGATAGAAGTGCTTACATTATTGAAATTAACACACAAACAGACTTTGCTGCTAAGAATGAACACTTCTTGAAACTATGTGATGCTATTATGAAAGAAGTTAGCACTTCACAATGTAAAGATGTAGAAGTTGTTAGAAGCTTAAAACTAGCTGACGGAGAAACTGTTTCTTCAGCATGTGAAGGATTAACTGGAAAAATTGGAGAAAAGATTTCAGTTAGAAGATTTGGTCGTATTCCAATGCAAGTTGGTCAAGCAGTTGGTATGTATCAACATGCAAACAAGAAATATGCAGCAATTTGTTTATTTGATAAACAAGTTGATGAACAACTAAAGAAACAAATTTGTATGCACATTGTTGCTCGTAACCCTAAATTTATTAACTCAGATCAAGTTGATGAAAGCTGAGTTGCTAACGAAAAATCAATTATTGAAAAAACAAGTCAAAACGGAAACAAACCTGCACAATTCTTGAAAAAGATTGTGGAAGGTAGATTACAAAAACGTCTTGCTGAAGTTTGTTTATGCAACCAAGAATTTGACTTTGAACCAACTATTACCGTAGGTAAACTATTAGCATCTAAAGGCGCTAAGGTTCTAAGCTTTGCTAGATATGAAGTTGGAGAAGGTATTGAAAAGAAAGAATCTGACTTTGCTAAAGAAGTAGCAGAACAAATGGGAAATAAATAATGAAGAAAAGAATATTAGTAAAAATATCTGGTGGTGCCATTAAAGGCAAAAACGGAGAAATTTACGATAACAACAAACTAAGAGCATTATGTAAACAACTAGCTGTTTTAAATAAAACAGCTGGTGTAGGTTTAGTTCTTGGTGGTGGTAACATCTGAAGAGGCAATATGACTAAAGAAAATGCCTTTAGAAGAGCTAATGCTGACTACATGGGAATGTTATCAACAGTAATGAATGGGTTAGCTTTTAAAGAAATCCTTCATACTATGGGAGTAAAAGCAGAAATTTATTCAGCTTTAGGTGTTGATACTATTTCTTACCCAATTGCTATTAATCTAATTAATGATGATCTTGCCAAAGGCAAAATCATAATCTTTGTTGGTGGAACTGGTCATCCATTCTTTACAACTGATACAGCGTGTGCAATTAGAGCAATTGATATGCATGCTGATGTTATTTTAATGGGTAAAGATGGTGTAGATGGTGTTTACTCATGTGACCCAAACAAAAATAAAAATGCTAAGTTCTACAAGAACTTAACATTCCATGAAGCAATTAGCAAAGAATTAGGAGTAATGGATTTATCTGCTCTAACTCTTTGTTTAGAAAACGACATAGACATTTATGTCTTTGATGTTTTAGCAAAAGACAATATTTTAAAAACTTACCGTAAGAAATCTAAATTCACTCACATTCACAAATAAGGAGATTATTTATGCTAGATTGAAATACTCTTAAAGCACAATTTGATAAAGGATCACAACAAGTTGTAACATATTTGCAAAATGAATTTCAAAAGATCAACTCTGGTAGAGTTAATCCAAATATGTTTAACCAACTTCGTGTTGAAGCATATGGAGAAAAAACTCCTTTAATGCAACTTGCTAATGTGCAAGCTGTTGATGCAAGACAACTATTAATTAAACCTTATGATCGTAGTTTAATTAAAGAAGTTGCTAAAGCATTAGCAGAATCTGAATACCATGTTAACCCTCAAGTTAACCCAGACTGTATCAGAATTATCTTTGCTCCATTAACTGAAGAAACTAGAAAAGAAGCAGTTAAGAAAGCAAAAGAATATTTCAATCAAGCTATGCAAAAACTTCGTGCAGTAAGACAAGAAGTTCAAGCAAAGTATAAAAAAGCTCCAGATGTATCTGATGATGACATCAGATACTTTGAAGATCAATTAAATAAGATCACAAAAGAAGCAAACAAAAAATTGGAAGACATTTTTGCAAACAAAGAAAAAGATTTAATGTCTTTATAAGCTTATGGCTAAAACAAAGCAACAAATCCAACAACGTAAAAAAACGTTCTTGACTAGAGCAAGATCGGCTATTTTTGTTGGTGGGTTTTACATTTTATATGCTTTGTTATTAATCTTTTCTGATCCAACATGGTTTCCACCTTTAGGTAATTTAGGACAACAAGCTGGAACAGTAAGTTTTATTTTAAATATCTTTAACTTATTATTACTCGTTCCAATAATTTATTTTGTCGCCAAAGAATTAACGGATCTGTGCTTCCCGGGACATAAAGCTGTGTTTATATATTCGGCAAGTGCCTTATTCATATTGTTGTTTGGTTCTGGTATATTCTTGTTGATAACAAGAAATGGTATTATTGAATGAAAGAATTTACCATTAGATCCATTTACATGGTATTTGATTATTTGTTTGGCTGGCATTGTGTTCTTCACACTTGTTTCAACATTAGTGTGGGTTATCATGTCAAGACACATAGTTTATGTTGGAAGAAAGACAAGATTCTGATATCCACTACTTGTTTTCATCATTAATACTTTCTTTGCAGGATTCTTCTATACAACTATTATTCATAAATGGACAACATTTATGTTTTTAGCTATATTGAGTGTAGGTAGTGATGTCTTTGCCTATTTGTGCGGTAGCTGATTAGGCAAACACAAAATGGCTCCAACTATTAGTCCAAAAAAGACTTGGGAAGGACTATCACTCGGTGCCGTAATTGCCATGTTAATATATTGTGGTGTTATTGGATTGTTCTTTATTCCTAATGCTGAAAATACATATGGTGCTTTATATTCATTCCTAGGCAACCAATGCTGTTCTCGTTTCACACCAATGGATGATATGCTTAATACCCAAGGGTATTAT
The DNA here is from genome assembly GCA_045617465.1 of Mycoplasmoidaceae bacterium. Classification (GTDB taxonomy): domain Bacteria; phylum Bacillota_I; class Bacilli_A; order Mycoplasmatales; family Mycoplasmoidaceae; genus Hennigella. The sequence goes on along the minus strand of JAZLIQ010000001.1, from coordinate 79,543 downwards.
TGAGCAATATATATTGGTGTAGGATTGCTCATAATGAGTGTAAGTATTTGTGGTGACCTATTCTTTAGTTGAATCAAAAGAAGATTCAACATCAAAGATTTTAGTAATTTAATTCCTGGTCATGGTGGAATGCTAGATAGATTAGATGCATTTATCTTTACATTTACTTTCTATTTCTTAATTACTGTCATTATCCAATTGATTATGTACTTTGGATATAGACAAGCTGAAGGATTAGCTTACCTATGAGGAACAGACGTAAACTTTGTATTCTAGGGATTACTGGTTCTATTGGTAGTCAAACAGTAGCTTTAGCTAAAAAGCTAGGTTTTAAGATTGTTGGCTGTAGTTATCATACTAATGGAAAACTGGCAAACAAGATAATTAGGGATAATGACATCCCTTATTGTTTTTGTTCTGGTAATTCGTTATGTGGAAACTGCAAGGACTTTGATGATTTAATCAAGAAAGCTAAACCAGATTTAGTAGTTAATGCAATTATTGGTTTTGCTGGGCTAAAGGGAACATTAGCAGCATTACATAATGATGTAGACCTTGCTTTAGCCAACAAAGAATCTGTTGTAGTAGCTGGATGATATATTTTTGCTTATGCAAAGAAACATAACATCAAAGTTATTCCAATAGATTCGGAACACACTAACTTATATGGTCAATTAATGCAAACTAAAAACCAAGAAGTTAACCAAATCTACATTACTGGTTCTGGTGGTAAATATTTGAATCAACCAAAAAGTAAATTAGCTAAAGTTACTTATGAAGAAGCAACTAGCCATAAGAATTGATTGATGGGGAACAAAATAACAATTGATTCTAATACTTTAATCAATAAGTGTTTTGAGGTAGTTGAAGCATATTGGTATTTTAATACCAAAAGGATAAGTGTCTTGCATGATCCAACATCTATTATTCACTCTGGGTTGTTATTGAATAATGGAGACTTCTACTTTAGTGAATCAATACCTGTAATGACTGGTCCAATTGGGTGAGCTATTAGTGATTTTAGTTATAGATTACCTAAAACATTGAAAAAAGAACATGAGACAAATGTTTTAGTTAAGATGAATGATATTAGGCCAATTAAGTGAGCCTATGATGTCATTAATGATAAAACTCACAGTTTGGCTGTTATCATTAATGCTGCAGATGAAGTAGCCATCAAACTCTTCAAAAAGAAGATGTTAAGATTTGATCAAATTGTAGACTATATAGAAAATGCTATCAAAAAGATCAAATTAAGACCAATCAAAACAATCAAAGATCTATATAAATTTGATACCGATGTTAGACTAGAATCAATCAAATACTGAAAATAAATACATTTATGTATTTATTTTTTGTATAATTTTTTTAACATGAGAAAAATATCTATAGAACTTGCTAAGAATTTCTTTTTAACTACTAACTTATTAACAGAACAAGAAGTTGATGCAATTTCAGGTTTTTGTGAATTTGTCATTGCTATGCCAGACATGGAACATAGCCATGTTCGTTTTTTCATTAAATCTAAAGAAGTATTACCAAATAAGATTTACAATAAACTAAAAAATTGTCCAATTGAAAGATTGGATATCATTATTGAAACGGAAAATACTTCTAATGACTTCTCTAAGATTCATGATTATATTCAAACTTGATTAAAAGAAAGTCATCCTAACACATTCATTCTTCATGATTTGTTTGCCGAAAACAACTACAAATTTGAAAACAGGGAAATGTCAGTTAAATATGTAACTCAAACAGAATTAAAGAAACTGCAAGAGATTGAATCTGAACTAAAACACTTCTTAAAAGATTTCCATATGGAAATCAAAAAAGTAAATTTTGTTTTAAATGTTGAAAAACAAAACAGAATGGTTGAAGAAGAAAACAACCGTAGAAAAGACATTGAGAAATTAATTAGACAAAGTCAAATGATGATGGATAAAACAGAAATCTATGATCGTAAGTTCAAAGTTTCTGGTCAATTCACACCTATGCAAGACATTAATGATGAATTGGTTAACTCATTCATCAATATCTCAGGTGAAATCATTAGTGTAGAAGAAAAACAATCTAGAAAGAACAATAATGTTGTTAGTTTTAGATATGTAATCTACGATTATGTGAATGGTGCCTTGAAGTGCAAATGTTCTGTCTTCAAGACAACAACAGGTAATCAATATTCTAAAACACCCCATATGCCTCTAGAGTTTGTTAGATCATTTAAACCTGGCGATTGAGTAAATATTCATTGCCAAGTAATTAATGACAAATTCACAAACTTCGAAATCATGGGACGTATCTTTAAGATGTGTCATGCACCTAAACCTGATTTCTTAGTTTCAAAAGATAAGGCAGAAAAGAAACGTGTTGAGCTGTTAATCCATTCCAACATGACAGCATATGAAGGAATAGATTCGCCAAAGAAAATCTTTGCTCATGCTAATGCATGTGGATATGATGCTATAGCAGTATTGGAAAGAAACAATGTTCAATCAATTCCTGATATCTTTGATGCCATGAAGATATATGAAGGTGTTAAACCTATCTATGGATGTGAATTTGAAGTAATTGAAAAGCAAATCCCCATCGTTGTCAATCCAGTTAATAAACCTATAGCTACTGCAGACTATATTGTCTTTGATATAGAAACTACTGGATTGTATCCAGAGTTTGATGATTTGATTGAGTTTGGTGCAATCAAATTCAAAGATGGTCAAATTGTAGATCGTATTGATTTCTTTGTTAAACCAACTAAACCATTAACTAATGTAGCAATTAACCTAAGCCACATTACTAATGAAATGGTAGAAAATGCTATTTCCCAAAAAGAAGCTTTATTGAAAATAAAACAATGAATTGGTAATGATGTTTTAATTGCTCACAACGGTATTAGATTCGACTTAAACTTTTTAAATAAGTTGTGCGAAAGATTTGATGTTGAACCAATTACCAACTGTTTAATTGACACACTTGAAATTTCTCATGCAGTTAACAAGAAGTTAGCTAAGCACACATTAGGAACGCTTGTTGGTAAGCTAAGAGTAGAATATAATCCACTAGAAGCTCACCGTGCTGATAAGGATAGTGAATACTTACTAGAAGTATGAAAATACTTCATGCGTAGATTAACAACGCAAGAGGGTATCGAAAACATTAATGATATCAACACTAAATTACAAACAGCAGCATTGCGTGCTAGTCGTCGTGGTTATTTTGTTGATGTTTATGTTAAGAACCAGCAAGGTTTACAAGACTTATATCGTTTATTAAGTTTGGCCTTAACAAAACAACTTTATCAAAAAGACGATGATGAAGAAAAAACATTCTTGTCTAATGGTCAACCTAAATTACACATTGAAGACCTTGATCAATATCGTAAGAATCTAATCATTTGCCCTCATCCATATGACGGTGATGTTTGAGAAGCAGCCATTAGTGAAACTAATGCAAGCCTAGAAAACAAGATCAAAAAATATGATTATGTTTTTGTTGCACCTGCCAAAAACATTGAACACTTGGCTGTACAAGATAAGATTTCAACTGCTGATGCAACAAAAGCTCTTGATAAGATTATTAAGACTGCAACTAAGTTAGGCAAAAAAGTTTGTGCTGTTTCTGATGCCTACTACTTAATGCCTTATGAAAAACAAATTCATGAGATTTATGTTTACACAAAACAATTAGGTGGTAAACGTAATCCACTTTATCGTCACGATGGAACTACATTTGTTCCTGACTTACATTGTTTGACAACAGATGAAATGCTAAAAGCATTTAAATTTGTTTCAGATAAGAAGTTATTAAATGAAATAGTTATTGACAACACAAACGAATTTGCTAAGAATATCGAAATCGTTCAGCCAATTAAAGAGGGACCAAACAGTTTATGTAAACCAGATATGCCTGAAGCTGAACACAAACTTAAAGATTTAGTATGAGCTACGGCACATAAACTATTTGGGCCTAATATTGATAAGGCAATTGAAGAACGTATTAACAAAGAATTAAATGGTATATGTTCTAATGGATATGCTGTTGTATATTGGATTAGTCACTTATTAATTGAAAAGTCCAACAAAGATGGATATCTTGTTGGATCAAGAGGATCAGTTGGTTCGTCTGTTGTTGCTTTCTTATCTAACGTTTCAGAAGTTAATCCACTTCCTCCATATTATCTATGTCCTAAGTGTCAACACTATGAAGCATATCCAGACAAAAATATTGATGGATTTGATTTACCACCTAAGAAATGCCCTAAGTGTGGAACAGAATTAATTAGAGATGGACACAATATCCCATTTGAATCCTTCTTAGGATTTAAAGCTGATAAGGTTCCAGATATTGACTTAAACTTCTCTGGTGAATACCAAGCTAAAGCTCATAATTTCATTAGAGACATGTTTGGTTCACAACATGCATTTAGAGCAGGAACAATTGGTACTGTTGCTGAAAAGACTGCAATTGGGTTTGTTAAATCATACTTTGAACAAACTAATGCTAATGCTGCTCCATCTAACGCTTTAGTTACAGCACTAGCTAACAAATGTGTTGGAGTAAAACGAACAACAGGTCAACACCCTGGTGGTATTGTTATTGTCCCAGAGGGACATGACATTACAGAGTTTACTGCTTTCAATTATCCTTCAAATGATAAAACTAAAGGATGATTAACAACACACTTTCCATTTGAATCAATTCATGATAACTTGTTGAAGTTTGATATTCTAGGTCATGATGAACCTACAATTTTAAAACATCTTCATGATATCACTAAGATTGATCCACGAACAATTCCTAATCATGATGATAAAGTTTTACAATTATTTGCTAATAGCAAATCTATAGGGATTGTTGATCAAAAATATGATCAAGAAAAAATAGCTACATTAGCTTTACCAGAATTTGGTACAACATTAACTCGTGGTATAGTCGATAAGACAAAACCAACTTGTGTTGGTGATTTAATCAGAATTTCAGGATTAAGTCATGGTACCGGTGTGTGAAGAGGAAATGCTGAAGAACTAGTTTCTACAGGTATTCATCTTAACCAAACTGCTGCCTGTAGAGAAAACATCTTCCAATTCTTAATTGACTGTGGAATGGAAGAAACCCAAGCTTTCCAAACTGTTGAGTTTATTAGAAAGAATAAGTTTGGTGCACCTATTCCTGAAAAGTTCATTAAAGGGATGCAAGATGCAAAAGTACCAGAATGGTACATTGATTCATGCCGTAAGATACAATACCTTTTCCCTAAAGCTCACGCTACAGCTTATGTACTTGATGCTATTAGAACAGCATGATATAAAGTTTATTACCCAGCACAATTCTATGCTGTATGGTTCTCAATTAGATCTGATGTCTTTGACATCGAAACAGTAATTAAAGGGCCAGAACAAGTTAAGAAAGTCTTTGAAGATTATAAATCTAGAGAAAAGTCTAAAGCTCCAGGAGTTAAACTTGAAAACAAACAAATAGCTTTAATTCCAATTTTTGAAGTTTGTCTTGAAATGTTTGCTCGTGGAATCAAAATTTTAAATCTTGATATCAATAAATCACAAGCTACAGAGTTTGTAGCTAATGGTAATACCATTCTTCCACCATTTACAAGCTTAGATGGTCTAGGCAAAGAAGCGGCTGATTCCATCATTGCTGCTAGAAATGAAAAACCATTTAGCTCAATTACGGATTTACAAAAACGAACAAAGTTAACTTCTACTTTAATAGAGAAGTTAAAAGAGTTAGGTGTCTTAGATAATCTAGATGCTGATGATCAAATGCGTTTGTTTTAGTGTATAATCTTATGGCCTAACAGTCAATCGCTGTTGGCAACAATAGAGGAAACTCCATGCTTGCACAAGGTGTTAACCTTGTAGTGATTGTGTGTGATTAATCAATAAGTCACAGCATCCCTAATGACGGATGGCTCTATCTAAGGTCGCAAGACTATGAGAAGGCTTTAATAGTACCACAGAGACGAGCTAGGTGGAAACATCTAGATGAAACGCGGTAAACCCCACAAGCAAGAAACCTAAATTTTGGTAAGGGAATCTTTGGATTAGAATTGAATAATCTAGAGGATAAAGCATCAAGACTATGCCCATAAGGCACCAAACTGCTTTATAGATAAATGATTGACCAAGACAGAACATGGGTTATGTTAGGCAAGGGAAGGATAGCACTTTGTGCTATCTTTTTTATTTTTTGTTATATAATAAGTAAGAAAAGTAGGAAAAGTAAGAATATGAAACAAAAAAGATGAATTTGAACAGCTAAGATAGGTCCTAAAGGCCAAATAGTTATACCTAAGGAAGCAAGAGACGTCTTCAAAATGAAAATTGGTGATTCCTTACTACTTTTTGGTGACATCGACCGTGGTATAGCTATAGCTAAAGCAGATCAATATATGGATCTTGCAAAAGCTATCTTTGCTGCAAAGAAAGGAAAATAACATGCAATATAAAGTTGTTAAGTCAAAGCCTTTTCTAAAAGATTTACAAAAAACTGTAGATACTTGGACAAACAAAGGCTGAGAAGTAGTCAGCCATGCCGCTAATTCTGGTACAGCAGGACACACATTTATATTTAAGAAAAAATAGGACTAGTCCTATTTTTTATTTTGTTTTATAATAATTAAAAGAGGTTATTATGAAGAAACATAAATTAATTTTGCCTTTTGCTTTATTGACAACAACTGCATCAATAGTTTCCTTAGTTGCTTGTGGGTCACAAGAAGACAAAACAACTTGTGTTGTTACTTTTCAAGTTGAGGGGCAAGGAGAAGTTAGCGCCAATACATTAGAAGTTGCAACTAACACTAAATGAATTAATGTTGTAGAAAAACCAACATTAACTCCAGCTAAATATTGAAAATGTGGGGGTTTATTTATTAATGACCAAGAAGTTAAAGATGAAACAGTCATTAGTCAAGATTGCACGATAGTTGTTAAATTCATCCATGATGAAAATGAAATAACAATCATTAATTTTGAAATGGCAGATAACACTGGATCAGTAGAACCATATGGTCAATTTTGATCAGGGTACACTTTTGGAGAAATTAAATCCCAAGGGTTGGCGCCTAAAGTAATACCAACAGACTTACATGTTTTCAATAATGGTTGGTATAAAGACCAAGAATGCAAGTTTATAATTGCTGATGAAACACCTATATGGACACTTGAAACAGTTTATGTTAAATGTGTTCCTAACCCTGAAATATTTACTCATATTTCATTTAAAATAAATGGTGGATTAGGAGTTATAGACCCTTCTGACGCTGAAATAAATGTTGAAAAAGGATATGAATGAGCTAGGGTTCCTCGTCCAAATGTTACCCCTGTTTATGGTTATGTAGTAGACAAGTTTATTGTTAATGGAAGCACTGAATTAGTCGATGACTATGTTTTTAATGAAAATGCAGAAGTTACTATCATCATGAAAAAATGTACAGACGAAGATGATTTCAAGTTTGATTTTAAAGATGGCAAGGCAAGATTAGTTCAATATGCTCCAGTTGATGGAGCAGTTGCAAATATTGTAATTCCATCGCATTATCATGATGTTAATGGCAAAGTTTATCCCGTTACTGCCATTGGCGATTTAGATTCGGAAGAAAAGCCTGTCTTTAATGATGGCAAGATCCAAACAGTATCTATCCCTGAAGGGGTAAATACTGTTGGTAAATTTATTTTTGGTACATCATGCACTGGTGTGTCTAGTGTTTCTTTCCCTGATTCAATTACAACTTTTACAAGTTCACTTTTTGCTGGGAAGAATACTGTTTTAACATCATTGTCATTTGGTAAGAATGTTGAAACATTATTTGCTGCCATAGCAAAGAACTTACCAAATATTGGTAATATTACCATCAACAAGTATAACCAACACTATTATGATGGAAGATATAATGGTGGAAGTAATTGTATTATTGATGCCTTAACTAAAGAATTAATTTTTGTTTGCTCACAATCTGTTTTACCTACCGATTTAGTTTCAATAGGATCATATGTATTTCAAAATTCAACTTTTGAATCTATCAATATCCCCGCCTCTGTAAGGACTATTAAAGCAAATGCGTTTGTAGGATCACATATTAAAGAAGTAGAATTTGCTCAAAGAAGCGCTGGAGACACATTAGAAATAATGTCTTCTGCTTTTAAAGATTGTGCTAATTTAAAAAGCATTGTATTGCCAAGGACTACAACGAAAATTCTTGATTATGCTTTTCAAAATTCAGGATTAGAATCCTTCCATTTGCCACGTGATGTAACTAGAGCAACAATGTCTACAAGCATTAGTGGTGCAATTATAGATGGATGCAAAAACTTAACATCTTTATCTTGTGATAGAGATAATCCTAATTATGAAAGCGTTGAGGAATGCAACATAATTGTTGATAAAGGTGTTTCTTCCGAATCGCAAATTAGAATAGGTTGTAAAGCATCCGTTTTTCCTAAAGATACCATTGTTTCAGCTATAGCTGGTAATGCTTTTAGAAATTGTTCTATCTCTGAAATTATTATCCCAGAAGGGTATACAACATTATATGCTAATGCATTTTATGGTTGTTCTAATGCTAAAAAAGTAAAATTACCATCAACAATGAAATCAACTTCCAGTATTAGAAGCAGCGCATTTAGTGGATGCACATATGTTGAAGAATTAGATTTAACAAGCTATGCTAATCTAGCTGCAACAGACATATCCAAGCTATGAACAGGAACAAGCGTATCTCCAATTTTCGATTTTGCCATGAAAGGTGAAGTGGTTGTAGCTAAGGGCACTACTGAAGAAATTAAGACTGCATGGCAAGATAAATTAATAAAATGTGGAATTACATCATTTGGTGGTGACTATTGACAAATAGTTGAAGCAGAAGAATAATAACTAAAAAATAGGACATAGTCCTATTTTTTTATTTTGTTTTATAATATATAAACTATGAAAAATAATTTTGATGTAATAGTTATAGGAGCAGGTCATGCTGGACTAGAAGCTGCATTTGCGGCTTCTAATTTAGGTAAGAAGACTGCTTTAATTACATTAAATGAGCAACATATTGGCGACACACCATGCAATCCATCAGTAGGTGGACCAGCTAAAGGAGTAGTTACAAGAGAAATTGATGCTTTAGGTGGCATGCAAGCTATAGCTGCTGATCAAGCGCAATTACAAATGAAACTTTTAAATGCTGCCAAAGGAGCAGGAGTATGAGCACTGCGTGCTCAAATTGATAAAGTAAAATACCATGACTTTTGAGTTGATGCGATCAAGAACCAAAAGAATTTAACTTTAATTATCGATGAAGCAAAAGAGCTAATCATTAAGAACAAAGTTCTTAAAGGTGTTAAATGTGGTAAAGATAGTTATGGTTGCAAAGCAATGGTTTTGACAACTGGGACATATCTAAAGCCAATTTGTCATCGTGGGCAAGAACAACACCACGAAGGGCCAAGTGGTCAACAAGGCGCTAACTATCTTTCAGATAGTATGGAAGCTAATGGTATTAAGCTAATTAGACTAAAAACTGGAACACCACCAAGAATCTTAAAGTCAAGTATTGATTTTAGTAAGATGCAAGTTGAACCAGGAACAAATGAATTATTATCATTTGAACATTTCAACCCAACATTCTTACCGTTTGATATGCAAACAGTTTGTCATCTAACTTATACAAACTCAAAAACACACAAGATCATTAGAGATAACATCTCTAAATCAGCAATGTATTCTGGAAGAATTCATTCTATAGGTTCAAGATACTGCCCAAGTATTGAAGATAAGGTAATGAGATTTGCTGATAAAGAAAGACATCAAGTCTTTGTTGAACCAGAATCTAATAGTTGAGATTCTATGTATCTACAAGGTCTATCAACTAGTTTTGATAGAGCAACACAAGAGAAGATTATTCGTTCTGTAGCTGGACTTGAAAAAGCCATATTCTTAAAATATGCTTATGCTATTGAGTATGATGCAATTGACCCTACACAATTAAAACTTAACTATGAGTTAAAGAATATTAAGAACTTATTTTGTGCGGGACAAATTAATGGAACAAGCGGATATGAAGAAGCTGCAGGTCAAGGGTTGCTTGCTGGAATTAATGCTGTTTTAAATATTAAAAAGAAGCCACCATTTATCCTTAAACGTTCTGAATCATATTTAGGTGTGTTAACAGATGACATCATGACTAAAGGGATTACTGAACCTTATAGGTTATTAACTTCTAGAGCAGAACATCGCTTATATTTAAGAAATGATAACTGTCAAGAACGTCTAATTGAATATGGCAAAAAGCTAGGCTTAGTCAAAAAAGATGTTTATGCTGCCTACAAAAAGAACTTGCAAATCTTTAACCGTCAAATAAAATATTTGAAGGGACATAAAGTCCATCAATGTAAGAAACTGTTAAAACAATATAACTGTGGAAGTTATACTTTGTATCAACTAATCAAAAGACCAGAAGTTAAATCCTTTGATGTTCTATTAGCATGCAAAGTTAAAAACATTCATCCAGATATATGCAAAAAGATAGATATATCTATTAAGTTTGAAGGCTACATTGCTAACCAACTTAAAACAATTAAAAAATTATCTAACTTAGCTAAATGCTCTTTAAGTTCTATTAAGAACTATAAAGAAGTACCCAACTTAACTCTTGAAGCAATTGATAAACTAAACAAGATTATGCCACTTGACCTAGAACAAGCAAGCAGAATCTCTGGAATCAATCTTGTTGATATAGCAATCATAAAAAACTATATAACATATAAAAGTAAGAAACATGACTAAAACACAATTCATTGATAAAGTAATAGCTAAGTTTGGTCTTACAAACTGTGATAAAGATAAGATTAGTAAACAATTAGATGTTTACAAGTCTTTTTTGCAAGAACAAAATGCTAAGATGAATTTAACTAGACTAGATGGTGACGATATTATCTGGTCAAAATACTTTTGACAATCAATGATGGTTTATTACCAAGTGGACTTCAATACTGTAAAAACAGTATTAGATGTTGGCTCAGGTAGCGGCATCCCCGGATTTGTAATTAAATTATTCTTTCCTAACATAAAGTTAACAATCGTGGAAGCAAGCCACAAGAAATGCCAATTCATGCAAGAATTAGTAAAGAAACTACATTTAAACAATGTAGAAGTTCTATGCCAACGTATTGAACAAACTTCTACTAAGCGACAATTTGACTTAGTTACTGCTAAAGCAGTAGCTCCCCTAGAAATCATTCTAGAATTAATTACACCATATGCAAAATCTGATGGTTTGGTTGTTGTGCCAAAAGGTTCTAACTATCTAAAAGAAGTCAAAGACTTAAACCAAGAACTTAAACAACTATCTGCTAAGTTATTAATGGTTGAACATCTAAAAGATGATGGCATTGACTTCTATACTATCTATGCAAAGAAAACCGGCAAGACAAACCCAAAATACCCACGTGATTATAAAAAGATAATCAAAGGATTTGATTATGGCAAATAAAACCATAGCTATCGTGGATATTAATAGTTTTCATAAACAAAATATTGAAACCTTATTATTCGCGTGCATTCTTGAAAAGAAAGTAGATAAATTAACAGTACTTGATCTTAATCATTATGAACAAGATGCACTATTGCCTAAAAAGGATATTTGGCAAAAAGAGGGCGAAATTTTAACAACTCGTCTATTTTCCAATACTTCATACCAAATCTGCACTCAAGCATCGCTAGAGCAAAATAAACTATTAAATTTAGCTAAAGCATTGCAAGCCATCAGCGACATTTTGCTAATTAACGCTAATAGCCAACAATACAAATTCAATACTAGTTTCTACCAACTTGCAGATGAAATAATTATTTTCGCGGACCTAGAAAAAGATATTACAAAAAATATTATTAATTTCTTTTTAAGGCACAATCTAAAGGAAAAGAAAGTGCATTTAATCATCCATAACTATAAGTTAAATGTTCAAAACGAAAAAACTTATTTGCATTTGCTAAAGCAATTCAAATCACCTAACATTACTATTAGTAATATTGATACAATACCTGAATTCAAAACCTTGAACGATATCGAAAATGTCGATCCATGGTTAGAAATCTACAAAAAGATTAAATCAATATAAAAAATAGCACCCACTTGGGCGCTATTTTATTTTGTAACTACTTTGCTGGTTTTTCAGTTTTAGGTTCTGACTTAACAAATGTGTCAGGTTGTTTATTTCTTATATTAACCACTTTTCTTTGAACTCTAATCACTTCTGGAAGAATGATTTCACCATCAGCCTTGCCAACGATCTTAGTTGGTTCGCCTTTAGCAGATGCAATAGCATCAGCTAGGATACTAATCATTAACCATTGAGTTTTGATTGAATGAGTGTTAGCAGGGATAATGAAATCAATTAAATCAGGGTTAGCATTAGTGTTAGCTATTGCTACTACTGGAATACGTAGATCTCTTGCTTCCTTAACTGCGTTATGTTCAGCAATTGGATCAGTTACTACCACAACTTGTGGTAAACCTTTCATATTCTTAATTCCACCAATAAACTTTTCTAGTTTAGCAACTTGTCTTTGCATATCTAGTTGTTGTTTCTTAGTGTATCTTCCTACGTTTTCAGATTCAAGTAAGCTTGTTAGACGGTGTAGTTTGTTAATAGAATTATTAACAGTCTTAAAGTTTGTTAATGTTCCACCTAATCAACGTTGGTTGATATAGAATGAACCACAACGTGTAGCTTCTTCTTGAATATATTTCTTAACTGAATCATTGTGTGTACCTACAAATAAGATCTTTCCATCTTGCTTTGCAATGTCATGTAAGAAGTTGTATGCTCTATTAGAGAACACAATGATTTTTAACATATCAATGATTAAGTTTCTTGAGTTTTTAGATCTGTAAATGAATGGAGCCATCTTAGGGTTTCATAAGTTAGATGCTAATCCAACATGAGCACCTGCTTCCATTAATTTACTTACAGAAATGATCTTTTTAAGATCCTTGTTATCTTTGTTAGATTCAAAGAACATGTTAACCTTAGCTTCGATAGTGTCCTTTGCAGAAGCACCTTCTTTAACTAATGGTTTTTTACCAGCTGGTTTCTTTGCAGTTTTCTTAACTGCAGGTTTCTTTGCAACTGGTTTTTTAACAACTGGTGCTGTTTCTACAGCAGCAACAGCAGTAGTGGTTTTTTCAACTTGTTTTGGCATTATTTTACCTCGTTTTGATATTATATGTATTTATGAAAGTTACTTAGCAAGTTTTACGTCACTAAATGCAACATCTAGAGCAGTAATTCTTCCAAAGAATTCTACTTCGACTTTTGCAGTTTGTTTTTCTAAGTTAATAGCAACAACTGTACATTTTTCCCCAGCAAAGGAACCATTTACTAATTCAAGAGTTTGACCTACTTTGAAAGGTGCTTCAGTTAATACTGGCTTTGGTTGTGGCTTAGGTTGTTCAACCTTAGCTTCTTCCTTAACTGGATTAACCCCAGCAGCTATTCTTGCAGCATATTCTGCTGCAGCAGCATCATTAATTAAACGTTCATACTCATCTGTTGAACATGGAATAGGTTTAGCAGCCTTACCTGTTGAACCTACAAATCCCATAACACCTACGGTGTTTCTGATGTTATATCAGATGTCATCGTCTAGATCACAACAAACAAAGATGTAGTTGCCAAATCTATTAACTTTTTTAGATTTAACTCTTTTATATCTACCATCAGGTAGAGTTTCTCATCTTGTTGTTTTTGTGTTCTTAAGAGTTTTAGGGAGTTGAGAACTATTCTTATTGAATATTTCTTCAGATTCTTGTCTTTTCATGAAGACTCTGATTTCTTGAACCTTTGGTTTTTCACCATTAGCTAAAGGGGCAGAGGCATCATTTTCAGATGTTTTAACAAAGTTGGCATAGCCAAAGTTGTTCATCTTTTCTCTTAAAGCTTGAGCGATAGACTCTTCTTGTCCGCCAACAGCAGTAATTACGTATCATTGCATTCTATTTAATTCCATAGTTACTCCTAACGACTACCAATTGTTATGATAATCATATCTATTGCAAAGAAGATAATTGCCAAGATTGCACATACGATTACAACGGTAATGAAATCTTTTAAGATTTCACGACGTTTATATCATGCTACACGTCCTGTTTCTTTGCCTAATCCTTTTGCTCACGTTCTCATGACTAGGCCAAATGGTCTGTTAACTGCAGCTTTTTCAAGATCTTTAAGATCTTGAATTTTCTTATCAGTTTCATCAATCTTGTCTTGTAAGTGTGATTTTCACTTTGGATTGTTAGCTTTATTAAGTCTGACAGTTAATTTAGCTTTCTTCTTTTCTAACTGAGCTAATTTCTTAACACGGTTAGATTCTAATTTAGCTGCATACTTCTTTTCTCTTTGTTCTTGTTTTATTTCTTGTTTACTCTTACTATCATTATTAGTAACAGTACTAGTATTAGTATTTGTATCAGTCATTATCTAGTTTCCTTATGTTGTGTGACTTTTTTACACTTTGGACAGTATTTGTTTAAAACGATACGTTCAGTTGATAACGTATTCTTCGTAATATGGTAATTACGACTTAAACATTCGTCGCAAACTAATATAACTTTTTTTCTCATAAATAGTCTTTGGTTAAGAAAAAAAGCCCGAAGGCTCTTTTTAATAACATTAATATTATATATAGATTCGTGATTTTTATAAATATATTTTTTATTAAATAAAAAATAAGGAATTTCCTTATTTTTTCTTTGTTTCTTTGTGCAAAGTGACTTTCTTACAGTAAGGACAGTACTTTTTAAGCTCCATCTTATCTGGGTGGTTCTTTGCATTTTTAAATGTTAAGTAGTTAATTTGATGACATACTGAACATTCTAATCTAATACTTCTTTTTACAGCCATAGTTTATTTTCCTATCTTAAATATTATACTAATATTTACTAGTTATTTTTTCTATTTCTACTAGTGGTTTAAAACCCACAATTGTTTCTTTTACTTCCTTATTAATAAGGATAACCATTGTTGGTACTGCTTGTAGCCCAAAACTAGCAGCAATTTCACTATTTTGATCACTATCAACCCTAATTACAGTTCAATCTTGGTGCGCTTTAGCAAAGGCTTCAAGTTGAGGCGCTAGCATCTTGCAAGGACCGCATCATGTAGCATAGATATCAATAATTACTTTATTATGTTGAGACAACAATTGATCTAATTGTTGCCCAGATTTAAAATCAATAATCATTATTTGCCTTTCTTTGTTTCAGGCTTGTAGTTTTTAACTTCTTCTAAGTTATTAGCAATAAACTTACATTTAGGGTAGTTGCTACAACCAATGAATGGTTTACCACGTTTGCTTGTTCTTTGAACAAGGTGGTGACCACAAACTGGACATTTTTCATCTAGTTCTTTAGTGCCAGGGAATTCTGCATATTTACAGTTTGGATAGTCGCTGCAACCAATAAATTGTTTCTTAGTCTTTTTACTGAAACGGTAAACTAAAGGTTTACCACACTTAGGGCAGTTTCTTCCTACTTCAAGACTCTTAGCTTCAACAGTTTTAGTCTTGCTGGCCACTTTCTTTTCAAACTTAGGGACAAATGATAATAATCATTTATTTCAAGGTTCTTTCTTGTCAGCAATAGCGTCAAGTCTTTCTTCCATGGCTTTTGTGAAGTTTTTGTCGATTACATCGTCAAAGTTACTTACTAAACCTTCAATAACTGAGTTACCAATAGGTGTCATAAAGAATGCTCTATTTTTAACTTCGCAATAACCTCTTTCAGGGTTAACATCCACCATCATTCTATATGTAGATGGACGACCAACTCCTGCATCATCTAGTGCTTTAACCAAGCTTGCTTGGTTGTATCTTGCAGGTGGTTCAGACACATGTTTAACTGCATCAATTGCCTTAGCACTAAACTTTTGCCCGTTTTTATAAGCTTTAGCTGTACCAGCACCTACTTGTGTAGCATCAGCATATACTTTCTTATATCCATCAAACTCTAAAACGTTAGAGTATGTAAAGAATTTACATCCATCGTTTTTAAAACGAATTGTTTTGTGGATATAACGACAAGGTGTCATTAGACAAGCAATTGATCTACGTCAAATTAATTCATACATCTTTGCATAGTCATCTTTAATTTTGTTTTTAAGACTGCTAGGGAAAGTAAATGGGTTGATAACACGAATACATTCGTGTGCATCTTGGACATTTTCTTTCTTAGCTTGTTTGTTAGGTCTTTCTCCTGGGTTGACATATTCATCACCATAGGTAGATTTAATATACTTTCTAGCTGCTTGTTTGAAAGTATCAGACATTCTGATACTATCAGTACGTGGGTAAGTGATTAGGGCTGTTTGTTCACCATCAATCTTAATACCTTCATATAAGTCTTGGATTACTTTAGTAATCTTGCTTACTGATCAACCAAATAAATTGCTTGCTACTTGTTGTAAAGTAGAAGTCTTAAATGGATCTTGAGGGTTACGACGCATAACCTTAACGTCTTCTTTTCCTTTAGGGAAGTAAACTTCAAAGTTCTTTTCTAGTTTAGCTTTGATGTCTAGAACTTCTTTTTCAGTCTTAAATTCTAGAATAGAAGTATCTTCTTTTTCTTCATCACGAGCTTTAGCTCCAGCTTTTCTTAAGAAGATTTTTTCGCCATTTTCTAGTGTAACGTCAAGTGTATATGTAGTTACAGGTTTAAATTTATTTATTTCTTGTTCACGGTCGTAAATAAATTTAAGCGCAACAGATTGAACACGTCCAGCTGATGAACCGTTAAATTTATCACGAACAAAACGAGATAGATCGTATCCTACGATTCTATCAAGTACACGTCTTGCAAATTGAGAATGAACTCAATTTAAATCAATATCACGTTCATGCTTAATTGCTTCTTCAATTGCATCTTTAGTAATTTCGTTAAAAGTAATTCTTACACATTTTTGTTGGCTTGCCTTTGGCAATACTTCAAATACGTGTCAAGCAATAGCTTCTCCTTCACGGTCGGGGTCGGTAGCTAAATAAATCTTGTCAGCTTTGGCTGCAGCTGTCTTGATTTTGTCAATAACTTCCTTCTTTGACTTCTTAGTTACAGAGTTATATGAAACCTTTCAGTTAGGTTCATAAGTTTTAGGATCAAAAGCTTTTGATCCAGAACTTGGAATATCTCTAATATGACCAACAGTGGAAATAATACTAAAGTCCTTACCTAAGTACTTTCCAATGGTCTTTTCCTTGTTAGGAGATTCGATAATTACTAAATTCTTGCCCATAGTATTTATAAATTATATATATAGTCGATTTTTTGTAACAAGATAATAATCTATATATATTACATATATATAAATCTTAGTTTTTAGGGCAAAAAGTAGCATCTAATTGACTAATTTGATCAATAATAATTAATTTATTATTCTTAAAAGTCTTAACTAATTTTTCATCATATGCTGTTTTTAAAACAGCAATCTTAATATCTTCTTTTTCACAATATTCAGCTAAGGCTAGTGATTGTCTAGCTTTTAGTGGTGAGATGATAAATGCTTTTAAAGTTAAGCCCAAATATAAACGTTCTTGTCATTGATTAGAATAATCAATGTTTGACTTTCTTTCTCATATTTCTGAGCAAAAGACATTTTGCATAATCACACTTTGATTAGCTAAGATATTTTGAAAAGTCTTATTTCCAGCATTTTTCATTTCTTCTAAGTAGAAGATATTATTTGTTGGAAAGATAGATAAAATATCTAACATTTCTTTGTTTGATTGTTTTACCCATAGTAAACCAATCCCGTTACTATGTAAACGGTCTAGATATTGTTGATTTTTATCATCAATCTTGCCAAAAACAGTTACACTATTGCCATGCAGTAGTTTGGTTTTGCCATAACTAAACACACCAAATGGTGGTTTATAAATTGCTTTTAAATTCTTAGGGTAATCAGAACTGATTAATGTTATTCAGTCTGCATCAACCTCATTAACAGCTTTCTTAATGTCATATACTTTTAATTCTTCTTTCTTTTGAAGGCTGTCGTAAACAGCCATCCATTCGCCAAAGTATTTAAGCGATAAATATAATAATATTTCGTCCATGTTTATTTCTCCATATACTTATTCGCCTAAAAATTTGTAAAATTTAAAAAATATTTTCAAAATAGTAAAAAATTAGAGACAAAATGCCTCTAATTATTTTTTAATTTTTTTATAGATTTGACTACATTCAACCATGTTGTTTAAACATTTCATCATGTTTGTCTAGCCGATTTTCAATCTTATCAAGTCTTTCCATAATCAAGTCAAACTTTTCATCAATCGATTTAGCATATTCTTTAAATCAATTAGGAGTCTTTTCTCCTGGTTGTTTTCTTACACCGAATGCTACAGCTTGTTTTTTTGGATTAAAAGATTGTAATTGTTTCATGATTTCTATTTTGTCAGTTAATACCTTAACTACATTATAGTTTTCTTTAAATTCAGTTTTTGTTATTTCTTGCGATGGCGAAGCCATATGTTAACCTCCCACATACTTATTCGCCTAAAAATCTAGAAAATTTAAAAAATTTTTTTTAGACTCTTCTAAAAAGGTGATTAACAGTGGAGATATGGATAAATTATTTTAAGAGATCTGGGCGATACTTTTTAGTTTTAGCCAAACGATTTGCTTTTCTAAAAGCATTAATCTTTTGGTGGTTACCAGATAATAAAACAGCTGGAACTTTATGTCCTTCAAAGTTTACTGGTCTAGTATATGTGTCATAATCTAATAGATTATCATTAAATGTTTCACTATCTAATGAACTGTTAGTGATTACACCTTTAACTAGCCTAATTACTGCTTCAGTAATAGCCATAGCAGGTATTTCGCCACCAGTTAAGACAAAATCACCTACAGAGATGATTTCATCAATGTAATTGATTAAGCGTGCATCAAAACCTTCATAGTGACCGCAAACAATGATTAAGTCTTTCTTGCTTTTAGCTAATGATTTAGCTTTAGCTTGTTTAAATGGTTTACCTTGTGGGCTAGTAAGAATTACTAGACCATTTTTAGTCTTATATTTCTTGATGGCTTTAACAATGGCTGGTAAAGCAATAATCATTCCTGCTCCACCACCAAATTGGTAGTCATCTACTTTTTTATGTTTGTTTGTTGAAAATTGTCTAAAGTTTACAATATTAAGCTTTAGCTTTTTATTAGCTATAGCTCTTTTAATAATGGAAAACTTTTTAAAGTTTTCAAACACATCTGGAAATAAAGTTAAGATAGTTATCTTTTTCATACCATATATTATAAAAAAATAAGAAGCAAAGCTTCTTATTTATGTTATTCTTCTGGATTATAGAAGACAACACAATGCATATAGGATGATTGGAAATTAAACTTTCCTATACTTTCAATGAATTCTGCTGACTCTGGTGTGTTAGGTGATAATGCTTTAGCATGATCAGCATCAAATTCGTAATCAAATTCTTCTTTTTCAGAAGTAGCTGACCATCTAGTCTCATGCATTTTTATGCTTCATTGATCATCATTAACTAATTCTTTTAAAATGTTGGCTTCTGCTCTTCCTTCTTCTGGGTATAACGCTTTAAGATTTGCGATAGGCGCACCATCGAATAAATTTCAGGGGTCATCATCATTAAAAATATATTGAAGATTTTTAACGGTTGCGCTTACTTCTTGGAAATAAGCTGCGCCATCATAAGCAACTCATCGCGATCAATCTAAATCGAATGTTAAACGATTTTCTTGAGTATCAATGTCATTGATTTTAACACCAATATGTTTGATACGGAAACCAGATCAATTCAAGCAACTTGCGCTTGTAACAATGTCTTCAGCCATAATTAATTTATTGTTTTGACAATCATTTAAATATATCTCAAGACCCTTTCCGTATGTACATTCAATAATTCCTTCTTTCATTGGAATTGATGCATTTCAAGGCCCTTGTGTGAAATCTCATTCACAAGTATATTTGCTTTCAGAACATGAAGTAGCTAATGGAACTACAACAGCAGTAGCTGATGGGATGATTGCTAATGGTAATAATTTTTTAAATAATTTCATACATCCTCCTAAATTGACCATCATAAATCTTGATTGTATTGAATACGCCTTACATATGTCAATGAATTCATATAAAATACTGTCATATAGTATTTTAAATATACAAAATTTTCAGGGTCGTCAAAAGACTTTGATGTGAATTGTTCATATCATGTTGGTGTATATTCAACATTAAATTTAACATGACGATCGTCTGGTAAATCATATGTTTCATCTAAAAGCATTTTTCAATCATGATATTGACACATTACAGCATGTCCTTTTCCTGTCCCACCTGGATAATATGGGTCTACAACTTCCCCATGAATAGTAGCATGCAATGATGCTGCATAACCTTCGGGCATCAATCTCCAATATGTTTCTCTATCATATACATCATGAATAACGTGTGGATATGATTCGCTTGCTGGGTGGTCTATATCAAATTCTGTCATTGGAGTTATAGCGGCAGGTTGGTTAATTCATGAGAACTTGCAGTGTCCAGTTGCGGTTTTATCTGCATTAGCAACCGAAACTTCAAGATCGAATGATATTCTGTGAGAAACAGTATCTCATTTATAAAGTTTTACATTAGCATGTGTGCATTTCATTTCGTATGCATTAAGTCCATATGGGTCTGAGTCGCTAACTCTGAAATTGTAAGCTCATTCATGCAAATTGTGTGTAAGCATATTAATCATGTCATATGTGAAAATTGAGTAATCTTTAGATACTTCATCAAAATATCATTGTGTTGCGTCGCTATATGTTGCAAATCCAAGTGGTGGAGCTGATTCTCTACCATTGTATGCATCGATACCTTGAGTTTCAACGTCTCAATCAAGCTCTTGTAATACTTTGTTTTGGTTACAAGAAGATAGACTTGGAATTGTTGTTGTAGCTACACTTGCTATAGCAAGTATAGGAATAATTTTATTTATCTTTTTCATATTGTCTCCTATTCTCCAATACTACAATCTATTAAGTAGTATGAGTAAATATTAAGTTCTCCAAACAAAGCGACCATTGTTGACAATGCATCACGATAATGTAATCCTTCTATGCAATCTCTAATGTATTGTTTGTTAAACTTGAATGTAAAATCAAGTTCAGAAAACTTTTGAAATTTTAGTGACATATCAACTTCTCATTCTTCAGAAGCGTTTAATCATGCATCAACTGTATCTTCTAAAGAATCATAATTGTTTTCTGGCATTATAGTAATAATGTCCGTTTCAACAGTTTCATCATCTTCTTCATAATATACATGAACAGATTCCGCCTTTAATTTTATGTTTGTTACATCGACTCTAAAATCAATATATTGATCTTGTCAGCTCCCAAACGGAATACGATCTCACCCTACTCTTTCGAAAGAGTATGAGGCAACTGCGTTAGTTGTATCAAAAGAAATTTCTTTTGTTCCAATAAAATCGTATGATTTAACTGGCATTTGAGGATCTAGATTTAGCTTCATAGTTTCTTGAATAATGTGACTACTAACTAGTTCTTCTGAAAGCAAAATGTTGTTTTTCTTTGCTCCGTCTAAAAATGCATTTAGGGCTGCATCTTCGTCAACAAAGCTTTGACCCGTTATTGATTTAACGGTTGGCTTTCATAAACCATCTTCAGTTTTTCACGTAGCAGTTCATTCGTCTTCAACGACTTGTTGACTACATGATGCAATAAATGGCGAAGCTATAGCGACTGATGTCAAACCAAATATTGGCAATAATTTGTTTTTTATTTTCATTTTCTCTTCTTTCTATATAGATACATTTTTATATGTAAAAATGTATAAATATGAATAAATTATACACCTGATTAGCAAAAATAATTTAACTAATACATAGATGAAAAAATATTGCCATATAGGCAATATTTTATTGTTTGTTTTCAGCAATTCTAGCTGATTTGCCAGAACGTTTTCTCATGTAGGAAATGTAAGCTCTTCTTACTTTACCTTTTTTGTCAACATTTACTTTAACAATTTGAGGTGAGTGCATTGGGAATGTTTTTTCTACACCATTTTCTTTTCTTAATAAGAAAGTACGAGAGTTACCTTTTCCTTTAATTCTTAAACATACACCAGTGAATGTTTGAATTCTAGCTTTTTTACCTTCGATAATCTTATAGCTAACTGAGATTGTATCTCCAGCTTTAAAAGCAGGGATATCATCACGCATTTGTCCTAAGACAATCTTGTTTAAAATCTTTTGTTTATCAATCTTTGCCATAATTATTTGGCTTCCTTTGCTGGTTCTGCTTTTACTTCTGGTTTAACTTCAGCTTTAGCTGCTGGTGTTACCTTAGCTTTCTTAGGAGCATTTTTCTTTGCTAACTTAACAGCTACTTTTTTCTTAGAAAGTTTTCTTTTGCCTTTCTTAGCTGGTTTAGCTTTCTTAGTTGCTAAGAATTTAGCATAGATACCATTCTTCTTAAGTAAGCTTAAAACTGTATCACATGGTTGAGCACCTTGTGATAATAGTTTAATTGTTAGTTCTTCGTTAAGCTTTGCTTTGCCAGTTGCAGGATCATAAGTTCCTAATAAATGTAAATAGGCACCGTCACGTCTTTTACGTGAATCGATGGCAATTACTCTGTAAGCTGGTAGTTTGTGTCTACCTAACTTTGTTAATCTAATTTTTACCATATAAAACTCCCAATGTGTTTTATTTTTCTTATTTTGTCTATATATTATATGTAATTTTTGAAAATTTACATATTAAATAACATAAAATATTTATATTATTGAGGTCAATATGAAAAAGATCG
The DNA here is from genome assembly GCA_045617465.1 of Mycoplasmoidaceae bacterium. GTDB lineage: Bacteria > Bacillota_I > Bacilli_A > Mycoplasmatales > Mycoplasmoidaceae > Hennigella. The sequence continues at coordinate 56,700 of JAZLIQ010000001.1, read as the reverse complement.
GAATCTTATATGACAAAGGAAGCAAAAAAGTCTTTTTGCTACCTGAACATGTTAAATTATTAATTGATAAAGGAATAACAGTAAATGTTTTATCTGGTGCAGGGGAAGTATTAGGTATAAGAGATACTACTTATGTACAAGCTGGTGCAACTATTTGTAAGAAATGAAAAGATGTTATTGCTAACTCTGATGTTTTACTAAAAACTAATGCTTTTTCTAAAAGTGAACTAAAGCATATGGAAAAGAAAATTGCCATTACAATGGCAAGTTACTTAAACAATGTTGATATGCTTTATAACATGTTAAAGCACAAAGTTACTGGTCTAGAATGAATTGGTTTAGCTGACCGTAATGGTTATGTCCTTTTCCCTAAGATTGAAGCAGTTAAATCTGCTTTTGTCTTCAAACAGCTTAACCAAGCATTATCTACTGGTTTATCAAAAAAAGAAAAAGATTATGTGATTTATCCTAAAAACCCTAAGATCTTAATTCTTAATGCTACATTTGGTGGTGTTGCTTTAGCAAAAACTACAGCCCATGAAGGCTTTGAAGTAACTATTGCTGATAACGATGAAAAGTATTTAAAAGAACTTAAAGCAACGGCAGGTTTGAAATCTATTAAATGTGTTGATGCTAACTATGAAACGTTGTTAAAACAATTCAAAGAAAAATGCATCTTTGTTAATACAACAATCTCTCCAACTGAATTAACAAAATCAAGAATTACTGAACAAATGATTCAATTGTTAATGAAAGGTGGTATGGCTGTTGATATGAGTTGTGAATTTGGTTATGGATTCCAATTCATTAAACACTATACAAAAGATGAAGCAAAATGAATTGAACTAGATAAAAGATATTATCTAGCACCTACAGATATTACAGATTTATGTGCTAAACAAGTTAGTGCGATCATCTCGCGCGAATCTGTTGATTATTTAATTGATGTCGCACAAAAAGGTGTTGACAACACAAACATCTGAAAAATAACTAACTGCCAAAATGGTAAAGTTGTTAATGCTGCAATAAACGATAAACTAAAACTATATTAATTTATTGAGCTTTTTAATAAAAGCATCAATTTGTTCTCTAGAGACTGAGCTACTTGTAAAGATAGCACAGTCTTTTTTATTTTTAAACATTCTCTTTGTTAATTTAATATGTGATGGATCAACAAAGATAACTTGTTTTTGTCTTTGTTTTAGTTCGTGATAAAGTGATTTTCCATTATGACTTGTTGGATCAGAAATGACAAACACAATGTCATATGCTTTAGCATCAATAGCATTTTCTTGTCTTTTTCTACTACTAGCACAAATAGTATTAGAAAATTTGATTTGTGCAGGTTCAGTAAATCACTTTTTTGTTGCAAGAAATTCATCTTCATTCATTGTTGTTTGAGCCATAACTCAAACATAAGGCATGTCTAATACTTTCTTCAAATCTTTCTTAGTTTTGTAGATAGTTAAGTTGACGCCACCAGTGTGTTTAGCTGCAATAGCTTCCACGTGGTTTTTATCACCAAAATATGCTACATGATAACCTCGTAAAATTGCTTGTTTTATCTTTGATAAAATAGCAAAAACATATGGGCAAGTTAGATCAAATACTTTTCATCCTTTGCTCTCTGCATAGTCAATAGCTCTTGGATCTGTTCCATGAGCAGAAAAGATTAAAACATTTCTTTCTGTTTTGATTGACTTGACAAGAGCTAAACGATCATGATTCTTATTTTCAAGAATCTTAACATTCTTGTGTTTAAGTAATTGTTTAGCTAATTGACTGTTGTGGACAATATTGCCAATTAAGTAAATATTTGCACTAGGATAATCATCGATTATCTTTAGAGTTTTATCTACAACTTTTTGCACGCCATGGCAAAAACCACATGGTTGAATTAAATTAACATTCATATATTAATTATCTATTTTTTAAATGAAAAAAGTCATAATCTATATAATTATGTCTATATGGCAGATTTAAGAGAACAAATTAAAAATAGTTTAAATATGGGTAAAACTGGCTTGGAAATGAAGGCCAATTTATCCACTAAAGAACCTAAGATTCAACAAAGTTGAATTGAATCTAAGGTTTATGAACAAGTTCTTGCTAAGAACCATAAAACTAATAATCAATGAATTTTGCATGATGGGCCTCCATATGCAAATGGTGATTTACACGTAGGTCATGCTTTAAACAAAATCCTAAAGGATATTGTTGTCAGATATAAAAACCTAAAAGGTTTCTATTCACCTTTTGTTTTAGGTTGAGATACACATGGTTTGCCTATTGAACATGCTTTAACTAAGAAGCTAGGCAAAGAATACAACCAATTAACAATTAGTCAAAAGAGACAAAAATGTTATGACTTTGCTTTAGCAAACATTGCTAAGCAAAAACAACAATTTAGTCAATTTGGATTATTTACAGATTATGACAAAATCTATATGACAATGACTAAAGACTATGAAACAAGACAACTTAACTTGTTTCTATCTATGCTTGAGCAAAACCTTGTCTTTCAAGCTCTTAAACCAGTTTATTGATCTTGGTCTAGTCAAACAGCTTTAGCTGAAGCAGAAATTGAATATAAAGATTTAGAAGCATATTCAATCTATATTGGTTTTAATGTTATTGATGGTAAAAAGCTTTTAGAGAGAGATGATCAAATTATTATTTGAACAACTACTCCATGAACAATACCAAGCAACTTAGCAGTAGCAATCAACCCTCAATTTGAATATGCTAGAGTACAAGTTGGCAAAAAACATTATTTAGTTGCAAGTAAACTTGTAGCTAATATTGCTAAAGTATTAGGATGAAAACAACATAAAGTTGTTAAAACATTTAAGGGAACTGAACTTGAAAAAGTTATGTATGCTCATCCTTTATATAACAAACCATGTCCAATCATCCTAGCTGAATATGTATCTATGGATGATGGAACTGGATGTGTTCATAATGCTCCTGGTTTTGGTGATGATGACTATCTTGCATGTAAAGCATACAAGATTGAACCATTCTGTCCAATTGATAAATTAGGTAAGTTCACATCAGAGCTGAATGATAAAGAATTAGAAGGCATCTTCTATGAAGATGCTAATGAAAGCATTGTTAAACGTTTAGACGCTTCTGGTAACTTATTAAAGGTTGGCAAGATTGTTCACTCAGCTGCAATAGACTGAAGAACAAAGAAACCTGTAATGTATCGTGCAACTAAACAATGATTTGTTAACATTAACAACATCAAGAAAGATATTATTAAAAACCTTGATGCTGTTAAGTTCAATTCTCAATCTAACAAACACCATATGATTGAAATGATTGAAAATAGATCGGAATGATGTATTTCAAGACAAAGAGTTTGAGGTGTTCCAATTTGTATCATCTATGATGATAAAGAACAACCAATCCTAGATTTAGATTTATGCAAACATATAGTTGATATCTTATCTAAAGAAGGAACAAACACATGGTTTGATAAGCCTGTTGAATATTTCTTAACTGAAAAATATAAAGGTAAGGAATGCACAAAGTGTATGGATACAATGGATGTTTGGTTCGACTCTGGTTCAAGTCATATGATGTTTGAACCATTAGGTTGAAATAAACAATGTGAACTTTATTTAGAAGGCAATGATCAATATCGTGGTTGATTTAACTCTTCTATTATTACATCAACAATTGTTAAGAATGCATCAGCTTACAAACAATTAATTAGTCATGGTATGACTGTTGATGAACAAGGACGTAAAATGTCTAAGTCATTAGGCAATGGTGTTGACCCATTAAAAGTTTGTAAGCAATATGGTGCAGATATTTTAAGAATGTGAGTAGCTAACAGCAACTATGTTGCTGATGTATCTATTTCTGACAACATCTTAAAACAAATATCTGAAATCTATCGTCGTATCAGAAACTCACTATTTAGATTCTGTTTAAGTAATATTGATGACTTCGATTTTGCTAAAGATGCTAAGTATTTCTTTAGCGAAGAAGACAAGTATGTTTTGAATCAATTAAAAGACAACATTGACAAAATCAACAAAGCATATGAAGTGTTTGATTTCTCTGTTGCAGTTAAAACAATCAATGCTCACATTATTGAATTAAGTAGCTGATACTTTGATTTAATCAAAGATTGCCTATACTGTGATGAAACAAATAATGAAAAACGTAGATCAATTCAAACTGTTTTGTATTTCCTATTAAACAGTTATCTAAGTTTCTTAACACCAATTATTCCTCATACTGCATGAGAAGTTCATGGCTTCTTCAAAAAAGACAAGAAACAAGCAAACGTTATGCTTGAACCTTGAGTTGATAAGCTTCCATTTGAGGTTGAGCCAATCAATGTTGATAAGTGAAACCAAATCTTTAAGCTTAAAGACTTAGTCTTTACACAAATTGAAAAAATGCGTAATGACAAAGTAATTAACAAGAACAATGAAGCTGAAGTTACTTTAACATTTAATAACCAACATAAAATTGATGAAGCGTTATTAAAACGCATCTTCAATGTTGCCAAAGTAACAATTAAATCATCTAAAGATGATACAGTTAAAGTAAATGTAGTTAAAACAAAATACGTTAAATGTATTAGATGTTGAAACTACTATCCAGCAGACCAAGTTCATGAGGAACTATGTCCGCGTTGTGCTAAATTACTTAAGAAATAAATTTATCTTTAGCAATGTAAACTAGGTCCTTACCTAGTTTTTTATTTATTTCTTCTGTCACTTTAGCAAGCTTGTTTTTCTTTCTAGAAACAAGTCTTTGCTCAAGCGAATCATTTGCATCAACTTTTACTAGTTTAGACAGATTGATACCTAATAATTGGATCATGCTACTACCATCTCAAACCATCCCTAATAGTTTAAGGGCATAATTGGCAAGATCTTGTCATTTATAGATGTTGTGATTTAGTGATTCATTTTTAATTCGATTAACTTTGTTAATCTTATAAATTACACCAATACAACTTCCTGCCATTTTATAAGCTTCTAGTTTATCTTGTAATTCTTGAGCAATATATTTTAATGTTGTTTCGATTTCGTTAATATCATTTGTTGGATCAAGCAATGTATGACTAACAGATTGACTCTTTGGGTCATTCTTGGTTGTATCAACAAAATCATCACCGTTGCCAATAGCATTTTGTCAAGTTGTATATCAGTTACGATCTAGAGTTGCTTCTAGCAACTTAATATCATCAAAGTTAGCTAATTGTCCAATAGTGTTAATTCCTATTTTCTTTAAACGTTTAGCTGTTGGCGGCCCAACAAAGAACATTTCCTCAATAGACAAAGGCCACATCTTTTGTTTGATTTCTTCCTTAGTTAACATTGTGGTAATGCCTCGAGGTTTATTTAAGTCTGTCGCCATCTTAGCAGTGAATTTATTGTGGCCAATTCCAATAGAAACTGATAATCCTAATGTTTTAGCAACATTAGTTTGTAAAGTTTTAGCCATTAACACTGGATCATTTTTATAGTGTTTCAAAGCACTAGTTACATCAAGGAAGCACTCATCTATAGACATTTCTTCACAAATGTTTGAGAAATGCTTTTTAAGATAAGCAAAGAATTGCATGCTCATCTTATCATATAGCTCATAATGCCCTGGAACAACGATAAGTCCAGGATATTTTTGTAGTTCCATATATATAGGTTGTGCAGCTTTGATTCCTAGTTTTCGTGCTGGGTAACTAGCACAAGATACAACTGAACGTTTATTTCTGCCACTAACAACAAATGCTTTGTTTCTTAATTTAGGATTAGTTATTTCTTCGCAACTGCAAAAGAAAGCATCTAAATCAATATGAAATATTGTCTTTTGCATTATTGCTCCTTCCTTAAGCAAACAAGAAACTCTTTATTGCTGCTTTTAGCCCCTAGAATAGGAGATTCAACAACTTGTTCAATCTTAAAACCGTTTTGTTTAGCACAATCACAAACTCTACTGATTGCTTGATTGTGATATTTTTCAGGAATAATTCCTTTGCATTGGTCTAATATTTCTTTTGTTAATTCAAACTGAGGTTTGATTAAACAAACAAACGTTATCGGATAATTAATGATTTTAGCGACATGTTCAATAATTTTTGTTGCTGAAATAAAACTAACATCACATGCAATGAAATCTAAATGTTCAAAGTCACATGCATTAGTTTTACAAAAATGAGTTTGTTCCATTAATACAACTTTATCACATAATAACGATTTATCGAATTGGTCTGTACCAACATCAACTGCATAAACCTTTTTAGCCCCATGCTTTAGCATGACTTGGCTAAAACCACCAGTTGAACAACCAATGTCTAAACACACTTTGTCTTTTAAATCAATCTTGTATGTTTCTAAAGCTTTTAATAATTTATAAGCTCCACGAGAAACTCAAACATTGTCTTTATCAACTTTAAGTTCAACTTTATCAGTTTCTTTGACTAAATAACTAGGTTTAGTCTCAACCTTATTATTTACTAAAACATAGCCAGCTAAAATAAACTGATTAAGCTTATTTCTTGTGTAATTTTTATTAGTTTCTGCTAAAAATTTATCTAATCTAATAGCCATAATTTTTAAGTTGTAATTATTATATAATTAAATAGTTATGGAAAATGTACAAATAAAAATAACTGCGAAGCAATATTCTAAATCGCAAGTTTCATTGATGACAAGATCAATGTTAATTGCAGGTATTGCTTTCTTAATATTAGGTGCATGTAGCTATGGATGAAGTGTATTATTTGCTAACTCTGTTGATGTTATGCCATTTAACACTGGCCTATTAATCTTCCTGTTAACTTTGTTAACTGGAATGGTTGTTTCATCATTATGAGTTGTAAATATGTTTAAATCAGGGTCAATGGGATTGACCATGGTTTGTTATATCCTTTATATCTTATCTACATCTGTTGCCTTTGGATGATTATTCTCATTAGCTGCAACAGGAATGGAATTATGATGGCTGCCTGTTATCTTTGCAATAACCGGCATTGTCTTCTTATTAACATTTGCAATTGCTAAAATTGTCAATATTAATCACATTATTACCTTTGGTAAGATTATTGGAATTACGGCTATTTCTATGGCTGTAATAATGATAATCTTCTTAGTGTTAATGATTGTGTTTATGACAACACTAAATGTTGGAGTAGCATTATCGGTTGATGCGCTAGGTTCATTAATAATGATGGGAATGGCTATTGTATCATTCTTATATGTCATTATTGATATATGACAAATATCTAAGATATCTGAATTTGCTCAATATACTGGAACTGATACTGGTAAGTTCTTACCATGATTCTTTGGTTTTAGACTATTAACAGATCTAGTTAATATCTTATTCATCTTATTAATGTTTATCATTCGTTTCAGTAGGAGATAAAATGAGCTGTATTTTTTGTGATATTGCTGCTGGTAAAGTTAGTTGTTATAAAGTAGCAGAAAATAAGAATGCTTTAGCATTTTTAGATATTAGCCCACTTTCTAATGGCCATACTGTTATCATTTCTAAACAACATTATCCTGATTGACAAGCAACACCATTAAATGTTCTACACGATATGGTAGATTTAAGTATAGAAGTTGCTGATAAGTTAACTAAGAAACTAAAACCTTGAGGTTTTAATTACTTATCTAACCAAGGAACTATTGCTAGTCAAGCTATCTTCCATGTTCATTTCCATGTTATTCCCAAATATGCTAAAGGACAAGGTTTCAAACTTGATTGCAATAAAGTCAATATTGACGATGTTGAAAAGATAGCAAAGAAACTAAAGGCTAAATAATATGAAAGAACGTAATAAATTTGTAGATTTTGTTGCAAAACAAAATTACATTTCTGAATTATCTATCGCAGAACATATTATTCTTTGAGCCAACGTTGTTCTAAGTTTAACGTTTTTCATTGTTCAATTAGCTTATTTCAAAACATATGGACAATGACAAACATGATTAACTTTTCTTTCTAGTGTTATATCCATCTTTTCAGTAATGGGCGGAGCAAAGAAAAGAATTATTTGCCCATTTCTGGGGATTATTGCTTCGATTTTATTAATAATTATTTCCTATGGCAATAGATTATTTGGCTCTATGATAACCTATTGTTTCAATATGCTAATGCAAGCAGTTACTTTAGTAATTTGATATAGAACATCCACAGATAAAGTGTCTATTAAACCAAAGCACTGGCAATGATGATTAGTTCTTATTTATATTGTTGGTTTTCTAGGTTTATCTGTATTGTTTGCATGAATAGAAGGAATCCCTACATTTTGTGATTTTTGAAATGATGGGCAACAACAAGAATGATATTTAAGATTGTTTGATGCAATGCTATTAATGTTTACCATTGCTGCAGCTTTCCCAATGTTTAAAAAATATGATTTTGTATGATGAACATACATTATTGCTGATATTGCTATGGCTGCCATGTGAATAACAAAAGGCATACAAGCAACATCACTAGAAGAACAATTCCATGATTGAACGATGTTAGTGTGTGGTTTAAGTATGCTTGCAACTTGTATTCTGGGTCTAATTAACTGAACAAAATCTTCAAGAAATAAGGCATAGCCTTATTTTTTATTAAATATTTACTTTTCATATATAATTAAAAGGCACATTCAGCAAAATAACATTATTTAACTTTAGTCAACAACGATTAAGTGTTAAAAGTAAATAAGCTGTAACAATTGAAATTATTAGTGTTGAATCTATAAATAAGTGTTATTTTATTGTTGTGTTATTTAATATTTGAAAGGATTAATATGTCAAGATATACAGGTAGTATTAACCGTAAATCTAGAAGATATGGCTTTTCTTTATTAGAAAACAACAAAGAATTTTCTAAGGGAAAGAAAAGAACATATGCTCCTGGAGCACACGGTGCTAACAAGAGAAAATTGTCTGGTTATGCTGAACAATTACAAGAAAAGCAAAAATTGCAATTCATGTATGGAATGAACGACCGTCAATTTAGAAGATTATTCGTGGTAGCTAAGAAGATGAAAGGTTCTAATGCAATGAACCTATTGATCGTTCTAGAATCTAGAATTGATAACTTAGTTTATAGAATGGGTTTTGCTCCAACAAGAAGAGCAGCTAGACAACTAGTAACTCATGGACATGTATTATTAAATGGTAAGAAATGTTCAATCCCATCAACAATCTGCAAGATTGGTGACAAGATTTCTATTAAAGAAAAATCTCAAACATTACCAGTTGTAAAAGATACAGTACTTGCTAAACCTCTAGAATTTGTTAAGGTTGAAGGTACAGGTAAAACAGGAACTTATGTTCGTTTCCCTCAAAGAGAAGAACTAAACCCTGAAATCAACGAAACATACGTAGTTGAATGATACAACCGTTTGGTATAAGAAAAAGAGGCTATGCCTCTTTATTTTATATCTTTAAAGTAAGGTAACGGGAAACGGACATAGCTAAGAAGGTCTGCAAGAATAAATTTTTCAAGAATAGATTCTGTGTATGAAGCATAATCAAATGTTTTATTAATATCATCTTCATAAACTTTATTACTTTTAGTTTTGATTGAAGCGTGACCATTAATTGATATTGATCAATTTTTAAAATCACTTAAGCCTTTTGTACGGATCATCATTACATAACTTGAATTGATACTAATAGGAAGGCTTTTTACGCCAATTGTTCCATTAAATGACATTTCAGTTATTTTATATGTTGATTTAGGTGTATGTAGTTTCAGCACTACATTATCTAAATAAGAACTGGCTGTAATAGTGAGGAACCAAAATGCTATATTTTCTATTGGTTCATTTTTTATATTATCAAAGTTGAGCCCAAGTTTTCCTTTCAATGTACTGCCTGAACTTCAATATGTTGATGCAGCAATTGTTTCAAATATATCATCATAAAAAACATTATGGTTTGAATTAGTAGCATCCATATAAGCTTTTAGTACTATTTCTGGTTGAACTTCACAATACTTAGTTTGTCTTTGATAGCCTTTGATAACATTAGATAAATCCATAACTTTTTCGTATTTTTTCTCTCAACCATTTCCACAGGAAACTGTTAATGGTAAAGCACTAGCTATTGTTGTTAATCCTAAAATTGGTATTAATTTAAATTTCATAATATTCTCCTAAGGTTATTATATTTTAATAAAAAGAGGCTATGCCTCTTTTTTATTTTTCATGAATAGGTTGTATGCATCAAACATCTCTTTAGCTAATTCGTTTGGATTCACTTTGCCTGTTTTACCACCAAAGGCTGGGATAACAATTGCTTGTACTTTATTTTCTCAAGCTACTTGCAAAACATTATACATACAGTCATTAACAATTTTAGCATTATAGATGACAGATGGTTTTAACATAGTTGGACAGTGGATTAATTTAATGCCTGAACCAGGAATATCTGTAATAAAAGCTGTTGCTACTGGTTGAAAACCTCCAGGATATGTTTTAGAAATATATGTTTGAATCTTTTTAGTTAATTCTTCACCAAAGTATTTAGTGATAGCAAGGTCATAACCACCTAACATAATTCCTTTAGAATTACCCGGGCTAACCACACAGTCCACTTTGTGGTTATCCATAAAGTGTTTAAAATCGTCTGTTACTATCTCTACATTTTTACAATCATGAAAATATTCGTTTCATGCTGCAGAGATTAATTCATTGTTATCCAATAAGTATATTTTCATATTAGAAATTCATCTTCTCACAGATCTTTACAAATAATTTAGCAGATAATAAGTATGAATCTAAATCAAGAGTTTCATTAACTGCATGTTCATCATATAAGTTAGCACCTAATGAAACTTCAGTTAGATATTCATTTTGACCTTTGAAGTCAGCGCATTCAATTCCACCATGGACTCTAGCTCTATGCCCTTCCACACCTATATCATTGTATGCTTGTAAGCATACATCTATAATTTTGCAATCTTCTTGTTCAATTCATGGATACCATGAACCTGAGCTAAATGTTGATGGACCAACTGTACCACCCATTGCTTTAATGAATGTTTTTAGCAAATCGTCATAACTAGCTTTGTATTTATCAACATCCTCACGCAAGTTTTGTCTTCCTGAGAATGTTAGTTTAAGTTGGCTAGTAGTTGCTCCACTTGTAAAAGTAATAGGTCCAATGTTAGCACTACACTTAACAACACTTTCTTCTGGAGCAGGGAAATATTCCACAGCACCAAATGGTAGATTGCTAACAAAATTTATTAGTATATCAGAATAGTTTAACGGCATGCAATAATTTGTTGAGCCTTTGTCAACAAAGTTCATTTTCATGTCTTCTTCAACTTTATAATTGTCTTTTACTTTTAAAAACCAATTATTTAAAGCTGTTTTTGTATCTGCAAAAGATTTGTTTGTAGTAAAACCAATAGAGGCATTTGTTGGTATTGAAGTTTGAGCTGCATCTGTAGATGAACATGAAACAATGCAAATGTTTGCTCCTGCTTTTTGTAATTCATTTAGAGCTTGTGCAACTAATTGTAAAGGGTTAGCTCTACCTTTAGCTATATCAACACCAGAGTGCCCACCTAGACAATCTGTAACGTCCAATTGGTAGTAATTTGTTGTTGCTAATACATTTGTTATATCAAGAGTTACATTACCTCCATAACCACCACCTGAGTTGAATATTACAGCACCTAGTGGTCCTGTGTCAAAGTTAACTAAATAATCAAAACCTTCGTCATGATTAATAACACTAACATCTCCACTTGCTCTTTGTCCCAATACTTCTGCTCCTGGATAGCCATTTTCTTCATTAGCAGTAAAGATGCATCTAATTACGCCATGTTTAAAGATATTTTGGTTAATAGCTAAAGATAACATTAAAGCTGTTGCCATACCATCATCAGCTCCTAATGTTGTTAAATAATCTTTAGAATGCATAATGGTTATGCCATTCTCATCCTTTTCAATTACTGGTTGAGCAATAGGATGAGTTCATTTATCTCATTGTTCTGCTTCTCCTGTTGCTTTTCAAACCATATCCATATGTCCTTGGAACATAATCTTTTGATAATCTTCGCAACCTTCTGAAGCAGGAATATCATATCAAACATTACCTGCATCATCAGTTTGAATGTTAACAGCTTTAGCTTTTAAAGCTGTATTCATTAGATAGTGTTGCATTCTAACTAATGAATCTGTATGTCCATCCTCATTGGAACAATGAGGGATTCTTGCCATATGCATAAATTGTGCTATAGCATCATCATAAATTTGTTGACCGACTTGGTCAATATTGTCTTGTTTTCTACAACTTGTAATTGAAGCAACACCAAGAAGTGGTAGTGGTGTCATCACAAGAGGAATTAATTTGATCTTTTTCATACTATTATTATAAAAAAATAACTAGCTATGCTAGTTATCTTTTATTTATCGAAGTGCTACTTGTTTAGCTTTCTTTTGTCAAATTAATTGTTGATGTTCCTTGTTACCAGATCATTTAATGAATAAGTCATTGAAGAATGGTAATAGAGCCATAACAAGAGTCATACCTCAGAATCAAGCCATTGCTTCTACGTTAGTTAATTTATAGAACACGCCTGTTTCAACAGTTCTATCTATTCCTAAACAGTTAGGAGCATTAACAAACATACCTCACCCAGATTTTAGACCTTGTCAGTAATCACCAACACCATCAAATCTTAGTCCATTATTAATATTAATAATTGGAGCAGCCATGAATTGGATGAAACCAACAAAGACAACCATGAATAAGCAACCTAACACACCAATTACAGCAGTAACTGGGAATAGTTTTTGTTTCTTAACTTCAACTCTCTTTGTTTTTCTGTTAACTAATCCGCCAAGAACTGTTACACCATAGATGATATATAGACATAACACCATTGACGTAGATGATCCATCAGCCATTGCATCAGTATTTAGAATACTTGATGGAATAACTAATACTACTCATCAGAACATAACCATTGCAAAGAATAGTCAGAATCCAGCAAACATCTTGTTGCCTGGTTTTTTGTCTAGTAATGCTTTAGATTTGAATAAAGCACCTTCTTCAGCTAATGCTTGGTAAGCACTAATACCACCTCTAGCCATACCATTTATACATCCAATTAAACAGATGAAAATGAAGATAGAGATTAGAACGGTTAGTGCTTTATATGCAGCATCATTTGTTCCAACTAATGCTTGCATTAAGCTATATACATCACCTGTACCAGCAGTAATGCAACCAATTGTAACAGCTAAGTATAGAATTGAAATAACAATTACGCCTAGAACTACAGCTAATGATAAGTTCTTTTCAGCATTCTTAATATCTCCAGAAATATTACCTACAGAGATATATCCTTCGAATGCGAATAGGATTGCTGGAATTGCAGCAATAGCACCAAATGCATTAAATGTACCAGTATCGCTACCGTCAATATAATGTCCATTTCAAGCGCCACCATATGCATTAGGGTTCATCATTCCAAATAATATACCTAATACAACAACCATTAAGATTGGAGCAAACTTAACAAAACTAATTACTGAGCCAGTTTTACCCATTGCATTAGATTTGAAGTAGTTCAATATCATAAAGATAATGAACAATACTGCACCGATACCAAATACCATTGCAGTAGTTCCTTCTCCAAAGTTATAACCGTTACCTGTTCCTATGCTTGTTCAACCAGAGTTTGGATCTCAGCCTGAAATAAGCGGAGCAAAACATTCTAGGATTGCTTCACCAGCAAAGAACATAATAGCGAATGTATTAGCAGGTCAGAATATTAATGAATATCCTGTTTTTGCATATCTACCGAAACTGTGGCCACAGAATTCGGCAGCCCATCCACCAACACCTGCGTTTTTATTTTTCATTTTGCAGGTCGAAACTTCGGCAAATGATAGTGCCATACATAAAACGATAACAATTGAAATAATTCATGCTAGCATTACCCCAAGTGCGTTACCTTCATTTAATCTAAAAACGGTTCCGTTTTTAAAGAAAATACCGATACCAACAACGTTACCAATTATGTAAAGAATGGCAGCTACTAAACCAATTTTACCAGCCGTTTCTTTTTTAACTTTTGGCATTTATAAATTTTCCTTTCTTGTAATAATCGATTACTCTTATATTATAAAAAAATAATGAACCATAGGTTCATTATTTTAATACTACATAATTTGGTTTCTTTTGTCAGATTAGTTGTTGGTGATGTTTGTTTCCTGATAGTTTAATCAATAAATCATTAATGAATGGCATAGCTAACATGAAAATGAAGATAGATCAGTAAACAACAATTGAGTGTCAGTAATTCAATTTAAAGTTAGTATTGCTTGAGTTATCTAGGAATAGACCTCAACCGCATTCAGTATAAACTGTGTTTCAACCATCTTTCAATCCAAGTTCGATAGGCAATGCTAGGAACTTATAGAATCCGCAGAAGATAATTAAGAATAAGCATCCTAATAAGGCAAAGATACAAGCAGGGATAAAGACTCCAGTCTTTCTAACCTCCACTTTCTTTGTTTTTCTGTTAGCTAAAGCAGGAATCATAACAATGACATACATTACATATAGTCCAATAATCATAATGTATGAACATGCATCAACAATCTGATCGGTATTGAGGATAACTGATGGAATAAGTGTGCAAACTCATCAGACACCAACAGCAATCATATATCAGATACCACCAGCAAATAACTTATTATTTGGTTTCTTTGCTACTAGTTCTTTTCCTTTAAATAAGATTCCACTTTCGCAACTTGCTTGGAATGCTCTCATACCAGTGAATGAGATAGCATTTAAAACACCAATAATGCAAATAAAGATGAAGACAGAAGCAATATTAGAACAGATGTTTGTTGCTAAAGTGTCTTTACCAAAACATATTTCCATTAGTTGGTATACATTACCAGTTCCTGCTGTCATACAACCAATAGTAATCACTAAATACAAAGCAGAAACAATAACTAAAGCTAAAACCATTGAAAGTGGTACATTTCTTTCTGGGTTTTTCATATCACACGCAATGTTTCCAACTACTAAATAACCTTCAAAGGCAAATAGAATAGATGGAACTGATGTGATAATGCCAACTACATCAACATTATCTGAACGACCAATAAATGGACTTGTTGGATCTAAATCAGGTCTATATCATTGGTTTCCCCATAGACCACCTTTAGCATTCATTATCCCAAATGTAATACCTAGTATTACTACAGCGGCTATTGGAATAAACTTGATGATACCCGTGATATTGCTAAATTTAGCCATACCTTTAGAAGCCATCATATTTAAGAAGATAAATAGAACAAATAAAGCTCCACCTGCAATAAAGATATATAAGGTAGTTAAATGGCCAAAGTCAAATGCTCCAGCTGCACCACCAAAGTTAGAGAAGCAGTTCAAACATCCTTCGCCAGTAAAAAACATGATGGCAAAGATATTAACTGTATAGAAGATTAAAGAATAACCTAACATGTTATATCTTCCAAACCCATGGTTTAAGAATTTGGCAGATCATCCACCAAAACCATCAGCAGGGTTTTTAATCTTCACCGAGCTTATTTCGCAGAAAGTTAAAGCAATAGATAAAACAAGTACTATTGCTACTACTCATGATAATAAGATACCAATAGGGTTACCACTATTGTTTTTAAATACTGAGTAGTTCTTAAAGAAAATACCGATACCCACTAAGGTACCAAAAATCATCATAACTGCAGTAAATAGTCCGATTTTACCGGCTGTTTGTTGTTTTATCTTGGGCATATTAATAATAGTATTATTATATTATCATTTAATCTCTGTTTTGTTATGTTGTTTTAAATATTTATTAATTTTGCTAAAAGGTTTGGAACCTTTAAAACTTTTATAGTATCCTAATGGACTAGGATGAGAAGCACAAAGAACTAAATGTTTCTTGTCATTGATTAATGGTTTTAGTTCTTGTGCATTATTTCCTCATAGAACAAAGACAACGTTCTTGCATTTATCATTTACTAATTTGATTACTGCATTAGTAAATTGTTCTCAACCGTGTCCTTTATGTGAATTAGACTCGCCTTTGTTAACTGTTAAAACACGATTAAGTAATAATACACCTTGAGCTGCTCAATCTTTAAGTTCTCCATCAATTCTTGATATTCCTAAATCATCTTTAAGTTCCTTAAAGATGTTAACTAGTGATTTAGGCAAAACTACACCATTGTTAACAGCAAAGGCTAAACCATTAGCAAAACCTGGTGTTTGATATGGGTCTTGCCCTACAATTACTACCTTAGTTTCTTCCACATCAAAATAATGGAAGGCAGCAAACATATTTTCTGGTTCTGGATATATTTCCTTTGTTTTGCCTTGACCATTAACAAACTTAATTAATGATAAGAAGTAATCTTTGTTAACTTCTTCTTGAATAAAGTCTCTTCACTTCATATCTAAATTATAAAAGAAAAAGTATGCATAGCATACTTTTAGATCTTTTCAGGATAGATAACTTCGTCAGTATCTATTTCGTTTGCGGCATCTCCAAATATATATCCTAGGAATCCTAACAGATTTTTACTGTCTTGGTTAAGGTCAGATGCTCTAGGCACTAAACCTTGACCAGCAGATCTTTGCAATAATTCTAGGAAACGATTGCTGATGTTATTGATCTTATTTGTATCAAACACTTTTAGATCTTTGTGGTCATCGTTTGGACCATTATCTTTATATAGATCTTTTGGTTCAAAAATATCAAGATAGAATGTTGGGAATATATTGCTTAATGAATTGATTGTTGCAGTAGTCTTTGACGAATTTGTTGTGCATTCTTTAACAGTATAGTTAACTAAGACAACAAATGAGTTAGTTGGAAGTCCGCCACGAATAGATTGACGTTCTAGTCTTAGGTCAGTCACGGGTTGAATAGCAATACCGCTAGTTAATAAATCAAATGATTTATAGTGTGGAATGCAATCTTTTTTATCCAACGATGTTAAAACGCTCATCTTATCTTTTCATTGGTCACCGACTGCATCACTTATTTGCTTAGCATCAGAATAATAATCATTTACTAGGAACGAGCTTGTACCCATATTTGGGTTAACATATGTTTGCTTTATATCGAATAATCTGACTAATATAGGAACAGATTCATATGTATAAGTTACATATTCGTCTTCATCTTCCTTTACTGTTTCAGATTTTACTGAATAGTATTTTCTTTGAGGAGTCGTATAGTAGTCAACACCTTCAAGCACTGCATTAAAACCATCCGACAAATCTAGTCTCTTATCTTCATTTCACTTGTATGATGGTAATGGCATACCGAAAGAGTTAAAGTAAAAGTTACATTGTGATGTTCTAAGCATTGCACTAACTTTGTCTGGGCCATTCAAATTTGACAACGCAAACAAATATTCAAAGAATATTGAATTTTGAGCTTCAATATCTTTTTGCGCTGTGCCATGTTTTAAAACAAATTTATTTTTAGATTGTGAACCTCAAGCTATTTGTAAATCTTCTTCTGAACCAGGTTTATCATCATCAACTTTAATTTGAGATGCTTGATATTGCAAAGCGTAATTAATGTAGTTATTGATTGTTGTTCCAATAGCAGCAATAAAATCAACGTTAGATGCTAAAGCACTATTTCTTGCAGAAGTAACTACTTCAGTTTTTTCTTCTCCACCTTCTTTATATTTATCAACTGCGGATGGAACGAAAACTGAATCAGATGATGTATATCATCCTGGAGTTCCAAGAACTCATCCAGATTTTTCTTTTTCGGTTTCACTTTCATCCTTAAACATTTCAGGATGTGAGTAGGCATAGTTAGTGTTACCACCCACTTGTACTGAATAATGAGATTGAAGGTAATCATTCATTAATTCACCATTAGCATCATAACAATCATCAATATTAG
Source organism: Mycoplasmoidaceae bacterium (assembly GCA_045617465.1). Taxonomy (GTDB): domain Bacteria; phylum Bacillota_I; class Bacilli_A; order Mycoplasmatales; family Mycoplasmoidaceae; genus Hennigella. The sequence goes on along the minus strand of JAZLIQ010000001.1, from coordinate 38,799 downwards.
AATATGGATTTGCTTCGCCCAATCCACCAATAGTGAATGGTGTTAAACTACCTCAGTTTTGACTACAGCTAGTTAAAGTAGATAAAGGAATAGCTACAGCAGGAATAGCTAAACTAGAACCTAATAATACTTTTGTTAACTTCATAATTAATTACCTTCACTTTCTATGATTGTTTCAAAGAACTTACCATACTTTCTATTCATTGATAATGGTATTGTTCTTAAAGCACCGTTTCTGTGTTTTCTAATCAACAAATCAACTCTAATAACTTCTGGTAATGATTTTGGACCAGCAGCTTTTATGGCGCCTTCAGCTTCTTTTTGTTCTTCAGCTAAAGAATGTAAGAATAAAACAACGTCAGCATCTTGTTCAAGTGATCCAGATTCACGTAAGTCTGATAATTTTGGTTCACCACCACGTTTTTCAATATCTCTTGACAATTGTGCTAAAGCAACAATTGGAGCATTGATTCTTTTAGATAACAACTTAATCATTCTTGATATAGTTGATACTTCTTGTTGACGGTTAACTTGTGCGTTTTTCATTGCTGGACCACGCATCAATTGTAAATAGTCAATAACTACCAACTTAATATCAAATTGGTTTTTAAGTTGTTTAAGCTTTGATTGAATGTCAACAATAGAAACAGCTTTATCATCAATTAAGATTGGTAAAGTTTTAATTTCATCAATAGAACTTTGAACATTTGTTCAATCATGATCAGACATTCTTCCTGATCTTAATGCTGATGCTTCTACACGAGCATTCATGGAAACAAGTCTTTGACAAAGTTGTTCTTGGCTCATTTCAAGAGAAAAGATAACAACCTTTTCTTTTTCACTAGCACCACGTTCTTTGATCTTTCTTGCTGCTTCATTTGCAAAGTTTAGAGCAATGGCAGTTTTACCTACACCTGGTCTTGCCGCAAGGATGATCATGTCTCCTGGTTGAAAACCATTAGTTGTTTTGTCTAACATACTAAAGCCAACAGCAGTACCAGTAATGTCTTGCTTACGTTGTCTTAATTTGTTAACTTTATCAAGATATTTTGTCGCAATATCATCAATTTGTGTTAACTTATCAGTATGTTTAGATTGAGTGATATCCATAAACTCATTTTCTAATAGAGCTATTTGGTTATCATATTGTGCAAAGTCAATCTTTGTGTTGATTACACGTTGACTGAAATTGTCAAGTTGACGTTTAATACTAGCATTCTTGATTAATTCTAGGTTTGCTTTTAAGTCTTCTTCATAAGCAAAACCAGCAAAGATTTCTTCTAGATATGGTTGTCAGTTGCTAAATTGTCATTTAGCATTATTAGCAATATAGTCAGTTACAGTATTTTTGTTAATTGTCTTTAAATGCCCTAAATGGATTTCAACAATGGCACCAAAAATTAAGGCATTTTTGTCATCAATGAAATCTTTTTGTTCAATAGCACTAACACATTCTTCAACCGTGATTGGATTGTTGAAGATTGTGGTTAGTACTTCTTGTTCACATTTAACAATGTAATTATCTACTACTTTTTTAGTCATAATTATTCTCCTGTAACTCGCAATGTTAAGTAAGCGATAACATCTTTATGAAGTTTGATAGCTAGACGATGCCCACCTAAACCATATGAATTGGTAGCATCTACAATCATAAACTTATCAATCTTGATGTTATGTTTGGCTAATTCTTCAATAATTTGCTTATTAGAGATTGAGCCAAAGGCTTGCCCGTGGTTAGTCTTAAGACTAAACTTTAGGGTGATAGCCTCAATCTTATTTTTTAACATCGTTGCTTGTTTGACTTCATAATCATATGCTTGTTTAGCATCTGCTACTTGTTTGTTCACAATCTCTTGTGCTTTAGATGTGCTAGCAATTGCTTTACCAGCATTGATTAAAAAGTTTCCATAACCGTCTTTCACATCAACGGTTTGGTGTTTCTTTCCTACTTTTTTAACGTCTGTTAATAAAATTACTTTCATTATTCGTATGTTTTAACAAATGGTAATAGAGCAACAATTCTTGCTCTCTTGATAGCATTAGCTACCATTCTTTGGTGTTTTTGGCAAAGACCTGAAACACGACGTGGAACAATTTTACAACTTTGAGTTAAATAACGTTGTAATAGTTCTACATCTTTGTAATCAACATAGTTGATTCCTTTAGCACATAAGATGCATGGTCTTTTCTTTTGAACACGTTTTTTATTTCTTCTACCTGTTTTCTTTTCCATAATTATTTTCCTTCTTCTTCATTAATTCAATCTAGTTCAGTTAAACCATCATCAACTTTCTTAGGTTCATTTGGTTTAGTGAAGTCTGCTTCAGTATCAATAATCTTTGTTGCAAAGTTATCATTAACTGAAACCATTTCTTCTTGGTTGTTAACTTGGTTACCAGATCTTTTTACAATTGTTTTAATTGTGTCAACAATTATTTCAACAATGTTAACATTTCTTCCTTCTTTGTTAACATAGCTTCTTTTATTTAATCTACCATCAATAGCTACTGTGTCACCTTTTTTAACATAAGATGATAAGTAATTCGCTTGTTGGTTTCATGCTACACAATTAAAGAAGTTTGTACGATCCTTTCCTTGAAAGTTATCATTACATGCTACTGAAAAGTTTACTAAAACTTTTCCAGTAGTTGTTTGCTTAGGGATTGGATCAGCTGTTAGATTGCCAACAAGAAATACCTTATTCATTTTCTTTAGGTTCTTTCTTTGCTTTAGCTTCTGCTCTAGCTTCATGTTCAGCAGCGGCAGCAGCTTTCTTAGCAGCAATTAGTTCTTCGATCTTCTTTTGTCTATCTGCAAAGATCTTAGCTTTCTTACTTGCAGCTTTTACTTTCTTTTCATTATGAATAGCTCTTCAACCATAGTTGTGCTCTAGATTCATAACTAAAAATCTTAACACATCTTTGTTAATAAGTGTTAAACGGTTGAATTCTTTAATGATCTCAGGTTTGTCACAAGCAAAATTAAACACATAGTAGTAAGCTTGTGAACAATTTTTGATCTTATATGCCATTTTCTTAAGGCCCATCTTAGTTTCTTTAAGATCTTTTGTGCCTTTTAAAAGTTTTTGGCAGTTAGTTGAAACAGCATCTGCATCAGCTGCAGATTTATTGCCATCAACAACTAACATAATTTCATAGTTAGTCATTTATATATAGTCTCCTTGGGATATTTGCTACATAGCTCAGTAGCATAGAGGCTTTATATATTAATTAATATATAAACTTATATACATAATATATAAGGCGATATCATTATACATATTTTTCTATGATATTGTGATTTATTGTATAATTATTAAAGTATTAAAAATGCCGAAGTAGCTCAACAGGCAGAGCAACTGACTTGTAATCAGTAGGTTGTTGGTTCGATTCCGATCTTCGGCACCATTTAAGAATGACTGGATTTCCAGTCATTTTTTTATTTTCAATTGTATAATATAAAAATTTATATATAAATTTTTATATTATAGTATATAATTATAGCAATCAAGAAAATTCTTTATTCACCAGATGGGTAGCTTGGCTATCCTTTCTAGGACAGCATTGCTGCCCATAGGAAGGGGGGGTAAAGAATGAACAATGATTCAATTAATAGCGTTATGGCACTACTGGCAATAGTACTAGCAATAGTGCTTGCGACATAACATGTTAGTTGTTGCAATGGGAAACTGTTGTAACAGAAAAAAGAGACGGTTAGTGTCCGCCTCTTTTTTTATCGGAGTATAAAGAATGACTCCAATGATTCTTATTTATTATACAACATTAAATGTTTTTTTATTTAAGTGCCTTGTAGATTTCTTGTTTTAGGTCTAAATCATTTCAGTGCAGAATCATTCTTGTTATCTCTGCAATTGTGAAGATTCCACATACAGCAATGTTAATATAGTTTGCTCAAGCAAAGTTAGGGATATCCTCAATGTGCACATTAGGAACTAATAGGCTAATTAAGATCATAATTTGAGGAACTGAGAAAATTATCATTAACACTAAACATGGAATATATAGAATCAATCAACCTTTACTACGAATGTATCTATTTAAGTTTATTGTTAAGATAATATCAATTAACAATGTAATAACAAAAACGATTGATGTTCCAGTGATTGCTGATGAAATGCTTGTATCTGCGCCTTTAAGTTGTAATATTGTAATTAACACTAAGTTAATTATGGCTGCAACTAAAGCAACAATACCTGTAACAAATAAACCCAATCTATATTTATGGATTTGTTGTGCTTTATGAATAGGAGTAAGTGTCTCAATTTCTCTTCCATCATATTCGCTTCTGCCATAAGAGATAATTCATGGGTTAGCTTTACTATTTTCTCTTTTTGCCATAAACTACCTCTTCCTTTTTATATTTAACTCTACATGTTGGCCCTTCACATATATTACATTTCTTTTCATGGAAGATAATGTAAAGAATAAAGCCAATAATCGTAGGTAATAACGCTGTGGCAACAGCTACTTGACCAGAGGTCATTTTGCTACCACAAAAACGTTTACAATTTTCACAATAACGCATTGTTAACTCCTTATTTATATTATAAGAAAGAAAAAATAGGCGCTTGCCTATTTTGCCTTCTTAGCAACTGGTTCGATGCTAACTCTTCTTTTGTTATCACCAAATCTAGTGTATCTAACAACACCATTTGCTTTAGCAAATAATGTATCGTCTTTACCCTTACCAACATTTTTACCAGGATAAACTCTTGTTCCTCTTTGACGGTAAATAATTTGGCCTGTTTTAGCTAATTGCCCATCAGCTAACTTAGCACCTAACATCTTAGGGTTAGAGTCACGACCGTTTTTAGTTGAACCTACTCCTTTTTTAGAAGCAAAGTATTGTAAATCAAATTTAATCATAATTATCTTCCTTTTTGTATTTTCACATATTTCTTATACTTTTTAGCAATGGGTTGAAACAATTGCACAATCAAATCTAGTTTGTACATGTTTTCTTTGTTGCAGTTTTTAAGTTGTAACTTAACTTTGTTTTTTCTGTTGTCTTGACTAACAACCACATCTTTTGGTTTAAATCATTTAACAGAGCCAAAGATAATCGCACTTACTGCAGCACAGACAATGTCTTTACCTTCGGTATCAAAACCTGCATGTCCAGCAACTTCTATTGCATCATCAGTATATGTAATCTTAATCATTAACCAATTATTTCCTTTACAACTAACTTAGTGTATGGTTGTCTATGACCAGTTTTGTGAGTGTGGTGTTTTTGTGGTAAATGTTTAATATTAACAATCTTTTTACCTTTGCCTTGTTTTACCACTTCACAAATTACTTTTGCTCCAGATAGGATTGGTTTACCAATCTTAGAATCAATCATTAAGACTTGATCAAAAGTAATTTTGTCCTTTTCTTTAGCTTCAAGCTTTTCTACATAGATTTGATCGTTAACACTAACCTTGTATTGCTTTCCACCAGTTTTAAATATTGCAAACATAGTTTATATCCTTTCATGACTCGCCTATTCAGAACTTAATCTTACTTAGTGCGGTTGTAACCATAAAAATAAAATATGGTTTATTTATTATATAGGTAAATATGAAAATTAATAAAAAAAGAGGTTTGAACCTCTTATTTTGTTCCAAAGATTCTATCTCCTGCATCGCCTAGACCAGGAACAATGTATTTGTCCTTGTTTAGTTTTGTATCCAAAGCAGCAGTGATACATAACACTTCTGGATGCTTCTTTGTAAAGTATCTTACTCCTTCTGGAGCAGAAACAATACTCACAAAGATGATTTTAGAAGGTTTAAACTTCTTAATCTTATCTACTGCATCTGATGCAGAATGACCAGTAGCAAACATTGGATCAAGTAGAATAACTATTCCACCTTTGATTTGCTTGGGCATTTTGCAATAATAGTGCACAGGTTTTTTCGTTCTTTCATCACGATATAAACCAATGTGTCCTATTCTAGCATTAGGAATCATATCTCTAAAGGCATCAACCATGCCTAATCCTGCTCTTAAAATTGGAACTAAGATAACTTGATCTTTTAATTTGCTACCTATGGTAGAACAAATAGGTGTTTCAATTTTAATAGGACGAGATTTTAAATCTTTTGTTGCTTCAGCGGCAAGATAATAGGAAATTGTTTTTAAACAACTACGAAACAATTGACTCTTAGTAGTTTTGTCTCTCATGATTGTTAATTGATAATCAATCACAGAGTTTTTCATTACCTTTATTTTCATTAGCTACCGCATGCCTTTTTCAAAAGGTATACCCGAATGGGCAGGAGCTAAACTCTTTCGACCAGAGAATAGTAGAACAATTAGAGTAATGATATATGGAATAGCAAACACTACTAATTGTGGAATACCTAATTGAGTGAATGTTGTTGTTCCAGCAGCAGCATTGAATAGGGCAAAGACAATAGCAAAGATTGTAATCTTTGGTACTCTTCAACCGCCAGTAATTAGAATAGCTAGTGATAGATATCCCAATGATTGAACATCACCATTAAAGGCTGTTACCTTAAATAGGAATAGTCCTCCTGCTAATCCTGCCATTGCAGAAGATAACAATACAGCTACTCATTGATATTTAAATACTGAAATACCTTGAGCATCAACAGCATTAGGGTTTTCACCTACTGCTCTAAATCTTAAACCAACTTTAGTTTTATTAACTACAAAGAAGATTGCTATAGCAATAGCAAGGACAACTAAGAAGATAATTAAACTACTACCGAATAATGATGGTCCCATTGGCAAGCAAGAACTATATTGACACATAATTCTTGAGTTAGATGCACCAGGGTATAAGTATCTAGCTAATGTTGGGTTTAAGAATGTAGCTAGAGCTAATCCCACTAAGTTAATTGCTGTACCAGCAATTGTATGGTCAGCTTTCAGATGGATGCAGACAAATGCATGCATCGCTCCCATAATCATCGTACATATCATTGTTAATAATAAGGCAATAATAATGGTTGGAAATGCTGGCACTCCACCTCAGAATGCTGTGGATGAGAAGATACCAAAGAATAAGGCACCTACACACATCATTCCATCAATACCTAAGTTAACAATACCTGCTCTTTCTGATAGATAACCAGATAAAGCACCTGCTAATAAGATAGCAGTGAATAAGAACGATAAATCTAGTAATGAACCTAAATCGCCCATGGTTGACCTCCTTTCATAGCTTTAGCATTATGAGCTTTTTTTCTTGCTCGTCTTTCTGCTAATCTACGTAACTCACGTTCAGCTTTTTCATTAGCAAGACGTTGAGCTTCAAATTTTTGTTGTTTAATGTTTTGTTCGTCGTTTCTTGCTTTTTCAACGATGCTAGCAATCTTTCTGTTAGCATTATCACGACGTTGAGTAGCTTCAGCTACTTCATCATTTAATTGCTTGCAACGATCAATATATCCTTGACCAGTATCACGAGCATCAGCTGCATCTACTTTTGTATTAGTAATAGCAATATTGATTTCGTCAGCTTGTTGGATTAACTCATTGATTGCTGGTAATTGAGCACTAGCAAGAGGCCCATTTACCATTTGGTTAATCTTCTTAGTTTTAGCTTTAAGCTCTAGATATTGTTCTTCAGCTTCTTTTGTTAGTTTCTTATTCTTTTCGAAATAAGGTTGAGCCATCTTACGGAAACTGATAGCTTGTGCACCACTTGATTCAATTTTTGATTGTAAGTATGTTGTTTCAGATACCAAAGCACCAACTTCACGTAATTGTGCTTTAGATAATGGACAGTTAATCAAGTGTCCGATTGAAGAAATTTCTTTCTTCAAGTTGTTCATATATAAAGTATTTAAAACAGCTGGGTTAAATCTTACACCTAAAATGTTTAATTGTTTGTCACGACCAAATGTTTTAACCATTGTGTCATAGTGACGTTTAACTAAATCATATGTTTTTTGATAAGCCTTAAAGTAAACAGAACGAGCAAATTCGTATTGTTTCTTAGAACGAATTTCTGCTAATCCAATAGATTCAGCTTGTTCTTTAGTTTGCATTAGAGCGAAATAAGTTAACTTATTTTGTTTTGAAATTTCAATACGATAAGTTAATCCAGTTCTTAAGTTTTGTAAATATGAAAGAAGTGGAACTAATCTAATTTCATGATCACTAAATGGATGAAGTTTGAATTCTTCATTTGCTTTTTGTAGATCTTTCATTAGTTCTTGGCTAACAGCAAAGTCTGTTGCATCTTTAACTTTTTTGAATAAGTCTGGACTAGTTAGTACTTTATCACTAACTTTTACATATCATCCACTACGTTTTTCTTGTTTTAAGTCAGCAACCAGTTCTTCATGACGGTTAACTACTAAATGAACCATTTCTTGTTTGTAGTACAACTTACCAGAATAAACGTCTTTAGTCTTGTTTCTCTTAATACGTAGTTGTGATTGTTTAGTAACAACTCAATAACGAACATTAGCTCATCATATTTTTACTCTAATGTATCAAGGTAGCTTATATGTTGAACGAATACGTTGTTGCTTTTGATAGAAAGCATAGTATTTATGTAAGATTGAACATTGATCAGTTGATAATGACAATAATTCAATGTTTGTCATGTTTCTTTCATGTTTAATCTTGCTGTAATTCTTACCACGGACAATATCTAGTGTTAATCAGTATGGTTTTAAGTTTAAGAATAGAGCAATAGCTGCTGCGCCATAAACTACAATACCAAAGATAACATCAGAGATGTGGTTATCAATGTTTAAGATTTGCAAGTCGGAAACTGATGTCTTAACCATTGAGAAGAATAATGAAACAGGAACAGATGCTAATGGACTACACATTGAAATCAATCCAACTGAAATACCATTAAATCCATCTTGAGGGATAGCTTTTGCAGCAGCTGTTACTGGCATGTTAGGGCTAAATCCACAATAGATCATTACACCTAGAACACCAGCAATAGCTCCAGAGATAGCCATAGAAGCAATCATGTTTGCTTTTACGTTATAACCTGCAGCTAAAGCTCCAGAGTTGCTTAAACCAGTTACTCTTTGTTTTCTACCGAAAACAGTGTAGTTTAGAACTAAAGCAACAATAGCAATTAAGATACCTGCCATTATTAATAGAGGAATTAAGCTTTCTCCATTCATTCTAAATAGCAAACTATCTACTGGTGCGTCAGTATTAAGGTTAGATGCATCGTGAGGGATTGCAGCTGAACCTAATATAAGGATAGACATGAAATAGATAATCCAGTTGAACATGATGGATGAAACTACTTCATTAATCTTTAAGTATGCTTTTAAAGCACCGACAATTGCCGCAAATAGCGCTCCTAAACACATTGAGATTATCAAGATTATAAATTGGTTAGCTCCTGATGGCAACCCTGCTAAGTGACAAATTAATGTTGCACCGGTTGCTCCAGCTACCATTTGACCTGAAATACCAATGTTGAATAGTCCGGCTTTATAAGCAAAGATAAACGACAGACCACCGACTACTAGTATAGCCATGTTACTAAACAAAGTATTTAAATACTTGTCTTGGAAACCTGAGCTAAAGATTGTGCCAATGATTTGGCCAGCTTTATCTCATGCCTTACTAACAGTGCAAGCAATAATGATGGCAATAACAAATGCAGCAAAGATTGCAGCAATAGTTGCCAAAATTTTCTTGGTTGTTGATTGTCTTACATCAGAGTGAACAAACTTTTGTCATTTATTGTTCAACTTTATCTGAAATAACGACTTAGGGCTAGAGTTCATTAGTTACCTCCTTCCTGAGTGGAAACCGTTTCTGGTTTTCCAGTCCTCATTAAGAATTTACCAATAGTTTGTCTATCAGTCTTAGTCTTAAGACCATCATAGACAATCTTTCCATGGTCCATGACTACTACTCTTGAAGCAATCTTCAAGATTTCATCAAGTTCGTAACTAATAAGGATAACAGCTTTACCCTTTTTAGATTCTTCTAGAATATATTCATGAATGGTGTTAATTGCACCAATATCTAGACCACGAGTTGGTTGTACTAGAACAATAAGTGAGTGTGGTTTAGTTAATTCACGTGCGACAACAACTTTTTGTTGGTTACCACCAGATAATGATCTAAACTTAGCTTTTCCTTTATTAGCACCTAGAACATTAAATCTAGTGCAAATATTATTTGCATTTATGTTTATTTCTTTAAGTTTTAAAATACCAAACTTAGAATATAGGTTACTATCAATTTGGTTTGAAACTAAGTTGAAAGCAACTGTCTCGTCAAGAATACATCCATATTTGTGACGATCTTCTGGAACGTGACTTATACCTATTTCAGAAATAACTTTTGGTGTTTCTTTTGTAATATCTACATCAAGGCCTGAAACACGGAAAGTGATTTTACCAGATTCTGGATGTTGGATACCAGCAATAGCTAAAGCTAATTCTGATTGGCCATTACCTTCAATTCCAGCAATACCAACAATTTCTCCTGAATTAACATTTAATGATAAATCATAAATTGCAGGTAATGTTTTATCATTTTGTTTGTGCATCTTTAAATGATCGATTCTTAAAATTGGAGAAAGCTTGTTCTCAAAGTTTAAGATGTTTGGGTTTTCAATCATCTTACGACCAACAATTAATTCAACTAATCTTGCTGTATCAATTTCTTTTCTAGGGTATGTACCTACGGTAATACCTTTTCTTAAAACAGTAATTGTATCAGCAACATCTAATACTTCATTTAGTTTGTGTGAAATTAAGATGATTGTCTTTCCTTGTTGTTTTAATGTTCTTAACATATCAAGGAAACCAGCAATTTCATCATCTGACAACACTGCTGTAGGTTCGTCGAAGATCAGAATTTCAGCGCCACGGTAAAGTAGTTTTATAATTTCTACTTTTTGTTGTGTACCTACTGATGCTTCTGAAGTTCTTTGTTTCAAATTAATATTGAAACCGTATTCAGCACAGATCTTATTAATCTTTTCAATTGCAGGTTTATCAAATAAAATACCATTTCTTGTGCTTTCAGCACCAAGAGTGATGTTTTGTAATAAGTTAAATGCTAATACTAGTTTAAAGTGTTGGTGAACCATTCCTAAGCCAGCAGCGTTAGCTTGCATTGCATTTTTGAAATTTACCTTGTTTCCTGCAACATAAACTTCACCTGAATCTTGTTTATACAAACCAAACAAGATTGACATTAGTGTAGACTTACCAGCACCGTTTTCACCACAGATAGCATGAATTTCATTTCATTTAACTGCAATGTTAACATTAGAGTTAGCAATAATCTTACCACCTAAGAATGTTTTAGTAACATTCTTCATTTCGATGGCATATTTACCTTTTTTCTCAGCTCCTAGAGGAGTTTTTTGTTTCTTTTTAAATAATCCCATAAAAACTCCTTTCCTAGCTCATTAAGTACATGTTTGTTTCTAGTCATTCTAGAATTGACATCAACTTACCATCTTCATGGTCATAGTCTTGAGATGTCATTTTACGATATGTAATTTCACCAGTTTTTGTGTCCACTTCATTGACTAATGACATATCAACCTTAAAAGGAACTTTCACTATATTTAATAGACCACCTAATATACCCATTGTGTGCGCATAATTTTTATAGAAAGTAGATTCCTTTGTTGGATCATCTTTGTCAAAATGATTAAATGTTAATAAGTTATTAATATCTTTTACCCCATCAACAACCTCGATATCTTTAGGATTTTGGCCCTTGTAAGCAGGGTCAATTGCGTCCAATTCGGGTTTGTCAAGTGATGCAAAATATGCAGCAGCAGATTTGATTCAAGCTTCATTAAAAGTTAATGGGTTTCTTAAGGCATCATAAAAGTATGCATATTGTAATGCTTGCATTAATGGATAGAAACCATCTCATGAAATAGAAATTAAACCATTTAGGATGTTACCGCATGTTTGGAAACCTGGGCCACAAACTGCTTTGGTTCTACTAGGCTTTCCAGCTGAATCGACGTCTCATCTTTTACCTTCAGCAATTAAACGAACAATTCGTTTTGTAACAGACTTAATATCTTTAATTGCTGAGAACTTAATGATTGAGTTAGCTTGAGCAGACACTGAACCGTCAACAGCTTTAGTCTTATCCATAAATGGATCAGCTTCATTCGGTTTAGTTCTAGTCTCTTCGCCACAACCTTTGTGGAAACGTTGATAGTCACTGTTTTCCATAGCTGTATCAACACCAACAACAATACACTTAGAGTTTTGGTTTTGAATTTCTTGTGCTGAGTCTAATGATTGAGGACCTGCAACAGCAATGATTGCGCTTGCTCCTCTGTTTAGATATTGCTTTGTGATACCAATAGCATCACCAGCAGTAAATGTACCAGAGAAGTGAGTTGATGTATCACCTAACTTAATTGATTTAACACTAAATTCATTAAATAGGTTAGTTGAAATATCAACAGCAAATCTTTCCCCGCCAGCTGGCGTTTTAGGAAGGTCATCAATTTGTTGTTTATATTTAGAATGGTTAACTAAATCAACAAACTTATCATATCAAAGTTTGTAATCTTCTGGTTTGTCAACCATATCAAATCATACTCTACCACCAAAATCAATAATGTTGTATAAAACTGCATAATTGAAGAATTCAATTCCTCTTTCGAATCCACCCATATAAATTGTTACGGTTGGAATTTGAACACCACCATACATACCAACAGACAAATCTTGAAATTTGTCGTGATATAGATCTAAGTTGTTAAAGAAATATTGACAAGTTGCAATTGCAGTTAAGAACCCTGGTTGGTCAGCCCTAAATTGAACTGAAGCAATATTTTGGTTGTTTGCGATATTAGAGTCAAGCAAAATAAAAGCTGTTTGGTCTGCCATCTTTGTTAAGCTTTCACTTGAACAAGTAACAAACCCCTTTGTCCCTTCATGAGTCATCATGTTAGATAATGGTGTTGAATGGTTAAATCCAGCTAAACCAACAACGTGGTGTTGTTCCATTACTGATAAGTAAGTGTCAACGAAAGCAGTAGTATTATCTTGTGATGGTTTATATGATTTAGCACAATTGTATTTAAGTGGATCAGTTTGTGTTTCAGAATCATATGAAGTTAGTGGTTTATTTTTTGTGAAATCAGCTAAACCTTCATATAGTGATTGGTTGAATGAACGGTCCATTGTTGAGTGCGTAGCACCATCAATAACCATTGAAGTGTACATATATCTTTTTTTAATAGCTTCATCATTAATTTCGGCTCCTTCTGGAACAGGATTGCCTTCATTATCGACAATTCCAAGATCCTTTTGCGAATCTTCAAGATCTTTATTTCCTGGTCATCAATCACCACTAGAAAGACTTGGGTGAGTTGTTCTGTAATCTTCAAAATCTGCAATCTCAGCATGATCTGGTGCGGGAATAGCTTCAATGACTACATTGTCTCCGTCTTTAACGCCATTCATGTTTCAAGCAGAGTCGATGTTTTCACCATAATATCCAGCTGTTTGACTAGCTAATAATCTTGCATCTGCATCATTAAGATTCATGTAGTTGATGTGGAATGTTCCTGCAGATACACCGAAAACAATACCAGCTGAAGCAGCTAATAAGCAAGAGCTTATTGCTGCATCTCTAACTAGCGATTGATGCGTTGCTAAGAATGATTTAATTTTCATTATTTTAGTTCCTTTCGTTGTTTTAATTTATCTATTATTTCTTGACCATTTATTGGTCCTTCTCTGACGACAGTCAAATTATCAAGGTTGATGATGGTAGATGGTTGATTAGTGCATTGTTCATATGGTGAATTATCAATGATAATCATCCGCTCTAAGAATGGTTTAAATTCTACAAATGCTTCCTGGGAGGTTCTAATTGGTTGCTTACCCGAGATATTTGCACTTGATTGATATAGCGGCCCGGTGAGCTTTAATAAATCAAGCAAATATGAAGAACCTGGTATCCGATAACTCATACCTTTTCAAATAACAGATAAAGCTCCAGGTCAATATTCTTTTAACACATCAGCAAAAAAAGAAGGTAGTTCAAGATCTTCGACAGAGCCGATGAATTTGATAACCTTCTTTTCAGGCGCACGCTTCTTGAAAGCGTAGATTTGTTGTTCAGATACACTAGCTATAGCTCACACTGTATCCGTAGGTAAAATAGCAGCCTTGCCAGACTTCAAAGCTAAAGCAATTTCATTGATTTGACTTTTGGAAAAAATCTGCATATTTTAATGAATATATATTCATTATAAACAAAAACCACTTTTTCACATAAAAATATAAATATTTTTATGATAACGCGAAAATCTATCTATAATAATGATATTATTTATAAAAAAAATAATATATATAGGAGACAACGAAAATGCTAAACAAAGTAATTCTAGAAGGAACTGTGACAAGAAGTTCATGAGGAAAAAATAAAGAAGAAGGCGGATACTTCTTAAACATTAAGCAAGAAAGAGTATTTAACAAGTTTAAATCAGTTAACTCTTTCTCTGCTTATGCTAATAGACCACTAGCTGGACAATTAGCTAAAATTATTGAAGCTAATCCAGGATGTAGAGTAATTATTGAAGGAAAATTACGTACATATTATTCAAAGAAAGACAATCTATTTCACACGACAATATTAATTGAAAAGTTAGTTAACTGAACACCAGCTGAACAAACCTTACCTGAAGTAAAATAATTCAATTAATATAGGAGTGAATATGAAATTAAATAAACTCATGGCATATGCTGTTGCATATGTCTTATATAAAAAACATAATGCTAAAATAGCCAACATAGGAGAACTTGAAAATGTTTTCTATGTTGACTTTGATTGTAAAGATGCTATTTCAATTAATGACTTTAAGAAGTTAGAAAATGAAGTAACTGAATTTATCTACAACAAAGCAACTAAGGCAGAAGTAAAAGGCAAAGCTATTGCTAAAGTTTTAGCTTGCCCATGCTTGAAGAAAAACAAATACTTAGCTCACTGAGTTAAGAATTATGAAAAGAAAACAATTAAAATGGTGAAGATAAATGATGAATTCCCATTTGTTAGTTGTTTAGATGATGCAAATGTTGATTTTAGACAAATCAAATCTTTTAAATTTGAAAACTTAGCAGGTAACTATTGATTAGGTAGTGCTAAGAATAAGCAACTTCAAAGAATTACAGGTTATGCTTTTAGTTCAAAAGAAGAATTAAAAGCTTATGAAGCTGAAGCACAAGACCGTAAAGAAAGAGATCATCGTAAATTAGGACAAGATCTTGAACTATTTACATTTAATGATTTAGCAGGACAAGGTGCACCAATTTGATTACCTAATGGTGCAGCTGTAATGTATGAAATTGATGACGAAGTAAGAAGAATCTTACTACGTTATGGTTTCCACTTTGTTTCTACACCTATTCTAGGTAGTGACGAACTATATAAAACATCAGGCCACTGATTCCACTACCGTGAAAATATGTTTAATCCTTTAAAGATTGATAACCAACTTATGGTGTTAAGACCAATGACATGTCCACACCACATGCTTGTTTATAAATCTAAACCAAGAAGTTACCGTGAACTTCCTTATAGAATAGCAGAAAAAGCTATTTTACATAGATATGAAGCTTCTGGTGGTTTAATTGGTCTTGAACGTGTAAGACAAATGCAACTAATTGATACACACGTTATCATTAGACCAGACCAAATTGAATCTGAAATTAGACACTACTATGATGTTGTTATGACAACATTAAAAGCATTTGATATTAAGATTCACCGTATTGATTTATCTTTACATGACCCTAAAGATAAAGAAAAATACTTTAACAATCCTAAGATGTGAGCAAAAGCAGAAAAAGAACTTGCTGCATGCATGGATAGAATGGGAATGAAATATGAAAAGAAAGTTGGCGAAGCCGCTTTCTATGGTCCAAAGATTGACTTTCAAATGAAGACAGCTTTAGGACATATCATTACTATGTCAACAATCCAACTTGACTTCTTATTACCAGATAGATTCAAACTTGAATATATTGATAAGAATGGTAAAGTTCAACGCCCAATCTTAGTTCATGGTGGAATTATTGGAACTCTAGAAAGATTTATGTCAATCTTACTAGAAAGTAATAAAGGTGTATTCCCTTTATGATTAGCGCCTGTACAAGTACAACTTATACCAGTTGCAGCAGTTCATGAAAAGTTCTGTGATGAATTTGCTCAACGTTTAATGAATCATGGTGTTAGAGTAGAAGTTGATCACTCTGATGAAAGATTAGGAAAGAAAATTAGAAACGGACAAATCCGTAAGATTCCTTACCAAATTGTATTTGGTGATGAAGAAATTAAGACTCAAACAATCTCTTATCGTGAATATGGTAAGAAAGATGTAACAAATGTCCCAATGGCTAAATTTGGTGACATTATGGTTAAGCGTATTGCTGACCATAAATAATTAAGATGGAACAACAAAGCACTTTTAAAAAACTAGTAGTTTTTGATGTCAATTTAGACTGAAACTGTTATAAACAAGAGGATCGAAGATATAAAGACCTTCCTCTTGTTTATGATTTAATGTCTAGGGCAAGTCAATATCAAACTATTGTTATTCAAACTTCTGGTTGTTTAATTGATGCTTTAGATTTTGCCACTGTTCATCATCTAGAAAAAGGTTATGTAGTTGCTTCCGGTGGAGCAATTATCTATGATTTAGAACAAAAGAAAATCATTGATATTCATACTTTAGACGGTGATGATATAAGAACGATTGTTCATCATGGATTGATGAATGGTATTAACATCACCATTTATACTCCAGATAGAAAATTTATGTATTTAGCTAACGATGTTAGCTATGCGACAATTAAGGGTTTGTGTTATAGCCAACATGAGATTATTGATACATATGACTTATTGCAACAAACAATGAGTCGTACTGATATAGTTGATGTTGGTTTCTATCATTTTCTAGGAAGTGTAGACAATATAAAACAAAGCCACTTACTTTTTAACCTTGACAAGTATTGAGAAGGTGAAATATGCAATGTGATTGTAAAAACCAACAAGACATCAAAATATGCTCATGTTGGTGATAAGCAATCAACAAAACTACAAGCAATTCATAAGATCATGGGAATAGTTGGTATTGATCACATCACTGATGTTTTATATATTGCTGCAAGTTGTGTGAACAACGAATGCTACATTACATTCAAAAACTCTTTGATAACAAGTAATCAAGATTACTTACATGAAATTGGTAATAAAAAACCACATAAATATCTTGCCCAAGAATTTAATAATCTTGATCCAGAGTTTGGTCTAAAGACTAATAGTTTTTGAAAATAAATTGTCATTTTAATATAAAATAAATATACTTAATAAAAGAAATAAGGTTTTTACTATGAAAGAAAAAATTCATCCAAAAAGTAAACTAACTACGTTCAAATGTGCCACTTGTGGTGCTGAATACAAAATTATGTCAACTTGCAAAGCTGACGTAGTTTCTATTGACGTTTGTGCTAACTGCCACCCTGTCTTTGTTGGTAAATCAGTTGAAACAAATGTTAAAGGTAGAGCTGAAAAACTTGCTAGCAAGTTTGAAAAGAAAAACTACCAACCAAAAGTTAAAAAAGTTAGAGCTAAAAAACAAGGTAAAACCGTTATTTCAAATCTTGACGATTTAAATAAATAACTTTAGATAGATAAAAAGACCGCTTTTTATAGTGTGTCTTTTTTCTTTTTATTTTGGAGGCAACAATGGAATACAACAAGAAACTATATGAAACAGTAGCAAAAATAGCAAAGGACTTTATCGAGTTATCTAACAAAGTAGAAACTGACACATCTTTGCCTTTTTCTGAAGTTAAGAAAATTAATATTCAACTAAAGAAACATGAACCAGTTGCTGCTAAGTTCAAAGAACTTAAGAAAATGATTGAAGATGCAAAACAAGCTGAAGATATCTTAGGTGATTCTTCAATCAAAGATCCTGAATTCATTTCTATGGCTAAGTCAGACCTTGAAATGATTAGAAATGCTATTCCACCTCTTGAACAAGAAATCAAAACATTGTTATTACCTGTTGATCCAAATAATGATAAGAACGTTATCGTAGAAATGCGTCCAGCTGCTGGTGGAGATGAATCAGCATTATTTGTATCTGATTTATTTGATACATATAAAAGATACTTTGATAACCAAAAATGAAAATGTAACATCATGGATGTTAGTCCGCAAGGTAATGGCTATTCATATTTATCTTTTACTGTAAAAGGCAAAGATGTTTACTCAAAGATGAAATTTGAATCAGGAGTACACCGTGTACAACGTGTTCCTGCTACTGAATCAAAAGGTAGAGTACACACATCAACTATTACTGTAGCAGTATTACCAGAACTTGATGACATTGAAATCAAAATCAATCCAGCTGATTTAAGAATTGATGTTTATCGTGCTTCAGGTGCTGGTGGTCAACACGTTAATAGAACAGAATCAGCTGTAAGATTAACACACATGCCTACAGGCATTGTTGTTGCTTGTCAATCTGAAAGAAGCCAAATTGAAAACAGAGCTAAAGCGATGAACATGCTTAAATCTAAGCTTTGACAAAAAGCAGAAGATGATCGTAAAGCACAAGAAGATTCTACTAGACGTAGTCAAGTAGGAACCGGTGAAAGAGCTGAAAAGATCAGAACTTACAACTATCCACAAAATAGAATTACTGATCACCGTATAGGTTTAACTCTAAATAAATTAGATTTTATCATGCAAGGTGGAACATTAGAAGAAATCCATGATCAACTAATTGCTGATGAACAAGCAAGACTAATGGAAAAGTTAAAGATTTAATATGACCTTTAACCAATTATTTAATCAATTTATTGAAAAACATGGCCAAGCACATGACGTCATCTTTTTTGAACTTTTATTTGCTGTTTCTAAACATGTAAAGGATAAAAACAAATTTGTCGATCGTCGTAATCTTGAACTTGATTTTAATCCAAAAAAGTTTTGAAAGTTATGTGATAGTTACTTTGTAAAGCAAGTACCTCTTGCTCATTTAACAGGTCATACAACTTTTTGCGGACTAGACTTTATTGTTACTAAAAAAGTTTTAGCTCCAAGAGACATTACAGAACAAATGACACAAGACTTTATTAATAGTCACAAAAATACTAAAGAAGAAACTTTGTTTGATCTTTGTTGTGGTTGTGGTTGTATTGGTATCTCCATTAAAAAACGTTTACCACAATTTAATGTTGTTTGTGTTGATAAGTATTGAAAACCTTTCTTCAATACTCATGCTAATGGTGTTAAGCACAAAGTGCGTTTAACTATTGACAAAAAAGATGCCATAGAATATCTAACTAGTCATCCAAGAGTAGATTATCTAATTTCTAATCCACCTTATATTAATGAAGCAAACTTCAATAATACAGCAATGTATAAATGAGAAGATAAAAAAGCTTTAGTTGCTCCAGATAATGGTTTATATTTCTACAAGAAATATTTTGCTTGATTAGATAAGCATAATTTTAAAGAAGCGTGATTAGAAATTGGATATGATCTAGTTGATGCTTTAAAAACTGAAGCAAAAAACTATCCAAACTTAATTGTAGACTTTGTTCAAGGCAAGCAATATATCATCGTTAAATCTAAATAATAAAAAGAAAGCTATGCTTTCTTTTTTATATAATTATTAGGTTATGAATAACAAAAAGAAAAAAGTGACCAAGAGCGAAGTCACAAAAAAGAAAATTACATTCGTCTCTGCCATTTTTTTAGTTGTTGGTTCCACAATTGGTGCCGGCATTTTCCTTAAAAATGGTGAAGTGCTAGGAAACGTTGGACAAAGCGCAATCCTAGCTCTTATCTCATGAGTCCTTTCTATCTTTGGTGTTGTCTGCATGGGTGTTTCGTTAGCTGAAATTGCTAGCGCAACCACAGATAGCAACTTAGGAATTATTTCATGGGTTAAAAACTTCTGTCATAAGTATTTGTACAAAGTTTCGAAATACTTTATGGCATTCCTATATTTACCACTGAACTTCTTCATGATGCCATACTATGCCGTCATTCAATTCCAAGATGCATTTGGATGGCAAACGCAATGGTGAATTTCCGCATTAATAGCATTTGCTATTACTGCTTGATTCTTTATTGCTAGTGGTTTATCAAGTAAATTAGGTAACATTCAAAACTGAGTTGTTACCGCATTGCGTTTCATCCCAATAGCGTTCTGTATTGTCGCTGGTATTGCTCTAGCTGCAACAAACAACGGCTGAACAACTGGTGGAACAACACATATTTGGCCTGAAACTTGGCAAACAAGTGGAAATGTTCGACTTGCTCAGATGTTCCCTCTACTAGGTATTGTAGGTTCTGTACCTGCCATTATCTTTAGTTATGATGGATTCTATTCAACTGCAGGTATTCAATCTGAAATGGAAGAACCTAAAAAAACACCTGCTGCATTAGTAATTGGATTAGTCATTGTTTCAATCATTAACTTATTAGTGGCTATTTCATTGCTATTTGGTGCAACTAACGGAAAAGTTAACGGTTTAGCTTGGTTTGACCAAAATGGTTTACACTGAGTAGTTGGTGTTATGGAAATGCTAATTGCCGTAGGTATATTTGGTGTTATTAATGGGTTTGCAATGTACAACCCATTGTACTACCAAGACCTAATCAAGGGTGGAGAATTACCATTTAGTGATAAACTAAAAGGTAAAATTGCCACTCAAAAACACAACTGAGTAGGATTAATTTATGCTGGTGTAATTACATTAGTATTCTTTGTCATCTTCACACTTGTTGGTGCTTTAGGCTATGCAGATACAGTTGGATATGGTACTACAACTATGGTTCCATTCTTAGCTAAGTCTGTTGACCCAGCAACATTACCAGTTGGTTATGAACTTGGTGGAACAATTGGAAGCTGCAACAGTTTATATTCATTCTGTGATTTAATGGCTAACTGAACATCAATCTTTGCATTCTTATGTATCGTGTTTGCAACAATCGGTGCAATGATGAACAGAAAGACAAACAAGATTAAAGTAAGAAAAGCCAAAGGTTTCTGATTCTGCTCAATCGTTTCAACTATATTAATTAGTATTGCAATTCTATTCATTGTTGTCGCATCAATTGCAGATATTGCATTAGTTGCGCAATGAGAAAGAGATGCTGACTGGTTCAACAATATGCTTGGAGCAATCATGACTCTTGTGATGCTGATTATCTTTGTTGCTGTATGTTGCATTCCAAGTTCAATCGAAATGCACAAAGAAAAGAAACTTAAATTAGCAAGAGCATAATAAAAAGCGGTTAAACCGCTTTTTTTCATTCTTTTACATATACTCTTGGAACTCTTTTACTGATATTACAGATCATTCAATCTGCAGCTGTCTTTAAGAAGTTGGCTCAATCATAGATATGTTGTCTATCTCTATAGATATAAACAATATCATTTTCTTTAACATATTTATCCGCTTTGATAAAAGTTAAATCCATACATACATTACCAACAATTGGATATTTTCTATTGTTAATATAAACAAACATATCTCTAGAGTCTCTTCTTAAACCATCTGCAAAGCCAATAGGAATTAATGCTATTAATTCATCTTTATATGCGCCAAATACACCACCATATCCCACAGTTTCGCCTTTTTTAACTGTATGAACTTGTATGATTTTTGAGATTAATCTATATGTGTCAAGATAACCTTTTTCTGGTTTTTCCATAATCCCATACATAACATCACCAAAACGGCAGCCATTAGCATATGGACGCTTTGGATAAAGTAATGTTGCATCAGTAGCACCACAATGCACCATCTTAATTTTCTTTAAATTGATATTTTTAGTAATCTCTTCAAATTTTCTATATTGTGCAAATGTGTGTTGTCTATTTGTTACATCATAAATATGCGTGTAAATTCCTTCTAAATATATGTCAGATTTAGTCAATAATTTAACGATTGTCTCTGCATCTTTAGCTGTCTTAGCACCAATACGATTCATTCCCGTGTCTATATTTAAATGGACCTTCAGCCCTTTTAAGTTTTTCAACTTAAGAAGTTTTTTAGTATAAATTAGATTTGGAATTGTAACACTAATACCATTCTTGTGGGCAACATTCACTGTTTCGATATCAATCTTAGACAATATTAAAATAGGAATTTTCTTATTTATTTTTCTAACTTCTAATGCTTCTTCTAGTGTAGCAACGCCTAAATAATTAACTCCACCTGCAATAATAGCATCAATAGTATTTTTGTTAAGGCCATGACCATAACAATCAGCTTTAACTACACCCATAAAATATTTATACTCAGGATGAGTTTTAATAAATCTCTTTGTATTTTTAGTAATATTTGCTGTATTTATTTCAGCATAAGTTTTTCTATACATCATATAAAATATTATAACTTCGTATAATTAAAGAAATAGTATTGATTTTATTCAAACCCAAATATATATTTAAAAAGAGTGACTTGTCACTCTTTTTATTTTTATAATATAAGTATGCAAGAATCAGTGCTTATTGCAATACTTATTGTTTTTATTTCTTTCCTTTGTGCAGGATTAATTATCTTCACAGTCTTTTTTGCAATTCACAAAGTTTACTTTAGAAAAGAAATAAAACTTATTAACAAATACAACCAATTAGTTAATGGTCTTGGTGGAATTAATATTTTTAGAATTCAAGTTTTAGCCAATAACGACTTAGGCAAAAAACTGGATTTGAACAAATACATTAGTTTGCATAAAAAACTAAAAGATAACTTGCCAGTTATAAAAGCTAATATTGCAGTAGCTGAACTTGAACTTAATGCTTTTAACCTAAAAGTATCAAGTAAATATTTGAAAAGCATTGATAGTGACTTAACAAAAGCTTTAAAAGATTTAGAGGTGTTGAAAAAAGCTTATGAACACTACACTCAATATGGTGAAGCAATTGAATCAACTTTTCAAAACTATTTATCTATCTTTGAAAGACTTCAAGATTTCTATAACAAACTAAAATACTCAACAGACTTTTCTAAGATCAATGATTTAATCTTCTCAATTAAGAAAACATTTGTTTCTTTGCCCGGATTATCAATTAAGTTTGATTACAAGAGAACAGTTGAAACAATCCTAGATCTTGGTAACAAACTAAAGCAACTAGCTAAAGCTATCATGTTAGTGTTTAAGTTTCAAGTCGTTGACACTTACTTACTAACAACAAAACAATATAACGAAAAAATTATTAAAGAACATAATGGTGAAATTGCTCGTGCAGATTTACAAACACTCCAAAACCTATTAACAGTGTTTGTTCATTCATATTCACACTTTATCAAATACTATCGTTCATTACAACTTGGACAAGCACAAAACTATGCTGTTCAAGCTATTAATGCTATTAACCAAATAAACCAATTTACTTATATCCATATCAAAACGCCAACTTTGATTTCATATAGTATCAATGAAATTAAAGAACAAACAGACAAGATTATTGCTAACAAAGAAGACATTGTTAATAGCATGAGAGATTTAAAACAATACTTTGTATTAGAGCCAAAGATTATTGAATGCTTTGATGTTATTGAAAAAGACATTAACTACATTTCTAAGTTAAATAACATTGCCAATAACATTAACTACAAAACACATCTAGAAAAAATTAGTGCTATCAAAGACTTAGATAATATTGGTAATCAAATTGCTGCAAGAAAAGATGAAATTGTTACAGCAATAGATCATATTGATGATGTACTTGGTAAGATCATCAAGACAGTTACAGACTTAAATGATCTATACATTTACTTCTGTCAATTGCAAGCAATTGTCAAGAATGTAGCACCTAATGGTAAAGAAGCAGATGCAATTCAAAAGATTATTAAAAGTTGCTTAAAACAACTTGATGGCTATAGTAAAGAGATTGTTAGCAAAGACAATCCAGACTTTGACCGTATTGCCTATGAGCTAACTGCCATAGTTGAACAAAGCCAACAAATCTATAAAGAAATCTCTACAACTATTGTTCTTAAGACATATGCAAGTAAACTATTTGTCTATGCTAACCGTTATAAAACAATCAAAAGTTTTAAAGATGATTTTGCTAAAGCAAATGCATCTTACAAAGCTAAAGAATACGATAAATGTATAGACCAATTGCTAAAGATAGTTAAAGCAGCTAAGAGATATAAGAATAATAAGAAAGAAGCATAGCTTCTTTTTTTATTTAAAAAATATATATAAATTTACCATTTTTGTGTTATTATTAATATTACGTATGATACACACGGCTAAGTTGTATCTAAAAATATAGTAAAAATAAGGAGAAAAGATGCCTACTATACAACAATTAATACGTCACAAACGTAAAAACAAAAAATCTAAATCAAAATCTCCTGCGCTATTAACTACTTACAACTCTTTTGAAAGAGAACAAAAGTATTCACCAGCGCCTTTGAAAAGGGGAGTTTGTACCAGAGTTGGTACTATGACACCAAAGAAACCAAACTCTGCCCTAAGAAAATATGCTAAGGTTAAATTGACAAACCGTCAAGAAGTGTTAGCATATATTCCAGGTGAAGGTCACAACCTTCAAGAACACTCTGTTGTACTTATTCGTGGAGGTCGTGTAAAAGATCTTCCAGGTGTGAGATACCACATTGTTAGAGGAACTCTAGATACACAAGGTGTAGCTAAGAGAAACCAACAAAGATCAGCTTATGGTGCTAAGAAACCTAAAGCTGCTCAATAAGAAAGGAATTAAATATGAGAAAACATCAAGCTGAAAAACGCCAAGTTTTACCAGATCCAGTATTTAATTCTAGAATTATTACTAAAGCTATCAACTTAGTAATGGAAGATGGTAAAAAAGGTTTAGCTCAACAAATCGTTTATGGTGCATTCGATATGGTTGAAAAGAAAACTAAACAAAAACCACTAGATGTGTTTAACAAAGCTCTAGACAACATTATGCCAAGTCTAGAACTTAAAGTTAGACGTATTGCTGGTAGTAACTACCAAGTACCTACACCAGTAGGAGAAGAAAGAAAAGTAGCTTTAGGATTAAGATGATTAATCCTATATGCTAGAAACAGAAATGAAAAGACTATGCTAGAAAGACTAGCTAATGAAATCATTGATGCTTCAAACGGTATTGGTGGAGCCGTTAAGAAAAAAGAAGATACACACAGAATGGCTGAAGCAAACAAAGCTTTTGCTCATTTAAAATTCTAGGAGATAGACTATGCCAAGACAATTTCCTTTAGAAAAATATAGAAACTTTGGTATCATGGCTCACATCGATGCTGGTAAGACTACCACATCAGAACGTATCCTATTTCATGGTGGTAAAACACATAAAATTGGAGAAGTCCATGATGGTGGTGCTACCATGGACTGAATGGAACAAGAAAAAGAACGTGGTATTACAATTACTGCTGCTGCAACATATGTTACATGAAAAGGACATGAATTAAACTTAATTGATACTCCTGGACACGTAGACTTTACTGTTGAAGTAGAAAGATCATTAAGAGTACTAGATGGTGCTGTTACAGTACTAGATAGTCAACAAGGTGTGGAACCTCAAACTGAAACAGTTTGAAGACAAGCAACAGAATATAAAGTACCTAGAATTGTTTATTGCAACAAGATGGATAAAGTTGGTGCTGACTTTGAAATGTGTCTAGAATCTATCAAAAAGAATCTAGGTGCTAAAGGTGTAGCTATCCAATATCCTATTGGAGCAGAAGCTAACTTCATTGGAACTATTGACTTAGTAACAATGAAATGTAGAATGTTCGATGGTAAACCAGAAGAAGACTATAAGATTGCTGAAATTCCTGCAGACCTATTAGAAAAAGCTAAACACTTTAGACAAATCTTAGTTGAAGAAGCTGTTAACTATGATGAAAAGTGTATGGAAAAATACTTGAATGGACAAGAATTAACAGAAGATGAATTAAAGATGTGTATTAGAAAAGGTACACTAACTGCTGAATTCCACCCAGTATTATGTGGAACATCATTTAAGAATAAGGGTGTTAAAGCTGTACTTGATGCAGTAGTTGACTACTTGCCAAGCCCAGCTGACTGTCCTTCTATTAAGGTTAAAGATGAAGAAACTGGTAAAGAACTAGAATTAAAGAACCACGATGAAGATAAGTTTGTTGCTTTAGCATTTAAAGTGGCAACTGACCCATTTGTTGGACGTATTACTTTCATTCGTCTATACTCAGGACACTTAAACGCTGGAAGTTATGTTATTAACTCTAAGCGTGGTATTAAAGAACGTGTAAGTCGCTTAATTAAGATGCACTCAAACAACAGAAATGAAATTCCTGATATCTGTGCTGGTGACATCTGCGCTGTTGTTGGTTTAAAATCAACTACTACAGGTGATACACTTTGTGATGAAGATCTAGATGTTAAACTAGAATCAATGAAGTTTGCTGAACCAGTTATTAGTTTAGCTGTTGAACCAAAAACAAAAGCAGACCAAGAAAAAATGGGTATTGCTTTGCAAAAACTTGCAGAAGAAGACCCAACATTCAGAACATACACAGACCACGAAACTGGTCAATGTATTATCTCAGGTATGGGTGAATTACACTTACAAATTATCGTTGACCGTATGAGAAGAGAATTCAAGGTTGATGTTAATGCTGGTGCTCCTCAAGTTTCATACCGTGAAACATTTACTAAAGAAGGATCAGCAGAAGGTAAATACATTAAACAATCTGGTGGTCATGGTCAATATGGACACTGTGTTGTTAAATTTGAACCTAACAAAGATAAAGGTTATGAATTTGTTAATGATATTGTTGGTGGAAAGATTCCACGTGAATTTATTAAGCCAATTGATCAAGGCATCCAAGAAGCCATGAAAGCTGGGCCATTAGCCGGATATCCTTTAATGGATATTAAAGCCACAGTATATGATGGTTCTTACCACGATGTTGACTCATCAGAAATGGCTTTCAAGGTTGCTGCATCATTAGCATTAAAAGAAGCTGCTAAGAAATGTGGTCTAGTATTACTTGAACCAATCATGGCAGTTGACGTAGTAGTTCCTGACCAATATCTAGGAGATGCTATGGGTGATATTAGTTCACGTAGAGGAACTATTGAATCTACTGAACAAAGAGCTGCTGCACAAATGATCAAAGCCAAAGTTCCTTTAAAGAACATGTTTGGTTATGCAACAGACTTAAGATCATTCACTCAAGGTCGTGGAAACTATGTAATGCAATTTAGTCACTATGCTCAAGCACCAAAGAGTGTAGTTGATGAAGTAGTTGCTGCTAGAACTGGTCAAAAAGCTGCTGCTAAGAAATAGTAGGTAAAAGAAAAAGAGGCACCGCCTCTTTTTTATTTGCTATTAAGCACCTTCTCCACCAATTGGTTTCTTTGTTCAATCTTTAATTCAAGTTGAATCAAATTGGTTGTAAAGCTGAGCATCATATACAGTTAACTTGTTATCACCATGAACTTGTTTAATAGCTTCAGTGATTGCAAGTTGTTGAGTAGATGCATCAGCAGCTAACTTAGTTAATAAGAATCAGAATTCTTCTGAAGCAATTGGCATCTTGCTGTAATCTCAAGTTGTTCCAGTTCATTTTGGAGCAAGTCTCTTTTCAATGATATCTGATTTGTTTAATTGTGTGAACATAACCTTGTAACCATATCTGTCACCAGCATCGAAACAATATTTAGTGTTGCCACCTTTATCATCTGTTGCATGAACTTGAGCATCTGTCAAACGTGTAAAGTATGGTTTGTATGTGCTAGCGTTGCTAACAAATTCATCTAACATTACATATTTAACTTCGTTAACTATTTGGTTAGGATCGGTAGTTTTTGGAGTGTAAGCACCTGAACCAATTTCATCAAAGATATCATGACCATCAATAGCATTACCTAATGAAGTAGCTAATGTCTTAAGGTCATCGATTGTTGAACATTCAGCAATCTTCTTAGCTAGTTTTAATGCATCAGTTAAGCTTGCACCAGTAAAGCTTTCAGGTGTAATTGTTTCACCTGGTGTTGGTCTTGGGTCTGCGATTGCTTCAAATGTATATGGCGTCTCACCATCGCTAGTTGCACCAGCTCATGGGAATAAGACACCGTCGTTTTGACCATGTATTTCGCCTTGAGCGGCTACATTATTTTCAATACATTGTCCTAATTTACTAAAGACTGCGTCTTTTAAACCACTATCAGCATCAAGTTGGTTAGAACCAGCAGTTTGAATTCCAGTGAAACCACCTAATACGTGAGGTACACCCGCAACATTTCTACTAATTACATTGTTGTAAAAGTCAGATGTAACTTTTGTATTTTGAACTTTTCCAATAGCTCTACCGTCTTCTGTCTCACCTTGATACAATAAAGTATCAAAGATATTATCAACATTGATATTTCATTCAAACACTGAATTACCTGCAGTTGATAAGTTAGCACTTAATGCAGGGTTTGCACCATATAGTGAAACTCATTTTGTAGCATCTTGGTCTTCATATTCATCATACTTAACAACATAGCCAATCATAGCAGCTTCATCATCACCAATTTGTTTATTAATTGATGTATAGAAGTTTTTGAAGTCATCAGCAGCTAAATAAGCAACAGTTGCTTCAAATAAATCTTGGTCTAATGCTTCAGCACTATAAGCACCACCAAATAAAGTTTTTTCTCCCATTCAGTTTGTAAAACCTGAATTAACTATGTTAAAGAAATTTGTGCCAGTAGAAGAAGTGAAGTAGTTAGCAAGGTTGTCGCTAGCTAAAATCTTAGGAGCTCTGTATGTGGTTGTTTTAGCATTTTCATATTCACTAGTAATGTTTGCTCATTTGTATTGGCTAGAAGCAAATGCTTTATCAGTGTAATATGATTCATATGTACCCATCTTAATAGCATTAGCTAAACCGCCAGTACCCATGAATTGATACATAAATTTATCAACTATTGTTGATTTAAATCAAGCACGGTTTGATTGAGCCTTCTTTGCGTCAGCTACCATTAAACTAAATCCGCTTGTGCCATCAACAGTTGGTTCTGTTACAAACATATTTGATACAGCTACAGCAACAGCATCAACAGCATTACTATATGTTAAATATGTTACATCACCAAGCATATTGATAACTGGATGATATACACGTGTTGTGTGATATTGGCTAACTAAATTATTGTTATAAACAGTTGTAGGAATAGGTGCTAATAAACCATTTTCGTATCTCTTGTTGTCTACAACACCACGAGAATTTTCAATTTGTGTTTTACGATATTGGTAAATTCTGTTATTAGCAGAAGCGATAGTGTCTAATCATTTCTTTTGGAAATCGCATTCATCTGTCGCGTCAATGTAAGTAGCAATTAAACTTGCTGTCCCTAATGATTGTTCTGAACAAATAACATCAAAGAACAACTTGTCAGTGTCGGTTGTTGTTTCTTCTTCGTATGTATCAATGTTTCTAAAGATATTTACTTCTTCAGCATCAGACAATGCCATTTCAAGAACAATGTTAGCAAAGTTGTCATTAAAGTAAGTCTTTAATGCACCATCACTACCCAATACACTAGCAGAGATCATTCCACCATCATAATCTTGTTTTTGTTGCATTAAACGGTACATTAAAACTTGTTTTAATGCTTCTTCGTGATCAGATGCAGTATTAACAAAGTTGTAACCATCAATTGTTTGAGCATGCATTCCTGCTTCGTTTAATTCAAACATTCATGGTTGTTCAGCAGGAGCACCAGTTGTAGTTGCATGTAATAGAGTTTGAATTCTGTTAGTTACATATCTTACACCTGTGACTTCTTCTTTAGTTGTTGCAGATTTATCACCTGTGAAATATAAATAATCAGCATTATTCTTAAATAATGGACACGTATATACATCTGCTGTAACAGTGCCTATAGTTTGTTCTTCTTTTAATCCACCATAAATGTTGTTCAAATCAATGAATGAATCAATTCAATATGAACCTTCTTTTTGTGGGACACCAAGAACATATGGGCTAGCAGATGTTCCAGCACCAGAATATTCACCTTTGTACATGAAGTTAGAAAGAATTCTAAAATCATCTTCCCCTTGAGGACGAACAGGAGCAGTTGGATTAATCAAAATGTTTTGACTAACTACACTTTGAGCAACCACGTTGTAGGCATTGGCAAGAATTTGAGCACGTGTTCAACCTTCAATCATTTCTTCATATAGATCAGCTGTAGCTATAGCATATGGAACATATAAAGAGTTAGATTCACCAGCCATCATGTCTTTGCCGTAGCAAAGCAATAATGTTTGACTATCTTCTGTATAGTTTGTAGGAATAGATGTTGTACCATTGTAGTGTTTAACACCTTCAACAGTATAAGCACCATTAGCACTAAATTCATTATTCAATAATGCTTGGTATCATTCAAAACAAGCCTTAACACCTGTTGAGCCATTTTGGCTAACAGAAACACCACCAAAGAATGGGAATGCTTCATTTGGAGCATCTGGAATAGTTACATATTTATTGCTATAAATATCTGTTAATTTCTTATCTGTTGTTTGGTTTGGCAAAGAGTATTTAAATAAAGCTGCTGCAGAGAAGAATGGCTTTTCTGTTCTGAATCATCTATTAAAAACGTAGTCTTGTAAAATAGCATAGTCACCATCAGGATACTTAGCTAATTGATTTAAGTCTGATAAATCAGTTACTGGATATGCACGGTTTGTTCTTGCAAAGAAACCAAGCTTAGTTCAGTTTGCAGGATTATTTAAATCGTTTCTAGTTGGGCTTAAAGTAACATCAGTAAGGATATGAGGATAGTCTGTAGCTACAGTATTTTTAACATAACCGAAATAGTCATATGCAAAAGCATTAGTAATAAAGTCATTTTTAACTTTTTCTACTAATTTAGCATGTTTGTAATTATCTTCTGTGCCACCATAAGCTGATAGATATTCGTTTTGTAAATATCATTGTCAGTTAGCACCATACTTAGATTTGCAAGTATCTACAACTGAGTTGTAGTCCTTGTCAATTTCATATTTTCATTCATCTAAGTTTGTTCTAAATGTAACGTTCTTAGTTGTATCGCCTTTATCAGCTGAAGCTCTGTCTTCATATCATTTGAAAACAATTTCATCAGCTAAAGCTTGTTTGAATGTTGATCAGCTGTCGCTTCTTGTTAAAGCATTTTTAACAACAGCAGCAAAACCAACATCGTTAGTGAATAGACCTTGATCATTTAATTCAATCTTAAGATCATCATCGATATGTGCTTGCGCACAGCTAGTCAAAACGGTTGCTAGTAAGCCAGAACCGGCTGCAGCAACGCTAGCAGAAATGATTAAATTCTTTAATTTCATCTTCTCTTTATCCTTTTATTAATAAATATATATTTTATTATTATAATTATATTAACGCTAAAAGTATGAAAAAAAATAACTTATTAAATATAAGCGGTCTTAGCATCGCTGTTGAAGGCCATTCATTATTATCAAATATCAACTTGAAGGCTAAAACTGGTGATATTGTTGCTATTATTGGACCTAATGGTGCAGGTAAAAGTAGTTTTTTAAAAACTATCATGCACCATTATGCATTTAAAGTTACTAAAGGTAATATTACATTTAATAACAAAGCAATCACAAAATTAGCAACTGACGAGATTGCTAAGTTAGGTTTTTTCTATTTAGCACAAAACCCAATGGAACTAGAAGGTGTTAAGCTTGTTGATCTTTATAAGATCATTGCTAACACACACAGTGATAAAAAAATAGATCCAATTTCACTCCATGGTTTAGTTACGCCCAAATTTAATGAACTAAACATGGACTTAAATTTATTAAAGAGAAATAACAATGTTAATTTCTCTGGTGGCCAAAAGAAGAAAAATGAACTTGTTCAAATGTTTTTGATGAACAATAATGTCTTACTACTAGATGAAGTTGACTCAGGTTGTGACGTTGATAGTTTAAAAATTATTGCTCGTGAAATTAACAAAATTAAGAAAGATAAGATTATTATCTTAATTTCTCACCAACAACAACTTTTAAAACAAATTAAACCTACTAAATATATTACAATTGCTAACCACAAAATTGTTGATTCAGGTTCAGGAACAAAATTATTTGCCGCTTTAGATAAAGGCTTTAGCAAATATATCAAAGCTCCTGCAAAGAAGCAAGAAATGGATACTTTGAAGAATGTTTTCTAATATCTTTTTAACAAAGTTTAATGATAGTCAAGCTATCAACTTAAAGGATAACCAAAAGGTTAACCTTTATCTTGTTTCTAATGACAATCAAGGTGTTAAAAAAGACATCAATTTAACTCTAGCAAATAACAATGAAGTTAATCTTTATTGCTTGATTTTAGCTAGCAAAACGACAAAAACATTCAATATTTATTTCAACCATAAAGGAAATAATTCTACAAGTAACATTTATGTTAAATCGCTAGCAAATAACAAAGCAAACATCAAGATTAATTGTGTATCAAGATGTGAATTTAAAACACGCAAAAACACAATTAATCAAGTAATTGATGGATTAATTTTTGACAATGAATCATCAATCCAAGCATTACCATGCTTAGACATTAATATTGATGATATTACTGCTAAACATACAGTAAATATTGGACAAGTAGATCCTGAAATTATTTTCTATTTAAACACAAAAGGTTTAAGCAGTTTACAAGCTTATCAATTTTTAATTGATAGCTTTATTAAAGATTTAGATCCTTATTTAACTGAATACAAAATAAATATCAATAAAGATATCAAAACATTAATAGGAGGTAGTTATGAATAGTAAAATTAGAAAAGACTTTCCATGAATTGCAAAACATCCAAAGTTAATTTATTTTGATTCAGCTGCCACTAGTTTAAAACCGCAATCTGTAATAAATGCTGAAAGCAATTATTACATTAATTATGGAACGAATACTCATAATAGTGACTCTGCTATAACTTTTAAAACTAATAGCAAGGTGCAAGCAATTAGAGCAAAAACAGCAAAGCTGTTTAATGCTAAAGCAAGTAACATTGTTTTCACTTCTGGAGCAACAGAAGGACTAAACTTAATTGCTTATGGTTTAGCAAACGGTTTAATTAAAAAAGACCAAGAAGTTCTAATTTCAAAATTAGAACATGCTTCTAACTTACTGCCTTGAATCAGATTAGCTAAGCAAGGTTGTTTTAAACTTAAATATTTACCACAAGATGTTGTACCAACAACAAATTTATACTTAAAAGCAATTACAAAGAAAACAAGAGTTATTGCTTTTGCAGGAAGTAGCAACATCCTAGGAAATAATGTTGACTATATAACTTTAGCTAAAAAAGTTAAAAAGATTAATCCAAACATTATTATTGTTATGGATGCAGCACAATATCTACCACACCACAAAATTAATGTTAACTGTGGTATTGACTTTGTTGCATGCAGTTGCCATAAACTATTAGGCCCTACTGGCCTAGGCATAGTTTACATGGCAGATAAATGATTAACATTACTTCAACCATTAAAGTATGGCGGGGGTATGAATCAAACTATTGATAAAACAAGTTATGTTTTAAATAACAATGTTGAAAAGTTTGAAGGTGGTACAATGCCACTTGCACAAATCTTTGGTTGAGAAGCAGCAATTGATTATCTAAACAAAGTTGGTTTTGATAAGATCTCTGCTTACCAACACGAACTTAAGAAATACTTTGTTAAGAAATTAGCTGGTATCAAGAATATTGTTGTTTACAATAAGAATGAACCTGAACCAATCATATACTTTAACATTAATAAAGTTCATGCTCAAGATCTAGCAAGTTGGCTTGGAACTAAAGGTGTTATTTGCCGTGCTGGATTAAGTTGTGCTAAATTAGCACACCACATCATTAACACTCAAGCTGCAATCAGATTGAGTTTATACTTCTATAACACTAAAGAAGAAATTGATAAGTTCGTCAAGATTCTTAAAAAATTTAAGAAAGGTGACGAAATTATCTTGTAGGAGAAGTTATGGAAATTAGTAATGAATTAGCTAAAGAATTAATTATTGACCATTATGAATCTCCTGCTAACAAGGTAGAAAGTAAACCAAAAGGTAAATACCTTTATGGCCATAATGATAGTCCATCATGTATTGATAACATTGATGGCTATGTTTTAATTGAAAAAGGCAAAGTTAAAGATGCTAAATTCTCTGGTATAGGTTGTGCCATATGCACAAGCTCTACAGATTTATTGGTAGAAGAAATCTTAAACAAACCAGTTAACCAAGCAAAGAAAATAATTGAAAATTATTTAGGAATGATCTTGGGTAAAAAGTTTGACAAAAAACTTCTTGGCAAACTTATAGTTTACAAGAATGTAAACAAACAGGCTAACAGAGTTAAATGTGCAATGACTGGTATCCAAGCCATTCAAAAGGCAATCGATAGTTATGAAAAGTAAACAATACAAATATGGCTTTCATGACACCATCAAAAATAAGTTTGCCTTTAAAAAAGGCCTTAATGAACAAGTCATTAGAGCAATAAGTAAATCTAAAAAAGAACCAGCCTGAATGCTGCAAAAGCGTTTAGACGCTTTTAAGTTATTTAAGAAATTAAATAATCCTAAATGAGGCCCAGATCTAAGTCATATTGATTTTGATGAGTATACATATTATGTATCTAACGCAGCAAAGATGACTAATGATTGAGCTGATGTTCCGCAAAAGATTAAAGATACTTTTAAAAAATTAAAAGTAACAGATGCTGAAGCTAAATTCTTATCTGGTGTAAACAACCAATACGACTCAGAAGTTGTTTACAACAAAATTCAAGCTGAGCTTAAAAAACAAAAAGTCATTTTCTGCAACATTGAAAAAGCTTTACAAATTTGTCCAAATATTGTAAAACAATACTTTGGCAAATTAGTTCCAGCAAGTGACAACAAGTATGCTGCCCTAAATACAGCAGTTTGATCTGGTGGTAGTTTTATTTACATCCCAAAGGGTGTAAAGCTAGAAAAACCAC
The DNA here is from genome assembly GCA_045617465.1 of Mycoplasmoidaceae bacterium. Classification (GTDB taxonomy): domain Bacteria; phylum Bacillota_I; class Bacilli_A; order Mycoplasmatales; family Mycoplasmoidaceae; genus Hennigella. Next base: position 3,811 of record JAZLIQ010000001.1, on the reverse strand, counting down.
TACAAGCTTACTTTAGAATTAACACTAGACAAATGGGTCAATTTGAAAGAACCCTAATTATTGTCGAAGACAAAGCTTCTTTATCATATATAGAAGGATGTACTGCTCCTATCTATGATAAGAACAACTTACATGCTGCCGTTGTTGAAGTCTTTATAAATAAAGGCGCAGTATGTCGTTACACAACAATTCAAAACTGATCAGATAATGTTTTGAACTTAGTAACTAAAAGAGCAATCTGCCAAGAAAATGCCATTATGGAATGAGTCGATGGTAACATCGGTTCTAAACTAAATATGAAATATCCTGCCACTATCCTAGCAGGTAAACATGCCAAAGGCAAATGTATCTCTATTGCTTTAGCTCATCATGGTGTTATCCATGATGCAGGAGCAAAAATGATTCACTTGGCTCCTTACACACGTAGTAGTATATTAGCTAAATCAATCGCGCATGATGGAGGAAGAGCTGACTATCGTGGTGAAGTTAAGATTCTTAAGCCAGCGCACCACTGCCATGCGGAAGTCGTTTGTGATACTTTATTATTAGATAATAAATCTGTATCTAAAACTATTCCATTAGAAATCATTGAGAATAAGACTAGCTTCATTAAACATGAAGCTAAGGTAACACAACTAGATAAGGAAAAGATGTATTACTTAAACACTAAAGGTTTAAGTGATAAACAAGCTAAGAACATCTTATCCTTAGGTTTTCTTGAACCGTTTACAGAACAACTTCCTATGGAATATGCTGTAGAACTAAATAGATTACTAAATGAAGATTTTAAATAAATATAATTAATAATATTACTTATGAAAAATAATAAGATAATTGCAAGAAGTCAAAACTTTGCTGACTGATATACATCAGTCATTAAAGAAGCTAAGTTAGTAGAATATGGTCCTGTAAAAGGAACTATGTTCTTTTTACCTAATGGTTGAGCAATTTGAGAAATCATTAGAAAAGAAATTGACAAGCAATTTGCTAAGATGGGTGTACAAAACATCCAACTTCCTTTATTAATTAAACAAGCAGATTTCCTTAAGGAAAAAGAACATATTGAAGGTTTTGGACCTGAACTATTTACGGTTTCAACAAACCGTAAAGATGAACTTGCTGAACCTCTAGTTATTCGTCCAACAAGTGAAATTACTTTCTGCCAAGTCTTTAGAAGTCAAATTAGATCATTTAATGATCTACCTCTTTTATACAACCAATGATGTTCAGTATGTCGTGTAGAGAAGAATACTAGACCTTTTCTAAGAAATACTGAATTCCACTGACAAGAACTTCATACTGCCCATGATTCTAAACAAGAAGCTATGACTCAAACCCTTAAAACCTTAAAGGTTTATCGTAACTTTGTACAAAATTTCTTACATATCCCTGTGTTAGAAGGTCAATGCGAGAAAACTGTAAATGAGCGATTTGCAGGCGCAGAAAATACTTTTACGTTAGAAGCAATGATGCAAGACGGACAAGCGCTCCAATGCGCAACTAGCCACTATTTAGGCCAAAGCTTTGCTAAGGCTTATGACGTTAAGTACCAAACAAGAGACAACAACTTTGATCACATCCATCAAACTTCAGCAGGTATCTCTACGCGTATTATAGGCGGTCTAATCATGACACACAGTGATGACAATGGACTAGTACTACCTTTTAAGGTAGCACCTACGCAAATTGCTATCATTGTTGTTGATCCATCTAACGCACAATTAATAGATTATGCACGTAAGATAGAAAAAACTTTAGGCAAAAAATCATATCGTATCATCTTGGATGATAGTCCTAAAGGAATGGGCTTTAGAATCAATAAATATCAAACTCAAGGTGTACCATTATGTATCCTAGTTGGTGGCCAAGAATTAGCTAACAACCAAGTCACAATGGTTATGCGTGATAAAGAACAAAAGCAAATATTAGCTTTTGCTGAAATGAAAAAGTTTGTTAGCACTTTCAAAAAAGACTTTGATCGTGAACTATGAAAGAAAGCAAAGCAACGTTTAGACTCTTCTATTAAAGAAGTTAACAACATGGAAGAATTCAAACAACTACTTAATAACAAGATGATTGCTTTAGCTTATTTCGATGATACCATCGAAAACGAAAAGAAAATAAAAGAATTAACAGGAGCAACAGCAAGATGTATTAAGTCTGACAAGGTAAGTGGCAAGACTTGCTTCTTTACAGGCAAGCCTGCTACACACTTAATCTATTTTGCACGGGCATATTAATATGGATAAGAAGAAGAAAAAAGAATTTGATGTAACTGTTCACTATGATATCAAAGGACGTAAAAGATATAAACGTAAACTTTGAGGTGTTTTTGGTATCATGATCCTCATCCTTTTAGGATGTGCAGCAATGTTTTACTTTGCTAACGTAACATGAGACCCTGAAGCAGGGTTTAGTCCTGAAGCTCATCCGGATCAACCATATCAAATTGCTCTAATAGTGATTGCATCGCTATTATCTGTGGCAGCAATGGTTTGCACATTCTTGTATTGTTATTTTGATATTGTTAAGTTCTATAGAACTCAAATGGAATATCAAAAAACAGCTAAGTTTAAAGAAGCTAAAACAAAAGCTTTAAAACAAAATTTAGTTAAGCTTCCTAAGTCAACTATTAAATGATATAAGAAACTAGGTTATATAACTGGTCAAGAAAAATCTGAAATCTTAAGCAGAAAGAAATATGGCAATAAAGAAAAAACAGCTGATTAGCTGTTTTTTAATACTTGTTTTATTGGTTTGTAACTAAAACGATGAATTGTTTTAACTGGTCCATATTTCTTTAGGGCATTTAAATGAACCATAGTTCCATAACCTTTATTTTTAGCAAACCCATATTGCGGATATTGTTTATCAAGATCATCTAAGATCTTGTCCCGATAAACTTTAGCAATAATACTTGCTGCTGCTATCGATGTTGACTTTGCATCACCTTTAACTATCGGAACAATAGTTGCTTTAGCAAACTTTATATCTTCTGCATCAACTAATATACAAGTCGGTTTAACCTTTAGGTTACTTAAAGCTTTAACCATTGCTTCTTTTGCTGCTTCCTTAATATTGATAATATCAATTCTAGGTGCATCAACATAGGAAATAGCATAAGCTATGCAATTGTCTTTAATAACTTGAGCAAGTTGCTCACGTTTTTTAATCGATAAAACTTTAGAATCTTTTATTGCGCTATTTTCATACCCTACAGGTAAAATACAAGCGCAAGCAACAACTGGACCAGCTCAACAGCCTCGTCCAACTTCATCAACACCGGCTATAAGCTTGTGTCCTAACTTTTGGTATTTATGTTCATAAATGAACATATTTACCTTTGGTTTAGTTTTCATAGTTTATCTTACAGATCTTACCGTTAACAAAATCTATAAATAGAGCATCTTGCGCACGAGCAATATCTGGTTGAGAATTGTTCATAACAAAATGTCTTTTGTTAGCATACCATTTAATGAAGGCATTATATGGTAGAGCATATTCTAAATGATAATATGCTGCTAATTGTTTGTAGTAGTGGTTTGTCATATAGTTGTAACAATATTCAAGAATTTCATCCAAAGGAAGAACTTCCTTTTTAATTGTGTCAACTAACGCTAGAACATAACCATCTCTAGCTTCTTCTATTTTCTTAAAGAAAATACCTGGGTTATCTTGAAGATATAAGTTATCACTTATCTTTAAGATAGCTTGTTTCTTTGTTACGGCTGGAGCGTTACCAATTATAGCTAACTTCTTATTAGCTAAGAAGTTAATTAAACTTGATTTACCAACGTTTGGTAAACCAACA